>NZ_JALPSC010000001.1:1200000-1800000 GCF_023217965.1 Prevotella sp. E13-27 | reverse complement strand
TGAAAAGAAACGAGTGCCTGTTATCTACAAAGGACACGTAAAGCCAGACGCTCTCTACTACATATCAGCCGTCACGTACGACCCTGACTCTGTTACCATCTACGCCCCACACAGCAAACTGGACAGCATAACTTATATAAGCACTGAAGAGTTGAACTACACGAATTTCCGCGACACACTCTCAGTGAAAGCTAATATCCAAAAGGCCCCTGGGGTAAAGATTGTTCCAGATGTTGTAAACATTAGGTTCATGACGGACATCCTTACCGAGGAAAGCATCGAAGGTGTTCCTGTGGAAGGAATAAACATGCCCGAGGGAAAGGTGCTACGCCTATTCCCTGCCAAAGTCACAGTTAACTTTGTAGCAGGTGTAAAGACATACAAGAAACTGTCGGCAAAGGATTTTCAGGTGGTGGCAGACTACAACGAGATAAAGGACAACCCTTCACAGAAGTGCAACATCTATCTGCGTAAGGTTCCTGCCGGTATAAGCAAGGCGTCACTAAGCAAAAAGCAGTTGGACTACCTCATTGAAGACATAGACCAATGAAAGTAGGAATAACTGGTGGCATAGGGAGCGGCAAAAGCTATGTCTGCAAATTACTGAAGGAACGCGGAATAAACGTATATGACTGCGATGCAGCAGCAAAACGTCTGATGCGCACTTCAGAGAAGCTGAAGACAGAACTGGAAAGTCTCATCGGCAAAGAGGCATATACTGATAATGGCAATCTCAACAAAGCTGTGATAGCACAGTTCCTGCTCAGATCTGATGAAAACGCCAAGGCCATTGACAACATTGTTCATCCCGCAGTTGCTGAGGATTTCCTGTCAAGCGGCTATGACTGGATGGAATGTGCCATACTGTTTGAGTCGGGATTCAACCAACTGGTGGACAAAACAATCGTTGTCACTGCACCGACAGATGTAAGGATAGAGCGCGTGATGAATCGCGACAACATCAGTGAGGCCAAGGCACGCGAATGGATAGGACGCCAATGGCAACAGAGCGAAATAGTAAAACGTGCAGATTTCGAAATCACGAATGATGGTGTTCAATCTCTTGATGAACAGATAGACACGCTATTAAATACACATTATTATATATATAGACAATGCAACAGACAATTTTAGCAATTTCCGGAAAGCCCGGACTCTACAAATTAGTTTCTCGTGGAAACAACAACCTTATCGTAGAAGCACTCGACAGCACACATCGCCGTCAGCCTGCTTTTGGCACAGACCGCATCACATCACTCGGCGACATAGCTATGTTCACTGATGATGAAGACATAGCACTGATGGAAGTCTTCGAGAAGGTAAAAGAACTCGAAGGGGGCAAAAAGGCAAGCATAGACTTCAAGAAAGCCAGTGGTGACGATCTGCGCGACTATTTCGCAAAGGTTCTCCCTAACTTCGACCGCGACCGCGTACATAACAGTGACATCAAGAAGCTCATTCAGTGGTACAACATTCTCATTGAAAACGGAATCACCGATTTCAAGGATGAAGAAAAAGCTGAAACTGCTACTGAAGAGAAGGCAGCAGAATAAATAAACACATTCTCTGACGTGAAGCCAGCATCCCTTAAAGACATTGCCGCAAAGCTCGGACTGAGCGTTGCCACAGTGTCGCGTGCATTACAAGACAATCCTGCCATCAGCAAACAGACGCGCAAGATGGTTATGGATACTGCACGTGAGATGCACTACTCAAAGAACTTCATTGCCAACTCGCTGCGCAGCGGACAGCTGCCAGTCATTGGCGTCATAGTGCCTCACGGCGTAACCCTCTTCTACTCCTCTGTGCTCGACGGCATTGAGCAGGAGGCAAGCAAGGCAGGTTACGCCGTGATTAGCATGAACTCTCATGAGAACTTTGAACACGAGCGTCACAATCTGGAGAGTCTTCGCCAGTTACATGTAGCAGGCATCATAGCCAGCGTCACGCAGGAGACAGAAACGTTTGACCATTTTGCCGCACTGTCAGAAGACCACATACCAGTAGTTTTCGTAGCTCGAGACATACCACACAAAGGATCTGAGTCCCCAAGTTCGCAAGGTATGCCTAACCATCCCTTCTCAAGCGTGACCGCCGACAGCATAGAGGCTGCACACCATGCTACAGACCATCTTGTAGAGCAAGGATGCCGACGCATAGCCATTCTCTGCGGACCTTCACGACTGAAGATGGTACAAGAACGCAAGCATGGATACATAGAAGCATTACACGACAACGGACTGCCCGTGCGCCACGAATATGTGGTATATAGCGACATTGACACAGCCTCAGCCATTGACGCGACAAACACGCTTCTTGATCTTCCGGAACGTCCTGATGCCATCATTGCTCTCAACGACACCCTACTGTTTGCAGCAATGAAAGCAGCCAAACTCTATGGATTACGCATACCTGAGGATCTTGCGCTGATAGGGTTCAGCGATGTAGAATATGTGGAAGATGTTACTCCCACGCTCTCCACCATAGAAGACCAGAGCCACCTGATGGGACAAACGGCATGCAAGCTGCTTCTTGACCATATAAGAGGACAGAAAGAGCCTGTACACCGCATAATACCTACAATCCAACGGATAAGGGAAAGTAGTCGCAAAAAATAGAAAGATCATCATTTTCTACATTTTTATGCACTTTTCTTCTAATAATTAGGATTGAAACGCACATTTCTTGCAAAAAAGTTTGGATGTTACGTTCATTTTACCTACTTTTGCACACGATAAAACAATTTAATAACTCAAAATTTAAAACTTTATTGCCTATAGACGAGACATTTACTTCATAACAATAAGAATAAAAGATATGAAGAAATTCGAAGGAGTAACCGACGAGCAGTTGGCATTACTCTACGTTAAAGGAGACAATAAAGCGTTTGACGAGCTATTAGAAAGAACCCAAACGAAGTTGTTTACGTATATCATGTTCGTGGTTCATGACCATGAAACGGCAGACGATATCTTCCAGGAGACATTCGTTAAGGTGATTACAAAGCTTCAGCACGGACAATATACCGACTCAGGCAAATTTCAGTTCTGGGTAACACGCATTGCCCACAATGTTATTATGGACTGGTATCGTTCTCATAAGAGCGAACACATCATTGAGCCGACAGAGGACAATGACCTTACAAACCTGCGTTGCCTGTCGGTTCTTGACACATACCGTGAGACTGAACTTTTCAACGAGCAGGTTTTATGTGACGTAAAAAAGATAATGAATGCCCTGCCAGCTCCTCAGCGCGAAGTTGTATATATGCGTTTCTTCCAGCAACTCTCGTTCAAGGAGATTGCTGAGATGACAGGCGTAAGCATCAACACTTCCCTTGGCCGCATGCGCTATGCCCTTATGAACATGCGACGCATGGCTAAGGAGCATAACATAGAACTTGCACTACAAGATTAAAGTGATCGAAGCTCGTGGATAGTCTTTATGGGATCTTGACTCTTGAAGACATAGCTTCCAGATACTAATACATCAACGCCAGCCTCAACAAGACGTGGAGCCGTCTCACCCTGCACGCCACCGTCAACTTCTATCAGTGCATGGCTTCCGCTTGCATTAATCAGCGCCTTTAGCTGACGTACCTTCTTCAGTGTATTCTCAATGAACTTCTGTCCACCGAATCCAGGATTGACGCTCATCAGCAGCACCATATCAACATCACAGATGATGTCTTCAAGCAAGCTGACAGGTGTAGAGGGATTCAGTGTGACGGCAGCCTTCATGCCTGCGTTATGTATTTCCTGCACTGTACGATGCAAATGAGTACAAGCCTCAAGATGAACATTCATCATCATTGCACCGAGTTTAGCAGTCTGGGCAATATAACGCTCCGGATTGACAATCATAAAATGCACATCGAGTGGTTTCTTACACATAGAGGCTACAGCCTCAAGCACAGGGAAGCCAAACGATATATTTGGTACGAAGGAGCCATCCATAACATCGCAGTGCAGCCAATCGGCCTCGCTGCGATTAATCATTTCAATATCGCGGTCGAGATGTAGAAAATCGGCCGCGAGTAATGATGGTGAGAGTTTTACCATAGTTTCTATCTGATAATCAGTTTAAACACACAACTTGATTATTCACCACACGATAGGTATACGCCAACTGCCGAATGAAGTTCAACGTCTTTTTGCTCGGTGTTGTTTCTTCTTGAGTAAAAAATTTCATAGGCTATTGCATTTAGTTGTTTAATGAATGAGTTTCATAATTGAAACGCAACAGCCTATGAATTTATTATATAAAAAAGAATATTTTTTTTAGATTTTTCAGATGACTGAACAACTGCTAAGATCTTTCATTCCGTTAACGAACGACTGGGCGTCCATGCGCTTCTTGCCAGCAAGCTGTAGCTCATCAATCTGTAGGAGGCAGTCGGCACAAGCAATAAACAAGTGGCGCTTGTCAGCTATAATCTGCCCCACCCTATTATCTGAAGGTTTTTCCGTTTTTGTCGCCTTGAAAATCTTCAGCACTGTGTCATGTCCATCGGCAGACCGCAGTATAGTCCATGCTCCGGGCACAGGGCTTAATCCCCTAATGAAGTCATACACCTGTTTCGATGACTTATTCCAGTCAATCTGACATGTCTCCTTAAAAATCTTAGGAGCAGATTTCAATGAAATTTGTGAATCGTCTTCCTGTGGGACACTTTCCGGATGTCCGTCTGCCTCGATAATACGGCTAAGGGTCTGCAGACATATCTCTGCACCAAGGTACATCAGTCCGTCATAGACATACTCCACGTCAGCCGTGTCCGGTATGTCGAAAGGCAACTGCATTATGATTCGACCCGTATCAATGTCGTGGTCAAGGAAGAAAGTCGTTACTCCCGTCTGCGTCTCACCGTTAATTATCGCCCAGTTGATAGGCGCAGCTCCACGATACTGAGGCAGCAAGGCTGCATGAACATTGAAGGTGCCATACTCAGGCATTGCCCACACGACCTCGGGTAGCATCCTGAATGCAACAACGACCTGCAGATTAGCGTTGTAAGAGTGCAGCTCCTCAACAAAAGCAGCATCTTTCATCTTCTCTGGTTGAAGTACTGGCAGGTTATGCTCCAAGGCATATACCTTTACAGCAGATGGCTGTAACACAGAGCCATGACGTCCTACAGGCTTATCTGGCTGAGTGACCACTGCCACTACATTATAACCGTTTTCCACTAATGCCTTCAAGGTCTCAACGGCAAACTCTGGTGTTCCCATGAACACTATACGCAAATCTTCTTTCTGCATTAAATATCAACTAATAATTACAAACGACTACTCCTCACTCATATCTGCGACCATCTTTCTATACTGCATATAGATACGTTGACGCGATATGTATCCTATAAGTCTTCCGTCTCTGTCAACCACCGGCAGCCAGTCGGCATGTGTACGGTCGAATGCTTTCATCACCCTCACCATAGGCATACTGTCAGTGAGTTTGGCTGGCGGTTCCTGCATCAGCTGCGAAGCCGTGAAATGATGGTATAGCTCTATACGAAACACCACATGACGTATCTTAGTGATATCCACCTCACCTAACAGAGTGCCAGCTGCGTCAAGGACAGGTAGCACGCTGTTACGCGAACGGCTTATCTTGTGCACTATCTGTCCAAGTTCCATGTCAGGTGCCACTGAAAGGTAGTCGCGTTCTATTACAGAATCGAGCTGCATCAGCGTGAGCACAGCATTATCAGTATGATGGGTTATCAGCTTACCTTCTTTTGCGAGACGGGAGCTGTATATACTATGAGGCTCAAATATGTTTATTGTGAGATAGCTACTTACAGATACTATCATCAGTGGAAGAAACAGGCTATAGCCGCCTGTCAGCTCAGCAATAAGGAATATGCCGGTAAGCGGTGCGTGCATCACTCCAGACATCACACCTGCCATACCCATCAGTGCGAAGTTCTTCTCCGGCACATAAACACCTATCTCATGCATGTTCCACAGACGCGAGAACAGGAAACCTGCAAAACAGCCTATGAACAGCGATGGAGCGAACGTACCGCCACAACCACCGCCTCCATTGGTAGCCGATGTGGCAAATACCTTCAACAGCAGCACCATAGCAATATAGAATATGAGCGCATTGGGATTGCCCGAGAAAAGCGAGTTATTAAGTATCTGGTTCCAGTCAGCTTCGGTCTTTCCGTTCAACAACAGGTTGATAGAGTTATATCCCTCACCATACAATGATGGGAACACAAAGATTAGAAGACTAAGTACTGAGCCTCCTATAAGTAATTTCACATATGGCTTATCCTTGAAGCGTGCGAAAATTCCTTCTGCAAATGTCATGGTGCGTATGAAGTAAAGGCTCACCAATCCGCAGAACACACCAAGCAACACACATGCGGGCACACGCTCCACTGTCCAATCGTTATCAAGATGAAACGTAAAGAGCGCCGAATCGCCACTGAAGATATAGGTAAAACAGGTCGCCGTAACGCACGATACGAGTATAGGCAGCAGTGAGGTCATGGTCATGTCAATCATGAGTACCTCAAGCGTAAACACCAGTCCTGCTATCGGGGCTTTAAAGATGCCTGCTATGGCACCTGCCGCTCCACATCCCACAAGCAACATCAGCGTGCGGCTATCCATTCTGAACAGGCGTCCAAGATTTGAGCCTATGGCAGAACCAGTCAAAACTATAGGAGCCTCAGCACCCACACTACCACCGAAGCCGATTGTTATGGCAGATGCTATTACGCTCGACCATGTGTTATGTGACTTCAGTCTCGACTTGTTCGAAGATATTGCATATAGTATTCGCGTTATACCATGAGAGATATTGTCTTTTACTACATATCTCACAAAAAGCGACGTAAGATAAATACCGACCACAGGATATACGAGATAAAGCCAGTTTGATGAGTCGGCATTGAACTGACTTGTCAGGAGATATACTATTTCATTAATTATCCAGTGTAGTATGAACGCAGCCACCGCTGAAAGCAATCCCACGAAGAAAGCTAATATCAGCACGAACATCTTCTCACTGATATGCTCCTTTCGCCACTGGTTCAGTCTTGTAAACCAGAAAACATGTTGTTCGCTTTCTACTGTTATATCCATGTTAATTATTTCCTATACCACGCCATAATGGCGCAATGCGTTAAGCACACCGTCATCATCGACGGTAGTCGTTATATAATCTGCCGCCTGTTTCAACACATCGTTTGCATTGCCCATGGCGATGCCTATACCTGCCTCGCGTATCATCGTCAGGTCGTTTCCGCCGTCGCCAAAAGCAACCATACGATTCATCTGCAAGCCCAAGAATTGCGCCATCTCATGCAGAGCGCTTCCTTTGTCAGTACCGCGAGCCGTAATATCGGTGAAAGCCGGATGCCAACGACCTGAGATACAGCCGGTGAGACGCTGCATAAGTTTTTTCTCATGCTCCACATCGAAGAACGGTGAAAACTGGAGAATACGCTCCGACAATGCCACGTCAACATTCATATTCGAAGCGTCGAGTCCTTCAACAGACAGCTGTTTTATGAATATCTCGTCGAAATCCGGATGAGGATTATAAACAGCAAACTGCGTCTCGCTTGCCACCACACATGAATAATCATATCGGCGGGCATCTTCAAGCATCGTCTCAACATCTTCATTTGCTATGGCATGACAGCTCACCACTTCGTCACCCACATAACAATAGGCACCATTGGTTGTGATATATCCGTCAATGAGATGCTCTATGGCGCCAAGATTCGTTATTATCTGTATGGGCCGGCCTGTGGCAATGAACACCTTATGTCCGTTTGCCTTTGCCTGCGTAAGAGCAAAGATAGTAGAAGGAGGAATCTTGTGAGTCTTAAAACTCACCAAGGTTCCGTCGATATCAAAAAACAATGCGTACTTATCGTTCCTCATTCCCTATAATTCGCTCATTATCAGCTTATCACTTCCTTATAATCTCTACCTGTCCATCCGGACGCAGACGTATTATGCTTGACGGCTTATGTGGCTGATGTTCTTGCCTACGGGTCCAACATACATAATCGACAGCCTCTATGATACGTGGGTCAATATCACGATAGTTCTGTGCGGCAGGTTCTCCACTTATGTTTGCCGATGTTGAAACGATAGCCTTCTGGAAACGATAGCACAATTCTTTCGAAAATTCCTCATTAGTGATTCGAATTCCGATAGATCCGTCCTCAGCAATGAGGTTCGGCGCCAGATTCACAGCTCCGTCAAGAATCAGCGTAGTGGGCTTTTCCGGGGCGCAATCAATCAATTGCCAAGCCACATCGGGTACATTCCTAACATAACGCTGCATGCGTGCATCAGAGTCCACCAGACAAATAAGCGCCTTCGAGTCATCTCGCTGCTTTATCTCATAAACACGCTTGACTGCCTCCGCATTTGTAGCATCACAGCCTATTCCCCAGACGGTATCTGTAGGATACAGAATGACACCGCCCTTACGCATCACATCAATAGCATTCTTTATATCTTGCTCCTTTGTCATAACTCTATTTTCATTTTGCGACGCAAAAATACTATTTTTTTCCCACACAGCAAAAGAAATGTCCCGAAAGTTCCCACATTTGCTTTATTAGGTAGTATCATTTTACAATCTTCTTATCTTTCATCAAGACTCTTTTACCTACAAAGGCGCAAAAAGTAGAGCGAAAAGCATGCTTGCGTTCGAAAAAGTAAAAAAAATTTTGCTTTTTGCTCACTTAATAGTACCTTTGCCGATTGTAAAGTCATCGCCCCGTCCGTTAAGGGGTTATTATAACAACAAAAAAGACACAAAAATGAAAGTAATGAAATTCGGCGGAACATCCGTAGGTTCCGTAGAAAGTATCCTGAGCCTTAAGAAAATTGTAGAGGCCGAACAGGAACAAGTGATTGTCGTAGTGAGCGCTCTGGGAGGTATCACCGACAAACTTATAGCTACCTCCCAAATGGCATTACGCGGTGACGACGCATGGAAAGCGGAGTTCGAAAGCATGCAGAAACGCCACCATGACATGGTTGATGCCATCATAACCGATAAAACGAGACAAACAGCACTGCTACACACGCTCGACGATCTTTTCGAGCAGTTGCGCTCTATATACTATGGTGTATATCTCATACACGATCTCAGCCCAAAGACTCAGGCAACCATCGTCAGCTATGGCGAGCGTCTCAGTTCGCACATCGTAGCGACCCTCATCAATGGTGGTGAGCGTTTCAACAGTCGCCACTTCATAAAGACCGTACGCAAGCAGGGCAAGCATGTGCTCGATGCAGAGATGACAGCAGATTTAGTGCGCGAAGCCTTCAGCTCAGTATGCAGCTGTGCCACAGCTACAAAAGAAGAAGGAGGCAGAACAGTGCCTGTCGTGCCAGGTTTTATTTCGAAAGACCGTGACACGGGCGAGACAACGAACCTTGGACGCGGCGGTTCTGACTATACTGCAGCCATCATTGCTGCCGCCCTTGATGCAGACGTACTCGAGATATGGACTGATGTTGACGGATTCATGACTGCCGACCCACGCGTCATCAAGACCGCCTATACCATCAACGAGTTGTCATATGTCGAGGCAATGGAACTTTGTAACTTCGGTGCCAAAGTAGTATATCCGCCAACCATATACCCTGTCTGTGTAAAGAACATCCCCATAAAGGTTAAGAACACTTTCAACCCCGAACATCCAGGCACTCTCATCAAACAGAAGATTGAGAATGACCACCGCATGATTAAGGGTATTTCCAGCATCAATGGTACTACGCTCATAACGGTAACAGGTCTGTCAATGGTAGGTGTCATCGGCGTGAACCGCCGCATCTTCTCCACACTGGCAGAGAACGGTATTTCGGTATTCATGGTCAGTCAGGCATCATCAGAGAACTCTACATCTATCGGTGTGCGTGATGAGGATGCACAGCGTGCAGTAGAGGTGCTGAACATGGAGTTCTCGAAAGAGATTGTTACAGGTGCCATGTTCCCAATGCATGCAGAAAGCGGACTGGCAACAATAGCTATCGTAGGCGAGAACATGAAACACACGCCCGGCATCGCAGGTAAGCTGTTCGGCACGCTGGGACGAAGCGGCATCAGTGTTATCGCCTGCGCACAGGGCGCATCTGAGACAAACATCTCGTTCGTTGTTGACTCTAAATTTCTGCGTAAGTCACTCAACGTACTCCACGACTCATTCTTCCTTTCTGAATACAAGGTACTGAACCTGTTTGTCTGCGGTATAGGCACCGTTGGCGGCAACCTCTTGGAGCAAATAAACTCACAGTACAAGCAGCTGAAGGAGGAACGCAGGCTGAAGCTCAAAGTTGTGGGCATAGCCAGCAGTAAGAAATACATCTTAAACCGCGACGGAATAGACCTCCGCCATTATAAGGAACTGATGGATGAGGCACCGCTTCCTACAGAGAAGCTGGGAGATGCTATCATCAACATGAACATCTTCAACTCTGTATTCGTGGACTGCACTGCTTCAGCTGACGTAGCAGCACTCTATCAGGACTTCCTCGACCACAACATCTCCGTGGTTACGGCTAACAAGATTGCCGCAAGCGGTCCTTACGATGCTTATCACCGACTGAAGAAGACTGCTTTGCAGCGTGGTGTCAAGTTTCTCTTTGAGACTAACGTAGGAGCGGGTCTGCCCATCATCGGCACCATCAACGACCTACGCAACTCAGGCGACAAGATTCTTCGCATCGAGGCTGTGCTGAGCGGAACATTGAACTTCATCTTCAACACCATCTCCAAGGACATTCCGCTCTCCGAGACCGTTAGACAGGCAAAAGAAAAAGGCTATAGCGAGCCCGACCCACGTATAGACCTCTGCGGTAAGGACGTTATACGCAAGCTGGTCATCCTCACTCGCGAGGCTGGCTATCAGGTGGAACAGGAAGATGTAGAAAAGCATCTATTCCTCCCCGACAGTTTCTTCAACGGTTCTCAAGATGACTTCTGGAAGGCTCTTCCATCACTTGATGCCGACTTCGAAGCCCGTCGCAAGGTACTGGAGGAGGAAGGCAAGCGCTGGCGTTTCGTAGCGAAGATGGATGGTGGCAAGACCTCCGTATCCCTCGAAGCTGTGGATCAGCGTCATCCGTTCTATGGACTGGAAGGTTCAAACAACATCGTATTACTCACCACCGAGCGCTATAAGGAATACCCGATGCTCATCCAAGGCTATGGTGCCGGTGCCGGCGTCACCGCTGCAGGAGTTTTTGCAAACATCATGTCAATAGCAAATATTTAATATGAAACATATTATAATACTTGGTGACGGAATGGCCGATCACGCCGTGGAGCGACTGGGTGGTAAGACACTTCTGCAGTATGCCGACAAGCCTGTGATGGACATGTTGGCAAAGAACGGACGCACAGGTCGCCTCATCACCGTGCCCGAAGGCTTTCCCCCTGGCAGCGAAGTGGCAAACACAGCCATACTCGGCTATGACCTTAACAAGGTATATGAAGGACGCGGTCCGCTGGAGGCAGCATCCATAGGCTATGACATGCAGCCTGACGACTTCGCTATACGCTGTAACATCATAACCCTTGAGGATGGAAAAATCATAACCCACAACGGTGGTAACCTTCAGACCGAAGATGCCCGCAAACTCATCGACTATCTTAACGAAACGCTGGCGCGCCCCATAAACGAAGAGGCGGGCTTCGAACGTGTGAAGTTCATCTGCGGCATACAGTACCGACACCTGCTCATCATCAAGGGCGGATCGAAACACATTGTCTGCAATCCTCCTCACGACCATCCAAACGAAGAATGGAAACCTCTTCTCGTCACTGCTGAGAAAGGCTATGAGCACGAAGCTGAAGAAACCGTAGAGCTGATCAACAAACTCATTCTGCGTTCTCAGGAACTGCTCCCACGCCACGCTTACAACCTGGAGAAAGCAGCCCAGTGTGAACGCCAGGCAAACAGCATCTGGCCATGGTCTGGCGGCTATCGTCCTTCGATGAAAACACTGATGGAACAATACCCACAGGTAAAGACAGGTGCTGTCATCTCTGCCGTGGACCTCATCCAGGGCATAGGTAAATACGCAGGTCTGCGCATCATCAAAGTTCCCGGTGCTACCGGTCTTGCCGACACCAACTATGAAGGTAAGGCACAGGCAGCTATTGAGGCACTGAAAAAGGACGACTTCGTCTTTGTACACGTAGAGGCTACCGACGAGGCAGGCCATGACGGTGACCTCGAACTGAAGTTGCGTGCAATAAACTACCTCGACCAACGGCTGATAAAGCCAATCGTTGAAGCTACGAAGCTAATGAGTGAGCCAGTATGCATTGCCGTACTCCCCGATCACCCCACCCCAGTAGAGATGCGTATCCACGTCAACGAGCCTGTACCTTTTATTATATATTATAATGGTATAGAGCCAGATGATGTTGAACACTACGATGAAGTGTCGTGCACAAACGGTGGTTATGGCCTGCTGCGCCTTAATGAGTTCATGCAGACACTGATGAAGATACAATAAACCAAGTTCAAACAAAATCTAAAGCTGATTTCAAATCTGACACAATATGCAATACTATAGCACAAACGGAAAGGCTCCCATAGCCGACCTGCAGAAGGCAGTAGTAAAGGGACTGGCTGAAGACCGCGGTCTTTATATGTCTGAACGTATAAATAAGTTGCCACAGGCATTCTTCGATGACATGGCAGACATGAAATTTCAGGACATCGCCTACACAGTGGCTGATGCGTTCTTCGGCGAGGACGTCGATGGCGATGCACTGCAAGACCTCGTCTATGACACCCTGCAGTTCGACTGCCCTATAAAGAAAATCAAAGACAACATCTACGTTCTTGAGCTCTTCCACGGTCCCACCTTGGCATTCAAGGATGTTGGTGCAAGGTTCATGGCGCGCCTATTGCAGTACTTCCTTCGCAATGGTTCAGTAAGCCACAACGGTTCAGTAAACTGCGACACCGTCGCAGTCCCCTCCACCGTCAATGTCCTTGTAGCCACCTCTGGCGACACCGGTTCTGCAGTGGCCAACGGTTTCCTTGGCGTTGATGGCATCCATGTTTATGTGCTCTATCCTAAGGGGAAGGTAAGTCCCATACAGGAATGTCAGTTCACCACACTGGGCAAGAACATCACCGCCATTGAGGTAGATGGTGTGTTTGACGACTGCCAGCGACTGGTTAAGAGCGCCTTCATGGATGAAGAACTGAACCGTCACATGATGCTCACCTCAGCAAACAGCATAAACGTAGCACGTTTCCTGCCACAGGCATTCTACTACTTTAATGCAGTAGCGCGTTTCAACGCCGTATCAAACGCTAAGGACTCTCAGCTTGTCATGTGTGTTCCTTCCGGCAACTTCGGAAACATCTGTGCAGCCCTGTTCGGTCATCAGATGGGTCTTCCCGTCAGCCGTTTCATTGCTGCCAACAACGCAAACGATATCTTCTATAACTACCTGCAGACAGGCAAATACGAGCCGAAGCCATCGAAACAGACACTGGCAAACGCGATGGATGTGGGCGACCCAAGCAACTTTGCTCGTATCATCAACCTCTATAGTGAGAATGGCAAGCTTTCTTCCGAAGAGACCCACCGCCGCATAACAAGCCTAATCAGCGGTGCAACCTATAGCGACGAACAGATAAAAGAGACCATGCGCAAGTGTTATGCCGAAACAGGATACGTTCTCGACCCACACGGAGCATGCGGCTATCGCGCCTTAGAGGAGCAGTTGAAACCAGGAGAGATAGGCATCTTCTGTGAGACAGCCCACCCTGCGAAGTTCAAAGAGAAGGTTGACGAGATTCTCGGCATCGATGTTGAGATTCCCGAGCGTCTGCAGGCCTTCATGAAAGGTACCAAGCAGAGCATCCCGATGACAAAAGAATTTGCGGACTTCAAGGAATATCTTCTTAAACAATAACACAACACATCAAAACTAAACTTATGATTTGGAATCCGAGCATTGAGTGCATGGACCGCGAACAACTTCGCGAACTGCAAAGCCGCCGTCTTGTCAAGATGGCAGAGTATGTCTATCACAACACACCCTTCTACCGCAAAAAGTTTCAGGAGATGGGACTCGAGCCTGGCGACATCAAGAGCATTGATGATATTGTCAAGCTACCATTCACCAACAAACTCGACCTGCGCGACAACTACCCCTTCGGACTGGCAGCCGTGCCAATGAGTCAGATAGTTCGTATCCATGCTTCCAGCGGAACTACAGGCAAGCCTGTGGTAGTGCTCTACACTCGCAAGGACCTTGCCATGTGGTCAGAGGCTATATCACGCGCCTTCACTGCTTATGGCGCAACGAAAGACGACATCTTCCAGATTGCTTATGGCTATGGACTGTTCACTGGCGGACTTGGCGCTCATGATGGTGCAACAAACATCGGAGCAAGCGTGATACCTATCTCCAGCGGCAACACTCAGAAACAGATAACACTGATGCACGACTTCGGCACAACCATTCTCTGCTGCACCCCAAGCTACGGACTATTCCTCGGCGAAGCTCTTCAAGAGTGCGAATGGCAGCGCGATGAGTTCAAACTTCGCGTCGGTGCCTTCGGTGCCGAGCCATGGACTGAAGAGATGCGTACCAAACTTGAGTCATCTTTAGGCATCAAAGCCTATGACATCTACGGTCTATCAGAGATTGCCGGTCCTGGCGTAGGCTATGAGTGCGAGTGTCAGCATGGCACCCACCTCAACGAAGACTATTTCTATCCTGAGATTCTCGACCCGCAGACTGGAGAGCCACTTCCTGAGGGTACACTTGGCGAGCTGACGTTTACCCATCTCACGAAAGAGGGCATGCCACTGCTTCGTTATCGCACCCACGACCTCACAGCTCTTCACTATGACAAGTGTTCATGCGGCAGAACGCTGGTACGCATGGACCGCATACTCGGTCGCTGCGATGACATGCTCATCATTCGCGGCGTCAATGTATTCCCATCACAGATTGAGGCTGTCATCCTCAGTGTTCCAGAATTCGAGCCCCACTTCATGCTTACCGTTGACCGTGTCAACAACACCGACACCTGTGAACTGCGCGTGGAGGTTAAGGAAGAATACTTCACTGACGAGATGGGACAGATGGTCGGTATTCAGAAGAAACTTGAGGCTGAACTGCGCTCAGTCATCGGTCTCGGCTTCAAGGTCAAGCTGGCTGAGCCGAAGAGCATTGAGCGAAGCGAAGGCAAGGCCAAGCGCGTCATCGACAAGCGACAGTTTAAGTAAAGCATCGTTTTGTCGTTTAATCGTTTAATCGAATAATCGTTTAATCGAATAATCGTTTAATCATTATCACGGTAACCCAATAAAACCTTTAATAATTATGTTAGCAAAACAATTATCTATTTTCCTTGAAAACAAGTCTGGTCGTCTTAACGAGGTGACCGAGATTCTTGGTGAGGCTGGCATCAACCTCTCTGCCATGAGTATTGCCGACAACAGCGACTTCGGCATTCTCCGCTGTATAGTCAGCGATCCGGAGAAGGCCTATGCCGTCTTGAAAGAAAAGCATTTTGCAGTAAAAATCACAGATGTTATCGGTTTCGTATGTCCGAACATCAGCGGTTCACTTGCCATAGTGCTTAAGAAGCTCTCTGAAAAGGGTGTCTTCATCGAGTACATGTACTCATTTGCCAACGGCGATGTCGCCCATGTTGTCATACGTCCTACCGATCTCGAGGAGTGCGACCGCATCCTCTCTGAAATGAAGGTTGAACTCATGGCAGCGAACGACTTGTACAAGCTCTAAAAGAGGATGTATAATAATTAAACACAACGGATTACACGGATTTCACGGATTTAAGCCAAACTGATAATCAGTAACTTGGAGAATCCGTAAAATCCGTGTAATCCGTTGTTTTAAAAAGAACTCTTGTGTCTTAATACGCCCTTCTCTCCATTCTCAATTATTCTGTCATCAATTTGACTGAAACCGGTTTCAGTTTGTCGGCGCTGGCTTTGAGTGTCACCTTGCCTGGCTCTTGCTTAGAGCGCAAGATGACGGTACACACGCCATTATACAATGAACGTTTGTTGCCAACGGTCATCTCGTTGGAGTTTATGTCACCATTGATGACACCAACAATCTCTGCAGGTCCGTCAACACTGAACGTCACCTCCTGCTGTGCCATTGGCACACGGCGTCCCTTCTTATCGACAGCCACTATGCGCACATGCTGCAGGTCCATGCCGTCAGCGTTCCACTTGGCCACATTCTTATTCTTCTTTGTTGCCATCGGCTTATCAGCCTCAGCTGTGAGACTCACAGCCTCGCCTGTTGTCTCTATCTGGTGACGCGCCACCTCCTTACCACCATTACGGGCTATAGCGACAAGACGACCTGGCTTATACTCAACATTGTTCCAACGTATCTGGTTGCGCATCTTAGCATTCTTCACATCGTTCTTCTGCTTACCGAGGCTCTTTCCATTGAGGAGAAGTTCCACCTCCTCGGCATTTGTATAGGTAACGATTGACAGTTTCTGTCCCTCAACACGCTGCCAGTGGTCGCTCATGCCGTCGTTACCAGTCTGCACGCCATTCCACATCTGGTCGCCTTTCTTGTCAATTATACCTATGTGAACCATTGGCTCGTCAGGCTTAAAGAAACTCTTCATGTAGAATGCCTTTGGCTTTGTCTCAAGGTCAATGGTGAAGACACCTTGGTTCCATCCCTTTGCCGGCCATCCTTGACTCTCACCAAGATAGTCTATAGCGCCCCAGTAAGCCAGTCCCATCACCTTGTCAAGCTCCATCTCGAAGAAGTTCTGTCCCATGGCAGCCACGGCAGCCTCACTCTGATAGAATGTCATCCAAGGGAAGCGTTTGCCGTCACCGGGGAAATACATGTAACGGTAGTTATATGACTGGAAATCGGTCTCCATGGCGAGGTTACACGGCAGTGAGTCAGTCTCCCAGTTACGATAACGAGGGTGCATGGCCACCGTCACCTTTCGCGTGGAGTCATAGCGGGCTACCAACGGACGCATGAGCCTATACATCGTTACTCCGAAATCATTGAACGGCTGGTTGGGATCCTGCTGCAACTCGTTGCCAAGGCTCCATGCTATAACCGACGGAGAGTTACGATCGCGCTTAACCCACTCAGGAATATTTTTCTGCCACAGTTCAGTGAAGTCCACACGTCCGCCAGTATGCTGACGTGTCCACTTGTCGTAGAGCTCGTCAACGACAAGCATTCCATATTTGTCACAAAGTTCAATGAACTCGCGGCTATAAGGATTATGACTGGTACGGATATGGTTCATTCCATATTCCTTCATCAGCTGTATGCGCTTCTCTATAGCTCGTGGATAGGCAGCAGCGCCAAGTGCACCAAGAGTGTGGTGGTTGGCATAGCCTTGTAACAGCACCTTCTTTCCATTAAGGAGCAGTCCCTTGCCTGGAACTATCTCCACCGTGCGTATGCCGAACTTCGAACATGCCACGTCAGCCAGACTGCCATTAGGACGACGTAACTTCACCACGGCTGTATAAAGATTAGGATGATCGGTGTCCCACAGCTGGGCATTCTCTATCGTTATCTCTTTCAGCGGCAGTTCAAAGGTGCGTGCCATGCGTCCACGCTGAACGTCAGTGTTTCCTTCATAGACGGTTTTTCCTTGTGGATCAACAATCTGCACCTCGGCCACAGCCTTGCTGTCACGACCACGGAACGTTATCTCGGCAGTAATGTTCACATATTTATTATCGCGCGTAGTAATATAAAGAGGATGGCGCTCGAAATATGTATCACTTGGTGTTGACACAAGACGCACACTACGGAACAGTCCGCCACCTGTGTACCAACGTGATGCCTTTGCGTCGCGTGTGTCTGCCATAACGGCAATAACGTTCTCTTTTCCAAGCTTCAGCTTGCCTGTTACATCAATCTCGAAGTCAACATATCCATAGTTTGTACCACCTATGAGCTCACCGTTAAGATATACATCGCCCGTGTACATTATGCCATCGAACTGCAGCAGCAGCCTGCGACCACGGAGTGAGTCGGCAGGAGTGATGTGCAGTCTATACCATCCTTTGCCCATCTCTTTGAAGCCACGGCTTGACAGTCGGCTCTTTATGTTGGCAGCCGCATCGCTATTGTCTGCCTTCTCGTCAGCAGCAGGTGCCACCCACGGCTGCTCAATCTGGAAATCATGAGGCACATTAACCACTCTCCAGCCTGCATCATTGAAGTCTTTCTGTTGTGCATTCTGCACATCGCCCTCATGGAAACGCCAGCCGAAGTTAAGACACTCAACAGATCTCTGCTGAGCCCATGCGAAGGAGGCACACGCCAGTGCCATTATCGCCATTACGATTTTTTTTGTCATTTTAGTAAATCAGTTTCTTTTTATGCTTTATATAAGTTGTTCATTCTATACAACTCATGATATAGTCCACCGCGCCGTTCACTCCAAACTTCTTCACATTCAGCGACAGGTCGTAGTTACGTGCATCCTGCCATTCACTTCCTGTATAAGTCTTTGTGTATAGCTCACGCGAATAGTCGTTATCCACTATCATTGCCGCAGCGTCGCTCTCAGGCAGGTCATACTTTCTGCCTATGCGCTTCTTGCGACAGTCCATGTCAGCATGCAGGAAAATCTTCAGGCAATTTGGGTGGTTACGGAAGATATGGAAGCCACAGCGTCCTATTATGACACATGACTCCTCACGCGCAATTTTCTTTATCACCTCAGCCTGGGCATCAAACAGTTTGTGCGATGTCTGATCCTGCTCCTGTCCGCTATACTCGGCGCCTGCCATATACTGTCTGTAGAACGACGTGAAGTCGTCTCGCCAGTGAGGATTGCGAGCCTCAATATGCTCCATAGCATCCTCAACCACGCAGTAGCGGCTTGCCATCTCGTTTAATATCTGCTTGTCAAGCAACTTAACCCCAAGCCGTCGTGCCAGTTCAACACCAATCTCATGACCACCTGTACCGAACTGTCTGCTTATCGTAATCACAAATTTATCCTCCTTGTTCATAAGCATGTAGTTTTAAAGTTAATAAGTTGTTCTGTCGCAAAGATACAAAAAAATACAAGATAATACTGTTATAGAAACATTTTTTATAGCAAAAAATGAAAAATAATAGAGATTTTTCTGTTATCTTTGCAGACACAATCAATTTTTGGAACTCACAATAATCAATAATTAAAATAAAACGACCTTATTATGAATACACAAGCAACCATGAAGCCATATGTTATTGGCTTAGATCTTGGCGGTACGAACTCTGTTTTCGGCATTGTTGATTCGCGTGGCGAGATAAAAGCCACCACAGCCATAAAGACTGGCGGCTTTGACAGCGCGGAAACATATGTTGACGCTTGCATCAACGCTCTACAGCCAATCATTGAGCAAGTTGGCGGCATTGAGACAATCAAGGCAATGGGCATCGGTGCTCCTAATGCGAACTATTATAAAGGCACTATCGAGTTTGCGCCCAACCTCCCTTGGGCTCACAACGGCATTGTTCCCCTGGCTCAGATGTTCAGCGACCGTCTTGGTGGTATCCCCGTGGCAATGACCAACGATGCCAATGCAGCTGCTCTCGGCGAGATGGTCTATGGCGTTGCTCGTGGCATGAAGAACTTCATTGTCATCACCCTCGGCACAGGCGTAGGCTCAGGCATAGTTGTCAATGGTCAGCTACTCTATGGCAGCGATGGTTTTGCTGGTGAGCTGGGCCATGTCACCATGGTACGCGGCGAGGAAGGTCGTCTCTGTGGCTGCGGTCGCAAAGGCTGTCTTGAGGCATACTGTTCAGCTACTGGTGTTGCACGCACTGCCCGCGAGCTTCTTGCCAAGACCACACGTCCGTCGCTACTTCGCGACATAAAGCCCGAAGACATCACTTCTCTCGAGGTGTCTATTGCAGCAGGCAAAGGCGACGAACTTGCCAACGAGATATACGAGTTCACTGGCAAGATGCTTGGTGAGGCTTGTGCAGACTTCGCAGCTTTCTCATCTCCTGAGGCATTCATTTTCTTCGGAGGCATGGTGAAAGCAGGAGAACTTATCATGAAACCCATACGCGAATCATACGAGCAACATGTGATGCCTATCTTCCGTGGCAAGGCGCAGTTCCTCGTCAGCGGTCTCGACGGTGCCTCAGCAGCAGTCCTCGGTGCTTCCGCTGTAGGTTGGGAGATATAAAGAAATAACTTAAAATATTGTTCTTATGGCACGAATAAACAATCATCTGGTAATCATGGCAGGCGGCGTAGGAAGCCGTTTCTGGCCTATGAGCACGGCTGAAAAGCCCAAACAGTTTATTGACGTACTTGGTGTTGGCAAGACCCTTCTTCAGCTCACCGTTGAGCGCTTCGGCACACTTGTCTCTCCCGAGAACATCTGGGTGGTGACCAACGAGAAATATGCCGACATTGTGGCAGAGCAGCTGCCCGACATGCCTCGCACGAACATTCTCTGTGAGCCATGCCGCCGCAACACCGCCCCATGTATCGCTTACGTTTCTTGGCGAATAAAGAAGCGCGACCCGAAGGCTAACATCGTGGTGACACCAAGCGACCACATAGTAATGAACGTGCAAGAGTTCCAGCGCATCATCGGCGACTGCATGAAGTTCACCAGCGACACCGATGCCATTGTGACCCTCGGCATGAAGCCATCACGTCCTGAGACTGGCTACGGTTACATACAAGCCAACCTCACCGCAGCATCTCTTCGCAACAAGGGTATCTTCCGTGTTGACTCATTCCGTGAGAAGCCCGATTTGAAGACTGCTCAGGAATATATCAGCAAAAACAACTATTACTGGAATGCAGGCATCTTTATCTGGAACGTTAACACCATCGTCAACGCTTTCCGCATGTATCAGCCTAAGCTGGCAAAGATCTTTGAGTCTATGCTTCCTGTTTATGGCACAGCCGAAGAGCAGGCTGTCATCAACGAGAAGTTCCCCACTTGCGAGAACATCTCTGTTGACTACGCCATCATGGAGAAGGCCGAAGAGATCTTCGTTTGTCCTGCCGACTTCGGTTGGAGCGACCTTGGCACATGGGGCTCACTGCTCACCCAGTCAAAGCGCGACCTCTACGGCAACGCTGCCATTGGACAGGATGTTCAGCTCTTCGAGTGCCATGACTGCATTGTCCATGCCTCACAGGAGAAGAAAGTTGTTGTTCAGGGACTTGACGGCTACATCGTAGCAGAGAAAGACGATACGCTACTCATCTGTAAGCTGTCTGAAGAACAAAGAATCAAGCAGTTCTCAGGCGAGAACTAAACTATTTTTAGACACTGATTGGACTGGTTAAGCCAGTCCAATCAGTGTCTAAGAGTCAAGAATCATTTAGGTTCCACTGAGTAGTCGAACTTATCCACATCGATATATCCGCCAATCTTCTTTGTTGCATAGTTGAAGATAGCGAACTTCGAGCCCATGAAGAAGCGGCGATAGTCAAAACGCATGCGGTAGTTCTTCGAACCTATCTGTTCCCACTTCTCACCATCAAGGCTGTAGAAGAAGTTTGCAGCGTCATTCTTGCCAGGACGGAAGTCGCCTGTAATGCGCAGCCACATTTTTCCACCTTTCTTAAGCTGTGACGTAAGATCGACAGTCTCTATCACATTTTCTGCTACTGCTGTCACCGCCTTCTCGCGGTCAGTCAGGCTCACGCTCTGCTCACTCATCTCAAGGAACATCTTCTTTCCCTTTTTCTTCAGTGTCAGCACGCCGCTGTCACCGTTGAAGGCGCAGAAACCAGCGCAGTCGCCATCCTTCATCTTTGAGCAGTCGAACACGATGCTTCCGTCACACTGAGGTCCTTCCATACGCTGTGTCAGTGTGTTTGGAGCGAGATAGAGGTTTGGTACTACGCGCGCAGTCTTCAATCGCAGGAATCCAGGACGCTCCGTGAGGCTCCATGCGTTATCCACAGGGTTGTGGTTCCACTGCCAACACTTCTTTAGTTGAGAGTGGAGAGTGGAGAGTGGAGCGCTCGACCTCTGGTCGCTTGCTACCGAAGGGACGCAAGAATTTGCTACCGCAATAGGGGCGAAATCGTCGGCACAGACAATGGAGGTGGTGGGTTCCCCACTCTTAAGCGGACGCATGGTTTCGGGCACCTTACCGTTCTCGTCGCCGAGCTGTGGCCATCCGTCAATCCAGCGGACAGGTGAGAGTGTCAGCACTCGACCTACTCCACCGCGGTCCTGGAACATTATTCCATACCAGTCGCCATCCTCGGTATCAACGATGGTGCCCTGTGCCAGATATGAGAAGCCGCCGAAGTCACTCTCGAGAATCACGTTCTTCTCCCATTTTCCTTTAAGGTCTGTCGTGCGGTAGCACACCTCACGGCGATGACGGCCAGGCGCGTAGGTATGGCTTATGAGCAAGGCATAGTAACGGCCACGGTGTTTGATGACACGTGTACCCTCGAGGAGACCGCGCTCATCTTCCTCACGCTGGAAATAATGTCTCAAGCTACCTTCCACTACACCTTTCAGGTCCTTCGTCAGCTGACACATCTCACCCGTTCCGAAGAACACATATGGTGTGTCATCATCATCGAAGAACAGCGTAGCATCGTGGAAATGGCGCAGACGTGAGTGGAGCGTCCATGGTCCCTCAGCTTTCTCGGCAGTGAAGATATAGGTCTGTCCCATGGGACCAGCCTCATTAGGTGCCAGCAGAGCATAGAACTTTCCCTTATGATATTTCAGCGACGTGGCCCACTGTCCGCGTCCATAGACGGTGCCCACACCATCTCCACTCTGCTTGTCGAGTGGCAAGGTGAAGGCGAGGTCATATTTCGGTGAATCTGTGAGCTTGTCGAAGATATAGCCCACCGTCTCCCAGTTCTTCAGGTCTTTCGACTTCATTATCGGTGCGCCTGGCATGAGGTGCATCGTTGTTGACACGAGGTAGAACGTATCGTCAACACGGATAACATCCGGGTCTGGCACATCTGCCCACAGCATCGGGTTCTTAATAATGTTGTCAGCGTATGCTGATAACGACATCAGCAGCGTTGCCGCTATAGAAACAAATACTTTCTTCATATTTCTTAATGAGAAAGGCGGACAAACATGCCGTGAGCATATCTGTCCGCCCTGTTAACTTAATTCAAGTTGTGTATTGTTAATGGGTAGATTATTTCTTCACCATCTTCTGTACACGTACAGTGCCATCGCTCATGTACTTCTTCACGATAACAACACCACGAGGAGCTTCAGAAATGCGGCGACCGTTGATGTCGAACATCTGGATAGCGTTAACCTTAGCAGTCTTGTTAACGTTCTCAATACCTGTCTCAATAAGATTCGTAAGCTCTTCTTCATAGTTTGCAGCAGCGGCTGCTGTCAAGACAATGTGTACATCGTTGAAGAACGTGTTAGAACCAGCACCAGCATTTGCACCGATTGTCAGAACACCGTCAAGAACCTCAACGCCCTCAATCATTGCAGAGCCTGAACCCTCAGCGAATGGGAATGCCTGACCAATGTACTCAATGTCAGCTGTTTTCTCAGTGCCTTCAGTAACATCTTCAGAGTTCATTACATAAGCATAGCTACCCTTCTCAGCAAGATCATCGCCCTGTGCACTGCGCTCAGAGAAACCGAAGTAGATTGTGTAAACACCTGCAGGCAGGTCGGTGATAGTCTGCTCAACACGATATGAGTTCATGTATGCCTGGAACATGCAGTCCTCAGCAACACCTTCTACGTGCTTTGGCTGTCCCCAACCAACGGTGAGGCCAGGTCTGTTGTAACCCTCTGGGTATGTCCATCCAGGAATATTATTCTCATCAACATTCATGTTAGGCTGGAGTTTGTAGATGTTAGGATTCTTTGCGAACACTGTCAGGTCATAAACCTTTTCAGCAAATGTTACAGTATCCTCAGCAAACATTACGCTGCTGTCACCCTTTGCGAGATCGGTGTACATTGTCAGCTTAATCTTATTCTTGATAGCCTCAACGAGATCGTCGTCATCGGTAAGAGCATTCTTTGCTGCAATCATCACTTCGTCATTCTCAGCAATGCCCATCTTCTCCATAGCTGTTACAGCTCTACGGATGCGGTCAGTGAGCACTGCTACACCAGTAGCCTTACCATTGTTAGCATTCTCAGGAGCAGAAACGCCCTCAGTGAACAGGAGAGAAGTCAAGTTACCCAGATCCTTCAGTTCCTTAATAGCAACATTCAGAGAGTCAGCGGTCTTCAGCTCATCGAATACATAGAATAGCTTCCATTCTGGTTCAGCTTCAGGATTAGAGATTGTGTCAGCAACATTTCTCCACTCAGAGATACCGTTGTACTTAGCATTCATCTCAACAACCTGTGCATAGAGCTCGGTAGCATTGAACTTAGTAGCCTTGTTCTGGCGCTCAACGTCGATAGTCTTCTTAATAGAAGCATCGTAGTCGTCACAGAGTGCATGGTGATCCTTCATAGCCTGGGCAAGAGCAAGCAGCTCTTCAGCAGCTTTGTCAAATGAAGATGGGTTGTAGTAACCATCCTTCTCAGCCTCAACCTTAATGATAGCTGCACTCAGATTGTCGAAGTCAACACCTGCATAACGGTCACCACTATTAGCATTAAGAACTGCCTTAGCATCAGTAAGAGCATTCTCCAGTTTGGTAATCAACTCAATACCAGCCTTGTTAGGAATGTACTTAACAGAAGGATTAGCAAGGATAACCTCCTTATATTCAGCAGCACCAGTCTCTGAACCAGTAGATACCCATCTCAGAACATACTTACCAGTTGTAGCAGGAACGAATCTGATAACAGTCTTTGCAGAACCATTAACAGCAGCTGTGCTACCGTTTACATTAGGCTTATTAGCGACAACCTGTGAAAGAACAGCCTGAGGCTCCTCTGAAGCCGCGATAGCAGCATCGAAATCATCTTTGAAATATACGCGGAAGCAGAGCTGTGAACCATTGTCCTTCCACATTGCGCTATTGAAGCTGATGTCATACTTCTTACCAGCACCGAGTTCGAGAGCATACTCGTTAATAATTTCACTAGTTTCAGGATCCTTATTCACAGTAGTACCATACTCTACATAACCCTCACGGAAATAGAGACCCTTTGTGAAGTCACCACCTGTACCGAAGTCGAACATACGTGAACCGCTACCTGCACCAGAACCGCCAGGACGATCCTCAGAACCGAACTTCACGAAGAAGCCTTCAGGGATAGAGTTTGCAGCGCAATTAGCGAAGTACTCAGCAGGAATAAGTTCGCGAGCTACGTCAGAAGGATCTGACTCAGTCTTACCAATGTTAAGAACGAGAGTGGTGTCACCGCAGTATGCGTCATCAATGAACTGCTCTGCAAAGATCTTCTCAATCTTGAGAGTATATTGACCATTAGCGAGATTCTCTCCAGAACGCACGAGCTTAACTTCTTCAGCAAAACCAGTAGAAGGCTCAACAGCAAGAGCGGCATCATTAAGAGTAGCAGTAAGCTTCTCACAATCAACATTCTTGTCAAACTTCAGTTTGAACTCGCTGATAGAGTTAGGCAGGTTGAATGCGCCATTCTCAGGATCAGCAGCCATCAGAGTTGGAATAACATAGTCGTATGGGATACCATCCTCGCCAACGATATCATAGTTATATGTAGCAACAAGTTCATCAACATCACCAACAACCTGCCCATTAACGGCACCAGAAGCATAGATAATCTGATGTTCAGCATCCTTCGGGTTCTTCAGAGAAACAACAACTGTTGCGTCCTCATTAGGCTCCTCAGTCAGGAAAATATAGAAACGTCCATCTTCAAGAGCCTCAACAGAGTAGATTTCAGCAGCAACGCCATTTACTTTAACTGTAGCGCAGTCGTTAGGATAGATGAGGCGCTTTTTGCCACTATTCTTAACGAGCTGAGGAATGTTTGTGTCAAAACCAAAGTCGAGCAAGACAGCAATACTACTGAACTCAGCAGATGTACCGAGCTTGAACACCTCAAAGTTGATGTTATCAAAATAGAATGTATTAGCAGATACCTTGTCGTTGTTCAGGTCGAAAGCAATGCTACCGAAGGCCTTTTCAGCAAGATCCTTAGAGATGGTGCCCTCACCTGTTATGGTCTGCCAATCATCGGTAACCTCGAACTGATCGATAATGCCACCACCAATCCATGCGCGTGGTGCAGCGTGGCTACCACTTGTTACAGTTGCAGCACGATCGGCCTTAACATCCATAGTGAAGCGCCACTGCAGACCTTCTGTAACAGCCTCGTTAAGCTTTACGAACAGCTGTGTTGACCATGTCTCGTAAGCATCTGCCATTGATGTAACAGCAAGACCACGTCCGCCGTTTCTACCAACTGTATCATTGATCTCGATAGGATAAGTAGCGTCGCCATCACCAGATTTTGCCTCTTTAGCCAGAACGAATGAGCTGATGTCATCACTCTCAAAGTCACCATTATTAATAATAGAGGTCCAACCCTGAGGTGCCTTAGCCTGACGTGTTACTTCCATGCTAAGAACAGTTACGTTTGCCCAGTTAGCACCTTTGATAGCGTGCAGGTGAGCAAAGCCCTTGTCCTTAACCAGAGCCTTCAGGTCAACAGTATATACTGTCTCGCCCTCGTTCTCACCAGGAGCAGAGGTAAAGTACTTTTCTGCCCAAGCGCCAATACAAGCTGGATACTCGATAAGATGAGATTCAGACTCAGTTGTAGACCACTTTCCTTCATCTACATCGCGGTTGAACAGGAAACGTGGTGTTCCTTCAGTTGCAACGACGATCAGTTTGGAGTAATTTGACAAGTCAGAGTAGTTTTTAACAGATGAGTCACCATAAGGCTGACCAGTAGACTCACCAACGACCCATGCACAGTCAGCAGTGCCTGTACTCTTAGCGTCAGCGCCCCAACCGTCCCATGTGCAGAATGGTATATCCTGCAGAGAGATAGTCTCAGCGTTCACACTAATACCGCTCAGCAGACAAACTACAAGAGCGAGAAACATTTTGTAAGTTTTCTTCATGTGAATAAAGTTTTAATGAAAGTTGGTTAATAAGTTATTATAATAAGAATAAGTTTATAGCTTTTCTACGGTGCAAAGATAAAGCCCTTCACTGGGAAGGGCTTTATCATTTGTTTCATAAGGTTTCGTTTTCGTAAAAACGCCTTATAAGTGTTATTTTACAAACATTTTCTTGCCGTCTATGATATACAGACCCTTCTGAGCCTTATTAACCTTCTGACCATTCAGGTTGTAAATAACACCCTTGTTCATGCGGTCATTGTTCTTCACTGCGCTGATGCCTACAGCAGTAGGATCCTGCTCAGCATCGATGAAGTAGATGTGGCAACCATTGGTGTTCTTAACAACAATGTTCTGAGCATCGCCTGCAGGAACAACCCATGTCTGCTCGGTATAGGTCTTTGGAGCAGCTACGGCATTGCCCTCAGCGTCCTTCAGCTCAGTCTCGCCAGCAAACAGCTGTACACCACGAGCGTCTGTGAGCTTGTGTGACTCAACACCCATCTTAATGATTGAACCAGCTTTAACAGCAGGGATAGTGAAGTACTCAACACCCTTGCTACCCAACCAGAGGTAAGATGCTCCATAGTAAGGACCGAAGCCATCACCGTTTGCAGATGTGCAGTCGCCATAGTTCACAGCGATAGCAAGTGAACGAGCCTTGTTGTTCTTAAACTTCAGACCCTTCAGCTCAGCGATAACCTCACCGTTAGCGGTCAGCTCTTCACCATCAGCTGCACTTGTGCCAACCTGCCAGAAGCAGTTGTCCTTAGAAATCTCCATTGTTGTAGCAGTGCCATCAGCCTTCTCAGCATCAGACCAGAGACCCTCAGTCATGCCCTTAGCAGCCTCAGCCTTCAGGTTAGCAACGGTAGCCTCGCTCCACTTGGTGAAGTTCCATGTGTGAGCAACCTCGATGGTCTTCTTCGCGAATACAACATTCTTGAATGACAGCCAGCTTACGTTGTTGTCAGCAGCAATGTTGAACTTAATCTTCAGCACGCCGTCCTCAGCAACAACACCCTCAGCTGTGAACTCCTTCAGGAAGAACCGTGAGTTCTCAACAGCATCACCTGCGCAAACGTCAACAGCGTCACCCTCGTTAGCCTGGAGAGAGATACCGAATGCAGGAGCCTCAGCACCATCCTTCATACGTACACGTACGAGAGCTGTTACTTCATAGGCATCACCTGCGGTCAGACCGTTCATTGTAGCAGTAAGAGTCTTCGCGCCGAGTGAGTTAGCGTCACCAGTCCAGTACTCGAAGAATGGAACTACGAAACCAGTACCATCGCTGCTACCCTCAGTGCTCCAAGAGTTGATATAGTATCCTTGGAATTTGTCGGCCTCAGTATCCCATGCAGAGAGCAGGAAGTTGTCAACAGTGATATCAGCATGCCAGCCAGTTACTATGAATGGATCCTGCAGAGCGTTAGCCTCATCTGTTGTCAGAGTATCAACATTGTAAGCAGCAGCCCACTTAGCATAGTAGTTCTCATAAGCTTCAGCAGTGTAAACGTTGGTGCTCTCAGTAATCTCCTTCATCTTTGGCAGAACCTCGCCAGCCTTAGCATAAGCAGCAACAGATGCATTAGCAGCAGCAGTAGCTTCTGTCAGAGCAGCGGTAACAGCAGCCAGATTATCAGCATTTGTCATATCAACCTGAGCAGCAATAGCAGCATCAAGAGCGGCCTTAACATTTACGTTCATTCTACCTTCAACAGCCTGTGCAGCAGCGAGTGCTTCATTATAAGCCTGAACCAGAGCAGCGAGATCAAAGCCCTTCACATAGGTCAAGCGGAAGTTATCGACTTTATACCAGTACTTGTCAACACCTTCAGCACCAATAGTAGCCTTGTTATCAAGCACTTTGAACTCTACCTCGCCTTCAACGCCAGTACCCTTGTCAATAGCATCAATCTTATAGCTCTTGTCATTTGCATTGAGCTGGATCTGATGTCCACCGTCGGTAGCAGCAACAGCCTTCAGTTTGTAAGTACCATTAGGCAGGTCTTCAATCACCTGGCTAATCTGGTTACCACTGCTCCAGATATTGAACAGATAGTTACCATCAGCATTTGTCATTGCATAAGTCTCATTGCGAACTTCCTTAGCGCCATGGTCATTACTTGTCTCGTAAGTCCAACCTGTTGTGCCATTCTCGAAGCTTGGGTTAACAATAACGAATGTCATGTCTGCACCCTCAGTAGCCTTAGAAGTGTTGTAAGCCAGGTTCACTGGATGAACGAGCTCAGCAGCCTTTTCAGCAGCCTGAGCAGCTGTTGTCTCAGCATTTGTGAGCAGAGCCTCAGCCTCAGTCATGTCCATGTTAAGACTCTTACCCTTGTTGATAATGTCAACAAGTGCGTCATAGCTAGCCTTAGCAGCATAGAATGGAGCGATAGCAGCCTGTGCAGCAGCCTTTGTCTCAGCAGCAGCGATGGCAGCCTTCTCAGAACCTGCAACATTTGCATATGCCTCATAAGCAGCAACTGTAGCAGCTACGTTCTTCCAGTACTCATCCTGAGCAGCGGCATCAGCATTAGCCTCGAGGCTCTCGTGCATCAGCTTCTGAATCTGGATTGTGTGCCAGTTAGAACCTTCGATATCCTTGCGGAGACCCATCTTCAGGGTACCGTCGGTAACAACAACGTTCTCCAAAGTAACAACATTGTTAGTACCAAGTGCTGTCTGATAAACAACAGGGATAGTCTTCTCAACATCGCCAGCATAAACAACTACGCGGCCAATCTCACCGTCGAGGGCTGCAGAAGCGAAGCCACGACCAGAGGTATAAGAAGCGTTTGCAATAATCTCAACGGTATATGTACCATTGTCAAGTCCTTCAACAGTCTGATAGAGAATCTCACCATTTGTTGTGGTGTTAGTCAGATACTGCTCCTTCTGATCGCCGAGGTCACCTACGTTGCCAACAGCACTCTTCCAACCAGCCTTATTAACCTTTGCAGTTACATCGGTAGGCTCGAATGGAGGAACAACCTTCTCTACGAGAGCAACCTTAGCAACAGCCATGTTCTTGTACTTCAGAGTTACCTGCTCAGCAGTAGCCAGCTTAGTGATCATCTCCTCAGTAAGAGCAATCTCAACATTGTTTACCTCAGCCATGATGTTAGCCAGTGAGAACAGCTCGTTTCCATCAGCCCAGAATGAGATCTCACCTTTCTTAATATTACGAGCAGCGCGAGCGGCAGCAACAACCTCGAAGTCAACCTTCAGAGTGTCGGCAACCTTTGCGAAGTTCTGGAAATAGCCCTTGTTCAGGCTGATCAGAGTGTAGTCACCATCAGTTATGGTCTCACCATTCTCCCAGATTGTGCCATAAGCAGGCTCGAAAGCAGGAGCCTTCTGAGTCAGCAAGATATACCAAACAGTACCCTTGTTGTTATTATCCCAAGGCAGGCAGATACAGTTAAGATCTTGCTTAGCATACTTTGTCAAGTCAACTTCTGCAATACCATTTTCATCAGCCTGAACATTCAGGAACACATATTTACCAGAATCAGCTGCTGCATAGTCACCAGCATTCTGCTGAGCGTCAACCTCATGGTTCATGTAGATCACAAGTTTCAAGTTTGGAGAAGTAACAAGGGTGAGCTTGCTATATGCAGAGAGGTCTGCGATAACATCCTTTGTTCTTTGACCAACAACAACTTCGCCATTACCCAACACGATTGGATGTGTGTCAGCACCAATACCAATCCTCGGCTGGAGGCTTGGGAATGCCTCAGTGAAGTTAATAAAGTCGCCCTCGGGCATACCTGGGTCTTCTTCATATACAATATCAGGAATCTCTACAGATTCATTCTCAGGATATGTCTCTAGATAAACACTATTGATGACAGCTTCACCTGGAGCTGTTACGTTATCGCCTGAGAGACAAATCTCTGTGCATTCCTTCATGTATTCATTATAATCATTAGGAGCTATAGCCTTCAGCGTATCGGCAATGATAAACTCATTAACACCGTCATGAGCATAGAGCACAAGATTAGAGCCGCCCTTGTAGAAAAGAACGCGGAACTGTGTTCCTGTAACCATACTACAATCAACAACTAGCTTCTTATACTTCGTAATATCACCAGAAGGCAAACCAATGTTGCGTAGCTGGTTGTAATACGTTGTTGACCATGTGAAGGTCTTTGTGCCAGCAGTCCAAGTAGTATTGGTGTTGCTGGGATTCTCAAAAGTAGCATAGACCTTCTCGCCCTCATCATCATAAGTTTCAAGATACACATCATTGATAACAGCTTCGCCTGGAGCTGTTACGTTATCGCCAGAGAGACAAATCTCTGTGCATTCCTTCATGTATTCATTGAAATCATTAGGAGCTATTGCCTTCAGCGTATCGGCAATGATAAACTCATTAACACCGTCATGAGCATAGAGCACAAGATTAGAGCCGCCCTTGTAGAAAAGAACACGGAACTGTGTTCCTGTAACCATACTACAATCAACAACTAGCTTCTTATACTTCGTAATATCACCAGAAGGCAAACCAATGTTGCGTAGCTGGTTGTAGTACGTTGTTGACCATGTGAAGGTCTTTGTACCAGCAGTCCAAGTAGTATTGGTGTTGCTGGGATTCTCAAACGTCGCATGAACCTTTTCGGTTTTTGCAGACGCATTCATCACGCCAAACAAGCAGAATAGCAAGATGAATAACTTTGTAACTTTTCGCATAAGTTTTAAGTTTTGTTAGTAAATAAAGAAAATTAGGTTATAATAAATAATAATTTGGTGGCAAAGATAGTACAATTCACCTATATATACTATAACAACATGTCTCAATTTCTTTTCAATTTGTATCACAAAGTAGTAATACAATGAGACACAAAGGCGTTTCGCAGGGACTTAGCAAGAGTATTGGAGGCTAAAGATGATCGTTATTCTAACGGAGAAATGGCATAAAAAGGTCACAAAAAGCATCTTCTTCTTACGGGAAAAACTAAATCTGCGTCACAGATTTAATAAACTGCGTCACAAAATACATAATCTGCGTCGCAGATTTAATAATCCGTGACGCAGATTTAATAATTTCTGACTATTTCGCCCTCTTTATCTAACAAAAACGTTCGGTTTCATCGACAATTCAGTACACAATATAGTATTAAACTACAACGATGGTGTTTAAAAAGACAAAGCTAGCCGACGTATTCTGAGGGCGAGACGCCGAAGTGCTTGCGGAAGATAGTGGAGAAGTGAGCAAGGTTAGAGAAACCCACGGTATATGCCACCTGAGTGACATTGATCTTCTGCTCCTTCAGCAGACGTGCTGCCTGCTCCAAGCGGATGTTTCGTATGAACTCACTGGTAGAGAGACCTGTCATCTCCTTCATCTTACGGTGCAGCTGTGCTCGGCTTATGCCTACCTCGGATGTAAGGATCTCCACGTTGAAGTCGCTATCGGAGAGGTTCTTGTTGATGACTTTCATGATGCGCTCCATGAGCTGCTCGTCGTTACCCTTCACCTCAGGCTGTTCCACCTTGTCGGCCTGCTGCTGTGCGCCACTGTACTTACCCTTCAGGCGCTGACGGCCCTGGATGAGGTTCTCGATGACCATGTGCAGTTCTTCCATGTCAAACGGCTTCGCAAGGAAAGCATCGGCACCACGCTCAAGACCTTCGAGACGGTTGCCCACATCGGCTTTCGAAGTGAGCATTATGACAGGTAGATGAGAGATATTCAGGTTTGTCTTTATCAGGCGAAGCATAGAGAAGCCATCCATCTCAGGCATCATCACGTCGCTGACAACGATGTCGTAGTCATTGGTGAGAAGCTCTTTCAGTCCCTCCCTACCATTAGAACAAAGTCCGAACTTGTAGTAACGGCCCAGTTCCGTAGAGATATAATGGCCTATCTCGAGGTCATCATCGACAATGAGCACACGGCGCTTCGATGAGGAGCCACGCTTCGAAGACATTGTGGTGGCTTTAGATGGCTTTTCCTCTTCTTTCGTCTCCGTTGTATCAGCAACAATTTCCTCAACTTCCTCGCGATCAATGTCCTCCTCACTGAGATGAGCATTGCCAAGAGGCAGGGTAACAGTAAAGACAGAACCGTTCTGACCGTCGGCACGGTTTGATGCCTGTATCTCGCCGTGGTGCATATCGACAATCATCTTACAGAGGTTCAGGCCGATGCCTGTGCCATCGATGTGCATGCGGCGCGAGTTGTTGCCCTGATAGAAGCGGTCGAAGATATGCTTGAGGCTGTCAGGGTCGAGTCCTACCCCACTATCGATGACCTGCAGCTGCATCTGATTCTCATCATGGCTAATGCGCAGCTCGATGGTGCCGCCTTCGTAGGTATATTTTAAGGCGTTGGAGAGAAGGTTGGTGACCACCTTGTCGAACTGACTGCGGTCTATCCACACGTCGAGCTGTTCGTCATCGGTTGTGAACAGGAATGTGATGTTACGCTCCTTAGCTGAGAATTCAAACATCTTATATATACCGCGCGCGAAGGTTATGAACTCCGTCTGCTTGCAGTGCAGATGCATCTGCTGCTTGTCAATCTTACGCACGTCGAGAATCTGGTTCACCAGATTGAGTATGCGTTGGGAGTTGCGCTCAATGGTATCGAGGGCATTATCGTCGGGTGCAGACTTCAGTTTCTTCAGTGCTGCAAGGATAAGCGTCAGCGGCGAGCGTATGTCGTGGGTAGCGTTGATGAGGAACTTCATCTTCTCCTCGTTCATCTGCTCAGTGGCGCGACGACGATAGTTGAAGTTGATATAAACAAGGAGCAGCACTACAATCAACGCATAGATGACATAAGCTACAGTACTCTTATACCAAGGACCGCGGATGGTGATATAGATAACCTTCTCTGGAGTATAGCCACTGCCCACCTGCGCACGCACTGATATGCGATAGGTGCCTGGATGCAGGTGACTGAGGGTGAAATCGTTCTTTCCCTCCACATTGCGAAGCCACTCGCCATCATCGACACGCATCTCGAAACGCACGTTACTCGGATTGTCGAAATTGAACTGTGAAAACGCCATTGTCACGGTATTATCGAGATAGCTCAGCGTGAAATGATCGCTCTCGTTGACTGGACGCTCAGTGATTTGAACATCGTTGAGCACGGTGCGCGTGTCAATTTTCTGGTTGCCCACGAAGAATGCCGACAGCTGCAACGAGTCGAGCATTGGATGATATTCGCTGACGTTTGCAGGAGAGAAGACGGTAAGGCCGTCGCTATGACCGAAGAAGATGCGGTCATCATCGGTATGCATGCCTATGCCATATAGGAACTCCATCTGTGACAGTCCGTTGCCCCTCACATGGCCCACAAAGACCTGACGGTCAAGGTCGTACTGCCAGATACCTTGCGATGTGGAGCACCATATATCACCGTCGTTTGACTGTACTACATAGCTAACGATCTTGTTGTTAAGCTGTTCACTGCCTGGGAAACGCTCAACACTATGCTTCTGCCGGTCGTAGAGATACAATCCTTCCTCAGTAGCAATGGCTATGCTGCCATCGAGAGAACGGCCATCAGCAAGACGGCCACGATGCAGTTCGCAGATGTCGAAACAGCTGATTCTGTCAAGGATAGAGTTCCACCCCTGAGTACGGAAGCCATCAACACGCGGATCATAACATGACACGCCTGAGGCTGTTGCCATCCATATGAGTCCCTGACGGTCGGCCGACATACCCATAACCCAGTTGTTACAGAGATAGCCACGCACAGAGTCACGCTCAAGGAAATGATGATTACGCACAGAACCCGTTGATGGATCGAATATACAGAAGCCACGCGCAAAGGTGGAGATATAGATACGTCCCTGATCATCGCTTGTCATATCTTTGAAGTGATCACACTCGAAAGAGAACTTATGCTGTGAGCGTCCTGTCTTGGGGTCGTAGGCATATATAGCATCATTACTGCCGAGCCAGAAGCGATGTTGGCGGTCACGGAAGATAAACTCCACACCCTCTGGTGATGCTGGATGGGCTACGATGCGACCACTCTTGTTGAACCCATAGACGCCAATATCGCGAATGGTGCACCATGTCATGCCGTCATCGCCATCGCATACAGACGAGATGGTTGAGCCAAGGAGATAACCTTGCGAGCTGAAGCTCCAGTCTGAGAATGGTACAGGGTGTAGTGGCACAACGACAAGACCCTTACGGTGAAGTCCAAGCCACAGGTTTCCATTACGGTCGAAACAGATGGAGTTGACTGACGAGGTATTGGGATCTACGCCCGAAGTATTGATGTCAGCATGTACAAGACGGCGGTCGGCAGAGATAGTATAGACACCCCTTCCGCGCGTACCTATATATATAGTGCCCTCATCATTGACAGCTATACGCGAAAAGACAACATCCTTGTCGGCAATGGCACTTAGGTCAATGTTTGCCTTCGCAATCTGATTACCACGATAAGACATGATGCCGTTCTGGCAAAGCACGAGTATCTCTCCTGCCTGCTCAATGAATGCCTCCACATTGCCGCAGGTGGAGTTGAACTTATGTTCCTTCTCACCCTCAAAATAAGAGATAACATCGTTGAAGCCGCCTTTCCATAAGCGTCCGTGAGAGTCTTCAAACAAACGAATGAAATAGGGCTGCTCAGCATTTGTGAAACATGCTGTCAGCTTATCATCTTTACCAATAGAAAAGGCTCCATATCCTGCGGTGCCTACAAGGATGGTGCCATCGCGTCGCTGTATGATGCTTGACACACGAGGTGCGAGTCCTTCAGGGAAGCGATAGTGCTTGAAACTGCTGGTAGCCTCATCAAAACGGTCAAGGCCACGGTTAGTGCCCACCCACAGGCGACCGCTCGAGTCTGAGAAGAGAACGGTGATGGTGTTTACAGAGAGCGACGTGGAGTCAGCATCATCATGCAGATAGACTCCGAAATTATAACCGTCGAAGCGGTTCAGTCCATAGTCTGTTCCCACCCAAATGGAACCGAGATTATCCTGGCAGATGGAAGATACAAGACTACTTGAGAAACGATCTGGAGATATGAAATGACCTGTCTGTGCAAAAGCATGACTAAACACAGAGAGGAAAACAAAAAGAAATAGTTTTTTCATTTTAGCTATGGTAAGACTATTAACAGTTATGTATTTGTCTCAAAAACGTGTTGCAAAAATAAAGAAAAAAAACTAAAACAATGCATTTATAGGACTTTTCTTTCGTTATTAGCTCATTTTTCTTTTTGTTTCATCGTTTTCATAATGTAAAAATAGAAAAAAAACAGCCACCGATATATCTCATACGGGCGACCGTTATCATTAGTTTTACCATAACTAATATGCTACAAAAAAATCAACTACTAACTAATTACATGTTTACTATGAAAAAAATCACCTTTATATCGATTCGCCAATCGTAGTGTTTCTTTACTATCACTTTACTAATAACATTTCTGATGCAAAATTACGCTTTTCCGTACAATATTGCTATCACAAATGTTTCGTTTAGTTTGATTTCTGTTTCCAAAAAGAATAATTAAAGACAAGTATCTAATTTTTTCGAAAAAACATACAATTACCATATAATTTGACCATATAATTACCCATTAATTGCTTCGTAGATTTTTAATTAACGACATATTAACGTACCAATTAATGATAATTAATGTCGAAGGGGAAAAGGCTATTAATGTTGAAGATATAAGAAAGTCGGTGGCTTGCGCTGCAAGCCACCGACTTTAGTCATTACCTATCCAATATTGATTTATTTCTTGGGCATTGGCAGATACCAGTTGTTCTCGTCGGTAAGATCAACCTTAATCTCGTCCTTGGCGGTAGCCTTACGTGCATAGACAGCATTTGAGAGGATAGTGTTATCGTTCTTACGCTTAGCGTAACGCATCAGGTCGTAGAAGCGATAGCCTTCGAAAGAGCCCTCAAGAGCGAGCTCATCGATGATCATGCTGTCAATCTTTGCAACCTGGTAGTCAACAGAATCCTGACGTGTAGGCAGAGCCATAGGAGGCTGAGGCACGTTATACGTGCTATCAGCATGAGTCTCACCACAACCGAGAGCGTGGATGCCATAGACAGTGCGCTGGTAGGTCTTTGTACCATAAGACTGACCGTTGTCCTCCTTATATACAAGTGGGTCGAAGTAGATGAGCTGACCAGCCTCGGCAGTCTCAATAGCATCGACATACTTCTTAGTAACATTCTGGCACATGCCATACTTCAGGACACACATTGCCGACTGTGGCAGTCCTGCAAGGTTAAGAGCCTCAGCATAGTGCAGATAGACCATTGTTACACGGCAGATGGGCACCTGTGATCTCGACACCTTATTAATGGACTGATGGTATGAGTTATACTCAGAGTACTCATTGTTAGTACCATAAGAGCTGAGAGTATAGTTGCTCGCGAAGCGCAGGTCACCAGCATACTCATCTTTTGTGAAGCCAGTCTTTTGAATATAGATAGTGTCTGTACCAGGATTATTCTCATCGTGATAGACATAGTTCTGAGCCTTAGAGAGGCTGAACATAGCCTTCGAAGGTGTCATCTGATAGTAATAGTTATTCTGCTCAGTTGAATTATAGATATTTCTCAGCTCGCTGATGTTACCTTCAAAGATACGGCTCTCCATGGGTATCAAAGTGAGTATTTCATCACTGTTGAATACATGGTAGCCATAGCTTGGACTTGTCAACGAAGTAGAATTAGACCATGTGGTACGGCGGCTGCTCATCTTGATTGGGTCACGACGGTCGGTAAGGAAGTCGTGATACCATGTAGCTGCCTCACGATAGTCAGCCTTGTTATTTGTCAGAGAGCCGCGCCACAGATAGAGGTCGGCAAGCAACACACGCAATGGAATGAAGAAACGCTCTGAGTCATAGCCGCCAACACTACCGAAGCGTGGGTAGTTGATACCGGTGAGAGGCAGAAGGTCGCTGATGAAATAGTCACAGATTTCCTTCATGCCAACATACTGCTGGTTCATGGCGTTCTGTGCCTCTTTCTCAGTCATGACAGGCTTCAGTACGAAAGGCACCTTGCCATAGATAAGTGCGAGCTGCATGTATGTCCATGCACGATAAGCCTTCACAACAGCATACTCCGGCATGAACACGCTACGACCACGACGTGTCATGGCTGTATCGACATTCTCGATATAGAAGTTACAGTTGTTGATAACTGCATAGTAGTCACTAATCTGATTGTACTTATTGTCCTTGCTGAAGTCAAAGTTTGCAAGGTTCTTCAGGTCGGATGATGCAGCGTCGGTGGTAACCATAAGGTCAGCACGAGCCTCACCCAGAAGCACGGTGCGGTCAGCGATGATCTGCAGCTTGTTTATGATACCAAGAACACTGTTGACAGTATCAGTGGCATTGTCGAGTTTGTTGTTATTAGCAAACTCCACCAGCTCAGAGTCTGTCTCCAGCATGTCGGAGCAAGAGGAAAGGAGTCCACCTCCTACCCCTCCCAAGGTGAGGGGAGCAACGATGCCGCAGAGCCATACAAGAGACGACTTTATTCTCTTTGTTATTATATGATTATTCATAATATTCTATCGTTTTATTATTTTACAAATCTATATCGTCCCCCTCCCCTCGGAAGGGAAGGGGTGGGTTCTATTACAGATTGATATTCACGCCAAGTGAGAATGAACGTCCGGCTCCTATGACACCGCGGTCAATACCCTGTGAGAGAACTCCGCTGTAGAGTGAGACATCAGGATCGCTGCCGAGGTAGCGTGTCAGAGTGAACAGGTTGTTTGCATTACCCCAGATGGTGATACCCTGTAGATAGGTGCTCTGGATGGGCACGTAGTAGCTCAGCGTTACAGAAGCGAGGCGCAGATAGCTGCCATCCTCAATCCAGCGGTCGCTGAAACGAGAGTTGCCCATTGGGTCCTTATAGCTCACGCGTGGGATGCTGGTCTGCTGTCCCTCAGTAGTCCAACGGCCATTGACGGCTGTTGTCTGGTTGAGGAAGTAGGTACCACCCTCAAGGAGTGAGCGCTGGTAGTTGTAGATGTCGTTGCCGATTGAATAGTTCATTACAGCAGACAGGGTGAAGTTCTTCCAGTTGAGCTTAGTATAGATGTTACCGTAAATGTCGGGGTTAGGATTACCAATGGCTACGCGGTCATCGGCATTGATCTCACCATTGCCGTCAACATCGACGAAGTTCATGTCGCCTGCCTGGAAATAAGACTTCTCACCATTCTCCTTAACGATGTACTTACCATCAGCCTTTGCCTGGGCAGATGTAGAATAAACACCGTTTGTCTTATAGCCATAGAACATGCCTACAGGCTGACCAACCTTTGTCTGAACAGTAGCACCATAATAGGTTGTCTCAAATGGCTTGTCATTGTTTGGCAGAGCAGTCACCTTATTAGTATAGTGACCTACAGAAGCGCCGACCTCCCAGTGCCAGTCCTTATGGTTCAGGACTTTCACTCCAACGTTTACGTCATAGCCGCAGTTCTCCAGCTTGCCATTGTTGGTCCATGACTCAGCGAGACCGCTGGTCCATGCGAGCTGCTGAAGAGAGAGAAGGTTTGAAGTCCAGCTCTTGAACATGTTGAAGCGCAGGCTTACACGGTTGTTGATGAAGTTACCCTCGAAGCCAGCAGTCAGTCTGCGTGTTGTCTCCCACTGCAGCTCAGTGTTACCAATGTTACCGATTACAAGACCGGTAGCGTTGCTGCCAAGCATACGACGAGACACAAAGTACGAACGAGAAGCGATATGGTTGATGTCATCATTACCAGAGACATCGAAACCACCAGTGAAGCGGAAGTAGTCAACACCTCTCAGCTTCGGGAACCACTCCTCATTGGTGATGACCCATGCAGCCTCGATGCTTGGGAAGATTCCCCATGCGACGCCGAAGGCCTTGAGACCGTTGGCATCAGAACCGAAGCGTGAAGAAGCGTGAGCCGACAGGCCTGCATTAACATAGTAACGCTGTGCATAGTTATAGTCTGCCAGTGCATACCACATAAGCTCTGTGGTGTTGTCGTTGTCACCGTCTGTCTGCTTGTACTTCAGCGAAGCACTCATCTGTGGAGTCTTATCGTTACCTGTGTCGTAACCGCGCTGTGAAGTAAGCTTGTAGTTATTGCTGAAGAAGCGGAAGCCACCCTTAACGCCAATCTGATGAGCATCGTAGCTGTTGTGCCATGACAGACGGGTGTCGCTCTGGATTGATGTGAGATTTGAAGCCTGGCTCTGTGCCATGTTCTTCAGCTCATCATTCTCATCGAGTCCATCAACCTTGAAGTTTGGCACGCCAAGTATAGGCAGATAGTAGTTCTCAGTGGTGCTGACAAGACCCAGAGAGAAATGTTCGCTAAGAGCGAGATGCTTGTTGAAGTCGTAGCGTGGCGTTACAGAGAAGGTGATGAGACGTGTTCCCTGTGAGTTACGGTTGTTACCCTCACCACGGTCAAGGATTGCGACAGGGTTGGCAAGACGGCCGCGACCCTGGAACATTCTGACCTCACCATTAGCCAGATACTCGAGGTCGTCATTAACAAGAGCCTCACCGTTCTTGACATAGCTTGAATAATAATGGCTCAGTTTACCACCCTTGTCATAAGCGTAGGGCGACAGGAACGGAGCCTGTGCCAGACCGAGGAAGCCAGGAGAACTTACGACACCAGAGAGAATCTCTGAAGGTGCACCATCATCGAAGAGGCTGCGGTCAACATCGCTGTAGCTTGCGTCGAAACGAACATTGAGCTTTCTCGTAATCTCAATGTCAGTGTTCAGTCGCATGTTGAAACGCGAGTAGTCGTTCTTCTCCAGTGTGCTGTTAGCAAGTGAATAGCCTACTGACAGGTTGTAAGAAGCCACGTTATCACCACCCTGTACGTTGATGCCATAGTTCTGAGAGAACGCATTACGATAGACATCATCAGTCCAGTCGGTATTGTTATGATACCTCTTATAATAATAGTAAGAGGGATCGCTGTTCATATAGCGCAGCTGGCTGAAGTCAGCGACCTTGTCTGACAGCATCTCGGCGGTATAGAGACGATAGTCATCGGCATTCATCATCTTAGGCAGACGAGGGATGAGCTCGTAGCGGCCATTGATGGTGACATCGATCTTCGTTGCCATGCTCTTGTTACGGTTGGTATGGATAAGGATGACACCGTTGGCTCCCTTTGCACCATAGAGGGCAGTACCGTTCTTCAGCACCTCAACACTCTCAATATCATTAACATTGAGGTTAGCGAGCATGTTGTTGAAATAGCCATCATGCAGTGTTGAGCGGTCATACATCATGTCGAGAATCATGTCATCAACGACGATGAGAGGCTGCGCATTAGCATTGATAGAGTTGATGCCGGCAAGCAACATGATGTTACCCAGGCCTACGTTGCCTCCGCGTGCCACTGTGCGCACATCACCACCGAGTTGCTGCTGAATGAGGGGATCGATGCTCACAACCGACGTGTTGTCGAACTGATCTGCCGTTGAACTTACGGTTGCCACTGTATTGCGCTTGTAAAGCTCGGTGAACGACTCGTGATAGAGACGCGCATCGGCAATGCTGTCACTGATGGCGCGCTGCATGAGGTTGTAGCCGTCAACGCGCATCAGCACCGAGTGAACATATTTTGGAGCTTTCAGCACATAACGGCCTTCATCATCGGTCATTGCCGTGAAAGCGTTCTCGCCGTAGGCCTGTACGATGACACCTGCAAGTGGCTTGCCTGTAGCATCATCGACAACTTGTCCCTTCACGGTCTTCAGGTCTCCCTGAGCTGCCAGCGACATCGTTGCCAGCAGCATCATGCCAGATAATATATACTTTTTCATTATTCTTCAGATTTAGAGGTACGAGGTTTCAGAATGATGCAGTCCAGATAGAAGTCACGAGAGTACTTGCCAGACTCCAATGGATTTATGTTACATTTCAAATTAATGCTGAAATCTTGGCTGCCTATACCATAGTTACATGCTGGGAACTTAAAGTTCTCAGCAATAAGCACTGAGTCAACACGTAGCGGATTATTTTGGAATGCAGACTTACCATTTGAAGATTTACACACATATGTCTGTTTCTTACCAGTAAGATCAAGGTAGTTGATATTTGCACTAAACTTACATGGTTTTAAATCAGGATTCTCTTTATTGAGAACAGACTTTGGCAATACGACAACATAGACATCATATGCTCCGCTAAGAGTTCCACTAATAGGATATGTCACACTCCAGTTAGCATTACTTGGGTAAGGCTTAATGATAAGATACTTATTCTCAAAGATGCTGTCAGCAACTTTGGTCATTACAGCCTCATTATTCGGGAGACACTTGTCATATTCAAGGATACTCCATGTTGATTCACCTTCTACATAGATATCCTTGAAGTATGTCTGCTCAGGCTTGAACGGCCACTCATTAGTCTTATAAACGATACCGTTACTGCAAGGAATAGCCTCAGCACCATAGAGTATGCCGCCTTCTTCGAATGGCTTATAGAACACATTGTAGATAGGCTTTCTGTTTGCATAGTTGTGAGAAGTATGGATATAAGGCACAGAAATGAGTGAGTCGTTAACAGACTTCTGGTCAGTCATGTTAAACACAGCGTCTCTCATAAGTGAAGACATTGCATAGTATTCCTGCAGCGAGTCGCGCTTCTCAACTTTTGAGTCGAACTGGAACAGTGAGAATGCCTCATCGTAAGCCTTTTTCCATCCCTCTGCTTTCGGAGCTACTGCCCAATAGACAGAGTCTTCGGAATCAAGCTCACCGATGTTATTCAACAGACGGTTGTACTCAATCATAACCGAGTCAACATATACTGGCACGCCCTCAATGACACCGTTGGACACTGATGACTTGTCGTCGAACTCCTCGGTCGTGAAGCGGCGTATGCCCTTGCCTACATCCACATAGTCAGGATCATCGCAGAACACCTCGTAAATATTACGATTGTACTTTACTGGTGTCTCAAGCACATGGAGCACACCGTTCTTTGCGTGATTGTTCTTTGAAATGGCTTTCACGCCTTCAACATCATTGTCACCCATTTTCAGATACTTATTGCTAAGCATCATCACACGCTGAGTGGTGTCGGCCTTAAGGGAAATGAGCTTACGGGTCAAGTGGTTGAAGATGAAGCTTTTCTCTACGGCAGAGTCACCTTGTACAGTCTGAACCTGCTCGAGGAGAGCGTTCTTATCAAAGGTGCCATTAACAGGAGCGAGCAATGTGAAAGACTGACCGCCGTTGAGTATCTCAGCATAGCTAACAGCTGTTTTCTTGTGCATGCGATACATCTTTGTCTGCTCAAGAACCTCGCAGAAGTCACTGAGCTGTGGGTTAGCCTGCAGCTGTTCCCAAAGAGTAGCGTTAGAGCCTGCAGCTGCTGATTCGGCAGCACCATCATAATGGTCATCCCAGTCTGTGCAGGAAGAAAGGAGTCCACCTCCTACCCCTCCCAAGGTGAGGGGAGCTATAATAGCAAAGAGGCGAAGTAGCTTTCCTTTCATTCTATTTCGATTAGTATTCTTCATACTTGTATTTTATTTATGTGATAATTATTCTTTTCAAGCACCCCTCCCCCTCGCGCGCTCGGCGCTTGCGACGCTTTGCTTGCAAAGAATGGGATGGGGGTGGGTCTATTAGTGCTGATCCTCACCCTGTGGGCTGTCATATACGCTCTTCGGGCAAAGTTCCAGATAGTCGAAGTTCCAGTAGCACTTACGATCTGCGAGCACCTGACGTGCACGAATGTAGTAAGTCTGGTTCTGATCGAGATAAGTGGTGGTAAGAATCTTACGCAGGTTGTGAGAGTGGCTGCGGAGAGTACCATTCACATCACCGCCCTGTCTCCAAGTATCCATACCCTTCATATAACCGTGGTTACGCATAGCCTTGTCAATGGCTTTGTTTGCAGCGAGTTTTTCATCATCAGTGCCTGTCTCCACGTCAGCCACCCATCCGATATATGGTGCGCCACCATAGTCGCGCAGGTCAGCAGGAATACCGCAAGGCACATTGTTCAGATAGAACTGTACGACACCGCGCTCATCGCCTACGGTATAACCAGTACGGATCTCGTAGGTTCCCGATGGTACAGGAGGAAGTTTGAACGTTACGTCGAAGATACCGTTGATGTTCATGGCATTGCCCTTGAACGAGCTCCACCAAGGACCGTCGCCATGCCATCCGAGGAAGGCATCGTCACCCATGATAGACCAGTTCTTCACATATCCGAGACGGAAAGCCACGACCTCCTGAACATCGTTACGTCCGCGGGCAGGGCGGTTGTTATAATCGGTGCAGTTCTGGAAGTCAGGACTCAGCACGTTTGCATCAAAGCGGATGCGGCAGTTAAGCACTTCGTTACGAACCTTTGAGTTATACTCGAGAAGTTCATTTTCTTCATTTGACACATAATAATACATGCCGTTAGGAGCCTGGTGCTCACCTCTTTCAACCTTCAGACCCTTAACCTTTGCGGTGCCCTTAAAGCCTTTGCGGTTGATATAGAGTTCCTTTTTTGCCCAGAAAGGGATACAGAAGCGCATGATAGCACCAGGGCACATGGTCTCATAGAACTCTTCAGCATCAGCTGCATCATAGTCCCACCATGAACCTTTGAGATATTCAGAGTTCATTATAACCTCGTCGTAGGGGAGCACACGGTCAATGATGTGATAAGCCACATATTTATTCAAGGAGTTGTTGCGATCCTTGAGATCTGTGATGTCCTTACCCTCAGGATATACGGTCTTAGCATGTTCGATAAGTTCATTCAGGTTGTTGATATGATTAGCCCTATAGACAGCGTCCTGCTCAATAAAGGCAGTCCATTTAAAGTAGCGGAACTCAGGCCAGTGAGCAGGTACTTCAGAAAGTCCACCCGACTTACATACGACCATAATCTTTCCCAGCTCTGAGATAGAGTCAACAGAAGTCTTGTCAGTACCCCACGCAGGATAGTTCTCGTCAAGATAGAGACGAAGGGTATCAGCCAAACCTGTGGCAAACAGAGCATCCCTGAAAATAGTGATTGTAGAGTCCTTTGCAATGACGTCGGCCAGCCAGTCACTGGTCATAGGAATCATGCTGCTAACGATGTGTACAACACCGTTTGACACAGAGTCGTCATACTCCACCATTCGTGCAGTGCCGTTGGCATAGTGAATAATCTCATTGTTATTGGCAGTATCGGTCTCAACGCTCAGGTTGATATAGAGCTTTGCCATATTCATGCCAAGGTTACCCTCAGAAATGTCGGTAGTGAAATATGCCTTCGAACTTTTAATCAGGTGGTTACGCACCAAGGTATCGGCCACTGCCGCTGGGATGTCATCGAGAGTGGCATAGCCGCGCTCTGCCATGAACTTTGCGAAAGCATCGTTGTTTGGTGCGAACACGGTGTAGTTACCATAGGTAGTAAGCAGCTGGTAGAAAGACGTACGTTTCAGAAGCGTAACGAAATTGCCCAGACGTGCCTCATTCTCATCAAGGAACTGCGCAGCAGTAAGCTTGTTCGACTGGTAACGGCTCATGGGTATATCGTCGTCGTTATCGACACATGCCACAAAAGCCATCACTACAGCGAGTGCGCATAATATGTAATGAAATCTTGTCTTCATAATTTCCATATAGGTTTCTATTATTAATAATGTGGCTTAGTTGAGTGTGCTCTCCTCGCCTTTCAGATAAGCAGGATTCTGCTTCAGCAGCGGGTTAGCCTTCAACTCTTTCTTCGTGTAAGGATAGTAGATATAGTTAGGATCTGCCAACTTCACCTTGATAACGTTGAGGTCGGTCTCATATTTACGAAGTGCATTATTGATAAGACGCTTCGTGTTGCCATCGCGACGTGCCATACGAACGAGGTCGAACCAACGCTTGCCTTCGAATACGAACTCACGATGACGCTCAAGGAAGAGCAGTTCTTCCATCTTGTCCTGTGAGGTGGAATAAGTTGCGTAGGTCAAACCACCTGCTACATCAGGAGACAGATTGTTGGCACGCTTATAGACATCGTTGATGAGTTCGAAAGCTGCGGGCCAGTCAGCAGAGCCGCGCATGATGAGCGCCTCAGCTTTCATCAGCATAATGTCTGTCATGCGATAGATTATCCAGTTAGCATCTCTCTGAGAGCGATAATCGCCTGTTCCCAGAGTGATTGAAGGAGCATCTGACAGTTTGAACGATGCGCGTTCACGAACATACTTTGCAATGCTGTATGTCTGACCGCTCTTATTAAAGTTCTCGTATGCACGGCAGTCAGAGGTTGAGGTGAACACGGGGTTTTTCTTGTTCTCAAACTCATCCATTAAGAACTTAGGAGCTCTCAGATAGCCTACCTCGTTGCTTATGTTACCATAATATGTATATGCCCAACCGTTCTCATGAGCGCAGACTCTATTAGACGCCAACTGCTGACCAGAGAAATAAATCTCGAAGATACTCTCAAACGAGCTTCCTTCACCAAAAATCTGATTATAGGCGTTACCGACAGTGGCAGAGCCCTTGGCTGCCTCAAGAATAAGAGGAACACCATGGAAGAGGCCAATATCATTGATGGTACCATACTTCTTGAGCAACTCATCGTAGATTTGCTTCTTGTAGCTGATTACCACGTCGCAGTTCTTTATCACATTGTCCCAGTCGCCCTTCCACAGATAGAGGTCGGCAAGCAGAGAATAAATAAACCAACGAGTAACGTAGCAAACGTTCTCCTTTGGCTCACTGATAGAACCGCCAAAAACTTCCTCCTGACTAGAACGGCGCAGTGCATCGTCCTTAACAGCTTCGAGGCTGACAATCAGTGAGTCAAGCACATCATTGAACGGAGTAGCAGGGAGAACGAATGTCTGTCCGTCATCAATGGTTGCCGTAGTAGAATAAGGCACATCACGGAATGTACGGATGAGAGTAAAATAGCAGTATGCACGTATAGCGCTCATCTCAGCTATAGTAGCCTTCATCTCCTCATAAGTATAGTTAGGATCAATCTTCTGCACTTCAGGTGCATAGTGACAAACAATGTTACAACGGTTGATGATGCTATAGACGGAGCTCCAGTCGCAGAGACTGTTTGTCTGCATCAGATTCTCTTTCAGAATCTCACGAATATTGTTATCGTTGAGTCCTGAACCTTCGGTAAGGTTATCTGAACGAAGCTCACCCCAGACGCTCATACGTATGCGTGCATCATTAGAAGCCATTGCCTCGTAGCATCCTTCTACGGCACTCGTCACGTCGGCCTTCTCCTTCCAGTAGTTCTCGAGCACCACATCGTTCATAGGCAGGATGTCGAGAAAGTCGGAGCATGAGGAAAGGGACCCGACTCCTACGCCTCCCAAGGTGATGGGGGCTATAATACCGAAGAAGCGGAGTAGCTTTCCTTTCATTCTATTTAAATTAGTATTTTTCATACTCTATATTTTTTATGTAATAAATATTCTATTCAATCTCCCCTCCCCTCGGGCGCTCGGCGCTTGCGACGCTTTGCTTGCAAAGAATGGGCAGGGGGTGGGTCTTAGAAATTGATTGTCACGCCACCTGTGAACGACTTAGCGCGCGGTGTCTGTGCATTATCGGTAACGACACCATAGCTTCCGTAGCCCACCTCAGGGTCAGCACCGGAATACTTAGTCAGACAGAACAGGTTGTTTGCAGAGACATAGAAGTTGAGCTGAGTGAGTCCCCACTTCTTAAGGTGCTTCGGATTCACCGAGTAGCTAACCTGTGTATAGTTCAGACGGATGAACGAGCCATCCTCAACGAAACGGTCGCTGCCGAGCCAGTTGAAGCCAGTGTTATACAGTGCACGAGGTACTTCTGTAATATCGCCGTCAACACGCCAGCGCCAGTTAACGGCACGGCTCTGGTTGTTTGCAGTGTACATATTCTCAGCGTTCATACGTGCTGCATTGATAATCTTGTTACCATAACGGAAGTTGAACTGGTTGTTCCAAGAGAAACGACCAATATTTACCTTGAAGCCGAAACCGCCAGTAATCTTTGGCAGAGAAGAGCCGAGGTAAACAATATCGTACTCATTGATCTGTCCATCGTGGTTGATATCCTCATAGCAAGCGTCACCACCCTTGAACTCGTAGTTGTTCTTGCCTACAGCAAACATCATTGGCTTAGCCATGCCGTGCTCGTCGAGCACCACGTTGCCGTCAGCATCGTGTGCTACAGGAGCGTTAGGACCGCTGATGCCCTTGATCTCCTCAGCAGAATAACGAGAGTACTGGTAAACGCCCTTATAGCGGAAACCGTAGATGCTACCGAGTGCGCGATTAAGCTCAACACGGTTCAGATACTGTCCGTTACGGAAGCCGAACTCATCGTTAAGGCTGGTGAGACAAGACTCATCCATCTCGGTAAGCTGGTTCTTATTGTTTGCGAATGTAACGTTGAAGTCAAAGGCAGCCTTGCCAATCTTCACGATTCTATTACCATTGAGGTTGAACTCCCAACCAACGTTCTTCATCTTACCCACGTTCTGCCAAGCAAGACTTGCATAACCTGAAGAAGAAGGAATGGCGCGGTTAGCCATCAACATGTCTGTTGTGTACTGCCAGTACATCTCCACGTTACCGGTGATGCGCTCATCGAAGAAGCCGAAGTCGAGACCGACGTTGTAGGTCTCTTTCTGCTCCCACTTAAGGTTCTTAAGCTGAATGTTGCTCTGGATAGTAGAACCGCCGATATAGCCGTCACCCTGAGAATACTTAGAGAAGTAGAGATACTCCTGACCGGGCTGACGACCTACGATACCCCAACCTGGGCGGAGAGACAGCATTGAAACGAATGGCAGGGTCTTCTTGAACCAAGGCTCCTTGCTGATGTTCCAACGTACTGAGAATGCAGGAAAGTTACCCCAGCGCTGGTCGCCACCGAACTGTGTGCTACCGTCACGACGTACAGAGAAGTCGGCCATGTAGCGTCCCTTGTAAGCATAGTGGGCAGAGTAAGTAAGGTAGATGCTGCGCCACTGTCCGCTACCGGTGTTCATACCGCTGATGATACCCTCTGCTGCAGTGCTCTGGATAGTTCCTGATGGCAGGCCCCATGTAGTAGTGCTCTGAGAGTTTGACTCACCGCTGTTGAGCTGACCACGCAACATCATTGTTACGAAGTGGTCCTTGTTCTTGAATACAGGAGTGAATGTCAGGGTATGGGTTGTTGTGATACCAAATCTCTTTGACGAGCTTGTTGTAGAAGTATTGTTACCAGAGTTGTTCCATGTCTTGTTGTTAAGTGCCATTGGCATGAACGAGTCATCGGTCTGGTTAAAGATGCTGAACACCACCTTACCTTCATAGTCAAGACGTGTCTTCTCATCATCAAAGCTCAGGAGCTTATAGTGCATCTTGAACTCAGGCTCAATGTTGTAGCTTGTGGTATTGTTCTTAGCCAGATTAGCCAGAGCGATTGGGTTCTTAAGGTTAATCTGTGCATTACCGTCGTTCGCATTACCCTTAATAGAAGGTGTGGCCGTTGACAGCATAGAGTAGTACTCAGGAAGGTCGTTACCATTATTGTCCTCCTCATAGATAGACATGTTTGGCATCTTCTTGTATGCTATAGAAAGCAGGTCACCATTGTTCTTCTGGTTCTTGGTATAGGTGAGCGAGATATTTGTCTCGATCTTGATGCGGTCACTGACGAAATAGTCAAGGTTCACGCGCGAGGTGAAACGGTCGAGCTGCTGCTTGATGATAGAACCAGTCTCACGGTCGTAACCGGCACCGATACGGAAGTTTGCCTTCTCACCACCACCGGTAAGAGCAACGTAGTGGTTCTGACGCCAACCAACCTTCTTCACCTCACTGAGCCAGTCGGTATTATCGTCATACATGTTGCGCTCAGCAAAGTTCTGCTTGTAGCTGATCTCAGGAATGTTACTTGCCTCGTCACTCATAGTGGGGTTGAAGAACTCTTCCTTCATCATCATGGTATATTCGTCACCATTAAGCATCTTGTAGCCCTCAGGCTGATAGGTGCCTGTGAGACGGAAGCTATAGCTTACCTTGGTCTTACCACGTGCACCACGCTTGGTCTTAATCTCGATAACACCGTTAGAACCCTGAGAACCCCAGATGGCTGTTGCAGTAGCATCCTTCAGGACTGAGATGCTCTCAATATCCTCAGGGTTAACGTTCAGCAGCTGTGCGAAGCTCTCCTCGTTGGCGCTCTGGAAGTCAAAGTTACTTGTGTTTGCGTTCAACACGTTGCCATCGACAACAATCAGAGGCTCACTTGAGCCGTTGATGGTTGACACACCACGGAGGCGCATTGACGTTCCTGCACCGAGGTTACCAGAGTTTGCAACAATGTCAAGACCTGCGATACGTCCCTGCAGAGCCTCATCGACGGTGGTGATAGCCAGACCGTCGAACTCCTTCATGCTAATGGTCTGTCGGGCAGTAGAGATCTCATCTTCAGGAATAGCCAGACCAGAGCCTTGTGCACGGCGCTTTGACACGACAGTCACTTCCTTAAGAGTCGTGGCATCTTCCATCTTTACTACATACTTCTTTTTATTAATTGGCAGAGTCACTGTCTTGTATCCCACGAATGTGACACGCAGCTTATCCTTAGGATTCTTCAGCTTGAACGAGAAGTTACCGTTCATATCTGTGACTGCCGAAGCCACGATACGGTTTGAAGCATCGAGCTCAACGACGTTTGCCATCATCACTGGTCCGAACGCATCGTTAACGGTACCGCTGATGATATCGCCAGCCTGCTGAGCATTGGCAGCAATCAAAAAATTAAAAAATGAAAATAATAGAATTAGTCGTTTCATAATCTTAGAGCTTTTTATTTCTTAATTTTTTAATTACCATGAACCATTCTTTGCACCATTACGCAATGGTGAGTCAATCAAATGGATAACTGCAGAAGACGTGGTGTACAACGATGTTGCAGTAGCAGCATTTTGTCCATCATACACGTATTCACGTGCCTGGATGTTATAAAGAGGCTGTTCAATGCCATCACCGTCGAAATAGGTCTGCTTTGTCACCTTGTGAACTGCTCCAGTGCCATCAGTAACGACGATTTCATCGTCCTTAAGTTCTGCGTGAAGCATCATAAAACGTCCTGTATCCTCATTGATACAAGAGGTCTCGAAGTCACCAGACTCATTGTTGGCACCGATATAAAGGGCATTATCCTGAATGTGATACTTCAGGAAGTTCACAATCTTAAGAGAGTCTTCAGTAGCACCAAGGGTATTACCTGCATCAATCTTATTCTGATAGTCATCCCATGTAGGCAGCTGACCTGTATCGAACAGATTCTGGATAGCATCGTTGCTTGGTACATATATAGTATAATGATAGGTATTGAACAGTGTTATGTTCTTACCGCCACAAGCCTTGTTGTCTTCCTTCTTGCCAGTGCCGGGGTTATAGAACTCGGATGCCAGACCGCTCTTGTCGAGCAAGTCGAAGAAATACTGGAAGTCAGGAACATTCTCCAGCTGGTTGCACACGGTCTTGCGTGTACCCATGATAGGCTGGGCATCGAGGATATATGTCTTACCGTTACCGCCGGTTACCTCCTTGCGCTGATCCCAAACCTTTGCAACAGGAACAGGCTGCTTGCTGTCATACATCTGATAGCTGCCTTCAACAGTCATGTGCTCGTCGTCAGGATTCTTGTTCACGCGGATACCTGTACCGTTCTTAGTACGATAGTAGGTCTTATTGCCTTCCCAAACGTTACCCATCACGATATGTGTGTCAAGAATATCTCTCAGACAGCCTACAAGACGGTTGTAGTCGGTTGTCACGCCTACAGAGTCACGATAGCCTGTCGAGGGGTCATAGTCATAGATGACAGCAGAAACACCGGAAGCATCGTCCCAACGGAAGCTGAGCAGCTGGAGCTGTGACTTTCCGTAAGAACATGGGTCAACATATTCTATCAGTCCATGGTTATTTGGAACGAAGAAGCTGTAAGTGGTACCGAGAGCCTTCAGATAGAAGCTGTACTTACACTGCTCAATGGCCCAATCAATGATACGCAAGCTCTTGTCAACGATGGTTGGGAATGACACGCAGACGTAAGCTGTTGGAGGATAAACGGTGTTCAGCTGATATACAGCACCGTTACAAGCCATCCAAACAGAGTCAACGCTACTCTCCTTCAGACCCATGGGATCGTTAGCGTCGTTAAGCACGCCGGCGAACTTTGAAGGAACAGACGATATGAATGAAGGAAGCATGTTAAGACGGAGCAACTCAATAATCACCTTGTCATCAACAGTGTCCCATCCGCCGGGGAAATTGTCTCTCAGTGGCTTTCCTTTATTTTCGTCGTTCCAGTAGTCCATCATGGCCTTGTCGGTAGGAACGAGCATTACAGCCATATCACGCTGCTCGGCAACATTGCCCTCGCTGGTATTCTTGTGGCTGGCAGAATAGTAAGCGTTCCATCCTGGGTCGAAAGTAAGAGTTGGATTCTTAATCTTCTGTGCTGCGCCCTCACGTGAGATAACCACAGCGCCATCAGGAGTCTCGAAAGTCTCATTATCGCGCTTGTCGTTGAGGTATCTCATTGTATAGACTGTATCGACATTTGTACCATAGATACGGTTATATTCTACAGTCTTCGTGAGATCCTTGTCATCGGGATAAGGAGCACAGAAGCGGTTCAGCAGTCTGGTATATATCTTACACTGCTCTTTGTCGGAAATAATCTTTGCCATGTTGGGCAGTGGGCTAACCACGTCATTTACAACATGAATGAAGCCATTACCGCAACGAACGTTCTGATTGATAACCTTCTTACCATTAACGCTGGCGTCACCATCCTCACGATTAGTCTGATGGTTGAACAGGAAGTTATAGTCTTCGTTGGTAATCTTGTTGTTGGTCATGAAGCCCTGGAGGAAAAGCAGCATTGGAATGCGCGAACCGTCCTGGAAGCAGACCATGTCCTTGCCAGCATCGATATGACGCTGCCAGTACTTATTGACAGGCATCTGACTTGGCTTGAGAACGGGCACAGAGTCGTACTCATCGAGGAATGTGAAACGACGCATGCACTGTCCTTCACGCAGAGGAGTACCCTCAATGGTGGAGAGAGCACTTGCCTGAATAGAGTTGTCAATCATGCTACCATAGAGCAGCAGTTTCTTCTGGGCAAGGGAGAGCTGGTCATAGCTCTTAACTCCCCAACCGTTGTCACTGTTAAAGAAACGCTCAAAGGCAGCGTCATCGGCTGCAAAAAGCGTTCTCGAACCTGTCTTAGACAGAACTTCCTTCTGTCCAAGCTCGTCAATCAAGCGTACGGTGTTGGTGTAGTTACCTTGTTGTTCAAGCCACGTGTAGATGGTCGAACCCCAACCGCCTGGAGTCCTCTCATCAAGGTCGTACTTGTCAGTACACGAAGTCAGAGCTCCGCTTCCTGCCAACAGGAATCCTGCAGCCATCACCCATAGTAGGCTTTGTCTTTTGGTTTTCATACGATTTGTTGGTTTTTGTTTTATGTTAATTTGAGTTCTTTAGGTTCTCTTTTTTCAAGTTTTTGCTATGCTTTATTGTTAGCTTTCAGGCATAAGTTAAATTTCGCTTGCAAAGTTAAATAATATTTACGTGCGCGATTTTACGTTACGTGCCAACGTGTTTTTCATTTAGTACACGCACGTTACGCACACGTCTCATCAGTTTTTCATTTTGTCTCATTTTGCGCTTATTTAGCTATTTTACACACGCGTACATTAAAATATATATTAACTTTGCCGCAAGAAAACTATAAATTATCAAAACTATCATGATGAAAAAACTATTAACATTTATCTTCATTTCGTGTCTTGCCACACTTGGCTGGGCACAGGGAGTAAAGCCGCTGCCATCACTGCATGTCGAAGGCAGATGGTTGGTTGACGAGCACGGCAACCATGTGGTGTTGCATGGCGTGATGGACACTCCCAACATGTATTTCAACGGATGGCGCTGGGGCTCGCCATGGGATGGAACTGGAACAGGCTACAACTCTGCCAGTGTGTCGAAATGCTTAAACTATTTCGAGAAACTCTTCACTGGTATGGAGAAAGCAAAGTGCACTATCTTCCGACTGCACCTTGACCCCGCATGGACTAACGACCCAAATGACTCTTATGTATGGTCAGGCTCTGCAGGACAGGCTTCGGGGGTAACAGGCGAGGCAGACATCACGAAGTTCAACCCCACGCGTCTGTCAACATACCTCACAAGTCTTTACATTCCATTGATGAAGAAGGCTATAAGCCACGGCATGTATGTCGTAGTACGCCCACCGGGTGTATGTCCTGACAACTTGAAGGTTGGCGACTACTACAACCAGTACCTCTTGACCGTTTGGGACAAGGTATCGAAGAACGCATACATAAGACAGAATGCTGGACGCATAAGCATCGAGCTGGCAAACGAGCCTATTTCCATTAGAAATGCCAACAACCAGGACGACGCGAAGGCATGTCACGACTACTTCCAGCCTATCGTTGACAAGATTCGTGCCAACGGATTCACAGGCATTATCTGGGTGCCCGGCACTGGCTGGCAGGCAAACTACACAAGCTATGCCTCATGGCCCATCGAGGGTTACAACATCGGTTATGCCGTTCACGACTACCCTGGATGGTACGGATGTAGCGACAACACACCTGACCCACAAAACAAAATCAGGCAGTTCCACAATCAGGTGCCTGTAGTAGATACCAACCCCATCCTGGTGTCTGAGGTGGACTGGAGTCCAGAGAATCCCGACGGTGAAGGTCACTACGACGAGCACGGCAACTGGGTCCTTCCTAACCTCGGCACATGGGGAACAGGCTCTACATCTAAGTACGGTAAGGCTTTCAAGGCTTGCCATGACTACTACGGCAACATGTCGATGACCCTCACCCACCCTCACGACTTCTTCGATATCGACAGATTGCTTGCCGACGGAACTGTAGTGGCTGCTTTCAATGAGAATCCCGAGGCTTGCGGTAAGGCCTGCATGGACTGGTATGCTGATTATTACAACGAGAACTGGGCACACGCCGATTTTACCAATTTCATTGTCAGTGATCAGGGCAATGGCACCTTTAAGAATCCTCTTATCTCTGCCGACTTCCCCGACCCCGACGTAATACGCGTGGGCGACACCTTCTACATGGTTAGCACCACCATGCACCTGCTGCCTGGCGCTACAATTCTGAAGTCAAAAGACCTCGTGAACTGGGAATACTGCGCACAGCCATTGACACAGCTCTCTGACAAGGAGGACTACTCACTCATCAACGGCAAGAACGCCTATGCTCGCGGCATGTGGGCATGCTCAATGAAATATCACAACGGTATGTTCTACATACTGCTCAACTGCAACGATGCCGGTGCTTTTGTGCTCACTGCCACCGATCCCGAGGGCAAATGGGACATGAAGCCTATCTCTCGTGGCTACTATGACCCGGGCATGCTCTTCGACAATGGAAAAATCTACGTAGCTTGCGGCATAGGCAACATCCAGATGTGTGAGCTCGACGAAGACTTCAACTTCATTCAGGAACAGAACGTCATTAGCAACAAGGACGGTCTGGAAGGCAGCCATTTATATAAGATAGGTGACTACTATTACATCTATGCTACTTATGGCGGCTGGCCCTCAGGACAGGCAATCTTCCGCTCAGAGAACATCTTCGGCCCTTACGAGGAGAAGATGCTCATACAGAAGACCATCAACGGAAAAGCTAACACCGTACACCAGGGCGCTCTCGTAGATACGCCTGACGGAAGCCAGTGGTGGACCATTCTTCAGGAAGACCTGGGCTGCTTAGGACGCATGCCAAACCTGCAGCCTGTGACATGGAAGGACGGCTGGCCCGTTGTGGGCAACAATGGCGTGCCACGCGCATCCATGACGAAGCCTGCCGTTGGCACCAGCTACCCCATCAGCCCGCTGCCTACAAACGATAACTTCCGCAGCTATCCATTGGGCATGCAGTGGGAGTGGAACCACACACCCGACAACGGCGCATGGACACTCTTCGAGCGTCAGGGATGGCTCCGCATGAAGACAGGTGCTGCCGTGAACCGCCTTACACAGGCCCGTAACATCCTCACACAGCGCATCTTCGCCTATAAGAACAAGGCTTCATTAGGAACAGTACGCGTGGATGTGTCTCACCTGCAGGAAGGCGACCGCGCCGGTATCTGCATACTGCAAGACCCCTACGCCATGATTGCCGTAGAGATGAAAGACGGACAGCGCCGTCTCGTATGGCGTCAGGACACGCTTCGCACAAACGACAGCTTCACTCCTGCCGAAGAGACAAAGGCTGTTGACATACAGGATGTCATCTACCTGCGTGCAACAGTGAACTACTCTGACAGCAAGACGCAGTTCTACTATTCTCTTGACAATGAGACATTTACTCCTTTAGGAGAGCAGACCACTCTGGGCTTCAACCTCACTATGTTCGTTGGCGCACGCTTCGGTCTGTTCTGCTATGCCACACAGGAGAATGCCGAGCGCGGTTATGCTGACTTCGACTGGTTCTCAACAGAGGACAGCTTCGATGAAGCAACCTACTATCCTGCCGATTTCGTCGGTTTCAACGAAGATATGCTCACTGCAGAGAAGATCGAACTGTCATCAACTGACTCAGAGGTAATGATTGGCAACAGCAGCATTCTGCAGGTCATTGCAACATTCCGCGACGGACACACAGAGAACGTGGCATCGCAGACCACCTACGAGATGGGTAACAGCAACTGCATACAGATACAGAACGGTCGTCTGTTCGGTCTCTCTGAAGGCAAGGCCGACGTGACAGCCACCTACACTGACCCAATGGGCAACGAGCTGAAGGCTACATTCAGCGTTCGCTCAACATTCTTCCCCTTCGGTGCTCAGCACATAAAGACAAACTTCTTTGCCAACGGCACTTACAACGAGAGCACCCACACGTTCCGTCCAGGACAATGGGGACAGATGGGATGGGAGTATCCTAACGGTGCCGACATGTCGGGATATAAGTACCTGGTTATCAAACTTGGAGCAAGCAGCAGCAATTCTCACCTCAACATATTCACTCAGAACAGCATCTGGACTCCTTGCTACTCTACCTCTGATTTTGGTTCTAAGACTCAAATCGTGGTTAATCTGCAATCGGCTAAATATACCAGCGACGGCGACAAGAAGGGTAAGGCTCTTGAAACAGACAACATCAGGATTGTGGCTTTCTGGGGCAACGGCAACCAGGACATAAAAGTTAAGGATATCTACCTTACCAACAACAGCGACTACACGCCAATGGATCCTAACACTGGCATAGAGTCTATTGAGACTGCCAACACCTCTGTAAGCGTCTATTCTCTGTCTGGTCAGCTGCTCCGCAAGAACGCTGATGCTAAGCACGCCACCGACGGTCTGCCCTCTGGCATGTATATCGTTGGCGGAAAGAAGACAATAAAGAGGTAAGAAAAAACATCGGCTTTTCAAGCCTAAAAAAGTTGCACACTTTAACGACTGTATTTTGAACAATAATTTATGATAATTCATGTTTCGGATGTATAAAAACTACCACAGATTTCAGATTACATGGATTCTGCTGCATATTACAGCGGCTAAGCCGCGATTATGTGTGATTTCACAGATTGCTTCGCGCAACTAATCGCAACTTTAGTTGCAGTAATCAGAATAAAAATCCCATCATAGTGCGCAGCCATAATCTGTGAAATCTGTGAAATCTGCGGTCTTTATACATGCGAAACTTGTATATGATAATTATGTTTATACTTCAATGAGTGTATTTTAGGCTTGAAAAGCCGGTGTTTTTGTTAAAATCTGAACATAGAGTTTTTAAAGGCGAGCCACCTTTTTCATAAAAAATGTGAAACGATTAAACTATCGGGATTACTGTGCATCATAACAATGACAACCAACAAAAAACTAACAATATAAACACAAAACCAAACAGATTATGAAAAAGTTTATTTTGACAATCGTGGCAGCACTCACAATGACAGCAGCCACAGCACAGGAAGAGAAGAACGAACAGAGAGAGCCACGTCAGATCACACCCGAGGCAATGACAGACCGCATGGCAAAGCAGCTCGAGCTGACCGACGACCAGAAGGCAAAGGTTCTTGAACTGAACAAAGCTTACGCAGACATGTTCAAAGGTCCAGGCATGCGTCCACAGCGTCCTATGGGAGAGCGCAGAGCACGCCCTGAGGGTGACAACCAGGAGCGCCAGCGTCCACAGATGACCGAGGAGCAGAAAGAGGCCATGAAGAAGATGTTCGAGAAGCGCGAGGAATACAACACAAAACTCAAAGATATCCTCACTGAGGCGCAGATGGAGAAATACAAGAGTATGCACCAGCGCCATGGTCGCGGACCAGGCCGCGGACCAAGAGGCAACAGAGGAAAACACAATGCACAGTAATAGCAGAGCTAACAAAAAAAGGCTGAAAGTTTTGATACTTTCAGCCTTTTTTATTATTTTTGCCCCATGATTTGTTAACTAATGACTAACTAACCCTATGACTACACATTACATCTCTGCCGAGCACCTATCTATTGAGCGCATCGGCGAAATAATCAAGAACGGAGAAAAACTTGAACTGTCTGACGATGCCAAGCAGCGAATCCGTCGCTGTCGCAACTATCTGGACAAGAAGATTGCATCCAACGGAGCCCCTGTCTATGGTGTGACGACAGGCTTCGGCTCGCTCTGCAACGTGTCTATTGGCAAGGATCAGCTGTCACAACTACAGATAAACCTCATCAAGAGCCACGCCTGCGGTGTGGGCGAGCGAGTGCCAAACAGCATTGTGAAGATAATGCTGCTGCTGAAGATTCAGTCGTTGTCCTACGGCTATTCCGGCTGTAAGCTCGACACCGTCCAACGACTGGTGCAGTTCTTCAACAACGATGTCTATCCCGTGGTCTATCGCCAAGGCTCGCTGGGTGCTTCTGGCGACCTCGTGCCGCTGGCCCATCTCTGTCTGCCGCTCATCGGAATGGGCGAGGTGGAATATCAGGGAAAGGTAATCTCTGGCGAGGAGCTATGCCGCAAGAAGCGCTGGAAGCCAATAGAGCTGGCCTCTAAGGAAGGTCTGGCACTTCTCAACGGCACACAGAACATGAGTGCCTTCGCAGTGTGGTCACTCCTTGAGGCTCAGCGACTTAGCGACTGGGCCGACAAGATTGCCGCCATGAGTCTCGACGCTTTCGACGGGCGCATAGAGCCCTTCATGCATGCCGTCCATGCTGTGCGTCCGCACTTAGGACAGATAGAGACGGCGAAACGCATGCGCGAGATGCTGGAGGGCAGTCAGATTCTCAACAACATAAAAGCCCACGTGCAAGACCCCTACTCTTTCCGCTGCGTGCCACAGGTTCACGGTGCAGTGAAAGACACCATCCGCTACGTGCGCTCCGTCATTGACATTGAGATAAACTCTGCCACCGACAACCCCACCGTCTGCCCTGACGACGACCTCATCATCTCTGCCGGCAACTTCCACGGCGAGCCCATCGCGCTACCCATCGACTTCCTGTCTATAGCCATGAGTGAGCTGGCCGACATCTCCGAGCGCCGCATCTACCGACTGGTAAGCGGCACACGCGGCCTTCCGTCGTTCCTTGTTGCCAACCCAGGTGTTAACAGCGGTTTCATGATAACGCAATACACGGCGGCATCGTGCGTGAGCCTTAACAAGTCACTGGCCATGCCGTCGAGTGTAGATAGCATACCGTCTTGTCAGGACCAGGAGGACCTCGTGTCTATGGGTGCCAACGCAGCCATCAAGCTCTACAAGGTCATCTATAACACCGAACGTGTGCTTGCCATCGAGCTGTTCAATGCAGCCCAGGCTCTTGACTTCCGCTTGCCGCTGAAGTCGTCGCCCGCCATCTGCCAGATCCACGATGACTTCCGTCGTGTGGTGCCGTTCATCCTCAACGACGAACTGATGTATCCGCACATCGAGCAGGCCATACAGTTCCTGAGGAGGTGAGAAGTGAGAGGATAGTTTTTATCGGCGTCCTCCACTGTGTTTATTTTAACAAAAACGGTTCTTCTTCAATTTAGTTGAAAAAGCAGAGGCTCCAGAATAAGTTTTCTCTTAAGCAGTTCCAGTCCAGCCCTGCCATACATGCACCGTTTGACCTCCTTTATCTTGTTGACAAATCCTTCGACAATGCCATTGGATATAGGTAAGACGATGCAGTTCATAACGGCTTTGAGGTCTCTGTTCACACCATCAACGAAGCGTCTAAGCCTTTCAATGGAGGTATGTCTGTATTCTTCTATCCATTTGGTAAGTCGTCTAGGATTATTAGACTTGAGAAGTTCATTGAATTCAGAAACTGCATAATACAGAGTTGAGAACCACTTCAGTGAGAGCAATTTTCTGATAAGCGTGTCCTCTTGCCCATTGAGTTTCATGCCTCTTACAGACCTATTTATGATATTGGCCATCATGTGAATAGGCAAAAGCGGTTCTTTGTGTGACACCTCAGCGACACGCTTTGCCTGCACGTGTTGCTCTTCAGTCTTACGCGGTCCCCGATGGCCATCTGACAAATAATGGAAATGGCGGTAATAAGGCCCCATTGACTTGTAGCTACCATCTTTGTTGATGTCCTTGAATATCTTGGACAGAGGCCTGCCTTTGGCGTATTCCGTCTCCACATAGGCCTCGTGCATTGAGAAGTCAACTTGGGCATTGCTCTTACGGGCAGGTAATGATGTGATGTCCATATACGACTGTACAGTTGTATAGAATATGCCGGTAGCTTTGACTATCTCACCCTTGCTCATACCCTTGGCCTGTAGAATCTTGACCTGATTGAATTTTGCCTGCCGTTGCACGTTGGTGCCATTACTGATATCGTTGGTCTTGCGTTCTCCCATGACTAACATCCTGTAATCCTCGTAGTTTTCACTGACAACACGTGCTATCATATCGGAGGCATTCTTTACTAGATGAAAGTGGTCGGCAACCTCCTTGATCAGGCGCTTGGTACTTGCGACGGCAGCAGAGTAGTCGGTGGATCTGTCACGACTGACAATCTGCACCTTTATGTGTCTGTCCAGCCACTCCCTGAAAGTTTCCTCCTCACGATTACCTAACAGGTCTATGATCATACCCGTCCGCAGATTGACAATCACGCTACCATAGGATACGCCCTTACGGAAAGCCCAGTCGTCAACACCTATCCGATCGATATCCGGATATACGGGAAGAGGCATGCGGTGGATGTCGCGAAGGACAGTTGCCCTGCTAATAGGTATTCCCATTATACGAAGATGGCTGCTGCTCTTGCCTGCCGATGAGTCAAGTGACAGTTTTGACACCAAAACCTCACAGCGCCTGCTTCTTCTACGGTATCGGAATACCTCCGTCCCAGGCTGCTCCGCAAAAGTCTTGTGGCTGCAATCTTCATCGTGGCAGAAGAACTTACGCATCTCTAGATGAAGAATAGTGCGCCTGCCGAGTATGGGAAGGTCTGTAACGTGACGCATATATCTGCTGTGTATCTTTTTACTGTGACTGCCGCAATATGGGCAGATACCATAGGAGAGAGAACTACGAGCATATATATGGATGGTATCTGGAAGCACCTCCACATCCTCTATGCTGAGTTCTGCATTCGGATACAGGGAAGAAATTTTGAGGTTGTCGTTATTTGATGCCTCTAAAGTTTGGTTATGACAATTATTATTAGTACTTTTGTCGCTATTAGGATGTTTTGACATGATTTTGAACCACTTGTTTGGCGACATAAAGGTACAAAAAATATGTCAAATATCCTAATTTTATTTACTGTAAATACTTGATAGTTAGTTAATTAAGTTTAATATGGAAGCCGACAATACATTTCATTCTGTCTCCTCTTAAACACTTAAAGAAACATGATTTTCAATGCATCGAACTATTGCTGCTTTTTCAACTAAATTGAAGAAGAACCACAAAAACCAGAAAAAAACTTTTCGAGGTTTGTAGCTCCTGCAGAGCTTTTGTGATAAGTGGCATGGGCTTGTCTTTAAGAGCGAGCTCTTACGCCAACCCCACACCACTTATCACATAACTTCGTTATTACAAACCTCGAAAAGCAAAAACATCGATTGTTATCACAATCTAAAAAACAAAGATTAGTACATTCTTCGTTCTGTCAATAAAACACATTTATAGATATGAATTACTCAACTTTCGCATATATAAAAACTACCACAGATTTCACAGATTTTACAGATTATGGCTGCGCACTATGATGAGATTTTTATTCTGATTACTGCAACTAAAGTTGCGATTAGCTACGCGAAGCAATCTGTGAAATCACACATAATCGCGGCTTAGCCGCTGTAATAGTCATTAAAATTCGTGTAATCTGCGTAATCTGTGGTTTTTATACATCCGAAACAGATAAAACATAAGCATTATGTTGATTTCCTTGTTGGTAATGACATTTTGATAGAATGTTAAGGCCATTGATGTGCCAGTTTTTTTAAGGCTTGAAAAGCCGATGTTTTTGCTTTTTGATGTTTGTATAACGAAGTTATGTTATAATGGCTATGGTCTGGTCGTAAGAGCTTGCTCTTAAAGACAAGGCCATAGCCATTATAACAAGAGCTCTGCAGGAGCTACAAACATCAAAAAGTGTTCTTTATGTTTTTTTCCTTTACAACGACCTGCGGGCAAACACAAGCATGGTATCAGAGTTCTTATAGTACCAACTTTCTAAGTTAGAGGTGAGAGGTGAGAGAAATTTCTGATGATGCACTCGTGTTTCTTTGTCTTAACATCATAGTTGATTCCAACGAGATACAATTACTTATTGCCAATTTAAATACTTGACAGCATTGATGAGTTCACCTTCCACTTCTCGATTGGGAATATAACAGTCGCTTGTGTCAAAATCATAGGCCAGATAACCTAAATGAATCAGTACTGTCAATACATCGTCTTTAGTTCTTATCACTGACATGTCATTCTGGAAGCCTGTAGGGTCAACTTTGCACCTTCCTCCGCTAAGCATTCTCAATATGTCATCTTTCAGACCATTGTAATTCATCTGAATGTATGATGCTACAGCATCGTAAGCGCCAGTGGTAGCCCAGTAGCTACGACAGCGTCCTTCCCAAAGAGCCTGCATAACAGAGTTGGGGTTAAAAATGGATGGTTCACTGCCCAGCTTATAGCCGTCATACCATTTTTCCATTTCATCGAAATCTACGTTTTCCTTTTGGCATAAAGCCTTTACTTCCGACTTCGTGAATCCAAAACAGCCAGCCAAACGACCAGGATTAACCATCGAATACTCTGTAAAGTTGTTCAGTGCAGATTCTGTCTGATACTTCTTAATAGGCAGGATACCAGTCATGTAGGTCCCAGCAAAGACCTTGTTGCTGTTAGCCGCTTTAAACAGACGACGCAGCCAATTGACATAATCGTCCATAACCTTTGTACCAGCTTTGAACTCACGGCATATGGCATCCCATTCGTCGATTATAAATATGAATTGCTGTTCCTTTGCTTCTGCAATGCGAATAAGCAACGCCATTAAATCATCACCCTCTTGTAAGGGAATGTCAGGATATGCTGCATGTACATCAGATTTCACGTCCTCATTAATATGTTGCATGATATTTGCATCCTTGTAACGAGTAACAAAATCTGAAATATCCACATAAATTACAGGATATTTGTTGAGATGGGTCTCAAACGATGGGTGGTGGGCAATAAGAAGGTCCTCGAATAAAGAGCGCGAATCACACGACTGGTCGTAATAAGCATTGAGCATCTTGGCAGCCAGTGACTTGCCAAAACGGCGACATCGCGTAACGCAACTGAAGCGGCGCTCTGTGAAAAGAGTCTGGTTGATAACTGCTATCAGCTCTGATTTATCAACATAGTCACTATTTCTGGCGCTTTGGAACCCCGAATTACCAATATTTAAATATACACCCATAATGTTATGATGTGATGATTTTTCTGAATTATTGCATATTATGCACAAAGATACGTCCTTTTCTTGGAATCACCAAAAAAAATGGCAAAATTTGTTTTTTAGGCTTGCAAAAGAGGTCACATGCAAAAGCTGAGTAGTTCTGTCTATCTTGTAATCCGCTATTGGAAGTTTTGTAATCCAGTTCTGAGTAAGCTGAAAACCAAAGTCGACGAGTTTGGTCACCAAAGTCGACGAGTTTGGTCACCAAAGTCGTCGACTTTGTAAGATAGTACAGTCAAAACTACATCGCAACTTTGTTTCCACTATGTTACAATTCAGTCTAAACAGTAATCCTTCCCAGTGTTTGTTGTTTGACAAAAACGGTTCTTCTTCAATTTAGTTGAAAAAGCAGCAATAGTTCGATGCATTGAAAATCATGTTTCTTTAAGTGTTTAAGAGGAGACAGAATGAAATGTATTGTCGGCTTCCATATTAAACTTAATTAACTAACTATCAAGTATTTACAGTAAATAAAATTAGGATATTTGACATATTTTTTGTACCTTTATGTCGCCAAACAAGTGGTTCAAAATCATGTCAAAACATCCTAATAGCGACAAAAGTACTAATAATAATTGTCATAACCAAACTTTAGAGGCATCAAATAACGACAACCTCAAAATTTCTTCCCTGTATCCGAATGCAGAACTCAGCATAGAGGATGTGGAGGTGCTTCCAGATACCATCCATATATATGCTCGTAGTTCTCTCTCCTATGGTATCTGCCCATATTGCGGCAGTCACAGTAAAAAGATACACAGCAGATATATGCGTCACGTTACAGACCTTCCCATACTCGGCAGGCGCACTATTCTTCATCTAGAGATGCGTAAGTTCTTCTGCCACGATGAAGATTGCAGCCACAAGACTTTTGCGGAGCAGCCTGGGACGGAGGTATTCCGATACCGTAGAAGAAGCAGGCGCTGTGAGGTTTTGGTGTCAAAACTGTCACTTGACTCATCGGCAGGCAAGAGCAGCAGCCATCTTCGTATAATGGGAATACCTATTAGCAGGGCAACTGTCCTTCGCGACATCCACCGCATGCCTCTTCCCGTATATCCGGATATCGATCGGATAGGTGTTGACGACTGGGCTTTCCGTAAGGGCGTATCCTATGGTAGCGTGATTGTCAATCTGCGGACGGGTATGATCATAGACCTGTTAGGTAATCGTGAGGAGGAAACTTTCAGGGAGTGGCTGGACAGACACATAAAGGTGCAGATTGTCAGTCGTGACAGATCCACCGACTACTCTGCTGCCGTCGCAAGTACCAAGCGCCTGATCAAGGAGGTTGCCGACCACTTTCATCTAGTAAAGAATGCCTCCGATATGATAGCACGTGTTGTCAGTGAAAACTACGAGGATTACAGGATGTTAGTCATGGGAGAACGCAAGACCAACGATATCAGTAATGGCACCAACGTGCAACGGCAGGCAAAATTCAATCAGGTCAAGATTCTACAGGCCAAGGGTATGAGCAAGGGTGAGATAGTCAAAGCTACCGGCATATTCTATACAACTGTACAGTCGTATATGGACATCACATCATTACCTGCCCGTAAGAGCAATGCCCAAGTTGACTTCTCAATGCACGAGGCCTATGTGGAGACGGAATACGCCAAAGGCAGGCCTCTGTCCAAGATATTCAAGGACATCAACAAAGATGGTAGCTACAAGTCAATGGGGCCTTATTACCGCCATTTCCATTATTTGTCAGATGGCCATCGGGGACCGCGTAAGACTGAAGAGCAACACGTGCAGGCAAAGCGTGTCGCTGAGGTGTCACACAAAGAACCGCTTTTGCCTATTCACATGATGGCCAATATCATAAATAGGTCTGTAAGAGGCATGAAACTCAATGGGCAAGAGGACACGCTTATCAGAAAATTGCTCTCACTGAAGTGGTTCTCAACTCTGTATTATGCAGTTTCTGAATTCAATGAACTTCTCAAGTCTAATAATCCTAGACGACTTACCAAATGGATAGAAGAATACAGACATACCTCCATTGAAAGGCTTAGACGCTTCGTTGATGGTGTGAACAGAGACCTCAAAGCCGTTATGAACTGCATCGTCTTACCTATATCCAATGGCATTGTCGAAGGATTTGTCAACAAGATAAAGGAGGTCAAACGGTGCATGTATGGCAGGGCTGGACTGGAACTGCTTAAGAGAAAACTTATTCTGGAGCCTCTGCTTTTTCAACTAAATTGAAGAAGAACCACAAAAACCAGAACAACACTTTTTGATGTTTGTAGCTCCTACAGAGCTTCTGTGCTAAGTGCTATGCCTTTGTCTTTAAGAAATGGTTCTTAAGCCAAAGCCATAACCCTTATCACATAACTTCGTTATTACAAACATTAAAAAGAAAAAACACCGCTTACGCTAAAAAAAACGCTTAACCATAAACTTGAAACAGTTATCGTTAAGATTGTTTTTTATGTTTTTGCCATTAAAGAGATTAGATCCCTGAAAGGGTAACGGAATTAGTGGAAAACTTATCTGAGAGCATGCTCTCAAGGAAGTTTGTCACTAATACCGTTAGTACTCTGGCAAGAGTACAATCTCTTTAATGGAGTTTTTCTGGTTTTTGTGAAAAATAAACACGGATTTTTGAACATTAATTATTATTACTAATAGAGAAGTTTAACTTTGCTCAGAGAGATGTTATACTTCTCTTAACGGCAAGTAAAAACATAAGAGATCAAGTAGGTTGTTCTAATAAAGCATCAACTTCTTCTATGAACCGCTGTGCCTTGGGCAACAGCTCGTCAACCTCTTCTTGTGTAGCATATACGAAATCGTCATAATCACCACTTTGACGACTGTCAAACAAGTTTGCAAACGCCCTTCCACTTTCCTTCGTAATGAGTCCCTTTGATACAAAATGCATACCGAGCATAGTTTTAACACCAGCATGGGTCGCTGAGCTGATATGATGTTTGGTAAGTAAAGCCACCGCAGCATAATAGCATGCATAGTACAAACGGTTTACTGCCGTATTAAAGTAGCCCTGTTCACGTAAATAGGGGATTTCTGCTATTGTCTCATGAGCTCGCTGTTGGCGATAGTGAGACAATGCCTCATAGTTTTCATCGGTCAATACTGCATTCATAGTGTAATACCTTCTTTATTTACATTATACTGGAATGGAGTTAAGAAAGGTCTATTCTCCCATTCTTTGCGTGGCATAATGAGAGTACTGATGATGATACCAGTATCAAGTTCTATGTCATAAAATGGAGCAATGATACGATCTTTGTCTATATATGAGAGTTTGTCTTTATTGACAAGTATCAACAAATCAATATCTGAGTCAGGACGTGCATCACCACGTGCCTCCGATCCATAAAGAATTGTTTGCACTTCAGAACTCATTTTGTGAGCTTCTTCCCTAATTCTATCTACGATATCTGGTCGTCTCATTATGATTAGTTTAAGTTCCTCGCTTGCAAAAATAAACAAAAAAGTCAAAAGTGCAAAACTTTCGGCATAAATTTGCGTTAACGCAGCCATGAGAGCAAGGAAAACCACTGCAAACCTACTCAATTACCAGTGACAGTGACAGCGTGACAGCAGAATTTTAAAAAGTATTATGCGTACTGCGTGTATACGCGCGCGGTACGCGTAATGTTTCGAAAAACGTGCTGTCACGCTGTCACTGTCACCGTTTTTTTAGCATCCATCTTTTATATTTTTTGTAGATTCATCTGTACAATCATTTTTAGTTGGCAAAGATACTAAACGAAAGAGGCAAATGCAAGAAAAATCGCAGAAAAATAATCGTTAGTGATAAAATGACAGCCTGAGAGGCTGACACCTTACCACTAACGACTAGTTTTATGATAGCAAAACCAGCGTTTTGAATTAATATATTGACTGAACTTTCGGATGTGTTTTTTATTGATCAAGAATTAGAGAATTAGAGAATTTTCTAGCTTTTGCAAAGCAAAAGACATTCTATTTATTCTCATCAATTCATAAGACAGCGTATTGCATATTGAGAAAAATTCTCCAATTCTCTAATTCTTGATAGAAATAAATTACTTGACAGACAACAAGTTGTTTACATCCGAAACTTGAATTATCTGAGAGCATGCTCTCAAGGAAGTTTGTCACTAATACCGTTAGTACTCTGGCAAGAGTACAATCTCTTTAATGGGGTTTTTTCTGGTTTTTGTAAAAAAAACAAACAAAGGACTTTACTGGTGAGCAGAAAACCGATGTTGAAACCGTGAAATTTGAGAAAACAAAGACATTTTTTGCTCTAATCGGATAATTCTCTGTTTAATTACAATCCTTTTCGACAACATTTCCTTACCTTTGCCGACCAAACTAGGAACTACCAGATAATTCAACTACTAAATAAATAATAAACTATGAAAAAACTTCTAAAAACATTCTTACTGGCAGTGTGTCTGCTAGTGGGAGGCACTAATTCTACGTGGGCTGATGTGATAACAACCCATTCATGGACTTTCACAGGTTTAGCAACTAGCACTGCTATAACTAAATCAGAGACGACTTCTCTTACACAATCTGGTACAACATGCAATTTGGCTACAGCTCCAACTTGTTGTGCAGGACTTTACTTTTATGATAACTGGCAAGTCTATAGGACGAGTGATAGTAATCCGGGACTACGAAATATATCTAATGGTGATCGTATGGTAATTGTTCCAAACCTTAAGAAAGGTGACATTATTACTATTACTGGTAATTCTGATGCAATCAATAATATTAACACCACACCAACTACAGGTACGAAAGATGAAGTAAATAACACTTTAACTTTTACAATGTCGGCTGATGGTAACTTCTATTTTAAGATGGTGAAGAATGGTGCTACAGTCAATGATGTTAAGGTGTATCCTACCATTAAGAGTATTGTGGTTACCCATAATTATGCAAAAGCATATGAGGCTAATTTTGAGAATGCTGATACTTATGCTAATGGGTGGACATTCTCTAACATCACTCCTTCTCAAGGTGTAAATGATACCAATAAGTATTTACTTTTAACACAACCCAAGAATGGTTCTGCAAGTATTTCATTTGCAAACAATGTTGCCTTTTTAAATGCGGATAACTATAGATTCTCTTTTGATTTTAACATGAATTACCACGTAACAGGTAGAGCAGTAACAATAACTATTACAGCAATAAAAAACAGCAATCAAATTACTCTATTTAAGATTGTTAGTAACAATGCTGATGGGTATGGTACCACGTCACATGTACAAAATTCAAATAGTGAAGATCTCACGACTTTCACAAATGGAGGATATGGAAATAGCGCAACAATGACTCCGTCAAACTCTTTCGTAATTAATAGCAGTTCTTCCGGAACTACTCTTACTGTAAATTCTGGAGATCCGATAACTCTTTCTGATGGATTAGTAACAATAAAAGAGATAAAGATTTCAACACAAAACTCATCCGCTTTGAAAGAATCTTTTGACAATATAATATTGAGAGTAGATGTTAGTACATCAAAAACAAGGGCATCTAATGCAATTACCGAATATAATTCCATTAAAAATTCAGTGATGAATAGTTCAACAAAAATTGCGCTTGATGCCGCGTATAGTACGCTTAACACCGATTTCGATACTGATGAGGAAATTTATGCAGATTACTCTGGTTACATTTCTGCTATTGAAGCATTGGAGACTGCGAATGAAGATGCTCAAACATCAATTAATGATTTCATTATTCTTAACGACCTGATTACTCGTGCCAACACATTTGCAGAAACTGTGACAAGCTATGTGGCTCCAGAGGGTGCATCAACTGTCTATACATCGAATGCTGATGTTGACCCAGTTGCTTTGGCTGCGGATGTTCGTGCAGAGGTGATTGAAGAAGGTGTGAAAAATGATAATACTGATATTACCGCAATTATTGCTAACAGTAGTTTTGAACTAGGGAGCACCCTAGGCTGGACAACGATTGCTTCTAATGATACAGGTGCAAAAGGAAATTCTTCACCTTATACAACTTCTGGAATTGACGGCTCATGGCAATTTAATACATGGTCACAAGGTACACCTATAACTCAGACGATAGGAACACTTCCTGCAGGTCAGTATAAATTGGCTGCGCTTGTAGCATCTGACGGTGGTACAATATATCTCAAGATGAACAATACCCACAACTCAGGAGTCATAACAACTGCAGAAGGTGGTGGCACATATGTTGATAATGAATATACATTTACTCTGGCTACAGAAACAGAAGTTACTATAGGCGCAGTAGGTAGTAATGATGACGGTAGCTATACCGATGATGGTCACTGGTGGTATAAAGCAGATAAGTTTACATTGACTTATGTTGGGCAAGATCCTTTAGCTCTAGCAAAGGTTTCTCTTGAGGCTGAGATAGTAACAGCAACAGCACTCTATAACAGCTGGACACCAAAGGTGGGCACAGCTCCATTCAAGTATGATGCAACGTACTATAATGCACTTAATATAGCGATTGGCGAAGCACAGGATGTGATTGATGCTGACGGTGATGAAGTAGATGATTACACTGATGCCAAGAGTGCCCTTGAGACTGCTGAAGGTAATATGGCATCAAGCACTCAGAACCAACCTGATCCAGATAAGTATTATCAGATTTTTGTTGCTAATAATGATGGTACTGCATCGGACTTTAATCTTTACATGTTATATGAAAAAACCAAGACACAAGTTAAGGTATCTGCTACTCCTTATCCAATAAAGATTACCGTTGATAAAGATAACAGTAGCTACTACAATATTCAGACTCCTTATGGCAATGATTTGTGTACAGACAAGGATGCTAAGACAACTGCATACGTAAAGACAGAAGGTATTAATACTCGTTGCAATCAAATAAAATTTACTTTGAATGATGATGGAACAATAAAAATTGGAGGAAATGCAGGCTCTGGCAACTTCAACAACTATCAGGCTGCTGCTAGTGAAGGTTCTCTCGTTACGGCACCACAAGGAGGCTCTGGTAAATGGGTCATCTCTGATGCTGTGGATGTTACGGATGTAAATCTTGCCGTGAATGCAACAACAGGTTGGGGAACATTCATTGCGCCATATGAAAACCTGATTCCTTCAACAGTTAAAGCATATACTGTTTCTCACAAAGGAAGTGGTTATATCTACCTTGAAGAGAATGAAACAGGTGTGCTGAATGCTAATACTCCTTATATACTCTCTACAGAAGAGGCTTCAAATGTATCAGTAGCACTCAAGGGAATTGCTAATAACGATAAGGATACATACGAAGACAATGGTCTTGTAGGTTTGCTCGCAGCAAAGACAGTACCTGCTGATAGCTACATCCTTCAATATCAGGCAGACAAAGTTGGAACAGCATTCTATAAGCTTGAGAATAGTTTGACAGGAACGAAATACCGCTGCTACCTTGATTTAGATAATGTTCCAACAAGCAGCAGCTCACGTGCTTCCGTACGTATGAGCATCTTTGATGATGAGACAACAGGCATTGAGAACCTCACACCTGCCCTCTCCGAAGGCGAGGGAGTTGTTTACAACCTTCGCGGTCAGCGCGTGGCTAAGCCTACGAAAGGTCTTTACATCGTGAACGGCCAGAAAGTCGTGGTTAAATAATCCTTGGACGAGCAAAGCGGCAAAGCCGAGAGTATGATAAATTCATGGTAATTAATGTTCAAATAGCAAATAAAGACAATGAAAAAGTTATATAATAATCCCACAATAAAGATAGTTAAGATACATCCTACAAAAATCTTGGCGAATTCTCTCAGAACGAGTGAACAATATGCTGATCCAGAATTGGGCATGTCATCTCGTCGTGACCACAAGTCCGTCTGGGATGACGAAGAAGACGAAGACGACGACTATGGTTATTAACAACGGAAAGTGATGCCGCAGCATCACGACCCACATACTAAGAAAAAAGGCTGAAAGCATCGATGCTTTCAGCCTTTTTGCGTAATTATGGATTCAATGCATTTGTAATAATCTCGCAAAGAATTTACTCAATTATAGAATTTCTATTATAGAATTTGTATAATTCAAATAATGTATTTATCTTTGCAACAAAATTCAAAGCTATGGAGAATCCGTTTTACATCACAGGCATTATACCAGAGCCCTATTTCTGCGATAGGGAGAAAGAAAGTAAGCATTCGATAAACTACAGGTAGTAGTACCTATATATTACAGTAACAGCAGCTACATCATTTTCGATTTGTAACTGCTGTTGCTATTTGTTAGTGTCTGTTCATGCTTTCTTTGTCATAATGGCTTCTGGATGCTTCATTTTCCACTTATGCGGCAGTAATTCTATCAGTTCCTCTGGTTTTGCCTTCGCACAATATGGCATCTGGCTGATAATGTCATTGAGGTAATCCCTCGGATTGACATCATGGTTCCTGCATGTTGCCAGTAGTGAGCAGACGACAGCCATATTCTGTGCAGCCTCGTGATTTCCACAGAAGAGATAGTTCTTCCTGCCCAGCGTGATGGGACGTATCTCATTCTCCGCAAGATTGTTGTCAAGCAGGAGTCTTCCGTCCTCCAGATAGCGCATCATATTGTCCCAGCGGGTATAGGCATAGGTGATGGCCTTGCCTATCAGTGAACTCTCGCTGTACTTCACCCCCTCGGTCTCCATCCACAGTTTCATGGCTTCCATAATGGGACGGGCGAGTTCCTGACGCTTGGCCTTGCGCTCATCGGGTGACAGTCCTGCACCATCGCACATGTTTTCTATTTTGTAGAGATGTTGTATCTCCGTAAGGGCATGTTCTGCCATCGGGCGGTTCTCATCGAGTGCCTGCTCAAAATGGCGACGGATATGTACCATGCAGTTAACCAGCCACACGTCAGGATTTGTCTTGAAGGCCGTCTCATAGCCCACAAAACCGTCACATTGTAGATATCCCTTAAAATCGTATTTGTTTGCCAGTGCTTCTATCACTGCTCCTGCCCTGGAGCCCTGGTCGTAATGGAAGAGCACCAGCCGCTGGATTACAGCCCTCACCATCCAGAGATATTCCTTCGCTGCCCTGTGGGTATCCTTGTTCATCACTGGCGTGGTGGTCTCATCTGCCTGTACATAGTCGGCTTTCATCACCTCTGCCTTGAGCACTTCATAAAGTGGCCTGAGCAATTCCATCGTCTGCTTGAACCAACCGTCCATAGTACTTTCCGTAAGACCCTTCATGCCAAGATGACTGTACTGTTTAATCTGACGGTAGTAAGGCATGTGGTACTCATATTTCTGAAGCAGGATCTCTGCCAGCAGGCTGGCACCGGCTATGCCCTTGTAGATAGGCAGAAGGGGCATTGGGGCTATCAGCACTCCACTCATTCCTTTTGGCGCAGTAGCGGTATTATCCTTCAGACCCCACTTCTCGCGGATGATCTCCTTGATATACAGCTGGCCAGGTTTGTGCTCCACGATACGTGTCACCTCCTGGCCAATCTTCTTATAGAGATTCGTGTCGAGATTATCCGGTGTGAGTATTACCTGTTCCAGTACAGGAAGATCCTCCATCATGATACGGTTCTTCCTGTCCTGACGGCGCTCCTCCTTGGTCTTCGTGATCTTCTCCACAGCCTCGTCATGGGCATCTGCTATCTGCTGTGCATTTTCAGGCAGCATACTAGCAAAGAGGTCCGGGTAGTTGGGATCGATGATGGGGAGCTTTTCGGACTTGCGCCCGAAGAGCTGGCGGTTAAGCCATGCCACTTGGGCTGTCAGTTCCTTGATGCGCTCGTTAAGGGAATCCACCTCCTTCTTATGGTTCTCGGACAATGTGGCGATAGAGGCGTTGAGCGTCTCTATCGTTTTCATATACATCTCTTCTCTTTCTTCCATTGTCCGTACCTTTTAAATATAGTGCAAAGGTACAAAAAATATCTGAGAAAGAAGAATATTTTGTACTATAAATAACTAATAATCAGTAATATATGTGTAATAAATTTTGTCTATACCACATACTCCCTCCGTTGTGCGCGAAGGCGCCTGAGTCGCTGGTCAGGAGACTCCTGTATGCCCTCCACCATTACTACAAGATCGCGCCACTCCATCTGATAACTCCGAGTATTCTCATCATACTCAGGCAGCTTGAAGCGCCCTGCCTCCAAACGCTTGACGTACATTACCATACCGCCATCCTCTGCATGGAGCAACTTCATCAGCTTACGACTTGAGCCGATGAAGATGAATACGTCACCATTACGCACGTCACTTCTCATCTTCTCATGCACAACACCGCAGAGAGAGCTGATGCCTTTACGCATATCAGTTCTTCCCGGGCACAGATAGTAGCGCATTGTATCGTTAAGGCAGAACATGGTTCACAAGGCTTTTGTCCAACAGATCGCGTAGCACATCCTCCGTGCCACTGCCGAAGTGGGCACGAAGACCATTGGGAAACAAGAGAGTGGCACCAGTGGGCACAGAACCGGAAAATACAGGGTCGGCATGTTGGGAGAAACTGATAGGAGCTATTGGTAGCTGCGGCTTCTTCTCTGAATCAGCTTTCCTGCGCCAGTAGGTATAGGTAGAGTAATTGATACCAGACTCTTTCAAGTAACTCATCAGTGGCTTACCACTCTGCTGTAGGTCTAACTGCAGCACTTCAAATTCTTCCTTAGTCATAAAAATAACAGTTGTAGTTCGGTGCACTATTGCGACTGCAAAGGTACTATCAAACTACAACTGCTACAACGTGTATTTCAACGAATGCTTACGAAAGAAACAACATGGATGGTGCGTACACTTGAAAACAAGGGGCACATTCTCTTGACATCCCCCAGAAGAATGGGTAAGACACAGCTGATACGCCACGTGTTCGAGCAGCCTACCATCAAAGACAACTACTACACCTTCTACACGGACATCTATCCCACCACCAGCCTGCATGAGTTGGTATTGTTCCTCAGCAAAGAGATATATTCTGTGTTGGTGCCCAAAGGAAAAGTCGTACTCAACAAATTCCTGGATGGTCTTCACTCTATGGCAGGGAACTTTGGCTACGACCCTGTCACGAATACTCCAACCTTCAACATTAAGCTGGGGGACATTCATTCTCCAGAGCTGACCTTGGAAGAGATATTCAGCTATTTGGAACAGGCAGACAAGCCTTGTATCTTCGCCATAGATGAGTTCCAGCAGATTGCTAACTATCCGGAGAAAAACGTGGAAGCAACGCTCCGCACCCATATTCAGAAGATGAACAACTGCCTTTTCATCTATGCAGGAAGCAACCGCCATATTCTTGAGAACATGTTTAACTCTGCAGCAAAGCCCTTTTATAATAGTGCCGAGCAGATTTACTTGGACTGTATCCCTAAAGAGGTATATACAGATTTTGCAGAAGAGCAATTCAAGAAAGCCTCACGCAGAATAACACATGAAGCTGTATCTTTGGCATATGACCTTTTTGCAGGACATACGTATTACGTTCATAACATTCTACACAATGCGTTTGCATATACAGACTCTGAAGAGACTATCGACGAAACAATTATCAACAAGACGCTGAGTGATATTTTGGAAGAGAAAGGACATTCTTTTGCCAACGTGATGAACCAGCTCAACATGCAGCAGAAAGAGACGTTGATAGCAATTGCCAAAGAAGGCATTGCCAGCGGTGTCACATCGGTAGCCTTCGTCAAGAAGCACGCGCTCAAATCGCCCAGTTCTGTGCAGTATGCTATAAACGTTCTCCTTGACAAACAGATACTGACCTACCAGAACGAGAAACGCACAAAGAAGTATAGTGTTTCTGATCGTTTTATGGAAATGTGGATCCGCAGGACGTATTAACCCAAAAGTAAAAACTATCGATATAACGGCTCACCAGCAAAACTCTGTGTTTACTTTTTCACAAAAACCAGAAAAACAATCATAACGATAACTGATTCAAGTTTATGGTTAAACAGTTTTTTTTAGCGTAAGCGGTGTTTTTTTCTTTTTGAGGTTTGTAATAACGAAGTTATGTGATAAGGGTTATGGCTTTGGCTTAAGAGCCTACCTCTTAAAGACAAAGCCATAGCACTTAGCACAGGAGCTCTAAAGGAGCTACAAACATCAAAAAGTGTTATTTCTGTTTTTTTCCATTATTACAATAAGAAAGCAAACACAGGAATTTACTGGTGGCCCGATGCAACCGCGTAATTTGAGAAAACGAACATATTATTTGCTACAATCGAACAACTTCTGATGAAAACACAATATTATTACACAACATTTCATTACCTTTGTCCCCAAAGATTAAGACTATCTTTAAAAACAACTACTAAAATATAATTATTTATGAAAAGAATCATAAGAACATTCTTACTGGCAGTATGCCTACTGCTGGGAGGAACTTATTCTGCGTGGGCAGACACCTTCTCAGGAACTGTAAGTTTTACAGCCCAAAACCGAATTACCAACAATAACGATGGTACATTCAAAACAGCAGGCAATGCTGGTAACCAATATGCCTTAGCTTTGGCTGACTTAAGCGGACTGGAGAATATCGCAAGTGCGACATCAGTTACATTAGAATTTGACGTTACCATTTCTGGGCGCCTCCTGATTGGTATAGGTGACAAGGCTACCCGCGGTACTACTGCCGGTACATCTAGCAAGAGCACTTATGACACGAATGGTCTTGTTATGCGCTACGGAACAAGCGATGGTACATATGTTCGCGTTAATGGAGGAACAAACAACTCTAATCTGAAAGGTGTATCGTCTCATGTCACATTTACTTTAGACAGAACCACAGGCAAATATAGTTATACTATCACATACGTTGATGGAGAAAGCGTTGTTCAAACAGGTTTATCAGGCTCGAATCTTTCAACAACTGTTAGTAACGCAACAATTATTGAGGCATATTCATGGCTTAGTAATCATACATTTGCCATCTCTGATGTATCATATTCTTATGAATACACTCCAGCAGCTTTCGACTATACGATTAATGCGGTTGATAGCGAGAATAATATTATCAAAGAGTTTGCATCAGGCACAAGCTCTGAGGCTGTGAGCTATTACTATCCTTACGCTTTTAAGAAGGACAATGTGTATTACACGACATCTGCAAGCAATTATGTAGCCGAAGCAACAAGCCTTAACAAAACGATTAACATTGTCTATACACCCGATGAGACAATTGTTGGTTTCTACGAAGAGACTACCGCTGGCACTAATTCAGCATATTCGAATGGTGCTTATGGCACTGTAGCAGCACAAAACAAAAGAGACAGAGGAATCGCAGCAGGTAAGCTCACTCCTGGCGTATATAAGTTTATGGGGCACCTGGTAGCAGACGGCAATAGCGGTCGCGCCATCACCCTCCGCGAGGGCACCAATGATCCCATGGCATCTCTTGTAGGCAGTAACCAAACCAAGTATGTCGAGGCTGAATTCACAGTGTATAAAACAACAGAGGATCTTTACATCAATGGTGCAAACAGCGGCACTGAGAAGACGAACCTGTCAACCAGTTTCGACTACGTCTTAATTAAGCGCATAGGTGATGCAACCGTTTCCGTGCCCTGCACAACAGGCTTCGCCACATTTGCCAACCACGACTACGCTCTTGACTTCTCTAACGTGAGCGGTCTGATAGCTTACAAGGCATCGGTAAGCGACAATGTGGTAACGTTCACGCCAGTAGGAAAGGTGCCTGCAGGCACAGGACTGCTGCTGAAGGGAGAGACTGCCGATGTACCCGTGGTGGGAAGCGCAGACAATGTGGATGTGAACTTGCTCTATGCACCTACAACAGCAATAACAGGCAACAGCCTCTCGTATGATGATGGTGAAAACTATAACTACATACTTGCTCAACCGGCAGGCAAACAGATAGGTTTCTATCGCGCTAACGAAAGTAATATAGCTGTGGGAAAGGCATACCTGCGGATACCAAAGTCTTTAGAAGCACGCCAGTTCTCATTCATTGGTTTCGATGAAAATGGCAGCGAGACGACTGGAATAGTTAGCGTTAACAACAGAAACATCGACAAGATGCAAAGAATCTACGACTTGCAGGGCCGCCGCATCGACGGACAGCTCTCGAAGGGTCTCTACATCGTGAACGGCAAAAAGGTTATTGTGAAGTAAAGTTATAGGAGGAACAAAGTATGAAAAAGATATATATGACACCTGAGATAATGCTTGTCAAAGATGAGACAGCAACGATAATAGCAGCATCGCTCAATGGCGTAGGCGACACAGGCGGTAGCGCCATCCTTACAGGAGAAACGGTGGAAAGCGGTACCGACGGTTTGTCGCGAAGTGGTGGCTCACTCTGGGACGACGGTGACGAGTTAGAATAATAACAACTGAAGGAGGACGTGTCATAATTGTATATAACGACCACAAATTTCACGAATTTCACGAATATTTCTATGCAGAACGACTTGAAAACTATGCATCGTAGATGCAACGAATTAAACGAATTGGCTGGCTCAGCAAGGAATCGCTGGCGATTCTTATTCGTGTGATTTGTTATAAATTCGGTTATTGTGTGCAGCAATAAATTCGTTCAATTCGTGTAATTCGTGGTTAAAAAACAATTTGAGAAACTAGAATTTTTAATTAAATCTTGTGTTTTGACACACCCTCACCCAAAATACAAGAAAAAAGGCTGGAAGCTTGGCGCTTTCAGCCTTTTTGCGTAAATTTGCACACCAATGAGACAACAAACTAAACGATATATTGTTTTTCTTTGGGCATTGACTATGACCTTCTGCACCGCACTGGCGCAGATAACAGGTGTTGTGGTGGATGCTGAGGACGGCGCGCCAGTGCCTTATGCCAGTGCAATGTACAAAGGCAACAAGGTGGCAGTGGCAAGCGACGCCAACGGAAAGTTCAGCATTCCACGACACATGGGATGGCGACTGACATTCAGCTCGGTGGGCTATCAGCAGCAGGTGATCAACGTGGGACCGTCAACACCAAACTACCTCGTGATACGCCTGAAGCCAGAAAGCCGAAAGCTGCAGGAGGTGACGGTGAAGTCGAAGAAGAAATCACGCTATAAGCGCAAGGACAACCCCGCCGTGGACTTTATGCGCAAGGTGATAGCAGCCAAGAAGAAAAACGACATACACAAGCACGACTATTTCCGCTACACAAACTACCAGAAGCTGTCGGTAGCACTTAATGACCTGAATAGTGACGACCTGCAGAAAGGCCTGTTCAAACGCTATCCGTGGCTCGTGGGACACGTGGAGGTGAGCCAGTACAACGACAAGCTGGTACTGCCGCTGACCATGAACGAGACAGTGTCGGAACGCCTCTACCGCAAACAGCCGAAGCGAGAGCTGACACACATCACAGGCAAGCAGTCGATAGGTCTCAACGACCTGTTCCAGACGGGCGACATAGTCACCACACTGATAAAAGACATCTTCTCTGACGTGGACATCTACGACGACTATATCATGCTGCTGCGCCATAAGTTCAGCAGTCCCATAGGCCGCGATGCCATACAGTTCTATCGTTTCTACCTTACCGACACGCTCTACATTGGCCACGACCAGTGCATACAGCTGGACTTTGTGGCAAACAACCAGCAGGACTTCGGCTTCAGAGGCAGGATATATGTGCTCACCGACGGCAGCTATCAGGTGAAGCGATGCGAGCTGACATTCCCGAAGACAAACGATGTGAACTGGGTTGACGGATTGCAGTGCATGCAGGAGTTCACTAAGCAGCCCAACGGCGACTGGCTGCTGACCATCGACGACATGATAGTAGAGCTGGCGGTGACAGACTTCATGGCAAAGGCACTGGTGACTCGCACCACACGATACAAGGACTTTGACTTCTCGCCGATAGCAGCAAAGGAGTTCCGCAACAAAGCCGACGAAGAGACCGACGCAGAGGCCGCCTACCGCGACTCCACATTCTGGGCTCAGCACCGCGAGGTAGAGCTGTCGGCAAGCGAGAAAGCCATGGGCTCGTTCCTCGACGAGATAGAGCAGCAGAAGGGCTACAAGATTGCCATACTGGTGCTGAAAGCTCTTTTCGAGAACTATCTGGAGACTGGCACAAGAGAGCGTCCGAGCAAGTTTGACGTGGGACCGCTGAACACCTCAGTATCGCAGAACTTCTACGACGGACTGCGACTGCGACTGAGCGGACAGACAACGGCCAACCTTAATCCGCACCTGTTCCTGAAGGGATACTACGCCTACGGCACGCGCCATCACGACCATTACTACAACGCAGAGATGACCTACTCGCTGCGCCGCTGTGAGTATCTGCCACAGGAGTTCCCCGTGAGAAACATATCCTTCTCATCGAAACGCGACGTGGCACTGCCCAGCGACAAGTATATAAGCACCGACAAGGACAACGTGTTCTCATCGTTCAAGGTACACGAGATTGACAAGATGCTCATGTACAACACACAACAGCTGACCTTCGACTACGAGACACTGCGACGCACACGCTTCACGGCATCGCTGAAGACGGAGAAGATAACGCCAAAAGGAAACATTGCCTTCCAGCCGCTGAACACATCGCTGGCACCATTGCCGACAATGCGCTACACGGAAGGAACTGTGGGTGTACGCATTGCTCCGAAGGAGCGTTTCTTCAACACCAAGCAGCGCCGCCGCACTACGAACAAAGACGCATGGTATGTGTCGCTGCAACACACCACCGGATTCAACCATTTCATCGGAGGGCAGTATGACTACAACTTCACCGAGGTTGAGGGCTACCGACGCAACTGGCTGCCCATGAGCTGGGGACACCTCGACGTGCGTTTGAAGGCTGGCGTACAGTGGAACCAAGTGCCCTACCCTCTCCTCATCATGCCACAGGCGAACCTCTCATATATACATAACTTCGCTGCGTTCAGCATGATAAACAACATGGAGTTCCTTAACGACCGCTATGCCTCGCTGATGCTCACATGGGAGCTGGACGGAAAAATCTTCAACCGAATACCGCTGCTGAAGAAACTGAAATGGAGAGAGCTGCTTGAGCTGAAAGGACTGTGGGGACACCTGTCGAATAAGAACAACCCCTACATGGCGGAAAATGCAGGCAGCTCGGTGCTGATGCATTTCCCAGAAGGCTCATACATAATGGACGGTAAGAAGCCTTATATAGAATATGGTCTCGGCATTCAGAACATATTCCACCTGTTCCAGGTAGAATATGTGCGCCGAGTAAATTATCTTGACTTACCCGGCGCACACAAACATGGTATCAGAGTTCTTATAGTACCGACCTTCTAAAAATTATCTACGTCCTCCACTGTGTTTATTTTAACAAAAACCAAAAAAAAACTTTTCGAGGTTTGTAGCTCCTGCAGAGCTTTTGTGATAAGTGGCATGGGCTTGTCTTTAAGAGCGAGCTCTTACGCCAACCCCACACCACTTATCACATAACTTCGTTATTACAAACCTCGAAAAGCAAAAACATCGATTGTTATCACAATCTAAAAAACAAAGATTAGTACAATAATGCCATTGATTCTTCGTTCTGTCAATAAAACACATTTATAGATATGAATTATAATATACAACTTTCGCATGTATATAACGACCACGAGATTTGTCGAAGACCCACGAGTGCTCGCAGTAATTTCACGAATTGAACGAATATTTCTATGCAGAACGACTTGAAAAATATGCATCGTAGATGCAACGAATTAAACGAATTGGCTGGCTCAGCAAGGAATCGCTGGCGATTCCTATTCGTGTGATTTGTTATAAATTCGGTTATTGTGTGCAGCAATAAATTCGTTCAATTCGTGTAATTCGTGGTTAAAAAACAATTTGAGAAAATTGAATAAACAGATAAAACATAAGCATTATGTTGATTTCCTTGTTGGTAATGACATTTTGATAGAATGTAAGGCCATTGAGCAAATAGGAAAAGTTTTTAGGCTGAAAGCCGGTGTTTTTTCTTTTTGACGTTTGTAATAACGATAGTTATGTGATAATGGCTATGGCTTCGGATGAAGAGTGTACTCTTAAAGCCAAAGCCATAGCCATTATCACAGGAGCTCTGCAGGAGCTACAAACATCAAAAAGTGTTCTTTATGTTTTTTCCCTTTACAACGACCTGCAGGCAAACACAAGCATTTACTAGTGAACTAAATCATTAATTTATCTACGTCCTCCACTGCGACCACCGCTGCGACCACTACCAGCAGAGCCGTGGCTGTGACTGCCTGAACTGCGAGTGCTAGCACTGTGGCTTGACCTACTGCTACCACTGCGGCTGAAGCTACCGGAGCTATGGCTTGAGCTGCTGTGATTGCTGTGGTTTGACACGCTATTACTGCTGTGGTTTGATACGCTATTTGTACTGCGGCTGAAGCTACCGGAGCTGAGACTTGCTGTGTTGTCAGCACGGCGTGACATAGGCTCACGCGAAGAGGCGGAACTTGGGACGTGTCTGTTATTCACTGAGGCACCAGTGCGATCAGTAATACGACGAGAGGTTCCATCGCTCGGACGTGACGTACGGCCACTGTTGTTTATACCGCCATGATCGTTTCCACGATGAGCATCATGACCTGTTATGTGGGTTGAGCTGCGGTGGTTGCCGTCATGACCACGATAGTCTCCACGGTTCCAGCCGTCGCGCATGCCGAAATGATGGTCGCGGCTGTTGTGAGGGCGATAGACAGTGTGGTGATGAGCATAGTAGCTGCTTCTATGATAACGCCAGCCATGTCCTCCACGATAGGTGCCATAGAAGTGAGGACGACCGAAGTAGAAGTAGCTACGGTGCGGATAGCGGGTGTAAATGCGGAAGTGCCAGTAACCTGCATCCCAGTAGAGAGGACGGTAGAAATAGGCTGCTGCACGGAACAGCTCCCACTGCCAGCTGTAGAGTATATAGTTAAGGTCGGCATTACGACGCTCCCAGTATGTGCCGAAGACATTGTCACGGCTGGTGACACCCATCAGATAATCAAGATTTATCTCATAGGCAGCCTCATACTGTGAGTCACTGAGGTTCAGCTCGTATGCCATCTTATCGGTGAGGAACAGCGCCTCGTTGCGCGCCTGTTCATAACTCATCGCATTAGCATTTGTTGCTATCGCGAACATTGCTACAAGAGTAAATATTATCTTTTTCATAACTGTAGGTTTTTTGTGGTTCAACATCTGTTTTCTGTTGGCAAAGGTAAGGCGAAACGCACAAAAAGAAAAGGGATTTTCCCTAAACAATGTAAGGAAAATCCCTAATTATCTGTAGGAGGTTCTAACCTCTTACCTCTTACCTCTAACCTCTTACCTCTTACCTCTAACCTCTAACCTCTCACTTATCCAGCACGCTATACACAGAGTTATTGCTCTTGTACTCTGGCACAAGAGTCTTCATAAGCTTCACGGTCTCCATGTTGTCATAGCTGAGCGCCACACGTCCCAGTTCATTGATGGCAGCATTCACCTCGTTATAGTCATATTCGCGCACGGTAGCGATGCGAATCTTCTCATGGAACGACGGTTTCGTTGACTCCTGTTCGTTGAGCACCTCCTCGTAGAGCTTCTCGCCAGGACGAAGACCAGTGAACTCAATCTTCACATTTTTCATGCCGCTGAGAGAAATCATACGCTTTGCGAGATCGGCTATCTTCACAGGCTCACCCATGTCGAATACGAATATCTCACCGCCATTGCCCTTGGTGCCTGCCTCAAGGACAAGCTTACAAGCCTCAGGGATGAGCATGAAGAAACGAATGATATCTGGATGGGTGACGGTGATAGGACCGCCTTTCTTTATCTGCTCCTGGAAGAGGGGTATTACCGATCCGTTGGAGCCAAGCACATTACCGAAACGTGTGGTTACGAACTGACAATGCTCGTTGGCCTTGCCAGCAGCAGCGGCCTCAGCAGACAACTTGTTGTTGAGCGACTGCACATAGATTTCGCAGATGCGCTTCGAGCAGCCCATGACGTTAGTGGGGTTGACTGCCTTATCAGTAGAAACCATAACAAACTTCTTAACCCCATATTTCACTGACAGGTCGGCAATAACCTTAGTGCCAAGCACGTTGTTTGTGATGCTCTCAGAGGGGTTATCCTCCATCATAGGCACATGCTTATAGGCAGCAGCATGGAACACATACTGCGGACGGAACTTCTGGAAGAGATAGTCCATATGGTTCTCTTCGCAGATGCTGCACACCACGACCTCCGCCTTGATATCTGGATAATCCTTCTGCATCATCAGCAGTATGTCGTGCTGCGGTGTCTCAGCCTGATCTACGAGGACAAGCTCCGCCGGATTATAAATAGCTATCTGGCGCACCATCTCACTGCCAATGCTGCCAGCCGAGCCAGTAATCATGATGCACTTACCGGTAAGCAGTTTACCAACAGCCATCATATCAACCTCAATCTCGTCGCGCGGCAGAAGGTCCTCAATACTGATCTCCTTCAGCTGTGGCTTATCCAATGTATCCTCGCCCCATTCGCGCTCCTCCTGGGTCATATAAATCTTAATGCCCGCCTCAATGAGCTGGTTCTGTAGCTCAATGTTCTTACGGAATGCACGCAGACGCAACGGCGATATGATGATGGCTTCAATGTGATTCTCCTTCATCTGTGTCACAATGTCTTCATTGAGACGATAGACTTTAACGCCCATCAGCACATAGTCACGGAAATCAGGATCATCGGTAATAAAACCGCGAAGCAGGAAGCGTGTAGGCTTCTCAGCACGAATGTTTTTAGCTATGCCTATGCCACCATTCTTCACGCCATAGATATATGTACGCATGGCATGCACATTGGCATAGAACAAGTCGTACATGGCCTTCACGAACATACGTACGCCCCACATAACAAGTGTCGAGAGTACAGACGCTACAAGAATCTCGCGTCCACGGAGATGTGTAAAGAGATTGACAGTACCAAATGTCTCGATGACATACTCATTGTAAGCAAAGACATAGTGCAGCAAATAGGCAACGACCATTCCAAAGCCCATAGCATAGCCTACACGCTGTAGGTCAACGAACGACGAATAGCGGAAGATGCCTGAATAGGTGCGCATAATTCGGAAACCAATGATATAGAAAATCATGTATATCATTGCGTTGAACGAAATCATCTGGAAGTCGCCAAGAAGCTCCGTCAGACTGCGGAATTGCAAATATGTGAAGAGGTATGAGAGGTACACTATCACGATATCCATGATAAGTATACACCAATATGGTAATGCTTTCTTAGTGAAATACCAGTTTGCTAGTCTATTTGTAACGCCCATTGAAAAACCTAATTATTTACCGATAACCATGCATTTAACTCGGCAAAGGTAACAAATTATTACAGAAAATTAAAAAAAATTGGACTATCTTTTGCTTTTACGCCATTTTTTTGCGGAAAATCAATCAAAGTGGCCTATCTTGGCAAAGTTGTCTTTAACAAAAACCCATCATTGTTGTTTTTAACCAATCAGAATTTCTTTCCGAAAAGAATGCTGATAAAAGTCTTCCAGATTATCAGAAGGTCAAAACGCCACGAATAGTTTTCCATGTAATAAAGATCAAGTTCCAGGCGACGAAGCATCTTCTCCATGGTGTCTGTATATCCGTTGTAGAGCGTTGCATAAGAAGTGACACCTGGACGAATGGCATAGAGGTTCTCGTAGCGGGAATCGCGAGTCATTATCTGGTCAATGAAATATTTGCGCTCAGGACGCGGACCCACTAACGACATGTCACCTTTCAGCACATTCCACAACTGGGGCAGTTCGTCAAGATGATGGGAACGCAGGAACTTTCCGAACTTTGTCAGTCGATCGTCATCGACCTCAGCCAACTGTGGCACGCCGTCATTCTCGTTGTTAACCACCATAGTGCGGAACTTGTAAATCATAAACGGACGCCCGCCAAGGCCAATGCGCTCCTGACGGAAAAACGCAGGTCCCTTATAGGTAATCTTCTGCCCTATGTATATCACGACAAAGACAGGCAACAGCAACAGCAGGCCTATCAACGCCACGATGAAATCGAATAACCTCTTCCCTATATTATTCATTGTCTTTACGAACTAAGAATACCGGCTGTCCGTTTCTACGAATCGCCATGTTAACCACCATGTTAAACACAAGCCATATAACAATGTCTATCACAACGACAATCGTTGAAGACACGTAATTCACCAGTATCGAATTTACCGAGATATAGAACAGCGACAAAGCAATTATTGCCATAAGAGTCTGATGCTGATTCAGTCCTGTACGCATGAGCTTATGATGAATATGATTCTTGTCGGCACTGAAAATGGGCTTGCGATGAATCATGCGGTTCAGAGAGACCCTGAACACATCGAAGACTGGGACGACAAGCAATGTGAATGATGCCAACAAGGCGTCTGTGCGCACAGCCATTAACTTTGTGTCGTTCATGGAATATTTCACGGCAAGGAAGCCGAGGATAAAGCCAAGTGTCAACGAACCTGAGTCTCCCATGAAAATCTTACGGTTATCCTCAACCTTACCAAACAGGTTGAAATAGAGAAATGCCACGAGCACACCCATCAGGCTCGCTATCAGCGCGCTGTAACGCCACACATCTTCATTTAAGAAAAGCAACATAAAGCCTGTCAGGGCGATGAACGATATGCTGGCCGACAAGCCGTCGATGCCGTCTATTAGGTTAATGGCATTCGTGATGAACACTATCACCAGCACCGTGAGAGCAGCACCAACGAAATAGTTCACTTCATAAATACCAAGGAAACCGTAAAGGTTATTAATGTAAAGGTATGCCAACGGCATGAGCAAGGCCGCAATGATTTGCACTGTGAACTTCGTCTTTGCACCAAGTCCGATGAGGTCGTCAATGAAACCGATGCTATAGACAAGTAAAAGGCTTACAAAGAAATATACCGACCATAGGTTCAATGAGAGTTCTGTCTCACCAGAGAAATTGTTGAACGTCAGCATGGTTGCAACAAACGCAAAGAACATGCTCGGCAAGAAGCACAAACCACCAAGGCGAGGTATTGCCTTGCTGTGCACCTTACGGGAATCTGGTATGTCGTAGAGCTTCTTCTCCTTGCAGAAGTTGAGTATTATCGGTATGAAGATGAAACCCAACACTGCGCTAAGAACGAAAGCTAAAATTACGAGTATATGTTCTGTCATGCATTATCTTTTATTTTTATAACAGAAAAAAACGTCTATTATTGCTTTAACTTTATATTTTTTCTTCACCAGCTCATTTTTTGTGAAATAAAAGCAGTAATTTTGCACTCTGTTGTTGACATGCTACACATGCTCTTCGGTCTGAAGTCCGCATTCGATGCCGAACAAGAAGATGCCACGAAGGCGCTGAACTATACTGTGAAATAATTATTTGAAAAGATGACAAAGGTTTCTATCATAACTGCAGTTTATAATAATGGGAAGACTCTGGCAGATGCCATGAAGTCTGTCTTGGCGCAGACATACACAAACATAGAATATATCATCATTGACGGCGCATCGAAAGACAACACCGTCAACATCATTAAAGAACATGAAAAGCTGTTCGGAGGTCGTCTGAGATGGATTTCCGAGAAGGACAACGGCATCTACGACGCCATGAACAAGGGAATAAAGATGGCTACAGGTGATGTTGTAGGAATACTAAACTCAGATGATTATTTCACCTCTAACGATGTTATTGAGCGTATGGTAACGGCTTTCGATGATAAGCAGCTTGATGCCATCTACGGCGACATACACTTTATACGCGACGGTCTGCCAGACAAATGCGTGAGATACTACAGTTCCAAGCATTTCCGTCCTCTATGGCTGCGTTTCGGTTTCATGCCTGCCCACCCATCGTTCTACTGCAGAAAAGAAGTCTTTGAGAAAGCCGGCTATTACAAGACGGATTATAAAATCGGTTCAGACTACGAGATGATGGTACGCCTGTTTATGATTCAAAAGATACGCGCAAAGTACATTCCCATGGACTTCGTCACAATGCGCACAGGAGGAGCCAGCACACGCAACATCAACAGTCGTCTCACACTTATAAAAGACGACGTGAGGGCATGTCGCGAAAACGGTATTTACACAAACTCGTTGCTGATTTGTCTAAAATTCATTTACAAAATTTTTGAGTTTAAATGCTAATAAACCTTGTAAAGACTTTCTCTATCTCAGAGTCATAGTTCGGAATGGTAAATGTCTCAACGAGTGCTCTCTGCTGCTCATACAAAGCATTAAGCTGCGCACTGTCAGACAGGAGCTGAGCGGCCTTTGCAGCCAAATCAGCCTCATCGGTTAAGCCCTGATTGTCAAGGACAAGTTCCTGACCGCCACATCGTGTATAAATGGCAGGTGTACCATTGTTTACGCTCTCACAGACGGGAAGTCCGAAGCCCTCATGCTGAGAAAGTGACACATAAAGCCAACAACGGTGATAGAGTGAAGCCAGTTCCTCTTCCGACAGTCCATTTATCCAGCACACATTGAGCAGTCCGCCTTTATGACTGTCTATCCATTCCTGAAATTGTTTCAGATAGGCAGTACCTTTCTTACCAGTTCCAACAACATACAATGTGACACTACGCCCCATCAACTCAGTTGTCTTCAGGGCAGCCTCAAGCAGTTCTATACATTTTTTGTTCTGAACTATTCTACCGACATACAGCAACGAAGGATCTGCAGTCTTATCGCCGTCTGTAGTAGAGTTCTTTATCAAGTTACTGCAAAGATGCACATCCTTATAGCCATAGTTTTCCAGTTCCCTCTTGTTATATTCGCTAACTGCAACCCAGTGTTTAGAGAAATATTTCAACAGACGCAACTGCAGATGTCCTACTACGGACTTAAGGGCAACAACAGGCTCTGTCTTCCAGAAGAAACAAGCAGGAGTTATGTTGTGATATATAAAAACCACATTATTGAAGCTCCCAAATCCTAGCAGCTCAGGCTTGAAGCGTTCGTATGGCAAGAGGACGATCTCACCGTTCTTGTTTATATGCTGCTTCAGTCCTTCTCTGTCAATAATGGTTACCTTAACAGAAAATATCTTCTCAAGTCTCTCCAACAGAAGCATTGTCTGTTGATAGATTGAGCTGTATTTATTGTTCGTATAGAAATAAGCAAATACCTTCTTTGTCATTTTTTTACGCTTTGAAATAGTTCTATCCAACGTTCCATAATCTTCTCATGGGAGAATCTCATCGCTGCTTCCTTGGAATAGAGGGACATTTCCTTCAGTTTCTCATCATCGTTCAGCAGACTGTTAATCCGTTTCTCCATGAGTAGCAAGTCCCCATCAGGAATAAGGTAGCCGTTCTTACCGTCCTCAATGACATCCCTCGGACCGCACTTGCAGTCAAAAGAAACGAGGGGCAAGCCAACAGCCATTGCTTCGAGCAAAACCATTGGAAGACCTTCAAAGCGCGACGTCATAACATAGAGCGACGCCTCTACGAGTCTGTCCTCTATATCAGATGTCGGTGGAAGAATTGTGACGTTTTTCAGACCATATTCCTCTATCTTCGAGAGAAGCATATCCTTGTCCTCACCGCTTCCATATATATGCAACTGCCACTCAGGATTCTTCTGCTCTACCCCACGCCACACGTCAACAAGACGGTCGTAGCCTTTCTGATAGGTCAGTCTTCCAACGCTGATGACAATCTTATTCTCAAGGGTAGAGACCTTATCACCATTGTACGAGATGCTGTTTGGCATACAGACCATGTTCCTAAAGCCTTCGCCCCAGTACTCTTTATCTTCCTCTGTCAGCACAGCAAAGACATCAAGTTTCTTGTAATAGAAACGTGTGTAGTACCAATCCTTCACACCATAGACCAACTGCTGAAGGACATGCTTCGTCCGTGACTCCCTCAAGTCATACATTGCGAACTTATTGAAGTGGTGCTCATAGACAGTCACGCTCTTACCTGCTAACGCGAGCACTGCAGGCACATACCGGTCCATAAGAGTTACGATAACATCCTGTGGATTAGCCTTCAGAAACTCGCCCAGACGTTTTCTAAACAATCTGTTCTTACTCTTGTGAGCAGCGAGTTTGCTGAATATGTTTTTACCGTAATACTCGTCATAGTTTATGCCTAAATCCACCATCTCTACACTCGCTGGCAGTGGATAGTAGCTCTGACGTCCACGCTGGTCAGTGGTAAGCACCGTTATCTGGTGCCCCATAAGAGAGAGACACTTGGCTTTGTTTGCCACCACCCGCTCTCTGCCAGCAGAGTTAAACATTCCGTCTATGATATATAGTATCTTCATGTGTCGATTTCCATAAATTAAAAGAACAATACTAATTCAGCCTGAACATCACTATATCGCCAGCAGGGACGGTATATGATGATTTCATCGACCGCTCGCGCAGCAGTTTGGTAACATAACGCGGTATGTTATTCTTTTTCTTTATCAGAACCTTCATAGAACCTTTATGGTTTTTGTTAACAATGGCAAGATAGCGATGACCATCTTTTTCAAATTGCGACACCACAGCGCCAGGCTTTCCCACTATTTCCAGACGACTGATATTTAACGGTGCCTCAGTTACAGCTTTAGTGCCATCAGGAATTGTTCCAAGGTGACCTACCGAGAGCACTCTAGCTCCATAAAAGAGCTTCGCCACAGGCTTCAGTTCACGGTTCATGCGTTGTACAAGCCAGTAAGTGTTTGTTTTCTGTCCCTCTGGAGATATCGGAGCATCGTGAAAGTGAAGTCCTTGCACATCGCCAGGTGTCCAATAGGTAAAATACTGTATTGCCTGTGCACCATAAGCAAGGTTCGAATAGACCTGTAGTCGCAAAGAGCCGATGTTGGGCTGTGGATAATAAGTGTCAGGAGTTGAAGGCACATCATGAGGCATGGACAACACAAACGCCCAAAACGGTTTGCCTGTCTCTATACTCACTTTACGTATCATCTCCAGATTATTATACCATGTAGAACGTATTCCTGCTGACGTGACAGGATAATAGTCGAAAGACAGTTGTCTGCATGGCGTTTGTGCCAATGCATGCACATATTCAGGATAGCTCTTGGCCGTTTGACTTGGTTCTATCCATTCGGGATAGTAGTTTGGGAACAAGTTAACATAGAAAGTGTGTGTACTATCCACAGTTTTTAGCCGCTGCATCTCCTCGTTCATCTCGCGTATCTCTAATAGCGACGGCTCGTCTTTCAGTAGATAGCCGTAAAAGCCCTTTTTGTCTTTCAGAGCATTTGCTGCTCTCTGAGGCTCATCAAACATCTCCTGACAGCCACCGATAATCTTAACACCGTATTTCTCTGCGTAGTCGCATGCTTTCAACAACGTATCCAACGACGTATATGTGTTAAGGCTCACCGTAAAGCCACACTCGCTGAACGTCTTAAACTCCGCCTCCACATTACGCCAGCCAGACACTCCTATGTATGCAATGACAGGCATCTCATCGTCAGAATGAGACAGGACTGCGCTACAGAGCAAGCATATAAGTAAAAACAACCTCCTCATATATGGCTTTCTATTATTTTCAGACATTTAACGACAGGTGTCAGAACCATTACCTTCAACTTACGGCCTAAAGACAACTGTGGCAAACCAAGCACCAACGGTAATCCGCTGAAGATAGAGCGGATGGCATGTAACTCATGCATCTTATCAAGGAACAACCTAACATCCGATGGACATTCCTCACCTTCAACGAGTTCACTCATCACTGCCAGTTCCCTTATGCGATAGTCAAGCAAAAATGGGTAATATGTAGGCATATCCTTTACTTTCTGCCAAAAAGACTTCTTTCCAGTTCGCAGCTTATCCACGACATTCGCATCATGATGTCTATAACACATCAGTACATCGGGAAGGTTGCGCTTCACGCCAAACACGGCTGCAAGAAGTGAAATAAGTACATCATACATCACATCGTCAGCCTTACTCTTTTCGTGATAGTAGTTTACCGAGAGGTTCGCAAGGCATCTGTTCAGAATAAGAGTACATCCCTGAGACTGCTCTGTATTGAGAAGAGTATCTTCCCAACGTTCGCCATAGGGGAACTGTTGCGGTGGGCATATTGGGTTCAGCTTAGCATCTACATCCTGTCGCAATGATGACACAGCAACAGGCACATCGTTTCTGTTTATCGACGTTACGGCTTCTACCAATGTCTTAATCTTATGAGGCATCCACACATCATCCTGGTCGCAGATACACACATAATCGCCATCACACAATGATATAGCTCGAAAAAAATTGGCATTTACGCCAAGTGCCGGCTCGTTTCTGTAGTATCGCAAGCCATATTTGACGGCATATTCATCGAGAATCTCCATTGTATGGTCAGTAGAGCAGTCGTCACAGACCACAACCTCATCGGGCACCATAGTCTGAGAGTACAGGCTGTCGAGCTGTTCTCTTAAAAAACGGTCACCATTATGAGTAGTTAAAGCAACAGATATCTTCATAGTCAATTATCATTTGCAGTTTCCCTTGCCCCAAATTTCTTTTATAACGACTGAGGGCCACTTCCAGTTCTGATAGGCAAGTTGTACGATACCAGGGGCAAGTATTAGCCCGAGCACGCCCATGTCAAAGATATCGAGCATCAACCAAAGCAGCAACACCGTTGCAAATCCTGACAGAAGAGACGGTATGAAGAACGGCACACGGTTGTCTGCTTGAATGAAACCTGCCGCAATGCCATGATTCTGCTCCAACAGATTGATAGCAAGCATCAGCGTCACGAGGCCTGCTGGCAGCAGATGTGTCTTGCTGTGAATAACATCAAGCAGAGGGTCGGCAGCCAACAACACTATAGCTCCGCCAATAACATAAATGGCGATTAGCGAGTAAATGCTGTAGATATAAACGCGTCCTATTTGTATCATATTACGCTGCGTACGCCACTGCGCGATCTTTGGACTATAGGTTACAAACATCATCGTTCCACACCGCGCCATGATATCAAGTATCTGGACACACACACCATACTGAGCCATAACGTCAAGCGACAGATAGATGGCTCCAAGGAACATAGCAGAGCGGTTTACTATATAGCTACCAAAGGAAGTCAGACCCACTTTCACTGCATTGGGTGCTATCACCCGAAGAACATCGTATGGGGCATTACACTCCACCCTACTCAGTTCTCCTCGCAGTTCGACATTGAAGAAAACCCTGTATGACAGCACACGCTTCACAACGACAGACAGAGCCTGTGACAGCACTATCGCACTGAGTTTCATTCCACATAGTATGAGGATAATAGCGACAAAGAGATATACAGCCTGACCTAATATGGTTATCTTCTGCAACTGGGATATATAACCTTTACCAGTTAGCAGCGAATCATAATAAAGCGTATAGACGTTATAGCAGTTTATCACGCACAACAATATCCATGCAACAAGGGCATCGTCACTGTCACCACTATACTTTGACATCAGCATAACGAAGAACCATGTACCGACCGACAACAATAGCACCAATACCAAAAGCGCTGCCCACCTATAGAAGATCTTCATTGCCTGAAGAGTGTCCTTAAGCAGTACATAGCTAATATCCTCGTTATGCGACTCCTCAACTCCGTTTACAGAGAATTTCTTTACACCTGAGAAGATGTAACTAAGGTTACGGGCAAAAGATGGACGAAAGCCGAAGTCAAGCAACATGGTCAATGCGTAGATGGTCTGGAAGATGTTCCATACAGCTACTGTATCAGACGGCATGCTATATAGGATAAAAGGCAGGAGAATAATACCCGAGCCTACTGAAAAGAACACTGACAGGTAGCTCCATGCCACGCTTTTCTTACCTATATATTCTACACCGTTTGCCATGGTTCAGCGATCCAAGGTTAGCAAAGCCATTGCATAGAACAGCATGCTTAACACGAATCGTAATAGTGACACGAAATTTATCAACACTTTGCCGGCTATCAACGGACTAAAGGCATAGACAGCCGCCGTCCATAATATAATAGTCACTACCTCAAAATAGTCACAAAGACGACTTGCCAACACAGCACTCACATTGTGAAGAAAGAACAAGCACACAAATGCCAATGCGAGTATTTTTATCATGAGATGAGTGTACTTGCAATATTCTGCAAGAGTAGTCCTATATGCAAGCGCACCATAGAAAAGTAACACATTCAGCCAGATAACTGCATTACCCTTTAGGTCCCATCCTGCCAGCTCCTCGTCAATGCCACTGTCTCTAAGTTTTCTGTATGTCTCAAGCTTGTCACCACCAAGACCTTCGGGTACAATATAGGAAATATCTATACCCGAATAATAGACAACCAGTCCAACAGGCACTATAAGACACGAAGTCCATACTTTCCAGCGGCTCCATTCCTTATTATTGAAGAAGAATATAAGGAAGCCTGCAGCAGCAGAATAATGGAAGAATATTCCTGCCAGGATGCAGAAGAAAGCATATATCTTCTTCTGTTCGCAATAATAGTAAATAGCAAAAAGGAACAGCACCGACGCGACAGAACATCTCATCTGTACAAGGTCGTGCATCTGGTAATAATATGACAGATATACCACTAGCGACAGCATAGGCAGAGTGCTCATCTTCCATAGACAGCGCAGATGGAGAGGGACGGAGATTAAGGCGTAAAGGAAAAACAGTGCGTTTATGCCAAATCCTGCATCTCGCAATGTCACAGAGAAGAAGCGGAAGGTGGGTTCGTTTGCTGCTTCAAGCAAAGTGCCTGAACCGGCATCATAGAACATCTCCTCGTATTCCAATGAGTCGGGAGTGTCAAAGACGCCTCGTGTACCTGCAATGAATATCAGTGCAATGCCAAAAAGAATAAATGATATGACCTTATCTCTTTCAACAAGTCTTTCCTCGTAGAAAGAAAGAGCCAAGGCTATCATAAAGACTATGACAAGTGCAATTACCATTACAGAAAGGAACAATTAGCATTTCTTCAAAAGCAACCAGCCAGAGAGTACGAAGAACGACATCATCATCATGAAAATAGAGATGAACAAGCGCTTTGGACCTGCAGGCTTCACTGGCACTGACGCACTCTGGATGGTGGTGAACGCCGGTGTTGCCTCCTGCAGCTTGGCAGCAGCGGCCTGCTTCTGAGTAGTCATTGCTGTATAAATATTATACTTCAGCTGCATCTCGTTCTCGAGATCGTTCTCCTTAGACTTATAGCTCACCATGAAAGCATCCTGATGGGAGTCGGCAAACTCAGCATATTTACGACGAGCCTCATCATAGTTTGCCTTGCTTTCTTCACACAAGCCTGTATAGTAGTCGTAATCTACCTGAGCCTTATGTGTGCGATAGGCAACAATAAACTCCTGCAGTTTCTTACAAGTAGCATCTGCTATAGTGGCACACACTAACGGATCTTGATCTTTTACAGTGATTGAGATGACCTCTGTCTTCTTATTCAAATTACAGTTTATGTTCGACTTGACAGACTCGAAGATGTCTATCTGACGCTTTGTCAACTGGAACGTAGATATCTTTTCTTCGCCATTATAGCTGTCAGGAGGTGTTGGCTTCACCCATTCCTTGACAGAACTGATAATCTGTGACCACCAAGCACTACTCTGGTGATCGCGAAGGTAGGTATAGTAGTTACACTTCAAATCGCCCTTCTTTGTCGTTACTTCAACAGACATCAGCTCAGAGATAAAGTCGCGCGACGCTATTACATCAGGATAGATTAATATCGAAATAGCATCCTGCGATGTCATCTTTGCAAGCGAACCAAGACCAATTGTCGAAGCGAGCGAACCTAACGAGCCCGACATCGACGGACCGTTGATCTCCGGTGCCAGACTGACGGTACAACTATAATAGCGAGGAACGCAAACCGTCAACAGATATGTTATTATCAGCGTTGCAGGAAGCACATAATAGTACTTTTTCCTATATGGCCACAACTTCTTGAAGATGGCCGCGAGATCTATAGTTTTCTTTTTCTCTTCTTCCATATCATCTTTCTGGGTTTACTTCATCAGATTAGCAATGGTAGCAATCATCGTGGCTATAGAAGCAACACCTGTGCCCAAAGCCATTGTTTCAGCAGTTGTCATGCGGCTGATAGCCTTCTGTGGCACCACAATCTCACAACCAGGACGCACCTTTGTACGGCACTTTACCTTTGCCACGTCACCGTTCATATAGATAATGTAGGTCTTGTTCTTTTTCGCCTTTGAACTGTAGCCACCTGCCTGGTTGATATAGTACTTCACTGATTTGCCCGGCAGATAGCTCACAGTGTTAGGATACATCACCTCACCATTAATCTTCACTGTACTGGTGAACGTAGGCACGATGAGGCGGTCGCCCTCACGCAACACAAGGTCGTAGTCGCTGCCAGGCTTTGCCAACGCCTTATCAAGCTCTATGCCAACAGGATAGGTCTCGGGAATCTGCAGGCGCTCCTGAGAACTCTGCATAGCAGACTGTATTTCACCTATTGAGCGTCCGCTCTTCAGGGCCTGTTCCATCATGGCAGCCTCGTTCTGTTGACGCTGCATCTTGACAGACTCCTCATAGCGCATACGCTCTGCCTCGTTAAGCTTACGCTCCAGGCGAGCACCCTCCACATAGGCAATATTTGTCACACCGCCAGCCTTGCGTACCAAGTCACTAAGGCGCTCGTTCTGCTTAGTGAGACTATAATCACCGCCGAAGAGCACAGCGCCCTCAATGGTCACGTTCTGCTGAGCATTATAGCCTGGGCTCTTGCGCACGAACACCTCATCGAAAGGCATTAGGTGGAAGCCTGCCTCGCCCTCAATGACAAATCCGTCTTTCAGTGAGAAATTAAATGACTCACCTATGATGCTATCGGTTGTTGTAGCCATCGGATTGACGACACGGCGCGAGACGAACACGTTGACCATGGCAGCAGTCTCCTTCAGACCACCAGCCTGAAGCACGAAGTCTTCGAGGGTCTCGTTGGCAGCATACTTATATACGCCAGGATACTGCACCTCGCCATGGATGGTGATGGTCTGTTCCTCCTGTACCTCCTTCTTAGTAGGAATGAAGAGTACATCCTCGTTCTTAAGAGCTATGTCAGCAGCACTGCCGTTCATTATGCCGTCAACATCTACGGATATAACCTCAAGTGTGCGGTCTTCACGCAGGCGGTGCATCACGGCATGGGCTGTGAAGGCATCCTCAGTAACACCGTCACACTGTTCGAGCAGCGTCTTCACACTGCTCACCTGTCCACCCAACTGATACATGCCAGGACGGAACACGGCACCTTTCACCTCGACCATATTAGAATAGCGTGGCAGTATAGAGTCAACAGTAACAGAGTCACCGTCTGCCATGTGGAACGAGCCCATATCGAACTCACCAACGTTATATACCGACATGTGAGTACCCTCCTTACGTATTACGCGCACTGACTTCCTATAGGCATCGCCAGTGAAGCCGCCACTATAGGTCATCAGGGTGCCCATGCTCTCCGAACGTTTCATCTCGTAGTACATAGGACGCTTCACCTTACCATTAACGCTGACAAGGCAATCATAGGTTCCAACAGTAATAACATCATTGTCAGACAGGCGCACATTGCCCTTCAGCTTGCCGTTGAGGATATAATCATAGACATCGACAGTGGTGACGAGGCGGTTGTTACGATAGACCTTTATGTCACGCAGCGTACCAATCTCGTTAGGACCACCTGCCATGTAAAGGGCATGGAACACGGATGCGAAGGCAGACAAAGTGTAAGAGCCTGGCATCTTCACCTCACCCATCACATTAACGGTGATGGAACGTGTCTGGCCTACAGTAAGCAGAATCTGAGAACTGCTGTAACGAGGGCCTAACTGCGAACGCAAACGGGCGTTGGCCTGCTCAACGGTGAGGCCGCCCAACTGTATTGGACCATAGTCCTCGACAACAACATATCCATCGGGAGACACCGTCGTCTCTATGGTTTTCTGCGAGGCACCGTAGATATCAATATTCACGGCATCACCAGCGCCAATGATATAATTGTCGGGAGTTGCAATATTAACCTCTGGCTCAAAGGTAAGATATTCGTTGTTAAAGAGGTCATGACCGAATATCTTCTTTTTATCCTTTTTCTCCTTTTCTTCCTTTGCCTTCAGGTATTTCTTTATAACCATGCGGTCATATACGTCAAGTGAGTCGGGCATAAATTCATCAAGCTCGTCCTTAATATCCTTAGCCTCATCTTCTTCAAGAAGCACATTGTCAGCGCTACTGGGTCTCTTTGACTTGTCCTTACTCAGCCTCTCGCCCTTCAAACGCTCTGTTGTACTCTTCTTCTCAGCACCATTGTTCTTGCGCATGCGTCCCTCGACCTCGTCGTCCATGGGCAAGGTCTTGCTCTTCACGGTGCCGAGGCCCTGCTCTTTCTTCAGACGTTCCACCTTCTTCTGCACACGTTTAATCTGTTCAGTGGTAACGCCCTTCTGCACAAGCTTGATGGCTATTTCCTGTTGTGTAGAACCAGCTTTTTGCTCCTTCACAACAAACCTAATAATCTGGTCATCGGTCATCGATGACTGAGAGAATGCTATTGTGGCACAGCACAAAAGCAAAAACAACGAAAGGATATATCTTTTCATCAAAAAAACATGTTTTCTTTACATCAATGTAATTATATAACCGATTTTCTCGGAAATTATTGCAAAGGTAAGCATTTTCTTTTAAAAAGATTAGTATCTATCGAGCCATTCTTGTAAAAACGCTTATTTTTAATTGAATTATTTGGCAGATTGTATTAAATAGCGTATCTTTGCATCACGAAACGACACGTAACACTGGGGTTGACTGGATTTGACGGCAAGCCGAGATGGTACGTAAGCACGCGGAGCTGGGCTATGGGAGGCTCCTAAATCTCTTCTGTAGGAAAATTAATTGGCAACAATGAGTATGCTCTCGCTGCTTAATCGAAGCACAGTAGATTATGAGCTTAATTCGCTTACAAGGTAGGTGAACGAGACGTCGCTCCAAGGATGTGGTTCCGAATCCGAAGATCAAGCGGCGCAGAATAAATCGGAAATAGTCACGGTAGGCCTCGATGTCGCGATGAAAATTTAGAGGATAAGGCTGCGATTGGTGGCTTGGGTCTTGTCACAGCACGAAAATGAAGTCCAAGATAAGCGTGTAGAAAGCGTATGGTTTCCTTGTGCGGACGAGGGTTCGACTCCCTCCAGCTCCACAAAAGTTACGCTGAAAGAACGGATTTCACGGATTTAACGGATTCAAACTCTATAGAATGTCAACACCTTAGATAATCCGTTTAATCCGTGAAATCCGTTGTGGTTAATTATAAAATTTCCTCTTTGTTTATTACAGATTGCTATGAAAGGTATGAGACAATGGATGTATGCCGCCATCCTGATGATTTGCGGCATGACAATTACTTCATGTTCAGAGAACAAAGTGACAGAGAAAGCCGTGTGTGGAACGATAGACAGCACGGATGTGGCAGGTGAAGCCCCTGAGGCAGTCAAAGCCATCATGCAGGGCGATGTAGATTCTACGCTCTGCGAGACAACGCTGAATGATGCTGAGAACGGTATTCGCGTGCTGAGTCTCATTACCTGCGGCAACGATGTATCAGCAGAGGGCTACGGAATAATAGTTTGCCGAAATGGTGTAAAGACGATGTTCCCCAATATCCGTCACGGACGTATGCCACAGGCTCGCTACGATGCGGAGGATGGTGTGCTGTGGTTCGTTGGCGGCGATGCTGAGGGCACAGGTGTTCAGACAGACCGTCTGTACAAACTTCGTTTTGATGACAAGAGCAATGCTACAGTTGTTACCTCAATAGCGCCATACGACATGCAGCAGGAACTAATAAAGCGTCTCTCCTACTCTATCAGCGGCGAACAGATAGTGCTCTACACGAACCATGTGCCTACAGACACGATGACGAACACCGTTAGCGACATGGGCGGCTTCGATGATGACGCGCTGTGGATTGGTGAGCAACTAACATATGACATAGACGGAAAAAGCCCCGTGGTGAAGTTCACTCCTGGAGTGAAGTTCGTCACGGGACTTGTACTTACCTACGATGACACGCCCACGCTGTCGGCTCGTGTCAATCTCGATGACAACGGGACATTCACCATTGAGTGATCATCAGTATCCGAAGATTTCCTCTGTGGTGAGGCGTTTCACAGGACCGTAAGCCTCGATGGCTTTCATATCGAGTTCCTTCTCGTCACCAAGGATAATGTAGCGATAGGTCTTGTGCGCCATATTCTCCTGCTCAAATTTCACGATATCATCAAGTTTGATGCTGGGCAGAGCTTTGTATATCTTCTCGTTGAGGTCGTAGTCTATGCCAAGCTGCTGAGAGTATAGCCATGTATTGATGAGACCAAACTTCGTAGCACGCTGGCTGGCAAGACGCTTTGTCAGGGCATCCTTCGCAATCTGGAACGAGGACTCGCTCTGAGGAATAGTGTCGAGGATGTTATTGAACTGACTTACGCAGTCAATCATCTTGTCGTTCTGAGTGATGATATGAGTAAAGAAGAACTCCTTCTCATCCTTATAGCTTGGCATCATGTAAGCTGCATACGCATTATAAGCCAGGCCACGAGCCTCACGAAGCTCCTGGAACACCACGCTACCCATTGAACCGCCATAGTACTCGTTGAACAGTGCCTGTACTGCAGCCTGCTCGGGGTTCCACTCGTGCTGCTCGTTGTGATACATGCGCATGTAGATGTTCTTTGCGTCGTAAGGAGCGATGAGCACCTCGTTCTCAGGTGTAGGCTGGGCTACATAGTGACGAGCCTCTGGATCGGCAGTGAATTTTGAAGGGATGGCATGGTTCTCAGCCACTACAGAAGCCATCTTGCCTGCCTTCATAGGACCATAGTACAACACCGTGCTCTTATGGTTGCCGAGTTCGCGCAGAAGGTCGAGCAGATCGTTAGGATTGGTCTCTACAAGCTGCTGTGTAGTCAGAATGTTACGGTTGCGGTTATAAGGACCATAAATGCCGTAAGAACAGAGGTTAGAGTAGTTTGTCTGCTGGTCGAGCTTCGCGTCACTGCGAGCCTTATCAACAACCTGCACATACTGCAGATAGGCAGCAGTGTCAACACGTGCGCAGAGAAGGAGGTTCTCCAACTGTTTAAGAGCCTCGGGCATGCTCTCGCTAAGTCCGCCAAGATTTACATAAATGCTACGCGGACCCACAGATATGCTGTAAGAACATGCGAGCTTATAGAACAGCTGCTTCAGCTCAGCAGGTGACAGCGAGTCGGTGCCGAGATAGTCAAGATACTCAGCTGCATAGTTGTAGCGCACATCGCTCTCCTCGCCAAAGTCATACTTAAATGACAGTGAGAAACGACCGTTCTCCTTGTTCTTCACATAGACGTATGGCAGAGTTGCTCCATCATCACCTTTTGCCTTCACATCACCGAATGTAAGGTCTTTCTTGAAGTCAACGAAGCGTGGCTTTATGGGCTTAACCTTAGAATTCTGTATCTCCTTCACAAAGTCAGACACAAGTTCGCGGTTTGTGGGTATAGGAGTAATCTCCGGCTTGTCAATCTTCTTCTGTGTCTCGTCAACGCCCTGGCGCTTATACACTGTTACATAGTTGTCTGTGAAGTGACGCTTAGCGAAGTCAACAATCTGTTCCTTGGTGATGCTTTCTATGCGGCTGATAGACTTCACCTTCTGCTCCCATGGCGTGCCGTTGATGAAGGCATCAACAAACATTGACGCACGCTGCTGGTTGCTCTCCAGAGAGTTATAATAATTCAGTTTTATATTGTTCTTCACAGAAGGCAGAAGGTCATCGCTGAACTCACCGCGCTTCAGCTTCTCAATCTCTTCGAGAAGGATGGCACGGACATCGTCGAGAGTCTGTCCCTGAAGAGGAGCGCCCAAGATGAGGAACACTGACTGGTCGGCCAGAGAATAGATGCCGCCATAAGCATAGAGAAGCTTCATCTGTTGGTTGATGTCGAGGTCAATGAGACCTGCCGTACCATTGCTCAGCATTGACTCAATGATGTTCAGAGTGTCGAGCTGTAGCGATGAAGCGCCATCAAAGCGATAACCCATCCACAGTGCCTCGGCCTCCTGACCAACAACTGTTGTATCAACAGGAGCGGTAATGGCTGGTTGTTCTCCGAACTCTGGCTGAACAGCATCGTTGCCACGCTGCCACTTGCCGAAATACTTATCTATGGTAGCAATAACCTCATCGGGATCAAAGTCGCCAGCCATACAGATAGCCACATTATTCGGAACATACCACTTTTCAAAGTACTCTTTGATGTTCTTAATAGAAGGATTCTTCAGATGGTCCTGAGTACCAATGACAGTCTGCGTGCCGTAAGGATGATTGGGGAACAACTTAGCAAAGAGGGCATTGATGGTCTTGTCCTGATCATCGCTAAGATGAATGTTATATTCCTCATAGACGGCCTCCAGCTCTGTATGGAATCCACGGATGGTCATATTCTGGAAACGGTCGCTCTGAATCTTTGCCCAGTTCTCCACCTCGTTTGAAGGGATGTCCTCGGTATAGCAGGTTACGTCGTAAGAGGTATAGGCATTGGTACCCTCGGCACCGATGGCAGACATGAGTTTGTCGTACTCGTTAGGAATGAAATACTGGGCAGCGAGCTGACTTACAGAGTCGATCTCATGGTAAGCCTTACGGCGTACCTCGGGGTCGGTCATCTTACGATAAGCCTCGTAACGGTTTTCAATGTCCTCAAGCAGCGGAGCCTCCTTCTCAGGATCAGTAACGCCGAACTTGCTTGTTCCCTTGAACATGAGGTGCTCAAGATAGTGAGCCAAGCCTGTTGTCTCAGCAGGGTCGTTCTTCGAGCCTGTACGCACAGCGATATAGGTCTGTATGCGCGGCTCACCAGGGTTAACACTAAGATAGACCTTAAGTCCGTTCTTAAGAGTGTAGATGCGGGTCTTCGACATATCGTCTTTCACCTCATCGTACTTGTACTTACTGCACGAGCCGAGCACGACAAGGGCTGTAAGGAAAAACAACAATTTCTTCATACGCTTTTCTCAATTAATAATAAATTGTTTCGTTTAGTACATTTTCACGGCGCAAAGTTATTGATTTTTTTTGATAGTTGTCCGATTATCAGTAATTTTGCAGCAAAATAAGTCTTTTTTAACCATGGAAGTTGTTTACGAGGACAATCATATCATCATTGTCAACAAACGGAGCGGTGAAATAGTGCAGGGTGACAAGACCGGCGACACTCCTCTCTCTGAAACGGTGAAACAGTATATAAAAGAGAAATACAACAAGCCTGGCGAGGTGTTTCTTGGTGTCGTTCACCGTTTGGACCGTCCTGTCAGCGGACTGGTTGTCTTTGCACGTACCTCAAAAGCTCTCACCCGACTGAACAAGATGTTTGCCGAGGGACAGGTTCACAAAACCTACTGGGCGATAGTTGAGGCTAGAGGTGAGAGGTTAGAGGTAAGAGGTGAGAGTACACTACTCACCCACTGGCTCACGCGCAACGAGCAGCAGAACAAGTCGTATGCCTACGATCATGAGGTGCCGCGTTCCAAGAAGGCGCAGCTGCGATATCGTGTCATTGGCAATGGCGACAACTACGACCTTGTGGAGGTGGAGCTTATGACAGGCCGTCATCACCAGATCCGCTGTCAGCTGTCAGCCATCGGGCGCGCCATCAAGGGCGACTTGAAATACGGTGCCCGTCGCTCGAATCCCGACGGCAGCATCTCCCTACAGTCTCACCGTATAGAGTTCGTCCATCCCGTCTCGAAAGAAACCATCATTGTGGAAGCTCCCCTACCCGACGACCCACTCTGGCAAGCCCTCGCACCTAAATAAAAACCGTCTTTCTAAAACGCTATAAGAGAAGTTAAACTTTGCTTCGAGAGAAGTTTAACTTTACTCCGAGAGAAGTTTAACTTTACTCCGAGAGAAGTTAAACTTTACTAGCAAACAAATAACATAAGAAGGCACCCCACTTCGGGATGCCTTCTTATTGTATAAAGTCGAATTAAACCAACTAATTCAACACCCCTCCTTCGGAGGGGCAGGGGGAGGTTATTTAACCACCACCTTTTTGCCATTGATGATGTAGAGACCCTTCTGAGCCTTCTCCACTTTCTGACCATTGAGGTTGTAGATAGTGCCGTCGAGCTTATTTTCGCTCTTCACGCCAGCAATGCCTACAGTCTCACCAAGGCGTGTATATACTACGTTCTTGAATGACAGCCAGCTGATGTTGTTTTCAGCAGCAATGTTGAAGTTCAGCTTCAATATGCCTTCCTCGAAGACATCGCCCGTTGCAGTGAATTCACCAATGTAGAACTGGCTCTCACCAACCTGTGTGCCAGCACATACGTCGGCAGCAGTATTACTCTCACCGTTGACATCCATTGTGATGCCAGTAGCAGGAGCTTCAGCACCGTTCTTCATGCGTACGCGTGCCCATGCCTTAACTTGATAGTTGCCTTTCTCCAGACCAGTCAACTCGCCAGTAAGCGTATTAGCACCAAGTGATTCGCCGTCGCCAGTCCAATACTCGAAGAATGGAACCTTGAACTCAGAGCCATCTATCTCACCCTCTGTTGACCATGTATTGATGTAGAGAGCCTTGTCGTAGTTATTTGCCTTCTCACCACCGATGCTCCAAACAGAGAGCAGCAAATCGTCATAACTAATGTCAGAATGCCATCCAGTTCCCAGGAAAGGATCCTGCAGTGCGTTAGCCTCATCCTTTGTGAGAGTACCAGCCTGATATTTCTCGTTCCACTGTGTGTAGTAGCTCTGCAGAGCCTCAGCGGTGTAGAAGTTGGTCTCCTCAGTGAGTTGCTTCATCTTAGGCAAAGTGTTCTTAGCCTTCACATAAGCCTGTGCGGTCTCAAGAGCAGCCTTCAGAGTTACGATTGCAGCATTGATGCTCTCTGTGCCTGTAGCGCCCTCGGTAGAAGTGAGTGCATTATTAATGAGATCGAGAACGCTCTGAATCTCAACATCTTCCTTAATCGCTGTAAGCTGTAAGCGGAGTGCGTTCATCTCAGCCAGAATAGCAGCGTTCTTAACCTCGTCCATAGAAGCCTCTGCGCCGTAATATGTAAGAACGAAATTATCGAAGATACACCACAGGCTTGTATTACCCTCGAGCTTAGCGCCGATGGTCAGTGAGCCACCTTCTTCAACCTCTACATAGATTGGATCAATGGTGTAGAGACCGGTCTTGAATGACTTACCTGCATCTGACATACTGTTCTCAGTACCAGTGCGCAATGGGAATGTCTGAGTCTCATTGTTTGCATAGAATACTGGCAGATGTTCATTGTCTGTTCCATCCTGACGATAGAAGCCCTGAGCAGTCAAGGCATAGATACCCTTAGGAGCACCTGCGAGTGTCTGGCTCAGAGTGAAGTCAGAGTGATAAGACTCTGCGCAGTTGTTACCTACACTGCCGTTGTTATCCTCACCACCAGAGAGATTCTGATTACTTGCAGCCATGGTCCATCTATCCTGATAGCGGTTGCCACGTCCGAAGTCGTGGTCCTCAATAAGTACAGTGGCATCCATAGGAGCGTCAGCTGTTGCATTTGCCAAAGCAGCCTTTGCGTCATCAAGGGTCTGGATGGTCCAGAGAGCGTTCTCGCTGTCAGCAGCAAGATTACGAGCGAGCACTGTAGATGTGCCGTCCCATCCATAGTAATTTGTGCCGTCAGAGATTGTGTAAACACCATCAGAAACCTTTGTTACGTTCAGCACTACAGCATCAGCAGGCTTTCCGTCCATAAAGCCATCGACATTAAGCCAGTAGTTACCATCACCGTTCTTTACCTGTGACTCAATCTTATATGTGCCGTCATCCTCGTTTGGAGAGAGCTTCACATACTCTGGATGAGCAACAAGTGAAGCCTGTGTACCCCATGAGTTGCCAGCGCTGAGATATTTACCAGAAGCAGTGTTCTTGATGATGTACTTAGCATACTGGAACTCAATGATTGGCTTCTCCACAATGTCAGCCTGTGACAATGGGCAAATCTCATACGCACCTTTATAAGGAACTAACAGACCTGTGATGCTCTTCATCGCTGTACCCTCAGCAGGGAGCTCATAATCAGCACCATAGTTGGTGTTCTTGTAGATTTGCAGTGACTGTTCACCAACGGTGATGTACCAATTGTCACCAGACTTAGTGATTGTACCACCAAGAATCTTAATCATACGAGCAGCATAAGCTGCGTTTGAAGCCTCCTCTATTGTAACAACTGCAGGAGCGATGGTACCATCTTCTGTAACTTGAACGGCATCAAGAGATGTCTGGTCCTCTACAGCAGCAAACTGTGGCAGTCCATTGTAAGATGTAAGCTTACCAATGATAGTACCATTTAGCTTGTTCCCCTTTGCGAGAGCAAGACCTGTCTTGCTGAAGCATATAGCGCCTGTTGCATCCTCTACGAAGACATAATCACCTTTGTCGCTACTATAAGCATGAGTAACAACAGCGTCAACGAGTGTCAGCTGAGCAGTAGTGGTAGTTTCCTTGAACGCTGCAATGTTGGCAACAGTAGGACCGAATGTATAGGTTGCCTTAGCCTCAGGGCTAGCCTTACCCTCCTTAACAGCGAATGCACGGATAGTGGTGGTAGCATTGATTGTGATAGGCTCCACATACTTAGCGCAGTCAGAAGAAAGCTCGCTATCGTCTGTTACATAGTAGATGTCGGCACCCTCTTCAGCAGTCAGAGTCACTGTCTGCGAGCCGAAGAATGTCATTGTTGCAGCAGGAGCAAATGTCGGAGCAGCAACGTCAGGTATCTCCTCTATCTTCTTAAAGAAGGTTGTTACAGTATTCTTGATATTGTTGTTAATCGAAGTATAGCAACGCCAATCCTGACTATTATATACACCAAGGTAACGTGATGTTGCAGAGTTCTTTAAATAGCCGCTTTCTATAGTGAAAACATTATTGGAATTAGAGCCTACGCGAACGCCATTATTTGTATCAGTTGTATAGAGATATGCATCACCTACACCAAACTGATAACCGTCATCAGTCTTAGTTACAGTCCACTGCAATGTTGCAGCGATTTCATCCGTAAGTTTGTCATCTGCAATTGTAACGGCTGCAGCAGAAGGAGCATTAGAAGCTCCGCCATTATTGCTCATGGCTTTCTGTGTTGTTGCATCAGCAATTACCACAACATCACCAGTAGCCATATCGGCAGCAGCCACCTTGTTCCAAGAGATACCGCCCGCAGCAGCTGGATAAACCGTTTCAGGAGTTGTGTTGAGTGTTACGTTTGTCGTAGCATTATCAGCAGTGGTCTCTGCACCGGCAGCACTTGTGGTGATGCGGTTGTTGGTGAGAGTGATGTTACCGCCAGCGAATGTGTCGGCAGCCTTAACGGTCATTGTGATAATGCCGGTAGCCTCAGCAGCGAAAGCGTCGCCCTGATAAGACATGAGGATGAGACGCAGAGCGCCAGATGTGAGCAGGTTCTTGCTGAGAGTACCATTTGTAATGGCACCTTCAACGATAGCAGGCTCACCTTCAATGGTCAGTCCCTCAGGAAGGGTAAGATCGGTCTGAACGCCATAGACGGTCTGTCCGCCCTGGGCAAGATTCATTGTGATGGTCTTTGACTCACCTGCACGGATGGCGAAGTCGGCAATGGAGAGCGACTGTGCAGTCGCTCCCATTATACCGAACATCATCATGAGCACGTACATGGAGAACCATCTGGAAATCATGTTCTTGTTCATTGTGATTATTGTTTTTAGTTATTACTTACTTAACAAGCACTTTCTTCACCTTGCCATCAGCAGTGCGAACGACGTTCATGCCCTTCTGAGCCTTGTCGCTCTTCACACCACCAACGCTGTAGTACTCAGCGCCGGCAGCACCAGCTGCGATGCCATTGATGTGTGTTGTCTCGCCAAGCACAAGAGCATAAGCGCGAGCAGCAGCATCGGCGAACTCGATGTTAGTTACCTGTACGTTCTTGTTGCCAACGATGTCGAATGTGCAGATAGCACCCTCACCTGCCTCGATAGCATTCTTGTTTACAGAGAATGCTACAACGCGGTAGGTATTATCAGCAACTCGGTTGTATGAAACATTCAGGCCTGCAGCGCGGCTTGCAAGCTCAACGCCACGGAACTGAGTGCCCTCAGCAACAGTAACGTCCATCTGGAATGCAACGAACTCAGTAGTGTTAGCAAGAGCAAGTACATTGCCGTTGAGTGCAAGAGCATTGTTCTCAGCAACATCGCCACGAGCAGATGGCTCTGAAGTAACCTCATTAAGAGCTATGTTCACGATGCCCACAGCGTCGCTGACGGTGATATTGCCAGAAGCGTTCACGTCGGCAGCCTTGAATGCCTTTGGAGAAGGTGTCTCAGTCTCAAGAGCGAAGCTTACAGCAAGTATAGCATCACTTGCGGTTACCTCACCATTAAGGTTAGCGTCACCAGCGAGAACAGCCTCGTCAACCTTAGCATACTTAACGTTGCTTGCGATGAACCAGCCAGCACCGATATAGCTTGGAACAAAGACCTTCAGGCTGAGAGTCTTGTCCTCACCAACGAATGCATAGCCCTCAGCAAGATACTTACCTTCTGCGAACAGAGCAGCAGCATCACCCATGCTGTTAGGATTATTATCAGCAGCACGGTCAGCAGCCCAACTATTTACACGAATCACAGTACCATTAGCATAGAGGCTTACAGTAGAGAGGTCGTGACCTTGTCCATATGCAGCAACCACATCACCGTTACCACCACCGCGATAGAATGCCTGGATGCTAACCTTATAGAGACCACTCTCGAGGTTCTCTACAGTCTGAGCGAAGTTACCAGTAGCCTGATACAGTTCTGTACCATTATCATTCACACCAGGAGTACCGCCCTTGTTAGGGCCAGCAGTGTAAATCCATGCAGAACCTGTCTTGAAGGTCAGCTCTGTTGCGTCAGCAACCTCAAGGGTTGCGTCCTCAGCAATGCCAGCTGCAGTGAAGGCAGCAGTCTTCTGAGCAGCAGCATTAGCAGCGATGATTGCATTACGCTGTTCAGCTGTTACGAACTGCCATACGGTCTGTGCCTCGTCACCAACGTTGTCACCAACGATAGCATTACCTGCGATAGCCCACTTGTCAGCATCGTCCTTCATATAGACGTACATGCGGTTGTCAGCAGCAGTTGCACGGTTTGAGTTGTGCAGATAGAATCCACCGTCAACCTTTTCGAGTGAGTAGCTGCGTACACGATTACCAGAGCAGTCAGAGTACATCCAATAGTCATCACCATAGTATCCCTTGCTGTCATACATCTGGAGCTTATAAGTGGTGTTGCTCATATCAACAGTTACGTTGAATGGCAGACCAAAGTCATCAGCCACAGCACGAACGCCATAGTTATCACCACGGCTCAGGAACTTCTTAGCGTAAGCATTGTAAACGTAGTATGTACCCTCCTGTACAGGCAGGTTAGCGACACGGAATGCCAGTTCAGCAGCCTTAAGAGTCTCTATGCCAGCATTGATGGCAGCAACGTCATCAGATGTGCGGAGAGCCTTAGCAGTCTCAATAGCAGCAGCGAATACTTCACGACCTTCAGTCTTAGAAGCGTCAGCAAGCAAGCTCTCAGCATTAGCAATTTCCTCCTGCAATGTAACCTTAACAACATCTGCCAAGTAACCCAGTTTGAAATTATCGAATGCAGCTACATTCTCAACCGTCTGTGTCTGTTTAACATTGAAGGCAATAGTAACAGCAGTCTCTTCCGTCAGGGTAAAGTCAACATTATATTTACCCCATGTGCTGTTTCCTGCTACGCTTGTGCTTACGCCAGCAGCGCTGATTGTTGCAGAACCGCCATTAGCACCATTGAAGAATGCATCAGCAGTCATTCTGTACTCACCAGCAGGAAGAGTTACAACCTGTGACATTGTCAGATTCTCGTTGTTACCCCAACGGAAACGTACCCAATAAGTATTATTACCACCTGTTGTCAGCTGTGGACGACCAGAGAAGTTGTTCCATGCCTTGCAAGAACTATTCAGGGCGGTCATGTCGTTTTCATTACTATTCTCGTAGTTGATAGTCCAGCCAGCTGGCTGATGAATATCTCGATCTGTATTTGGAGATGAGTAAACAGCGAATTCGCCCTCGAAGTCTGCATTTGCAATAGCAGTAGTAGGATCGAATGATGAGCCACTAGCAACCACGAAGTTCTTGGTCTGGCTCTCGCCATTGAATTCGATTGTTACAACCTGATCGTCGTAACCCTCAGCCTTCATGGTAACATCATACGTACGATTTGCCTGGATGACGTTGATACTGTAAGCACCCTCGGCATCAGTTGCGCCAGTGTACTGTACGTTATCGCCATCGGTACTTACAAGAGTAATGGTAGCACCCTCAACAGCTGCACCTGTGTCAGTCTTCACTGTACCAGAGAATACAGCAGGCTCAGCAGCAAGGGTAAAGTATCCAAGAGGAGTTGCGACTGCAGTAGTACTCTTAAAGTATGAATTCATATAGTTGCTATCATAGTCGTAAGTCACAGTCTGCCAGTTATTACTACCCTGACGAATAGCCTCAGTGTAAATACGGATGTCAGATGTTCCATCCCAAACAATAGGATTAGAAGACAGATCAATATTAAAGAGACTGAAATCAATAGTTGCAGCTGCATCTGTCTGATCATAAACAACTACCTCTGTCATAGCATCCTTATCAACATTACCCGGTGTGATATCACCTGTCTTAACACCAACCCATGAGGTAATAGCAGCCTTTATGCTCTTAGCAGTACCAGAGCCCTTGAATGCTATAGATGTAATCTTATCACCAGCTTTAATTCCGAAATCGTCGAGTTGCTTAGCAGTGTAAACAATGTCTGTCCAGTTTGTACCAGAACCATCATTGTTGTACCAGTCAACAGGACCATGCGATTTGTCTGCACCAGACTTTGTACCAACCTCAATTGCTTCTGCAACAGCTACTTCCTCTGTGAAGGTAACATCAACAGGCTCAGTAGCAACGCTATATTCGCCAGCCTTAACCTCAATATATACAGGGAATGTGCCAACCTTTGGAGTACGGAACGATGCAGATACCTGTGTACCATTGCCGCTATACAGTTGTGTAGCAGGAATAGCAGCGGTAGTGCCATTGCCAACTATCTCGCCATCGACATAGACCTTAACGGTGTAAGCATCGGCAGCAATCTCGGCAGCACCGAAGTTCAGAATATTGACGGTAGCCGTAGCAGCCACGTTCTGCATAGCCTCAGTCGGAACAACGCTCGAAGCAATCTTAATATCGTTCTCGACAGCGACAGCCGTCAGACCATAGAGCTCGTCAACGTATGGACGACCGCTAATCTCGAAGCCAAAGAAATATTCGCCTGCATCAGCCACAGTCACCTCGAAGGTTTTGTAGTCGGTAGTGATGCGCTTCACCTCGTCGGTATCATCGCTACCGTCGATAGCAAGCAACTGGGTACGGGTCTCGGCATTGAACAGCGCCTCGCGGGTTGCAGCGGCATAGACTTTCACAGCACCTGACTTATAGTAATCACCAGTGCTATAGAGCTTAGCATCGAACATAAGTTTATCGCCAGCCTTAGCAGAGAGTTTCGGTGTGATAAAGAAGTTATTTTCCGTGCTTGAAGAAGTGATGGCGTAGTTAGGAGCTGAGTATGTACCAGTATTACTGAGGCTAACGTTACTCTGATAAACAGAACCTGCAGGCCACTGGTTGCTCTCAGTGCCGAAGTTTGCATAGAACTTCGTAGGATCGAGCTTCGTACCGCTGATTGCAAGCTGGAAAGTCTTGTCGGTCTCGTAGGTGATGACCATATCACCGCTGAAAGTACCTGCAGTAGCAGCAGAGAAGGTGATGTTCAGCGTCTTGCTCGAAGCAGCCAGACCATCATTCTCGCCGTTAAAGGCAGGAACGATCATCGGGAACTCAGCATCGGTTGTGAAGCCCTCGGGCAGTGAGATGCTGTTCACGGTCAAATCCTTCGAGCCCCAGTTGAATATAACGAATGATTGTGTATCCTCGGTATTGGTCTTGCCGAACGAGATTGCATTGGTGCGGTCTGTTGGCTCGTACCACTTGCTGGTGGGAACGCTATTAACGAAGTGGAAAATGGCCTCGTTGGTAACGGTCAGATTGAACGTCTCACTCTCAAACTTAGTACCATCGGTAAACTCGATGACAATCTTTGTACCCTCATAGGCGGTTGTTTCCGCAACAGTGGGTGTCCATGAGAATGAGAAGCTGGTTGTGCTCTTGGCGCTGGCGGTGAGAGCCTTGGCATCGGCTTCGGCCAGAACGGTCTCGCCGCACACATATTTCACAGTGTAGTTCTCGGCAGCCTCAGTGGTCAGCGGAATGATATCGAAAGAGGGCTTGCTCAGGGCAGTGCCGCTCTTCACGGATGCATCGGGCCAGCTAACCTCCTTCATATAGAGGTCGTGAGTCACAGCAACCTTCTCCAGACCAACTATATTGTCGATACCAGAGCCACTGCCATAGATAGCGAAGGCCACATAGTAATCGCCTGCCTCATCGAAAGTAATGCTCTGAGCAGTGAATGAGCTACCAATAGTGCTGTAAACATAGGTTGCCACAGGCTCACCCCAGTTCACGCGGTCGGTAGACTTGTAAACCTTCACGAAGTAATCATCAGAATAACTGTAGCCAGCCTTTACGTCGAACGACAGCTTATCGCCTGCATTGGCATGGAGCTTCGGTGTGATGAACTTATTGTTCTTCGTCTCATAGCTGCTGCTGTTGTAACCCTTAATCCAGTTGTTATAGTTATTGCTGGAAACATACTGATAGTCGTTGGTAACACCAGCCTCGACGATAGCTCCATCAGGATAGATGATGGTCGAAGAGGTGTTATTGAAGTCGGCCGTCCATGTGTTGGGATTGATCACATTGACCGAGAAAGCGCAGCTGAATTCAGTGTCTTCTTCAGCCAAAGCATTGCGATAGGTAATCGTGAAATTACCGCTAAATGAACCGTAAGGCGTAGCAGGAACGGTAACAACGACTGGAAGTTTAGTGCCACCATTGATGGTCACCTCGCCGGTGCTGGTATCACGGGTGATGCCTTCGGGAAGGTTCTCATAGTCAATAGCGAAATTGAAGCCCTCGGGGAAAGCCATGTTCTTGATTACCAACGGAGCAGAACCCGTGTTGGCAATCTCATAGTTCTTAACGGTTTGTTCGGTGATAGCGCCCCAGCTCTGAGTTGTCAGGCTGCTTGTGCTTGATGCATCGGCTTCACGGAAGATGAACTTCGATTCATACTTGTTGAAGCTAGCATAAACATAAGCAGATGACTGCGTGCCGTTGATATTCTCAATCACATACCAGTTGCCCCAAGTGCTAAGCGAAGAAACATCGGCTGCGGGAACTGAGACAGAGACAAGAATCGGGTCGCTGGTCTGTCCCTTAGCAAGGTCAACAGGAATAGCAAAGGCTCCGTAAGGGCCATGGCTGGCACCATAGGAAGGTTTCTGAATCACAGACAGCGTGTAGTTCTCGGTAGTACCGGCAACAAAGTCCACGTCGCCATTGTTCTGCAGCGTGGCGTACATCTGCACGAGCAACGTTCCGTCTTGCTGCTGATTGAAGTAGACAGTACTAGCATCGGTGGCCTTGGTTACAGCAGTAATTGTAAGCTTCGGCTCGGGTACGATAGTAGCCTCATCTGCCTTGAAGTTATCAATATACACATACTGACAACGCAGGCCAATGCGCTGAGCTTCGGTCAGGTCGGCCAGCTCGAAGGTAGCCCATTCAGTGTTGCTGCCAGAGTTGGCACCAGCGATATCGTCGCTGATCTTCTTTATCTGGTTACCAAGGGTACCATTCTCGTTGATGGCATACACCTCAACGTAGGCACCGTTTGATGAACTGGCGAGGGTAGAAGCCTTAATATCCAAAGTCACCTTACCATTAATAACAGGTGTTACCAACACATCTTGTACAGTCGTACCATCCCAGTTATCGCCAGCATACTGACGATAGGCAATGAGAGCGCCATCGCCTTCGCCGTTAGCACCATCGTTGGCACCATAACTATAGCTCATATAGTAGAGAGTTCCATAATCATTGTAAGAACCTACGATATGACGCCAGTTACTTGCCACGGCAAAGTCGTGTGTGCTTGTCGCAATAGCAGTATTGAAGTCTACAATGTAGCCAGAAGGCTCGGGAGCTGCTGCAGCATAGGTTACTTCAATCTTCTTGATGTAGATAGCTTTTGAAGAGGTCTGTGCATAGTTGAGTTTAATCTCACCCGATGCAGAACCAGTGAAGGTTACCTCTGTAGAAGTAGATGTCAAAGTGTACTGATTTCCAAAAGCACTACCACCAACAGTAACATCAAGTGTACCTGCAATTGAGCTAGCACCACTTGTGGTAACTTTAATCTCAGAAATAGTTCCTGTAATATCTGAGGTGGCAAGAACTAAGGATTTTGCAGGATTATTGCCACTTCCAAACTGTTGACCTTTGGTTTCATCATAACCCCAATAGCTTCCATCTGTGGTAACAGTCCAATTGGCATCACCTAAAGCCTTAGTACCTGCTGCAGTGAACTGTTTTGTAGTAAACTCATAAGTATAAGTATCTGCAAACACAGTTCCGCAGAGCATCACCAACAGCGTGAGCAATGAAAAACGTATTTTCTTGTTCATTTGGTTATTGTTTTTAGATTATTTGCGCCTTCCGGTTCGTTAGCGCAAGGAAATAATAATTATTGTTTTAAGTCGTATGTGCACGGCCGCGAACCTTTCTATCGTCTTCCAGTCTTAGTGGTAAAACCGGTCGCGCACCCAGTCATAGGCATCGTCTCTCTTCTTTTAAGTTAATAATCTTATTCGGTTTTAGTTAGTATTATGTTAATTGTTATAATAATCGTCAGACATTGCCACCAGCGGTACTATTGTTAAAAACTACCGCTGGCAGCAATCCGTTTCTTTATAAATATTTTTGCAAAAATAGAGAAATATTTCATAACTTCCAAGGAAATGGAATATATTTAACTATTTCACTACAATTTTCTTTCCACCGACGATGTACAGTCCTGGCTTCATGTTAGAAGTAGAAACGCGGCGGCCATCGAGGGTATAAACCTTCTTCTCGTTAGCTGTGAAGTTGCGCACATCGTTGATGGCAGAAGGAGTGATATCCTCCACCGTCACCTTGTCAACGAAGAACATCTGCATAGAAGGGTTAGAGGTGCAGCAGACACCGAAGAAGCTGATGAACTTCTCGTCGGCAGCCCCTATCCCATCGTCTTCAGCAGTAAGCTCGAAGGTGTAAGGACGGAACTCGTTAGGATGGTTGATATTCTCCACAGGCTCGCCAATGGGCACAGCGCCCTGTGTGGTATAGCCGGCCAGCGAATAGAGGCGGAACGACTCAGGATAAGGAGCAAAGCTGTTGCAGCAGCTCACTGTAATCTGGTACTTATGACCCTCCTGGAACTCCATTGGTGGAGTAACAATCATGTCGAGAGCATAATTATACTCATGAGTCTGATAGATATACATGCCCTTGCCATCCATAACGGTATAGCTGTGCCAGATGAACTCATAGCCATCGCCGTTGACGTCAAGCACTGTCCACAGGTCGGCATCAGCTTTCTTATCAAAGTCGGCAACGAACGGAATCTTTGCTGCAGGACCATTCACAAGATAGTTGCTCTCCTTGCCCTCGCCTTCACCATCAACATTACTTGGTATAACCTTGTAAATATAGCGTGTCAGAGTGTCAGCAAGATTCTCATCGAAGCAATACTCGTTGGAAGTGCCTTTAGCTATAACCTTTCCATCGTTAACGCGAATGACGTCATAGACCACCTTGGTAGTGTCCACCCATCCGCCATGAATGCCCTGACGGCTTGAGTCCCATGCAACGATGTTGGTCAGCGCAGGCAGACCCATCACTGCGCCGAGGGCTGAGATGACACGTTCAGGGGCAGCCAGCAGGTCATGACCCACATAGGCATCAACGAAACGATCGGCAGAAGCTCCTATCTCGTTATAGGCACGAACAGTATAGCGATGAATACCGCTTGCAGGCACCTTATCGTCAACGAAGCTCATCACTGCGCCAGGAGCAGCTGTAGTGAGTGTAGCGATAGTATCTTCGCCACGCAGCACCTCCACCTTCGTGATGCTTGTCAGAGCATCGCCGTTCACCATGAGCGTAGGGTTCTGCCATGATATAGTAGCTGCAAGGGCACCATCGGCAGCAGCAGTCACCTTCAGCGAGTCAACACGAGCAGGTGCTGTAGCAGCACTTGGCGTGTAAGGAGCGCCGATAGCAACAGTAATCAGTCCTTTTCCACTACCTATTACGCCAAGGTCGGTAACAGAAGCGTCTGCGGTATTCACCTCGTAGAGTGTCACCTTTGAGTCAGCATAACATGACCAGTAGAGCTTACCAGTAGCGCAATCGAAGCCAAGCGCTGTGAACAGCTGGGGCGAGTGACCAGTATCGCCAATGGCAGTACCTATCTTACCTGTAGTCTTGTTCACTGGATAGAGCTTACCGCTGCGTGCCATACCATACATCTCACCCTGAGCATTCACTGCCAAGGCGCGGATGGCATCGCCCATGTTATCCTGTACCTTTGTCATTGCATAGGTCTCAAGATTCATAGTCCAAAGGGCCGACATGCCTTCGCTGTTTACTGAGTTTGTCACGAAGTACATCTTCTCATCAACATAGTCGTAGCTCATGTCAACAGGCAGAGGGGCACTCTCGCCAAGGTTTTTCTTCTTTGTCAAGGCGCCAGTCTCAGTATTGGCTGTATAGACGAGTGTGTTGAAGTCGTCGTCCATGCCTATCACATAATAGGTATCATTGACGAAGGCACCTGCTGTAGCCAGCACGTCAACGGAACCAGTACGTGTGGCAGCAGCCGTGTTTGTTACGTCAATCTTAACCATTGCATAGGGATAGTCACGGGTGTAGCCATAGAGTGTCTGCGCATCAGCATCGACAGCCACCAGTGTCATCAGCATCGTGAATGCTAAAAGAAACAGGTTTTTCATTGTGAGATTTTAATGTATGTGTTATCTAACGAATACTTTCTTTCCATTCTTTACGTAGATGCCCGACTTCAGCACGTTTCCATCAACACGGCGACCATCGAGGCTATAGACAGCGCCATTACCTGTGTCAGAGTTTTTCACAACGTTGCGTATGCCTGTGCTCTCAGTCATAGGCAGGCTGTTGGCATTGATGACGTCAACATCAAGGAGATTGTCGGCCGAAACGGCATCAACCTTCTTTGTGAGCAGAGCCACGATGGTTAGGTCTTCCACCTTCCATGCCTCATCGACTGTAGCCTTATAGTCAACATCGAAACTGCCGTTTACAGCTGTGAGGCCATCGCCTATAGGACTTGTAAGATAGGTACGCAAGACGTTGTTATGATTATAGTTCTTGTTTGTCGAGGTGGTCTGTCTCGAAGCGTTGTAAACCACCTGAGTACCCTTCACATTGTTCTCAGTGAGCATGAGCGTCAGTGCCACCTCGCCATAGATAGCCTCAGCCTCTGGCAGTAGAGTGCCTTTAGCGTTTATACTAATCTCTCGTGTCGTTTCGTTAAAACACGCATCGAGTTCTACCGAAGCAAAGGCAGGCGAGTAGTAGTCCTGAAGTATCATGTCCCCAACGATGCTGGCATTCATGTCTGCATCAAGGATTGGCAGATAGTAGTTCATGTCGTATGCCACATTGTCCTCACCTGGGAAGTAGGCACGATTAACTGTGAACGAAGGCAGTTCATAGGCATAGAGTTCATGCAAGTAGGCGGCAGCATCGATGGCGAGCGCCGTGCCAGGACGGTGCACATTCACCGTTGCCATAATCTGACCATTATTGCTTGACTGCAACTTCTTTATCACGTCGTTGAGATAGGGTACATAGTACGAACCCTGATCGGTATATACCTCAAGGTATGCCTTGTCGCGGCTCACCATATTATTATATACAGCAAAGTCCACCTTCATCGTGTCGTTCTTCGACTTCTCAGGCAGCGGCTGTCCGTTTACCTCGCTCACAAACACAATTATTCTGTGCATGCCTACGGCAATATCGTTTGGAAGGTTTATGTTGAACTTCCAGTCGTTCACCTTACCATATCTCACGGAGTCATTGAACTCAGTATAGACAGGTGTCTGCTTGTCTATCTGGTAGCCCATCTTGTAAGAGCCTACGTCCTCACGGCCCACGCTTGCGAAATGAGCCAGGCCCTCTATACTCTCTCCCGGCTGCTTGTATTTGAAGCCAGTGTCGAGCCATGTGAGATCAATGTCATGGAGTGGCAGAGAGCTTACGTCAATGATGAGCTGAACACACAGACGACCAATGCCTGTTATCTGGTAGAGCGTTGTCTTTGTACCAGTTCTCATATAGTAGAAGCCACCGTCGAGGTCTTCGCCAAAGCCACACAGTCCGCCTTGGTCAGCAGCCACCATCTCATCTGTCTCCACATAGTCGAAGCCAAAGAAGAGTATCTCATCACCCTTTATCTCATAGCCATCACCATTGAAGAACACGTTGTTCCAGCCATCATAGAGTTTCTGCTTCTGTTCGGCAACAGGTGTCACATTACCCTCCTCTACTTTATATATAAAGGTACGCGTGCGATAGGCACTACCCGCAATAGCAAGGCGCACACCCATCACACGACAGCCAGCAAACGATGACAGCTGACTCTTTGTCAGCACAGCACCAACAGAATATGTTCCTGCCGTTCCGAAAGCGCCACCACTGCTGGTGATGCTGTCTGTTATTATATGTCCCAGCAGTCGTTGGGTGTTGCTTATGCCCTGCTGAGCACTTGCCCCCAAACAGCATATTGTAAGAACTAAACTCAAGACCAAGCTTTTCAGAAAGCTATAATTATTCATCTTTCTCATTATATCTTACTTTCTTATCTTAAACATCTTATCACCCTGTTTCACCATATAGATGCCACGAGCCATGCTGTTCAGGTCGTTACCAACATACATGCCAGAGAGGTTGAAAACCTGCATGGGCAGTGTACTGTTGAGCATAACGCTTACAATGCCAGAGGTAACATTGAGGAGATAGGTTATCTCTTTCGACTCACCCGACTTATATACAGCCTTGATGCCAATGGTGTGTTCACCCTCGCTGAGCTTCGGCAGGCGGTACTCTGATGTAGTGGTCTCGCCAATCTTCTGTCCGTCGAGGCTTACATCATAGCGCACCACGTTGCCATAATCAACTATCTCGCCCTGTCCGTCTTCAGGACCAACGGTGAAATCGTCTATCTGAGCAAGGAAGGCGTCCATAGACGTGTAATGGATGCCCAGACGCACTGTCTTTCCTGCGTAAGGAGCAAGGTCAACGGTGTATAGTGCCCACTGTCCGCTACTGACATCATCAACATAGCTTATGACGGTAAAATCTGTAGGAATAACGCTGCCGTCAGAGATACAGAACTCCATCGACTCTGTGTACATTGTGCTGTAGGCCTTTGCCTTGACAGTCAGCTTGTAGCCTTCGCGAATCTCCAACAGCGGAGAGATGAGCCAGTCATCAGATGCAGCCTGCTCAGAAGAGAAGAACACAATAGTCTTATCACCAGTAGGCGCAGCTATAGCAGGGTCGGTAGGTAACATCGCTGGGGTTGTCTTCCATGGATTGAACACCATAGGTGCTATTGGCGTGGGGTTAGCAGCAGTGCCTGAACCAGGGAACGACACAATGGTTGTCACGCCACCAAGGCCTATCGGATAGACAGGGCGCTGGTCAACATCAATTGATGTCCACTCGCCAAACTTGCCTGTAGCGAAGTCATCATAGTCCTCGAAGCTGTCGCTGAACACGAGGTTCTGGTTCCAGCGCATGGTATATATACTATCGCTGCCAAGTGAGGCGGTGATATTATACGGATCCATGATATGGTCGGTGAGGGCTATATCGAACGCCACGTCCTCGCTGACCGTAATCTCCTTCTGATAAGCATTGAAGGCTCCCTCAGCCATGCTGACCACATAGTCGCCCTTAGGCAGTGATGCGAAGACCACCTTGCCATCGCTAACCTGCTTTTCATAGGCCATCGTCGTTGACTTATTAACGAGAGAGAGAGTCTGTCCCTCAGCAGTCAGTTTACTATCGGCAGTGACATTGAACGTAACCTTAGCATAGATGTTTGCTGGCACATCAACAAGCAGTGTTGCCATTTCACTTGTTGCTTTCAGATAGACAGCCTGTATGCCAATAGTATGTTCGCCAGCAGCAACATCAGTAAGAGTATATTCGTAGTCAGGCGTGGTAGCCTTCAGCTCATTATCGAGGTATACCTTGAACTGCTCGTTGGGGTTATGAGCAGACTTCCTTGCCACCATGCGAGCCATGGCACGCGCATTTTCCTGTCGCTGTCCCACATAGACATCATCAACCATAAGCATGAACGAACCAGTGCGATTATAATGGCTTATGTAACGGATGGCAAACTTTATCTCCTTACCAGCGTATTCTGAGAGATCATAGACACACTGCTTCCAGCCTTTATAGTCGACGCTCTCATAGTTATCCTTGTCTATGCGAGTGAAGTCATCCTGCTTGTCACCCTTCTTCGTATCGCTAAGCTCACAGACATATACCAAGAATCGTTCCGGATACTGGTCGGCAGCCTTAGCATAGAACGAGAGGATGTTCTCTGTGCCTACGGTGATGGCAGGCGATATAAGCCAGTCATCGTTGGCATTGCCTGAGCTGGTACGGGTAAAACCCACATACTGCTGTCCGCTATAGGGGCGCAGGATGGGATAATCATACCACCATGTAGGTGTCACCGTCAGAGGGTTTATAATCTGTGCATACTGCATAACGCCACGGTTGGGATAGCTTCCCACAAGTGGTGCGGCTGCCTCAAGGTCTTCATCGATGCCCGTCCACTCGCCAAAGTTAATGGCGAAAGGAGAATAGCTCTCGAAATCATCGAAGAAAGCAGGCTCTTCTGTGTTCCATGACAGCGCCAAGCTGTTCATGCCTGTGTTAACATCGTGCTGTATGTCTGCCTTAAGAGCAAAAGGCTTGCGTGTTTTTTCAACGAGGGTCACCTCGATATTTTTCTCCGTCTCGCTCTGTGCCACAGTAAAAGAATGGTTGAGCGTCTCGAAGCCTGAGCGTTCTATGGTAAGGGTATGGTTTCCTGGATAGACCTTCAGTGAACAAGCGCCCTGCCCGTCAAGTTTCAGGGTGCCGTAACTCACACCATAGTCATCCTGCATAAGTGTGATGACCTGTCCGTAGAGATTGTCATTCTCCACAGATGTCACCTGAATATTCAGCTTCACGCTTCGCTCCTGTGCACCAACTGATAGTGATACGACAAAGAGAAGCGCGAGAAGAATTATTGACTTTATGTGTCTCATAGCGTCTTTTCAATAACAAACGGTAGAGGTAAGGGTGCATCGCTGTTATGCGCTTCACCCATTACCTCTACCTGTAAATGGATATTACTTGCAGAAAGTCTTCATGACCTGTCCGTCGGCAGTCTTAACGACATACATGCCCTTGCCGAGCTGGTCCATTGTCTGGGCAGCAGCGCCCTTGGCAACGATCATGCCGTTAGCATTGTAAACGACTACCTGTGTATCAGCATTCAAGGCTTTGACAGACTTGATGGCAGAGAAATCGGGCTCACCAACATGTGTGAAGGTGAAGTCATCGAAGAATGCGAACCAGTTTGCGCTTACAGTAGTATGACGAACAGCAACATAGATATTCTTGCCAACGTAAGCCGAGAGGTCAACATTAAAGTGATGCCACTGATTCTCTGGCAGATAAGCCATCTCGGTTGTTGGCATAACTGTTGTAAATGTCTTTGTGTCTGTATTGCTTGTCTCGCTTACGAGCACCTCTACTGAGTGCAAATCGTTATCGCCAACGAATACAGAGTTTGTGGTACCGAGGTTACGTGCATAGAAGTCGAATGATGCGCCTTCGAGAGGACGGATCATCTTGCTGATAAGCCAGTCATTAGCAGCCGAGTTATTATCTGGAGCACATGCAGCAGCGGTGCCCTGACCAGAGTGGGCTGTCAGGTTCGGATTGCTGTGATAAGCCTGTGTAAAGGCATAGCGTCCGCCATCGTTCTCAACAACTGTCAGATAGTAATTCGACTTGTAGTTGGTCTGTCCATCGACATCTTTCTGGGTGAAGTCTGCTGTCCAGTCGTAGTCGAGAGAGTTATCCTCAAAGCCATAGTAGAGCACATCCTCGGCAAGAGCCTCGCCAGTAACAGGGAAATATGCCTTCAGTCCGCTCTCAAACTCTACAGTCATCACGTCGTCCACCTTCTTACCTGCCTGGTTTGCAGTAAATGTAACATTGAATGCGATACCTTCATTGACAGCAATCTCAGTGCCTGCTGCGATAGAGCTCTGGAAGTCATTTGTAGTAAATGTGACGCTCTTCACCTTCTGGGCATTCTTACCCTTGTTGAGCATAGTGATGTCAGTTGACTTCTTGCCCTTGCCGGAGTTCACCTTCTCAGCATCCCAGCCTTCCTTGTTGAACATAACATAGTCGTCAACGATACCGTCGATAACGATATTGTCGAGTGCAGCACCCTTGTGGGCACCAGAGTAAGCATTGTTAATCCAGCGGAACTGTACCTTCTTACCTGCATACTCGCTCAAATCAACAGACTCGTTACGCCAGTACTTGGTATCGCCGTCAGCATTCATATTCTCAGAGAGGTATGCAGCCTGATGCCACTCGCCATCGGCATAGATCTCGAAGACCAAGTCACTGGCGCCATTGCCTCCAGGTACATTCTGCTTCTTCAGAAGTCCTGTCTCATCAACAATCAGAGATGCAGGATGGTTGTCGCCCCATACGAAAGAAATGCTCATGGCCTTGCCCTCTGAAGGAAGGTTGAACTCAGGAGAAGTCAGTGTTGAGCTGTAACCTGCATAGAGCCACATAGTGTACATAGAGACACCAGTGCCACCGTATGCCTTACTGGTGTTAAGAGGCTCCCAGCGACGGTTTGTCCATGTTGGATAGAGATCAGTAATGGTCGTTGTGCTCAGCCAGCCAGTAGGTATTGGATTTTCCTTGGTGCACTCGTCGAAGTTTTCGCTCCATGGGAACTCCATTACCGATGCGTCGGGCTGGGTAGTGAACTTCCATGTGCTGGCAGTTGTTGACTCGCCATTATCATTATATGCCACAACCTTCCACTTATATGTGGTCTCATAGTCAGCCTGTGGGATGACAATAGACAGGTCGGTCATCACATCGGCACCGTTGACGAGGTTGTTTACCTCGTTGTTGCTGCCCACATAGACCTTATAGCCCTTTGCAAACTGTGCAGGTGCCCACTCCAGTTTGATGTTCTTTGGATAGATGTTCTGGGCATTGTTGGCTGGGCTTACAATTGTTGCGTTGCCTGGTACACCGTCGGCGCCATAGACATTAGGCAGCAGCACGCCGTCGAGTGTGAAGTTAGAGTGGTCATAAGCACCCTCGTCATCACTCTCAATAGCAGGATAGTACCAACGCACATAGCTCTCGTCAGAACCCATGCCAAGGTCAACCTCTGCAGTGAGCAGTTGGTTCAGTCCATTCTGGTAATCGCTTGTCCACTTCGTTGTCCAGTTGTCGCCACCATCGTAAGACACCTGAAGCTCGATATCATATTCTGGTGCAGACTCACCGTCATACTGATTATAATAGGTGAACTTCAGTGTACCGCCTTCGCTAAGGTCGAGACGTGGTGAACGCAGATAGGAATTAGAGAAGTTGCCACTGCAATAAGCGCTCTGGTCGCCCTCAATAGCAGTCTTTGTTGCGCTCCAGCCATTATTCTTCCAGCCTGCAGGTGGAAAATAGGCATTGAAGGTCTCAAGCATATAGCCCTCGGGCACGAACTGTTTTTTTGCAGAAACTGCAATCTTCACATCACCGCCAGTGGTATGAATGATAGCGTCGCCTGAAGGAGCAGAGGTAAGAGAAGCCTCATAAGCCAACTGGAACGACACCTTGTCATACGTACGGAGGTTTACCTTAGAAGCGTCGAGTGTTGTGGTAACACCAGCAGGAAGGTCAAAACCTGTAATCTGAAGACCGTTCTTACCAACGTTAGTCAGTGTGAATACCTCGCTATAGCGCTTCTCACCGATATACACTTCCTTGAAGTCATAACGATCGAGATTAATAGAAGCCACAGGACCTGTAGCAGGTGTGAACTTCTTAACGGTGATATCGTCAATCCACACGATGTTTGCAATCGTGGTTTGCATCTTATATACGAAGGCAAGCTTTACCTTCTCACCCTTGAAGTCGCTAAGGTCAATCTTTGAGGTGTGCACATCCCATGTGTCGATAGGGAACACTGCCACGCCGCTCTCGCGCAACATATCCTCATTATGTATAGAGAACACCGTCTCTGCTGCATTGAGGTTGCCACCTGTCACCACACGAACCTGTATGTCATATTGCGAGTTGTCGCGATTGTTCATGGGGCTCACCTTCCATGAGAACTGAAGCTGATAGTTGTCATTGAGATCCAGCTCCGGAGAAAGAAGAATTTCCTCACGAGGTCCCATACCGTCTGGTGCAGTACCACCTGTAGGGCCGTCACAAGCAGCACACCCGGCGCCACTTATCGTTGCGCCCGACTGCGACTCAGGGTCGCGATATTCATTGAACCAGTTATAACGGTAGTTTGTACCGCTATAAGAGCTTACGACTGTCCATCCCTCACCACGTGTGAGCGGTGTTGACTGTGACTTTGTGGCTCCTGTCTCAAAATCTTCTTCGAGAATGGTCTGTGCCTGCGTTGTCGCTGTAGCAAGTGCCATCAGAGCAAAGAAAGCTGTGTAAAGTTTCTTCATAATGCTTATTTTATTGGTTTTTGTTTCATTTTGGGCTGCAAAAGTAACTATTTTATTTCAATCTCACAATATTTTTGCATAAAAACCAAGAATTTAACACAAAAGAGGACAATACAGAGATACAAAAAAAACAAGAATTCATTTCGCTATATCATTTTTTTTCTTTTACTTTGCACCACGATTCTAATTATATTATGAAAAAAGTGTTTCTCTGGATTGGTGGCATACTGCTTAGCCCCATCCTGATTTTCATCATATTATCCATCATACTCTATCTGCCACCAGTTCAAGACTGGGCAGTGGGCAAGGCGACAGCCATAGCATCGGAAGAAACAGGCATGGACGTAGGAATCGAGAAGATGAGACTGTCGTTTCCCCTTGACCTGAGCATCGAAGGCGTTACTGTTGTTAGGCAGCCCGACACCATTGCCGACATTCGCAACGTGATTGTCGATATAAGGCTTCTTCCATTGATAAAGAAGACTGTTGTCATCGATGAACTGGAAATCAACAATGCGAAAATCAATACAGCAGACTTCATTGCCGACCTTCAGGTGAAGGGCAGCGTTGGGCGCATGGCTGTTCACTCTAAAGGCATTGACCTCGATGAAGGAACAGTAGAGCTTAACGGTACTATGCTCGCCGACGCAGACCTTACAATAATTCTTGGTGACACGGCAGCAGTAGATACCACCACGTCGGAGCCTCTTCCCTGGCTGATAAATATTGACAGTGTGAGCATCATGCGCTCAAAGATTATGGTTCACATGCCTGGCGACTCCATGCGCATTGGCGTTGGCATGGGACATGCAACAGTAGGGAAAGGCGTCATCGACCTGCTGAACAATAGTTACAAGGTGGGCTACCTGCGATGGGATGAAGGAAGTGTAACCTACGACCTACCCTACGAGCCACTGGCGCCAAAGGGCATGGACTACAACCATCTGGCATTCTCGAATCTGCGTCTTGCCCTCGACTCCATCTATTTCTGTGCGCCAAACATGGCTGTGAAGATTAGTGACGCAGCGCTACAGGAGCAGTGTGGCTTAGTATTGAAGCATCTGTCGGGCGATGTCACCATGGACTCTGTGGGCATAAAACTGCCTAAGTTGAATATCGAGACACCATATTCTAATATACGCGCACGAGGAGCCTTCGACTTCTCTGTCATGGACTCCATTAATCCAGGACAGTTGCAGATGGGCCTCAACGCCTCACTCGGCAAACAGGACCTTATGCTCTTCATGGCCGATATGCCTGAACAGTTCTGCAAGCGATGGCCCGAATGGCCATTGGCAGTAAGAGGCGACATAGACGGTAACATGGAGAAGATGTTCGTGAGGGAGCTGGAGATGACGCTGCCCACGGCATTCAGCGTGAAGGCTCATGGCTCAGCAGCTAACATCACTGACACGGAGCGACTGATAGCACAGCTCGACATGGAGGCACAGACCTATGACCTCGGTTTCGCCATGACACTCGCCGACCCGTCGATAATGCGAGACTATCGCATACCATCAGGCATGCGCATGAACGGCATAGTGAAAGCCGACGGCCCACGCTACACAGCCAACCTCACAGCACGCGAAGGCAAGGGCATAGTAACGATGAAAGGATGGTTCGCTCAGAACACCATGAGCTATGATGCCGACATAAAGATAAAAGACCTGAACCTTCACCACTTCATGCCTAAACAGGAGCTCTATGAGGTGACAGCAAGCGCCAAGGCAAAAGGCTATGGTACAGACTTCTTCAAGAAGACAAGCTGGCTCGAAGCAGAGGCTGAACTGGATCATCTAAGATTTGGCGAGATGAACGTTGACAGTATGAAAGCCACGGCAACGTTACGCGACGGACATGCGCTGGCATCAGTACATGGCGACAACGAACTGCTTCGTGGTGACATAGCTGTCGATGCACTTATGGACACTAAGAACGTGCAGGCAACGCTTAGCACCGACCTCAGACGACTGGACCTCTATGCCATGAATATTATGGAAAGGCCACTACAGGTGGGTATGTGTGGACACATAGACTTCAACAGCAATCTTGACGACGTATATAAGGTTTCAGGACTGATAGGCGACATCTACCTGCGCGACTCACTTGAGCTGTATCGCCCTGACGACGTAGGGATAATGCTACGCACAGAGCCCGACACAACCCTATTCCGCATGCAGAGCGGCGACCTTGTGATAAAGGCCGATGCCAGCGGAGGCTATCAAGTGCTCATGGATCAGTTCATGGCTCTTGCCGACAGCATGACGGCACAGCTAAAGGAACGCACGCTGAAGCAGGATGTACTAAAGGCCATGCTCCCCACGGCACGACTCTACGTGAACAGTGGGCGCAACAACCCATTGTCCAACTTCCTGCGCTCATCGGCAGACACCTATTTCAAGGAGCTTGCCATAGACATGACCACATCGGCAGAGAAGGGACTTAACGGTGGCATGCACATCTATTCGCTGAATGCCGACTCTACCCGCATAGACACCATACGTCTGAACATGCGCGACTCTGACCACGGACTGACATATCAGGCACAGGTAACCAACAACAGACGCAACCCTCAGTTCGTGTTCAACGCGCTTATAGACGGATTCATCGACAAGAAAGGCTCCACGTTAGGACTACGTTTCTATGATGATCGAAACATGCTGGGACTCAGACTGGGAGCAAAAGCTACGATAGAAGACGACGGACTGAGAGTAAACCTGTTGCCAAAACGTCCTACGCTGGGCTATCGTGAGTTCAACCTCAACGACGACAACTACCTGTTCCTGCGTCAGGACCTGAAGCTACAGGCAAAGGTGAACCTCATAGCCGACGATGGTACGGGTCTGAAGATCTACTCTGAAGATCAGGACTCTACGCTGTTGCAAGACCTCACGGTGACTCTCTATAAGATGGACCTCGACAAGCTTACATCTTCAATACCTTACGTGCCTCATATCTCAGGCATCCTCGATGGCGACTACCACCTGATGATGGACAAGAACGAGAAAATATCTGTGGCAAGCGACATGCAGGTGGCAAAGATGGTCTATGAGGACTGTCCAATAGGCAACCTCAGCACAGAGTTCGTCTATATGCAGCGCGAGGACGGCACCCATGCCGTTCAAGGCACCATGATGCTCGATGATAACGAGATTATTGAGCTGAAAGGAAGCTACAAAAACGAAGGACCAGGATATATTGACGCAAATCTGGCATTCATTCGCACACCAATGGACATCGTCAACGGCTTTGTACCCGACCAGCTGATGGGTCTGGAAGGCTATGCTGAGGGCAATGTCTCGATAAAGGGAGCGCTTGACAAGCCACAGGTCGATGGTGAGGTGTATCTCGACCAGGCTTATCTGGTAAGTAAGCCCTATGGTGTACGCCTGCGCTTCGACGATGACCCTGTACGAGTGATAAACTCGAAACTGCTGCTCGAGAACTTCACCATGTATGCCCATAACAACAACCCTCTGAACATCATGGGCGAGATTGACTTCCACGACACAAACCGCATAACAGTAGATATGCGCATGAGGGCAACGAACTTCCAGCTGATAAACTCGAAACAGACGAAGGAGTCAATAGCCTACGGAAAGGCGTTCGTGAACTTCTATGCTATGATGAGTGGCCGACTGGAGCAGCTTCGCATGCGTGGCAAACTCGACGTGCTCGGAACAACCGATGTTACCTATCTGCTGCTCGACTCTCCTCTGTCAACAGACAACCTTCTTGACGAACTGGTAAAGTTCACCGACTTCAGCGACTCTACGGCAACAGTGGTACAGAAGCCCACCCCTGACGGTCTTAAGGTTGATATGAGCATCAGTATAGACCCTGGTGTGCACGTGCTCTGCGGACTGAACGTTGACAAGACTAACTATGTGGACCTGCTCGGCGGCGGCGACCTGAACATGAAATATACCAACGATGGTATCAACATGACAGGACGCTATACCATAAGCAGCGGATCAATGAAATACTCGCTGCCAGTGATACCACTGAAGACCTTCACCATTCAGGACGGAAGCTATGTGGAGTTCACTGGCGACATGATGAACCCACGACTGAACCTCACGGCAACGGAACGCACAAAGGCCCCCGTAGGACGCGAGGGCGAGCAGAGCCGCAACGTAACGTTCGACTGCGGCGTGGTTATAACGAAGACGCTGAACGACATGGGACTGGAGTTCATCATCGACGCTCCAGAAGACATGAGCGTATCATCAGAGCTTAACGCCATGGCCAAGGAGCAACGAGGCAAGCTGGCTGTAACTATGCTGACAACAGGCATGTATCTCGCCGATGGTAACACCAATGCCTTCTCCATGAACACAGCTCTAAGCTCGTTCCTGCAGAGCGAGATAAACAACATCACTGGCAATGCGCTGAAGACAATGGACCTCAGCGTAGGTCTCGACAACTCTACCGATGCCACAGGACAGACACATACCGACTATTCGTTCAAGTTCGCCAAGCGTTTCTGGAACAACCGAATGAAGGTACAGATAGGCGGCAAGGTATCGTCAGGCAACGAGGTGGAAGGACAAGGACAATCGTTCTTCGACAACGTGGCGATGGAATACCGCATAACGCCCACGTCGAACCAGTACGTAAAGCTGTTCTACAACCAGAACGTGTATGACTGGCTGGAGGGCTACACAGGCGAGTATGGCGGTGGCTACATATGGAAACGCAAGCTCAACGAGTTCAAGGAGATATTCCACATCTGGGGTAACGACAACTCGACAGCCATACCTGCTGTGAGATCAACAAACAAGGTTGATTCTATCAGAACAAACAAGACCGACTCTATCAGAACGAACAATAAGAAATGACGAAATTCTTCACATATAGCAATCAGACTAAACGCTGGAAGCGATTAGTAAGAACGCTCCAAGTGATCTTACTAATCGCCATGACAGGAGTAATTGTCTCGTCGTGCTCCACGACAAGCAAGATTCCTGACGATGACCAGCTCTTCATAGGACTGAAAGAGATACAATATAAAGGCTATGACAAGAACACATACAAAGACCACTTCATTGCCACACAGACTGAGATAGAGGCGGCACTGGCAACAGCGCCCAACGGAGCACTCTTCGGCTCGCCATACTATCGCACGCCGTTCCCCTATGGACTATGGATATGGAACTGGGCCGACGGCTCAAGCGGAAAGTTCAAGAAATGGCTTAACAGCTCGTTTGGCAAGGCGCCTGTTCTTATGAGCAAGGTGAACCCTCGTCTGCGTGCCTCAGTGGCAAAGTCGGTGCTGCGCAATAATGGATATGTGCACGGCAACGTGACATTCGAAGAGATAACACAACGCAACCCTAAGAAGGTTAAGATAGCCTATACCGTACATCCCGACTCGCTGTTCCTCATTGACAGCATGGCTTACGTGAACTTCCCAGAGGAGATGCAGGAACTCATTGACTCAACGATGAGAGATGCCGAGATAAAAAAGGGCGACCCCTTTGCCGTGTCATCGCTCGATGCTGAGCGCTCACGCCTGTCGATGCTCTTCCGCAACAACGGCTACTACTATTACTCGTCGGGCTATGCGTCATATCTTGCTGACACGTTCGACGTGCCTAATCGTGCTAAGCTGCGCCTGCAACTGGCTGACTCGCTGCCAGAGGATGTGCTGAAGAAGTGGTACATCGGACAGATAAGGATGAAGATGCGTCGTTCATCGCGCGAAGAGCCTACCGACAGCATCGGCCAGCGATTCCTGAAGATATTCTATACGGGCAAGCGCTCTCCTATACGTCCGCGAGTCATCCTTCGCGATATAAAGTTGCGCCCTCGACAGGCGTTCAGCTACGACAGCTACTTAGAGTCGATACAGAACATCAACGGTGCCGGACTGTTCAGCTCTACTGACTTCCAGTTCACGCCACGCGCTGGTACCGACACGCTCGACCTCGACCTCACTTGTACGTTTGACAAGCCATGGGACTTCTATATAGAAGGGAACATGAAGAACCGCACCATCGGACGAGTGGGCCCAGAACTCAAGGTGGGCTTCACACGTCGTAACGCCTTCCGAGGCGGCGAGAAGATCGACCTTAACCTGCACGGCTCGTATGAATGGCAGACCGGAGGCGGAGGCAGCGACAAAAATTACTACTCCTACGGTGCCGATGCCTCAGTGGAGTTTCCACGTATCATCGCGCCATCGTTCATCATCAACAATGCCCTGAAGCAGAAGAAGGACGGACGTATAAAACTGCCACGCCGCTTCTACTCTACCCCATGGACCGTGGCAAAGCTGTCTGCCGACATCATCCAGCGCCCGGGCTATTACAAGATGCACATTGTTTCAGGCGAATGGAGCTACAAGTGGCAGACATCAGAACAGGAGAAGCATCAGTTCTCGCCTCTTACAGCGAAATACCAGTACAAGAACAGGCAGACGGAGAAGTTCATAAACATACTTAAGCAACACCCCTATCTGCAGGTGACCATGAGCGACTACTTCATTCCGAAGATGCGCTACACCTACACCTATTCGAGCCGTAAGAATAGTACTCACCCATATACATGGGAGACAACGTTAGAAGAGTCGGGTAACTTCGTGTCACTTCTGTTCATGGCGCGCGGCGACAGCTGGAACCAGAAGAACAAACGGATGTTCAACACGCCCTACTCACAGTTTCTGAAGATAGAGACCGACTATACGAAGACATGGCCTCTCGACTCAAAATCAAAGCTTGTGGGACATATCAACATCGGCTACATTCATTCCTACGGCAACGCCACCGACTACCCATTTACAGAGGGCTTCTACGTGGGCGGTGCCAACAGTGTACGCGCATTCTCAGCACGTACCATAGGTCCGGGTCAGTTCCATGGCGACATGGACCGCCAGAACGCGTTCCTCTATCAGCACGGTAACTCGAAGCTGGTACTTAACCTCGAATACCGTCGCCGCCTCTTCGGAGAGCTCCACGGTGCCATCTTCCTTGATGCAGGTAACGTGTGGGCAAAGAACAGAGACGAAAACTACGGAGAGACAAGCTTCAAGCTATCAGAACACGTAAAACAGCTTGCCACAGGCACAGGTTTGGGTCTTCGCTACGATTTGGAGTTCCTCATCCTGCGTGTGGACTGGGGCTTCGGACTGCACGTGCCTTACAAGACGAGTAAGTCGGGCTATTTCAACATAGAACGATTCAAGGACATGCACACGCTACACCTCGCAATAGGATATCCGTTCTAAATTGAGAGGTGAGAGGTGAGAAGTGAGAGGTGAGAGGTAAGAGATGAGTTATTCTGTTAATTTTTGTAGAGCGGAAGCAAATTCTTTACTCTTCACTTTTCACTATTCACTTTTTTTACTACTTTTGCAGACATTAGTATATTAACCCTTAAATTATATGCAACAATGAAACCAACGCTATTCTTACTCGCTGCCGGCATGGGCAGCCGCTATGGTGGTCTGAAACAGCTCGATGGTCTGGGACCAAACGGCGAAACAATCATGGACTACAGCATCTATGACGCAATTCAGGCTGGATTCGGAAAGATCGTATGGGTAATCCGTAAGGATTTCGAAGAGCAGTTCCGCACACAGATTCTCTCAAAATATCAGGGACAGGTTCCTTGCGAGCTCTGCTTCCAGGCACTCGACGCACTGCCAGAGGGCTTCAAGGTTCCCGAAGGTCGCGTAAAGCCTTGGGGTACAAACCACGCAGTACTCATGGGTAAGGATGTCATCAAGGAGCCATTCTGCGTCATCAACTGCGACGACTTCTATGGTCGCGACGCTTTCATGCAGATCGGCAAGTATCTGAGCAACCTGCCCGAAGGTGCAAAGAACCAGTATGCCATGGTGGGCTTCCGCGTAAGCAACACCCTGTCAGAGAACGGTACAGTGGCTCGTGGCGTATGCGCTTACAATGAGAAGCGTCATCTCACCGACGTAGTAGAACGCACAGAGATCGTTCGCTGCGCTGAGGACGGCTCAAAGGCAGGTGAGGCAGACCAGCCCATCCGCTACAAGGACGAGAACGGCAAATGGCAGGCTCTGGGCGAGAACGTTCCCGTGTCAATGAACATGTGGGGCTTCACACCCGACTACTTCGAGCACTCTGAGGCTTACTTCCGCGAGTTCCTCAGCGACCCGAAGAACATGGAGAACCTGAAGGCTGAGTTCTTCATTCCCCTGATGGTCAACAAGCTCATCACCGAAGGCACCGCAACCTGCGAAGTCCTCGACACCACCTCAAAGTGGTTCGGCGTAACCTATGCTGCCGACCGCCAGGCCACCGTAGAGCGCATCCAGAAGCTCGTCGACGAGGGTGTCTATCCCAACAAGCTGTTCTAAGCCGACTATTCTTTTAATAACCAAGCCCGAAAACTCATCCAACAAAAGTTTTCGGGCTTTTTCTTTGTTTTATCAGAAATCTTTTTTTACTCGCAGACCACGCATGACAAGGGTAACGGGACTACACTAAATATATGTTTACTCGCAATACAGTAAGACAAGACAGGAATTTACTCGCAATACAGTAAGAAAAAAAACATCTGCTCCATCTGCTCCCTTGCTGACTAACAGGCGTTTACGGGGAGCAGATAAGGGAGCAGACGGAGCAGATGTCATTGATGATTCTTGAACAAAGATCCAGGCTTTGGGGCTGAAATTTTTAAAAAAAGGCCAGGCTTCAGGGCTGCAAATTTTAAAAAAAGGGGCCAGGCTTTGGGGCTGCAAAAAAGTCCTGCGCTCCCCTCTTGGGGGAATGCAGGACTTGATCGGTAGTGAATACTTGTTTTTTACTTCACGATGACCTTGGTGGCCTTTCCGTTGCGAACGATGATGTTCAGTCCGCGCTGCATCTTGCTGACCTTTGCGCCTGTGAGGGTGAAGATGCCCTCCATCTCAGCCTTGGCGTTCCTGACGCTGTCGATGCCGGTAGTGATAGGACCTCCCCAGTCGGAGTTGTCGCCCTTGGCGACGAGCTTCAGGGTCCAGCCGCCAACAGAGTACCAGTTGCCCGTAAATGCCTTCTCGTTCAGTTCGGCAACGCCGGTCTTTGTTCCGATGGTCAGCACGTGGTTGGTCACTACAGCTGTCATGATCTGATGTTTCCAGCCGCGTCCTTCACCATTGTTGGCGTTGTAGACAGCTGTATAGAAAGCGTACTGAGGATCGGTCTCTTCCAATCCGCCTTCAATGACGGTTTTAGCGTTTTCCCACAGCGCACCGTATTTGTTGGAAGCAATGACCTGCGTCTCGCCGTCCATGTAGTAGTCGAGAGGAATCTCTACGAATGCCGTGTCGGCCTCGGCCACAGATGTGAAGATATAGGCCCCTTCAGCCGGAGTGCGGGTATAGACGCCCACCTCGTAGGTTCCGTTGGGCAGGTCGGTCACTTCCTGCCATCCCATGAAGCCCACCAGACCGATGTGGTCAATCACCTCTTGTGTCTCAGGATCCTTCAGGTCCTCAGAGTTGTAAGAGTCGATGTAACGTGTGTTGCTGTCGTCGAACCACTCTCCGCTGGTTGTGTTCCTGTCGCCGTTGCCGAGAACGAAGTGCCATCCGCTCTCCTCTTCGAGGTTGGGGTTCAGTATGAAGGTAGTGAAGTCGGTGGCGTTCTCGTCGTCAATGATGTTCTGCTTTTTCACTTTCAGCATGAGTGAGTCCAGGGCAGCCACGTATTCCTTGACGACAGCCTCGGTCTGCATCTCGGTCACGAGCACATCTTTCTGCTCGTCCATCAATGCCTGCAAGGCAGCCTTTCCGGTGGGAAGAGCTTCGCTGGCCACAGTGTTGGCAGTGTTGTAGGCCGGTATGTAGGTGTACAAATAGTTGAAGGTGTGCTTCACGATGCTGTCGATCTTGGTGTAGGTGGCAGCGTCGCTTCCAATCCAGTTGATTGAGAAGTCGTAGGCGAACTCTGCAATTTCCTCGGCAGCCCCGTAGCCATCACCGCCGTTCTTGGCCAGTGTCTCTGCGATGGTGGGCAAAGTCTTGCCTTCCTGCATGTACTCCTTGTACTTGGCCTCACTCTCCTGAGCCGTCTGGATGGCAGCTTTGAGGGCAACCATTGCAGGAATGTAGTCGGTCGTAGCACTATACTTGGCGATAGTGTCGTTCAGCGCCTTCTTGTCGGCGGCAAAGTGCATCTTGCCAGCCAGCTCGTTGGCGGTAGCCACCTTTGCGTCGTAGGCAGCCTTCAAGGCATCGGGGCCAGCCTCGCCCAGATAGTTCAGTTTGAAGTTAGTGGCGAGGAACCAGCCAGCTGAGCCCGAACCAGTACCTGTACCCTCGGCACCGATGGTGAGGACTCCGTCCACCACGAGCACCTTCTGGTCGGCAGTCATGCTCAGGGTCTCCCACTCATATCCGTCCCATCCTTCCTTGGTCAGGCTTGACGAGATATTCTTCTCGATTGTGCTCTCGGCATAGACGTGCTGATCGGTCAGGCATTCTGTCTGCGTGATCAGGTCGGCACTCACGGTGTAGTATCCGTTGGGCAGTCCTTCGATGGTCTGGCCTACGGCAATTGTTCCGCTGATGTTGCTGCCCCATGCGTTCCAGCAGCTGCGGTTGCGCTGCCAGTTCAGTCGCTGGTCGCCGCCGGTGTAGGTGCCCGTCACCTTCCAGCCCTCGCTGGTCAGGTCGTTGTTTGTTTTGCCTTCTTCATAGGTCTCTGCGTTCGGGAAGATGTACTCACCGTCCACGTTCTCGGGTTGTGCGGTCTCCTTGATGAACCAGGGGCTCTTCACTAATAAGGTGTAGTCGGCAGGATTGTCAACAGTAGCCACCTGAGTGAAGTAGTAGGCGCGGATGGCAGCATTGCCTTCCTCAACAGCGCCCAGGATCCATGCAGCAAAGTCTTCGCCTTCACCGGTGTACGGGCCTTCCTTGTAGTAGAGAAGCTTCACAAATACGGTCTGGAAGTCGGCCTTGCCAGAATAGTCGGTGGTCTGCATGATCTTGTCCATCTTAGCCATCATGGCATCCACGTTCGCTGACTCGGCAATGGCAGCCCTGAACTTTTCAATGACGGCATTGGCTGCGTCGACGGCTACGGAGAAAGCATCGAGATCCTCTGTGTCAATGCCTTCCAATTCGAAGCTGTAGTCACCAATCTGACCAGCCAAACCATCGTATCCTAATGCGGTGGCCTGTCCTGCCAGGTCGTTGCAATCATTAATCATGGCTTGAAGGATTTCTGTTGGATTGGCCTCGTCAATCTTGTAGAGCTTGATGCCGTCGAGGGCTACGATAGGCTGGCCACCGGAACCGGCATTCTTGATGAGGTGCGTCTTGTCCTCAACCTGTGCGAACGATGACATAGCCATCATGGCACCCATTGCGAAAAGTAAAAATTGTCTCATTTGAAAAAATATTAATTAGTAAAAAAAATCGCCTTCTTTTTTTTCATGTCTTTCTCGTTTAGTTCTTGGCACCCAGTATTTCGCCGTTTGTCTGCTTTTCGTATTTCTTCTGGAGACTGCGCAGTTGCTCGGCAGTCACTCCTCGATGCATCAGTTGCTTGACAATATCATGACTACTGGTCTCGGAAGCACGTTTTCTTTGCACTGTACCCCATTTTTGACAGCAAAGTTAAGCAAGTTTCACAACATTTCCAAGTATTTCGCCATTTATATACCAAAAATCACCACAAAATAACGATAAATGACAAGGCTATTTGCCCATTAATTAGCGTTCGAATACTGGCCCGTGCGCAATCAGTATCAAATGAGACCGTCGTTCATATTGATGCCGCCAAGGAGGATGCCCAGCCCCATGCCGACATCCCATGAGATGAGGGCAGCACGTCGATGGCCACCGTAGAGCGCATCAAGAAGCTCGTTGACGACGGCGTTTATCCCAATAAGCTGTTCTAAGCATCTGCGTCAGCAAAAAAGCTGACAAAGAACGCTATCAAATAGCAATGCCCGAAAGCTCATTAAATTGAAGTTTTCGGGCATCTTTTTTGTAAAAACTGCGGAAGCCATAGTGAGATATTGAACTTCTCTTATAGAGGCATGATATTGTTAAGACAAAACTGCAACATAGCATAAACAGAATGTCGATGTAGTTCTGACTACACTATTTTACAAAGTCGTCGACTTTGATGACCAAACTCGTCGACTTTGGTCGCCAAACTCGACGAGTTTGGTTTTCAGCTTAGTAAGAATTGGATTGCAGAACTGCCAGCAACAGATTACAAAACAAGCAGAAATACATTTTATAACGGACAGCAATATAAATCCAATCGCATTTACTCAGAATTAAAACTTTACGACAACAAGTTTTCGGGCGTTTATTTTGACAGCTGAAAAAAAACTGCTAACTTTGCACGCTTCAAAAAAGAGGATTATTCATAGCGTAAGATCACTACATTTTATTTATGCAGAAAGAGATTATAACAGAGGAGCAGTTAGAACAGCTGAAGACACTGATAAAAGAAAGCGAGACAATAATTTGTGTTTGTCACCAAAACCCTGATGGCGATGCCCTGGGCTCAACACTCGGATGGGCTGATGTGCTAAAAACAAGCTTCGGCAAAGAGCCACAGGTGATAGTGCCCGACCAGTATCCAGACTATCTGCACTGGCTGCCTAACAGCGACAAGATCATACGCTACGACAAGCACAAAGAGGGATGCGACTGGACATTCCAGCATGCAGACCTTATCTTCTGCCTCGACTTCAACACCACATCGCGCGTGGACGCCATGCAACAGGCTCTCGACAATTCGCCTGCAAAAAAGGTGCTCATAGACCACCACCTGAACCCCGATGTACCTGCTGAAATCACTATTTCGCACCCAAAGGCAAGCTCAGCAAGCGAGCTGGTGTTCCGACTGACATGGCAGTTGGATGTCTTCGAGGAGCAGACAAAGTTTTTCGCAACACATATATACTGCGGTATGATGACCGACACAGGAGCCTTCACCTACAATAGCGACTCGTGCGACATATACTTCATCATCAGCCAGCTGCTTACGAAGAACATCAATAAAGACAAGATATACCGTAACGTGTATCACAACTTCTCAGAAGACCGTTTGCGACTGATGGGATATGTATTATATCAGAAGCTGGTGGTTGACAACACAAGACATGCCTCATATTTCACGCTGAGCCGCGACGACCTGAAGCGTTTTAACTTCGTGAAAGGCGATGCCGAAGGACTGGTGAACATGCCACTACAGATAAAAGGCCACAAGCTTAGCATATCGCTACGCGAGGATACAGAAAAAGAGAATGTCGTATGGGTGAGCCTACGCTCTGTTGATCAGTTCCCATGCAACGAGATGGCGGCACAGTTCTTTAACGGTGGAGGACACCTTAACGCGTCGGGCGGACGACTGAACTGCTCTATCGAGGAAGCTGTAAAAGTGGCAGAGAAAGCCATCCTTGCCTTCGAAAATATGCTAAAAGGTTGAAAATGAATAAAATTACTTTGTAGCGTCAGCCTTTTTTCGTAATTTTGCCCCGATTTTTGACAACAAAGCATTTAGAATGAAAAAAATACTGTTTTTTCTCATGGCCGTTACAGGAGTGATGATGTTTTTCTCCTGCAACAACTATGAGACCTATGCTGACCAGAAAGAGAAGGAGCGTAATGCCATCAACAACTTCATTAACGCCCGTGGTATAAAGGTGATTAGCGAGGAGACATTCCATGCACAGAACGACGTGACAAACGACAATGAGTATGTCTATATGAACAACTCTGGCGTCTATATGCAGATAGCAAGACGTGGTGCTGACAAGCCACTGCAGGACGGTGAGACCTGCGAGCTGTTCATTCGCTTTGCAGAATATAACGTGTTTGACACCACGACAGTGGTATCTAACAGAGCAACAGCCTACGACCCCGATATCATGAACGTCACCCGTACCGGCACCACCTATACGGCATCGTTCACCTATGGCACCATGCTCAGCACATACGGTGCCTCTGTTCCTTCGGGTTGGCTCGTACCCCTGAAATACATCAACGTAGGTTCTCCCACAGAGACGGAGATGATATCCTACGTGAAACTCATAGTGCCCCACACACAGGGACACACCGTAGCATCGGGAAATGTAAATCCATATTATTACGAAATTAGTTTCCAAAAAGCACCAGGATTATGACTTTAATAAAATCTATTTCTGGCATCCGCGGTACTATCGGCGGACGCACGGGCGACACGCTCAACCCATTAGACATTGTTAAGTTCACAACAGCATACGCTAAGTTCATTGGCGGCAAGAAGATCGTTGTAGGACGCGACGGACGTATCTCTGGCCCCATGGTTCGCGACGTAGTCTGCGGCACACTTGTCGGCATGGGCTATGAGATTATAGACATTGGTCTTGCCACCACTCCTACTACAGAGCTTGCAGTACGCTGGCATGAGGCCGATGGCGGCATCATCATCACAGCATCGCACAACCCCACACAGTGGAACGCGCTGAAGCTGCTGAACCGCGAGGGAGAGTTCCTCACAGCTGCCGATGGTGCAGAAGTGCTCGCCATTGCAGAGAAAGAGGACTTCGAGTATGCACCAGTAGAGAAACTGGGACATGTAGTTAAGGACGACACCATGAACGAGCGCCACGTACAGTCGGTCCTCGACCTGCGCTTAGTTGATGTTGAAGCAATACGCAAGCGTAAGTTCCGCGTATGCGCCGACACCATCAACAGCGTTGGCGGAATCATCCTCCCTGAGCTGTTCAAAGCCCTTGGCGTTGACTTCGAGATTCTGAACAGCGAGTGCACAGGTCAGTTCGCACACAACCCAGAGCCTCTGGAGAAGAACCTTCAGGGCATCATGGATAAGATGCGCCAGGGCGGTTTCGACCTTGGCATCGTGGTTGACCCCGACGTGGACCGTCTGGCATTCATATGCGAGAACGGCAAGATGTTTGGTGAGGAATATACACTGGTTTCCGTAGCGGATTATGTGCTAGGGGCTAGTAAAACTAGTATTACTAGTCAGACTAGTGCTACTAGTTTGAATACAGTCTCGAACCTTTCTTCAACACGCGCACTGCGTGACGTTACACAGAAACATGGCGGCACCTATAGCGCTGCTGCCGTAGGCGAGGTAAACGTAACGACAAAGATGAAGGAGGTAGGCGCTGTAATAGGCGGCGAAGGCAATGGCGGTGTCATCTATCCTGAGAGCCACTACGGTCGCGACGCTCTTGTAGGCATAGGCCTGTTCCTCTCATCACTGGCACAGAAGGGAATGACAGCCACACAGCTACGCGCTACATTCCCCGACTATCAGATTGCGAAGAACCGCATAGACCTCACACCTGAGACCGATGTCGATGCAATCCTCGTGAAGGTGAAGGAGATGTTTGCAAAGGATCCTGAGGCAACTGTAAACGACATAGACGGTGTGAAGATTGACTTCCCAACGAAGTGGGTACACCTGCGCAAGTCGAACACCGAGCCAATCATCCGTGTCTATAGTGAGGCACAGACTATGGAAGAAGCTGACGAGATAGGCAAGAAACTGATGCAGGTTGTGTATGACATGCAATAAGCAAATAGCATAAAAAATGAGTGTAGCGCTGCGAGCGCTACACTCATTTTTTATGCTATTTACTTTTTAAGATACTTTGCCAATTCTGATTTGTTTGCTCGGAGCCCTTTTGCAAACGACTGCGCATTCATCTGTGCACCAATCTTTGAAGTATGGGTGTGGTCTTTCTTGAAATACTTGCCAGCCTTCTGCTTCAGCTGTTCCATCTTTGCCTTAGCTTTCTCTTTGTCGGCAGGAAGGCTCTTCACAGCAAATTTCTTGTCAAGGAAGTCAGCTGAGATGTTATGAAGGTCAACGAACTCTACGCCGGTCTGTTCAACCACCTCACGATACCACTTGCCATATGAGCCATCGCGACGTTCTATCTTTCCGCCAGGCCACTCATTACGCGGAGTAAGACTGACAAGAATAGGAGTGGCACCCTTCTCACGACAGTCGTCAATCATCTTACGAAGATACCAGCCAAAGGAATAGACAAGCTCATAGGTATCGTTAGCCAGATGATATACATGACAGGTATCAGAGCTACCCTTGATGACACCGCGAGCTTTCTGGTCATCCATAGGACAGATATCATTATGACCGAACTCTATAGTTACATAGTCGCCTGGCTGTAGAGAATTATACACCTTGTCCCACAGTCCTTCACGGATAAAGCTGCGTGTAGAACGACCCGCACGCGCTGCATTCACCAGCGTGACTTTCGACTCATCGAAGACAGTAAACGCCTGCGATGCCCATCCCCACATGCCATCATCGTCTTTATCAACATTCTTAACCGTTGAGTCACCAGTGAAGAACACCACCGGCTTACCACCCTCACGATTGACAACGAAACAGTCGGGCACAACATTCTTCATCATTGCCTGAAGAGGCTTCAGAACAGGATTGCTGCTTTCCCACAGCCCCTCAGCCGCTGAACGTGCGTTCATCTCAGCACCATACTTTGACGTATGGATCTTGTCGCCATAGAAGTGGTACTTCTTCTTCCACATGCTATATGAGTCGAGCTTCTGTCCGCTGCGCTCGTTGAGATCAACAAAGGGCACGCCCTCAATGGCAGCAACATAGGCAGCCCACTCCGTCTGAGGCTTACGGATAGTAAGTCCCTTGTTGTCATAGGCATCGCGAGGCGTGAGCGACATCAGGATGGGATTTGCACCCTTCGCGCGAATCTCACTGATATACTTCCGCAGGTAGGTACCATAGCTATAGACGGTATCCTGTCGCTGTGTGCGCTGGTTGAAGCCCACATAACACGTATCAGGGTCAACACCGGGAATAACCGCACGCGCTCTCTTGGCATCGAAGAACTCTCCATTGTCATTATGGCCTATTGATACAATCACCCAATCACCAGGCTTCAATGCCTCACGAACAGCTGGCCACAGGTCGGTATAGAAAGTGCGTGTTGACATGCCTCCAAGAGCCTGATTCTCTACGGTAATCTTTGACTCATCAAAATATTTGTTGGCATAATAGCCCCAGCCCCATTGTCCATTAGAGCCATTACCCTTAGTACCGTTACGCATGGTGCTGTTACCAACGAGGAAAAGCACGGGGTTCTGTCCCTTACGGCTTGTTCCCGGCTTAGGACGTGACATCAATGCCTTTGCGATGGAATCGGGGGTATTGTCAACAACTTTGTTAACATCCTCTATAGGATCAGGAAGATTATCAAAGTTCTGGGCACTTGCAGAGAGTGCAAGCAGCGCCATGGTAATTGTTGAAAGTAGATGTTTCATTTAGTTGGTTTGTTATTTTTTGTAGAGTTATTAGTTCTGTGCTGGGATAATAGCAGTAACAATGGTGCAAAGTTAAGAATAGTTTTCGTGATATGCAAAAAAGTGCTGTTTAATGTTGCACAAACAGCTTAAAATGTGCACGCAAAAAGCGCAAATGTGCAGTTTTTACACTTTTTACTTTGCCAAATGATAGAAAAGAAGTAACTTTGCACCCGCAAAAAAAAGAAATATCTTATTTACACATTATTATATAATATGGCTTTAAAAATTGTTGTTCTGGCCAAGCAGGTGCCAGACACCCGAAATGTGGGTAAGGATGCCATGACAGCCGAAGGCACAGTTAACCGTGCTGCCCTACCCGCAATCTTCAACCCCGAAGACTTAAATGCCCTGGAGCAGGCCCTTCGCCTGAAGGAGCAGAACCCAGGCTCAACAGTAGGAATCCTCACGATGGGTCCTCCACGTGCAGGTGAGATTATCCGTCAGGGACTTTATCGTGGCGCTGATACAGGTTGGTTGCTTACCGACCGTCTCTTCGCTGGTGCTGATACCCTCGCTACTTCTTATGCTCTGGCTACTGCCATCAAGAAGATTGGCGATGTTGACATCGTGATTGGTGGTCGTCAGGCTATCGACGGTGATACCGCTCAGGTAGGTCCTCAGGTGGCTCAGAAACTGGGCCTCAATCAGGTTACTTACGCCGAGGAGGTACTCAGCGTTAAGGATGGTAAGGCTACCATCAAGCGTGTGATCGACGGTGGTGTTGAGACTGTGGAGGCTCCTCTGCCAGTTGTAATCACCGTGAACGGAAGCGCTGCTCCTTGTCGCCCCCAGAATGCTAAGCTGGTGATGAAGTACAAGCGCGCTACCTGTCCTATGGAGCGTCCTGCCGAGGGTACTGCCTACGACTATCTGTACGATGAGCGCCCCGAGCTCACACTCAACCAGTGGAGCGTGGCCGACGTGGATGGCGATGTAAACCAGTGCGGTCTGAGTGGCTCACCTACCAAGGTTAAGGCCATCAAGAACATCGTGTTCCAAGCTAAGGAGTCGAAGACTTTGACGGCTTCTGATGCTGATATCGAGGGAATGATCAAAGAATTGTTGGAAGAGAAAATCATTGGATAACGAGATATGAATAATGTTTTTGTTTATGTAGAAATCGAAGGAACAACTGTTCAAGAAGTTTCTCAGGAGTTGCTGACCAAGGGTCGCAAGCTCGCCAATGAACTGAACGTAGAGCTGCACGCCGTTGTTGCCGGTACCGGTATTTCTGGTAAGGTTGAGGATCAGATTCTGCCTTACGGTGTTGACAAGCTGTTTGTTTTCGACGCTAAGGACCTGTTCCCTTACACCTCAGCTCCCCACACTGATATTCTGGTTAACCTCTTCAAGGAGGAGCAGCCACAGATCTGCCTGATGGGTGCTACCGTGATTGGTCGCGACCTCGGTCCACGTGTATCGTCATCACTCACCTCTGGTCTGACTGCAGACTGCACAGAGCTGGAGATTGGTCCTTATGACGACAATAAAGCTGGTAAGCATTATGACAATCTGCTTTATCAGATTCGTCCTGCCTTCGGTGGTAACATCGTAGCTACCATCGTGAACCCCGACCACCGTCCACAGATGGCTACTGTACGCTCTGGCGTAATGCAGAAGGCCCTGTACAATGGCGAGTGCCGCAAGGAGGTTGTTTACCCCGAGGTAAGCAAGTATGTAAGTCCCGAGGCCTTCGTAGTAAAGGTGCTCGATCACCACGTAGAGGCTGCCAAGCACAACCTGAAGGGTGCGCCTATCGTTGTAGCCGGTGGTTACGGTATGGGGAGCAAGGAGAACTTCGACCTGCTGTTCGACCTGGCAAAGGTGCTTCATGGTGAGGTTGGTGGTAGCCGTGCTGCTGTTGACGCTGGCTGGTTGGATCACGACCGTCAGATTGGTCAGACAGGTGTTACCGTTCATCCAAAGGTATATATCGCCTGTGGTATCTCCGGACAGATTCAGCACATCGCTGGTATGCAGGACTCGGGCATCATCATCTCGATCAACAGCGATCCCGATGCGCCCATCAACAAGATTGCTGACTACGTGATTGTTGGTACTGTAGAAGAGGTAGTTCCTAAGCTCATTAAGTACTATAAGCAGAACTCGAAATAAATGAAGGCTAAGATTAAATTATTCCTTGATGCAATTGCTGCGATATTAAATGTTGGCGTGGCATGTTTTCCCGACAATTCTATTTTCTTGAGAATCATGGGTGCCAGCCTTGCCTTTCTGTTTTCTTGGAATATTTATGACGACTATAAAGAATTAAAGAAAGAATAATATTATGGCTAATTATTATAGCGATCATCCTGAGATCGGGTTCTACTTGAACCACCCCCTGATGGCTCGTATCGTTGAGCTGAAAGAAAAGGGTTTCGCTGATGCGAAAGAATATGACTACGCCCCCGTTGACCTGGGCGATGCCATCGAGAACTACAAGCAGATCCTCGACATCACTGGCGACGTGGCTGCCAATATCATCGAGCCAAACTCTGAGAGCGTCGACCTCGAAGGTCCACACCTCGAGAATGGTCGTATGATCTACGCCTCTAAGACTTACGAGAACCTCGACGCCACCCGTAAGGCTGGTCTGTGGGGTGTATCAATGCCTCGCCGTTACGGCGGTCTGAACCTGCCTAACGCAGTATTCTCCATGCTCTCTGAGATGATCTCGGCTGCTGATGCCGGATTCCAGAATATTTGGAGCTTGCAGAGCTGTATCGATACCCTGTATGAGTTCGGTTCTGAGGAGCAGCGCCAGAAGTATATCCCCCGCGTTTGCGCTGGTGAGGGTATGTCGATGGACCTCACGGAGCCCGATGCCGGTTCTGACCTGCAGCGTGTGATGCTGAAGGCCACCTTCGACGAGAAGGAGAACTGCTGGCGCCTGAATGGTGTTAAGCGCTTCATCACCAACGGTGATAGCGACATCCACCTGGTGCTGGCTCGTTCTGAGGAGGGCACCAAGGACGGACGTGGTCTGTCAATGTTCATCTACGACAAGCGCCAGGGCGGTGTTGACGTACGTCACATCGAGCACAAGCTGGGTATCCACGGCTCACCTACCTGTGAGCTCACCTATAAGAACGCTAAGGCCGAGCTCTGCGGTAGCACACGTCTGGGTCTTATCAAGTACGTGATGGCTCTGATGAACGGTGCCCGTCTGGGTATCGCCGCACAGAGTGTAGGTGTCGAACAGGAGGCTTACAACGAGGGTCTGGCTTACGCTAAGGAGCGTCAGCAGTTCGGTGACAAGATCATCAACTTCCCCGCCGTGTACGACATGCTAAGTCGTATGAAGGCTAAGCTCGATGCCGGCCGTACGCTGCTCTACGAGACAGCCTGCTACGTCGACGTCTACAAGTGCCTCGAGGACATTGCCCGCGACCGTGCCCTCACCGCCGAGGAGAAGCAGGAGCTCAAGAAGTACCAGCGCCTGGCCGACGCCTTCACACCGCTGGCCAAGGGTATGAACTCCGAGTACGCCAACCAGAACGCTTACGATGCTATCAGCATCCACGGTGGTTCAGGTTTCATCATGGAGTACAAGAGCCAGCGCCTGTTCCGCGACGCACGTATCTTCTCTATCTACGAGGGTACCACTCAGTTGCAGGTTGTAGCTGCTATCCGCTACATCACCAACGGCACTATGCTCAACAACATCAAGGATATGCTGGCTGCACTGCCTGCTGAGGCTAACGCTGCTCTCAAGGCCCGTGTTGAGAAACTCATCCCCGTTTACGAGGAGGCTCTCGCCGCTGTTAAGGCTCTCGACAATCAGGATGCTCACGACTTCCTGGCTCGCCGTCTCTACGACATGACAGCCGAGCTCGTGATGTGTCTGCTCATCCTCCGCGATGCTGCTAAGGCACCTGAGATGTTCGCAAAGAGCGCTAACGTATATGTTCGCATGGCCGAGGAGGATATCCTTGGTAAGGCCGCTTACATCAAGGCCTTCCAGGTAGAGGACCTCGAGAACTTCAAGGCAAACGACGAGGAAACTGCTGAATAAGCAATACCAATACCAAAGAAACGAGCACCCAAATGTGGATGCTCGTTTTTTTATATGCTAATGTAGTTGCCGCCAGAAGAAATGCCACCAACGGAATATTGGTTCCCAAAGGCACTCGGAGGGAAATATTTTCAGCAGTCTCCAGTCTCGCTTCAATCGCAGCATGTTCTTTCTCCATCATGGCAGCTACCTTGACGCATGCTGTGTCAACCCTTCTGTTGAGCATGGCAATCTTATCGCTCAACATCATGGCAGCCATGTTTATCTTTCGCGGTGGGCGTTGCTCTTCCTGCATCATACGTATGCCACGTTCAACCACGCCTTGTACGGCCTGTTTCTTGGCTATCCTCATCATCTGTTGCCATTCTTGTTCGCCGTCAACATCCGGCATAGGCCACTGACCCTCTTTGGTCTTCAGTCCCATACCACAACGCAACAGAATGACAAAATTCCTAATTGAGGTCATCGGTCACCATTAAATTTTTCTCTCATTATATTCCACAGAAACAGCGGGTTGCCTATCAAATAGCGTCGCCACATGCGTCTTGGCTCAATCAGCAGGCGGTAAAGCCATTCTAACGCATGCTTTTGCCACCACATCGGGGCACGTTTAGCAGTACCAGCATAGAAGTCAAACACGGCCCCAATGGTGCCGCAGTGACAGTGAATGTTGAGCTCATTCCAATGCTGGTAGGTCCATTTCTCCTGTTTCGGTGCCGTCATGCCAATCCACAACAGGTCGGGGTTGGCATCGTTGATGGCCCTTATCATCGTCTGATTGTCCTCGTCCGAAAACTCTGGCTTGTAAGGCGGAGAATAGGTCACCACCTCAAGATTCGGGTAATCAACGGCAGCACACTCCCGGATCTGTGTCAGCACCCTCTCGCTTGACCCGAGGAACATCACTCGTTTTTTTCCGTTATGGTTATCGTTAATGTTAAGGTTAACGTTAATTCTCCCCATTTCAAAGGCGAACAGGTCCCATCCAGCAATACGTTCCTTTGGCTGCGACTTCGCTTTCAGCCATCGGCAAGCTTTGATGATGCTTGCTCCATCGGGAATCAGATAATCTCCGTTACACAACGCCTCAGCAAACGCATCATCTCTTTGCGCTGTGTTATAGGAATGGGCATTAATGGTGTTAATCAGCACTTTCCCTTCAGGGATAAGCGCCAACTGCTCTTTAGATTCTACGATGTCCAATTCTTGAAGTCTCAGCATCCTTATAGAAATGTTACATATCCTCCATACTCAGTCCCTTGTGGTGGATGTCGTACTTCTTCCACTCGTGCGTGGCCTGCAGCATCACCTCAGCCCGCTGTTTCAGCACACCCATGCTGATTTCATCCGCCTGACGCTTAATCTCGTAGAACGTCACGCTATCCGAAAGCCCGTCTTCGGCTATCATGTCTATCTCGTTCTCGCCCTTGCGGTCCCACCAACGGCCAATACGTGTAAACTCACCCGACTCCATGACCACACGATGGAAATACCGCTCCAGCATCAGTCCGCTGAATGTGCTGTAGTCGCGCCCGATGATCTCCTGCAGCTTGGCATAGTTCTCAATCTCGATAATATAGCTGTATTTGAAGATAAACCGGAACCAGAAACTATAGAACACGTCGTCTAGCTCGTAGCGCACGTTCTTGTTGGCGCTCTTCTCAAACAGGGGCTGCCGCTTGCTAATCAACTCATAATCCTCGGCCAGGTTGGTCAGATATCCCCCCACCTCCTTGCCTATCACATCCTCTATCTCGCTACGAGTGTTCTTGCCCCTGGCAATGCACGACAGGATGGAGAAATAGATACCATAATCCTTGCCAAACTCCTCTATCAGATTATTCTTGCCCTCGTTCAGGAATGTCGAGTTGGGGCTCACGATGTGCCTTATCATGGCATCCTTGTCCAACGCACCACCATCCACCAACTGTCCCACGTATTTAGCCACACCACCCGTAAATGTGAACATGGCCAGCAGATCCTCCTTTGTGTATCCGGGCTTCGCATCTGCCATAATCTGCTTCAGCACCGAAGGCTTGAAAGGCTTCACCCTCAGTTCTGCTGTTTGTCGTCCATATAGAGGTTCCTTCTTCTGCTTGAAAATCTTTTGCATCAGCGAGTAGATGCTGCCGCACACCACCAGGTTCATCTTCGATGTCTTCTCATACTCGTCCCAGATGTCCTGCATCTCGCTGTAAAAGGCCTTGTTCACTCTGAAGAAATCCTGAAACTCGTCTATCACCAGCGTAAAGCTCCGGGTTTGCGACAGTTGCATCAGGTAGCGGAATATCTCGCTGAAGTGCCTGCTACTGCCCAGTGTAGGAATGCCCAACTTCTCGCTGACCTCCTCCAGATACACCTCGCAGAGGTCCGATTCCGCCTTTCTGGCCACAAAGAAATACACGAAAGGCTCATCCTTGTAAGCCTCCTTAATCAGTGTTGTCTTGCCGATACGCCTCCTACCGGTTACCACCGTAAAGCGGGCCACCCGTTCAGCCGTGTCCCGAGTCTCTCTCAGGAAGGCGATTTCCTGTTCTCTGCCGTAGAATCTCATTGTATAAACTTTTGAATTATTGTACCTTAATTATCGCAACAGCCATTTCCGAAATATCCATTTCGATTGCAAAAATACATCATTCTTTTTTATTCTCCAAATCTTTCATTCACGACTTCTTGCTGAGCATATCAACAAACGAATGATCGTTGCGCCACAAAGTATATTCACTTTTCAAAGCGTTTACTCTCGCTTTAGCCATATTTATGCCATAGAGTTTGGGTATGCCTAAAGTATGCCTAGAAGCAGCATAGAGTATGGGTAAAGTATGGGTAAAACCTCATCTTTATGATTTTTGTGTCACGAAGTCATGATTCTCTTGTCGTATGACACAAACTGAAAAGAGTATTGTATTCCTCTTTCAATCTGTTATAGACAATATCCTCTGTATAGTTACTTTGTATGCGGTGATAGGCTCTTTCTGATTGTTCCTGAATCTTTCCGCTATCTACAACATTTGCAACAATATCGTCAAAGGCTTTTGCCGAAAGCTGCTTAACTATTAACATATCGTCACCAACAATTGCTCGGTTAAAGCCTATATCTGTAGCTACTGGAATTAGTCCCCATGCCATTCCTTCGGTGAGGGCATTGCTATGTCCTTCTCGTGGTTCAGAGGTCGGAAAGATATAAAAGTGCTTGTCGGCAAGATGTTCTTTCAGCCTGTCATGACTGCAGGCAGGATGCATCGTTATCCGGTTGGTAAATTCCGAGGCACTTATACGCCTTTTTATCTCCTCTGCGTATGTGGGTTCTGTACAGTTTCCTACTATGTCAAGATAGATGTTACTGTATTTTGCAGCCAATAGATTGAAGGCATCAACAACGACATCCACATTCTTTCGCTTAGCCACACGCCCGAAATAAAGCAGATTGATGCGGTTGGTTGGCTTACTAGGATATTCTTTGGGACAGAAATCGCGCATGACGCAATTAGGATAGTAAAAGAAATGTTTACCCTGGTCGATGCTGTCTATGAGAGATTTATTTTCCTGCCCCTGGCTGAAGATGTAATCCGCTTGTCTGATGGTAGCAGCAAACCAATGTCTATAACGTTCAGAATCGTTTTGGTAATGAAAGACTGCGCCCCCACCTCGCATCTCATAAACCGTCTGATAGCCCAACAAGTGAGAAATACCGACCAAAATACGCTCAAAGTAGATGGTGCTGCCATAAAATCCAACAATATGAACCAAACTGTTCTTGCGCCGGCCAAATAACAGAATACAGAAAAACTTGACGATATCCCATATCATCAGACAAGAAATAATAATTGTATCCGTCCGCGTATGCTTATACACCCGATTATATTTCTCAATCAAGTGTACATCATATCCAGCCTGCCGCATCATTCCGAGTGTACGGCGGTTGCCTATCTCACCTCCGCCGTATGGCTGGCGGTTCCAGTTACCGAAATTAGCAAAGAAATAGATGCGTGGAGTCATCGGTTTGGGAGTATAATAGACTTTAGTCGGCGAAACAGGTTAATAGATGTCAAAGAGAATCCTATGGCAAATACCATATAACAAATAAATATTAGTATATTGCCTTGCATCTTATATGTGTACATGCCTTTTGGATCACCTTGTTGATAAACCCCTAACAATTCCATAAGACTATTACAAATGAAAAAGCCTACAATATGAAGTGCCATCACATATAAGGACTCTCTACCTATCGATGCTAACAGCTTTCCCACACAGGTCGAAACTATCCGTTTTGCAATATACCCCCACATATACAACAAAGTACACCCCCCAATACACAACTGTAATATATCCTGGTATTTGTTCCTTGCCATCGTAATATGATCCTTTTGCAAGAAAACCACAGAAACAAATATCAAGCTGCTAATAATGAAATAGAAAGTGTTATCGAAAGTCCAATGATAATCCTGATAAACCTTCTTCCCAAGATAAATAAGTGCCATAGCTGTTATGGAAACATTTAATCGGTTGATGGTTAAACCAATAATCTGTGTTAAAACACAACTGGCAATCAAACCTGTAAGCAAGATAATGATAAGTATCTTTTCTCTCTGTTTTTCATCATCAACAAACTTCTTTGTCGTCCAAGCCAATAAACTTAGTCCCGTCATCGCATAAAGCAATGTATAGAGAAACCACATTGCACCCATTGCAAGTTCACCACTTCCTGCACAACAAAGAGCCTTCAATACACCAAGTGCGAAATCTTTCACATCGTAATAGTGAAAAGGCTGTCCGTTGCCAGGGTGGATTTCGCCAAGAGGATACCAGCCAATGTCAACAAATACATTATGTAGCAAGACCGCACAGACATAGATAACTGTTGCTGGAATATAAAGAGTTTTCAATTTAGGTTGCAGAAAGCTTTTAGGATTCACCATGCGCTCACTTTTAATAAAAAAGCCGGCAACGATAAAGAATATAACGACATCCATTCCACCACCTAAGAGTGAATGAACCATCTTCGGAAACAATCCAGATGATGAGTGGAATACGACAATGAGCAACATTGCCCATCCCTTGATGACATCTACATACTCTTGTCTTTTTTCTTGATGAGCTATCATTTGCTTTGGAATATGAACATTAAGTTTTTGTGCATTCAGATCACAATTATCATTCCTTGTATTTTAGAATCTTGGCAGGTACTCCACCTACCACACAATTGTCGGGAACATCCTTGTTAACTACGGCTCCTGCACCTATAGTTACATTGTTGCCTATTGTTACTGGTGCCAAGATTGTCACTCCTGTGCTTATATAACAATTATCACCAATTTTAATATCTTGAAATCCACCTTCAGGAGTCTTCAGACCAAAAAGGACATTGGGAAGTATGGTGCAATTCTTTCCTATATGAGCAAATTTATCGATTCGTCTAAATCCTGGGTGAACCAAAAGTAGCCCTTCGTCAATAGTGTTAGGAAAAAGCATAATTCCAGTCTTTACTCTCAGTCTGCGGAAATTCCACATATACCAAGCGTATGGAATAATATCCAAGAAGTTTCTTTTCTTATTCTTATAGTATTCGTACTTCCTTAGACATTTCACCAATAGGAATGGAAGATAATCGTCAGAACGCCCCAACCATTTTAGAAACATGTTGGGATGCCTCATCAATGCGTCCTCCGTATAAAGAAAACGCTTTAAGTCTTGTCTTGTTTGTATCATTATTCTACAATGTATACATGGATTAAGAAGGCAATTGCAGCCACTCGCCTATCTTGTAATCCCACTCCGCAGGTTCAAAAGGCATAGCACCTCCAAAATGATAGAACGTATATTCTCCAAAATAGACTTTTCCGTTGATTACATATAAATCCATGCGGACATGGGGAAGTCCTTTAGACAATTCCTCTGCAATGCGCTTCATTTCATCAAAGCCTTCAGGCTTTTCGGGAATGACGGGATTCACAGGGTGCTCTTGTTTGAAAGGCAATGGATTGTAGTTCTCATCAAAGAAATTGAAAAAGGGTTCTTCGCGAGTCTGCCGTTCTGTGGCAACAAAAAGCATCTTGCATTTACCGTTGAAGCAGAAGAATTTGTAATCGCGCAGTTCTCCATGTTCGTCTTCCATATACTCTTCTGCAAAGATCATCGGTTCTACGTCCTTATATGGCCATTCGCGAGAAGAATAATAGAGGTTCTGCTTCAATGCAGCATTCATATTTGATACGGCCTTCGCCTTGTCGAAAGAGGATTTATCGCGACAAATCATTATTCCGACATTGCCCCCACCTTGCGTTGTCTTCAACACAAAACGGTCGGGCAATTTGTCCCAATCAATATCTTCTGCATGCTTCCAAACGCCAAGAGTCTTTATCACATGTTCGTCACCTATCTTCTGCGCCACAACATCCTTTACCTTTAGTTTGTCAACCAATGTGGTATAAAAAGGATTGCGGTTGTAAAGCTTCAGCCAGTTTATCTTTTCATTGTATGTGGTAGGTGATGTCAGATTCAGTCTCTTTTTCATACAAAAGAAGTAATACCAACGCAGGTAGGTTTCGTCGTTTCTCACGTATGGCGATAGACGCTCCAGAATCTTAGCGAACGGCTTTAAGGGGTACTTCAATAATTTATATAATTTACTCATAAACAAATAACTTCTTCTATTTCCTTTTGTTTCTTCAGGCAATAGCGCAATATCTCATTAGTAAAATCTCCAAAAGCAGTACCAACTGTATATTGGAAAAGCCATGAAGCGTAACCTTCAATATTAAACTCTATCAAATGAGGATGATTGTCTTTGTCTAATACAATATCTAATGCTAACAGACGATGATGAAGAACATGCTTACCAACTGACTTTGCAAATTCTATAACTTTATACCAGTTAGGATATTGATAATTGTTGGTAAAATCAATATCATTAAAGGTAGATTGTTGCTGTCCATATTGATTGCAGACTTCGTGGCAGAAAGAACCATCTGGATGAATGCCAACAAAACAACCACCAGCATGTGCATTATCAACTACACTTCCTTTCCCTCCAATACGCATTATTGCTCCCGTAACATAGCACTCATTGTCGGAAACGGAACGGTAAACGCTTAATCGCAATGTATTGATTGAAGAAGAATTAAACATACTGATATAATCACTTTGCTGCACTACTTCTTGAATAATCATGTTTGAACCGTAATAATGTTCAATGTATGATAAATCCAATAACGTCTTTGTGCTTGAATCCCTCCACGATTGAGAAGCATCCCGGTCTTTGCAAAAGAGTCTGACATCATGCCCAGACATACCTCCCACACTAGGCTTTATGACAATCTTATCTATTTTTGATTGATTAAGGATTTGAAAAAACACTGATTCCGTCATCTCAATTGGTCGATAAGCTTCATCATAATACGTGCCATTCATTTTACGCAGAACAGTCCGCGGCATGTAACTTTCAGGAAACAGTTTATCAAAAACATTTTTATCTGCATAATAACCTCGGAAACGCATGGGATTTAAAATGGTTTCAATGAAGTCATGACAAATATCTTCGGGTACGATGTTTATATCATTACCAATATAATGACTAAACACCCTATATTGTGTAGGCTTTGCTTTCAGTCCGAATTGTGACCATTTTTCAACCCATTCCTTTTCTCCAACAACCTTTTTATTGGCAATGCCATTTTTGCGCATGATAAGGAGGTAAAACCGTTCAGTTTTAATCTGACGAAAGCGATAAAGCAGATTGCGAGTTATTGATTTTATAGTTTGTTTTTTCATGATGCTATTTCCTCTTAAATGTTTTTATACATTTCAAGATATCTACGAGCTGTAGCTTTTACATCGTAATTGGCGGCAACATGCTCCGCAGCTTTCCTTGCCTTGCCCAGACATTGGTTGTAATTGTTAATAATGTATTCTATCTGATTTGCCAAACTGTCGCTGTCTCCATTGTCGAAGATCCAGCCGTAAAGGTCGTCTTCAGTAACTTCTGCCGGTCCTTGGCCTGCCGAAACCAACACCGGTACATTTGCAGCCATGGCTTCTGCAGCAGTCAGGCCGAAGCCCTCAACACGCGAAGGCTGAACAAAAAGATCATAGTCCTTAAGATGACATTTTATATACTCTTGCGGTTTTAGTCCAAGAAATGACACTTTCCTGCCTAAGCCAAGTTGCCGAACTAATGACTCTAAAAAATCACGAGACTTTCCTTCACCGATGAAATCAATCTTTAACTTATAGCCTTTGACGGTCAATTTACCAGCCGCCTGTATCAGCAGGTCTTGTCCTTTTTCCTCGTGTACGAGACGGCTCACCTGGACTATTTTCAGTTCGCCATCAAACATTCGGTATTCTCTTTTTTTAAAAGTATCCGACAGAATACCATTGCATACAACCGTTGAATCAACCCCGAATTTATTTTTCAAATCTGCGGCAACAGCTTTGCTAATAGAAAAAACTTTATCCACCCGGTTCACATTCATAACATTGCCACCTTTATGCAAGATAAGCCGTTGAAACAAACGTATCAGTCTGAAAGGCGAACAGAAAGAGCCATGAGGAATGGCATGAACAGTCCTGCAAATAATGCATGATTTGTTTCTTGTCCACTTTGAGGGGATGACATCATACAAACTGCCTGTATGAATATGTATCACTTCTGGATTGATGTCAGAAAGAACAGCGTCAAGTTGTTTTATTGAAGAAAAGCTTCTTGTACCTGCCTTTCTCTTCATCAATATAAGATGAACTTCAGAATTAAGCTTATTGACAAGTTCCTCCTTAATACGGTTATTTATTACAATAATATACACCTCAGCACCTTGCATAGCCTGTTCGTTTGCTATGTTGACAAGCATTGTCTCAATGCCACCATATGCTAAGGTCCAATTCAAATGAGCTATTCTCATATCAATATCATTGCTTTTTTGCACTAATCATCGAGATACTACTTCTTAGGAAATCCAAAGAATGATCTCTCAGTTCTTTTATTTTTCCGTCGATATGTTCGTAATCAATCTTCTTAGTATAGATTTTCTCCAAGCAGTCAGACAGCTTATCGTTATCCTCACAGATATGGTCTTCCATGCCAAGCATAGTCAGTAAATTGCGTTGTCGAGTGCCGCGTCCATTTATAGGGATGGTAATGAAATGGCGATGGAACAAGATACAGAACACCATGCAATGGAACGAATGTGACACTACCAGCCGGGCATACCTTATACTATTAAGCCATTGGCGAAGTGGAACAAACATCTTGCGGGTGAATCCTGGAGAACGACGGAAGGAAAGAAGCGAAACAGCCTTCAGACCATGAGACTTGGCGAAATCGGCAAGAATGGCCTGTTCTTTATCATTACGATGGAATGGAAAATAAACAAGACTCTTTGTTTCCTTTTTGCAGTCGTACGTTCCGCAAAGATTGTCGTAAGAAGAAAGTAGGAGGGTTGGATCAACTACTTTTACAGCTTCTATATCAAACACATCGCGGCAGATTTTCACTCCACTTTCCTCCCTCACGCTGACTACATCAAACTTTTTCAATAGACGTCTCACTTCTTCTGTAAGTTCCGGATTGTTCCACACTTCTGTTCCGAAACTTGCAGCGTATGATATTCTTCGGGTACCATCCGGAAGGAAAGAGAAGAAATAGACCAGAGGGTCAAGACGCTGTGTCAATTGAGGACTCCAAACTTGGTCAGACCCTACGATACATAAATCACTCTTTGGCGGATTGTACTTGAGGTCGTCTACGCTCACGTACTTTCGAGTGAATATATCAAGATGTTTCTTTTGGAAGACCTTGAAAAAAAACTTCTCTGGTAGCCTTATTATTCTGGAAATACACGATGCCTTCCTTTCTGGTAACTGAATATCAATTATCTTGACATCGTGCCCCATATCCTGCAATGTCTTACATAAAGCATAGCACTGCAGGTTGGCTCCGAAGTTTGTCTCTTTTGAGAAAGTTAAAATGGATATTTTCATTGATTATTCAGTCTTAACTCTTAATTTAACATTAGAATAGCGTATATATTCTATCAGCAGATAAACATAGAACATCTGCATATTGCCATAGAGGTGGTCATTCTTGAACGAAGTCAACAACAAGAAAATGTAATACAGGAACGCAGCCATAGTCATGTCTGAAATATTTCGGTTCCTGTAAAAGAATGTGCTAATAACCCATGAAAGATATAGTAAGAGTGCAATACCAAAGAAACCAAAGTGCATCAGAGGATTCACCCAGGCAAGGTCTGCAGAAGAGATTTGGCCAATACCTCCTCGATGATTATTGGTCCCTAAGAAGAAATCAAACTGCCGCTGTGTTTTCGGGGAATCTTCATGGCGTGTGCCTAACCCAAACACTGCATTACGAGGATGGTTGATCATATAGTTGAGCCGCTCCGTCAATAAAAGAACACGGAAAGAAAATGTGCCATTCTCATTTGCAAATTCATCGTTGACGGCAGTTTCGTAATCCAAATTAACAACAGCTTTAATGTCCTCAATCGTGGAACGGTTACTTTTGTCGTCTTCAAAACGGGATAAAATGGCTTCACCCGCAAACAGTGAGAATACCAATCCTATCAAACCATATTGCAAAAATCTTCCTCTTTTCTTGGTCATAAGCAGATGCAGACCGACACAAAAGACGTATGCCATCATCACTGCCCGGTGCTGGGTAAGGAATATAGCAATCAAAAACATTAAGACAAGGGCAACACTCTTCCATCTGCTGAAATCTAACCTAATGGTAGCTAAAAGCATAAAGAAATAGGCGAGATAGGGGATGTTGCGATAGCGAGTTTCACTGACGGATGCGTGTTGGAGAATCTTGATTTCAAGAAGTGGTTGCAAATCAAAAAGCACTGTTGAAACTATTGTAATGGAGGCTATTTGCTTCAAAAGACGCTTTATTTCCCATTCTTTCAGTTCCTGAACAAGCCAGAAAGAGAAGACGAGTATATAGGTTCGATAGCTCGCAAGAGCGAATGATAAAATTTCCTCTTTAAGGATAATAGTACGGACAAATTCCAAAGCAAAATAAACTCCAAGAATTGTTGCAACCTTATAAATCTTAATCTGTGGCTTAAAGAATTTTCGATTACCTTTATGTATGTTCAAAAGAGCAACTGCGACCAAATACACCACGGCAAAGTCGGTGTACTTTACAGGACACCAATCCAGACTCAGGAAATGGAAACCACCCGTCAGCAAGAAGAAGAACACGAACGCCCCTCGTCCCTTCCTACCTTTAGCATATTGGACCAGTCCGTATAACAGTATGAATATACAGGCTAATAATATCATCCTTAAACTATTTTGTATATTGTTTCGTGCTCAACTCTTTGGCTGCCTGTAACCATGAATTTCTCTGGTGCTTTGCCAATAGAGATAAATACAGTTGGAATTTCACTCTCTGAATAACCAACAATCTTTTTAAGCTTTTTCTGCTTCTTGATGGAAAGATGAGCATTCAACGTACAAGCACATATCCCATAATAGTGGAGAGCATAGAGCAGGTTCATCGTGAATATACCGGCATCAAGAAACGCAGAAGTCCTGTTGTTGCATTGCCAAAAGCCCATATCTGCAGTAATTAACAGAATTTTATCAGCTTGATCTCCAAACCCTGTGTGCCCTTTATGTAATTCTAAAAGTGCTTTCTTTTTTCCGTCAGTTGATACGACATAAACTTTGATTTCCTGCCGATTACATGCAGAAGGGGCAGTCTGAGCTAGTTGGATGGCGTTGATAATGTCCTCATTAGGGACTATTTCATCAGAGTACCATCGCACAGAATGACGTGAAAGCGCAAATTCCTTGAAATTATCTGTAGGGGTAAAGTAATCGGACTTTGTGGTTTCATAACATAGTTTTGTATCATATAACTTGCTCTTCTGCACTTCCTGTATCCCTTTGATAATATCATCTGGCAACTCAAAAAGATTATCAACATGCAAGTTATAATACTGTTGCAGAATGTCAATCGAGCATTGTATTTCGATATGATTAGGCGAGTAATCCTTGATGTATTTTCTACATCTGTCGATAATACCTCTCACTTTAGGGTATCCAAAACCTAATTTGCGGTTTGGCATGGTGAGGCCCTTTTCCAAGGTGTGATTAGCCATCATCAATTCGGCCAAATTCTCTTTTTGTCCTCGTTTTACAGTACAGCTATACCAAAGATCTTGCCACATCTTTAGGAGTGTTACAGCTAAAAACGGGAGAATATGTTTGGCTACTCTTATTATTTCTATCATGCCTATAAAGTTTTATCGTGTACCTATCATTTAATTCGAATAGTGTAGCTATTTATAATAAGCTGTTATATGATGTCTGCCAATCCTTTTCTCAACAGGCGGCAACTGCATATAATCGCCATAGCATATCCGGAGCCATTTGTCATACTGCCGAATTGCCTTAAAAGTACGTCCTTCGAATTCTACATCAACATATTCTTCGAAAAAGTTGGCAGGATAGGTATCGAAGGGATTGTCGCATGACATGGTGATTCCTACAAGACCAGTGGGGGAAGCGTTGTATTTCTGTGACAGGAAGGAAATCCTTTTCTGAATGAATAATTTGGGAATGGGTAGCATCTTATACAAGAGAATCCTTGCCTTTCCTAAAAAGGACTTTCTGGTATGAAGCATACCTTTCAGATCTGCCTGCTTTATGGCATTGAGAGAAATGAAGAATCGCGTCCACTTTTGCCATCTTAATCTTTCCTTCACATTAATTGGGAAATTGTCGACGACAAAAACATCGACAAACAGACCGTAACTTCGTTTAATCTTATTGAAATAGAAGAAGGTCTGAGAATCATATATCTTTCCCATACCCGTGGCATGATACTTGTTTATGGTTATATCAGAGAAGGGGTAACGCTCTGAATGATACAATGTCTTGAATCGTTCATAGTCGGACCTTGGCATGATAACATCAATATCGTCATCCCAAGGAATGAACCCCTTATGTCTGATTGCCCCAAGCAATGTGCCGTAGGCCAGACTGTATCTTATATTGTTCTTTTCGCAGAAGTCAGCAAAATGAATGAGAATCTCAAAAGGGATTCTTTTATATGCTTCTTTTTCTATTTCTTTCATTTGTCAATGTTTTAATTGTAATTCTTCTCTACCGTGGTCTATATATCATTCTAACGCGTTTTAGAGTATTCGCGCAGCAGTGTGGAAGAGATACCTTCCGTACGCGGGATTACCACGACTTCCTTGCCGTTCTCTTTGCACCATTCAACAGCCCGCTGGAAACCTGCATGTGTCTGGTCGGGTCCTTTTGCAAATACGTCAAATTTAAAGTTTGGCAGGTCCTTGTCCACATCTCTGTATAGAACCACCTCATCGACATAACGGATGGTACTGACCATATACATACGCTCTTCTGTGGTATAAACCATCGGTGTGCCAGGCTTGTATTTCTGTATATATTCACCATCCTGTACTGCCACGACAAGGCGATCGCCCAATTCCTTGGCCCGCTTGAACAGGAGTATGTGGCCAATGTGGAGCATATCATAGACACCAACTGTCAAAATTGTTTTTCCCATTTCTCAAAATAATTGAAGCACTCGTTTCGCTATTCTTTTATAGCTAAATAATTGTTCTCTAAATTGTTTCTCATACTCCTGATAAGGAGCAGCATCTGATTCATCTTTGATAAAGAGAATATCTGCTGTGGCAAGCAGCCTACTGTATTCACGGAACGATATACATCCTTCAGCAAAATCATCCAAGGCCATCTTCTCATTCACAAATGTGGCAGTATGAGTGACCGCTTGCGCCATGCCGTCCGTACTATCTCCACACATCGCTTTCACAAACATGGCTGGCAGATTGACACCAGCTTTCAAGATGGCCATACCAGAACCGCCAATACGAAGGTTCATCTCATCAAAATAGAATACGCCATTGCTCTCGAGGAAATCTATATCGAAGACACCTACGAATCCCATCTGGCGGATGAACTCGGCAAACTTGCCAATCAAGTCCTCAAAGCCAGCTGTGGGCAACACCTCGCCAGCCAAAGCCACACCTCTATGTCTCTTACTTTCTTTAAGAAATTTAATAATGCCAGGTATGATAACAATCGTTCCATCGGAATATCCAAGGACGGCATATTCATGGCTTATGTCAATAAAATCTTCTACGAGAACCTTTGTGATGTCATTCTTATCAGCGATTGCAAGAACAGCCTTTAACTCCTCAGGATTATTACAACGCCGCTGGCATTTCTTTCCAGCTCCAAAGGATGACACAGGTTTGGTAAAACACGGATATTTGATGCCATCTGGAATCTGGAACCCCTCCCGTCCTCTTTCTGCGACCACTGAGCCTGCGGTGTTTAGCCCTACGGATAGCGCCAATGCTTTCTGATGAGCCTTGTCCATCCAATAGGCGATAGATAATTGAGAATCGAGAATTGAGAATTGAGAATTATTATTGATGATGTATGGAACAGCAAAATGTTTTTTGATCTCATCATCATCAATGGCCAGGGCAGAGAAGTCACTCGTTGGGAAAATGATGGGCTTCTGCCCCTCCACCGTACATTTCTCCAAAAGAAGCTTGACCAAGCCTTCCGTCCCTTCTTGCCGATTGAAGTACAAAATGTCATTTACATACTTACTATAGCCATCAATAGGCTTTGTCGGAGCCCCAATATGTATGATTGTCACCTCACAGCCAAGGGAGGCAACTGATCTTATAACACTTAACCTGATGCTATAACCATGCCCTATGACAATAACTCTCTGCATATCCTGTTGCTATTAAAAGAGCTTAAATATTTTTTGACAAGCATAGACAATCTACGTGAGAAATATGTCCTTTGGTATGCTTTCTGGGGTTGTGGGTCATCATCATCTTGAATGAAGTGAATATCTGCTGTCTTCATGTATCGCTGATAGTCATCCAAAGTAATATATCCGTTCGTCCAATCGTCCAAACACATTCGTTCATTAGTATAGATGGCTTCGCCCGTAATATGATTTGTCCAGCTGTCCATATCCCCACCAGAAAAATATTGTACCATCATCGCTGGCAGGTTACATCCCATCTTTGTAATGGCATAGCCAGAACCGCCAAAACGGAGATTCATTTCGCAGAAGTATATCAGATTGCCACTTTTGTAGAAATCGATGTCGAAAACGCCTACGAAACCAATGCTAAGAACCAACTGCTTGAATTTATATATTACCTCTTCAAAACCATTAACAGGCATCACCTTACCTTGAAGCGCTATACCTTTGTTCTTCTTTGAGATAACCAAAAGTAGCATCATACCGGGTATCACGACCTCCTTCCCATTGGAGAAGCCAAGTAGTGCATATTCAGTTTCTATCTCTTTGTATTCTTCAACTAACACATTACCTGTTCTGGTCCTTGTCGTAATATATTCGTTGAGCGCTTTTTTCAGTTCAGTTTCATTGTCACAACGATGCATGCCACCTTTCCCTCCATTCATCGTGGCCAACGGTTTCGTATAGCAAGGGTAAGCTACGCAATCGGGAATGACGTATTCTCCATCTTTGATGTTAATCACTATGCCGTCAGCGATGTTCAGTCCCACGCTTCGAGCCATGTCCTTCTGGTGAATCTTATCCATCCAGTATGCAATAGAGCCAGAACCATTGCAAATGTGAGGGAAACAGAAGTGTTCAGCCAAGCGATTTCGATAGTTGTCAATAGTAGCTACGGTATCATCACTGTCGGGAAACAACACGACCTTTTGCTGAGAATCTGTACAATGTTCTAATAGTATTCTAATTAGCTCCTCCTTATCCTTTCGCAGACAATAATAGACGTGGCTGACGTATTTGCTGTAGCAGTCAATGGGCTTTTTATTATTGAGTGTTTTCCCGTCTCGTTTAGAACCCGTCATCACAATGACACTCACTTCACAGCCGATTTGCGCTACAGAACGGATGATGCTCAGTCGCGAAGAATAGCTGTGGCCTATGATGACAACCTTTTGTCTCATTCTGATTATATTCCAAAACGCTTTACCCGTCCCTTTCCTGGAACCATTTTATAACGAGTTTTCTGCTTGAATTTTGACAGAAGAAACCTCATTTTGATATACCATGAGGAATAAGGACAACCATCTAACCATTTAGCACGGACTATATTGAAATGATCTTTGTATGCTTTGCATTCAACAAAATGATAACCTTCTTGCTTTGATATTTTTAGCATTCTGGCATTTTTCTCATTTGTATCTCTCGTAATAACGAAAATTCCCATATTTATAGCAGTAGTCTCTGCGACTTTATACAATGAACGATATATTCCTTTACCGCTATAATTGGGAAGTACTGCCCCAAAACAGAGATAACCATAAGATCCCTTATTATACCATTTGTTCCCTTTTTTTATTATTAATGCTAAAGTACCTATTACATTTTGCCCATCTATTGCAACATACATTTTGCCATTATTCTCTATCCTTTTTTTTATTTCTTCACCAGAAAGTGAAGGGTATGACATGATAATACCTTTCTCTCTATTATTTGCGTGAGCTTCCCATACCACCTCATGGATTTCGTCCCACGACACCCATTCGGGCTTTTCAATTATTTGAAATCTATCTGACATAATAAATGACATAATAAAAAAAGTCAATCTGGGAACCAAGTGTTAGGTCTTGGCCATAACTCACGGATTATTCTTTCAGTATATTCGCCCATACCAGACTTAAACGCCGATTGGCTCAAGCCTGGATTAGTGTTAAATTCAATAAGCACGGGGGCTCCATCTTCCTGAATGGCCACATCCCATCCAACGATATTGAAGAAAGGCAGCTTTAAATGGAGGCGTTTAACAAATTCAATTGCCTTATCGTACGAGGGAAGCTGGTAGCCATCCAACGTTATACCTGTATCGGTCTTGACAATGTTATCCTCGGTATAGCCGCCGAAGGCCTCCTTACCAAGCTTTCCATCTTTTGAAATAGTGGTGCTAATACCTCCTGCACACTGGTTATCAACTATAGCCCCACTGCGGCCAATGCGCACAACGGAATAAATGATTAGCACTTCCATCCCTGAGCGGTAGGACAAGACTCGAATGGTATTGACTGATGTTGGATTCAATGCGGCCATCTTTTCATGCTGGCGAACCCACTCCTGTACCAGAAAATTCTGTTTATACTCTTTAAAAAGCTGGGGGACGGTTTTTCCTTTTATATCCGTAATACCATCCTTAGACGAAAACATCTGCACACCACTACCATGCGATTCGCGCGACGGTTTGATGATTACTTTCTCCAAGTTCCCACAAAGTCTTACAGCTTCTTCTTCGGATACGGGCTGTCCCTCAAAAAAGTAGTAGCCGTTCATGTTTTTGAGGATGGAATGAGCGATATTCTCACCAGGAAATAAAAAGTCGCACATATTCTTGTCGCCAAAAGCCCCTTGAAGCTTATGAACATTTGCTCTTGGAACCAATTCGCAATGATAGAAATTGTTAGGGATATATTCTTTTGTAAATACCCCTGTACGTGAATAAAAGTACTCATGGCAATAAAGAGGTACTTTTCTTCCTATCATACTGATGTAAAAATCGTCCACCTCCTTTATCTGTTCCTTAGTAAGCTTGCGGCGATTCTTCAGGTCTTTGAAGTTCTTGGTGATACGCACCTCCCACTTCTTCATCTCACGTTTCTTGGCGAGTTTTCTTTTTAGTTTTTCAAACATGTTTATTTGCTGTTATTTCGATGTAAAGTCTGCATAAGTAAGTCTCTTCTTGCATCATGCGTAAGTAAGCGTAGCAACCTATAATCGTTTATAATATCCTTTCCTTTTAGCTTGCTTATCCAATATTTCAACAACAATCCTGAGCATTCCTTTAGGGTTTGGGGATGAAACACTCTATCAATGATAGACAGTTCTTTTTGACCGAGTGTCGTACATATCTTGTTTAGATAGTTGTCATACGCATCTTTATCAGCAAGATAACGGCACAATTGTCTATTATGTTCAATCCTCTCTTTATCAGAGTCTATTATGAGTCTGACATTGTCAACATTGCGAGTGTTCAACACTTCCCATTTGATGCTATTCTTTTCAATGGTCATCAACACACAAAGTCCTTCGTACCAATGAGGGCGGTTTGCTCTGAACTCGTAGTTTTCTTTGCTGTTGAATAGAAAATTGCCAAGGCTATAGAAGATGGGCTTATCTTTATATGTTTCCCAACCTTGCGGACAATGCGGATGAGTGCCTATCACACCATCTGCGCCATAGTCTATAAAGTCACGATAGCGAGCAATGGTTTCTGGCAATGGAATATCGATATATTCAATACCATCATGAGGCAGAACAAACAAATAATCCACTTCGTTTTTCGCTTCTATGATGACATGGTTCACTTTCAAATCATAGATATAAGCACAACCCAACCCTTCGTGGTTCATCACATTATTAAACACACCTGTATAGGCTGCGAACGACAACGACAGAAATCCTATCTTTAATCCGTTTGTCTCACAGACCTTGATTCTATATGCTTCCTCGTATGTTCCTGCGCCAAACGATTGGTTCTCTAATGCATCTTTTGTTTTCTTGAACCCATTCTCACCCCAGTCAAAAGCATGATTATTTGCTAATTGGAAAAGATTAAAGCCTAAACTACGTAGAAAATTTGGTGCATCATCGTTTTGGAAGAACCGTTCCCTTTTCTGAGGCGGTAATTCCACATTTGGCTTAAGTGGGACTTCAAAGTTCACAACCTTCAAGTCACACGACTGTATCAGACTTTTCAATTCGTCCGAAACCGTAATCTTTGATGTGGATGGCTTGGAACAGAAATCTCCTGCAAAAAAAATTCTAATTTGCTTATTCATCAATTATCTATCTTTAAATGATATCCTCCCACGACAAGAATTCAACACTACCTAACTCTTTTAGCATTTGGATCTGCTTCATCATTGGCTGACGATCGTGCTTGAGATAAGATGGACTGTCATCTAAGAATACACCATCCTTATAATTCGGATGACAATATAATTCAACGACATTATACTGCTTAAAGGAATCTCTTTTTGAGAGGAAATAATCGATATTTGTCGCTGGTATAGATTTTACTAAATGATTCCAACTTAAAAATCTATAAATTTTGAATCTTCGTTTGTTCATTTGATGTAATCCCCAATATCGAACGGACTCAATCTTGTATTTTCGTGTAAAAAGGTTTAAGGCAACGGCTACCGACCATGTCAGATTATACCATAAATGAAAGTCCACATGCTTATAGTCAGCCTTTCCTTCAGTAACTTCATTGAATTTCTTATACTGTGCAACCAACTCATCATAGACTAGCCTCCATTTTCTGATGCTGGTAAGTTCTTTTGGCAATCCATGATACTTCAAAAACTTCTGATTTTTGCAGAAAAATGGGTCTTTTCTCATCGCCTCAGTCAGGGGAGCATCTTCGGAACCTTCTTGCAGTTGGTTGGCAGATAAGTTGAAATGGAGGTGCAACTTGTCCATATACTTCCCCGCTTTAGCAAGTTCTATGGCCTCAGGTAGATATTTTCCTGTAACAATCAGTCCGGCAGAACGAATCATACCTTGTGCAAAGGAGTCATTAATAGCTTGATTTCGTCCCGGACTTTTTCCGAAATCATCAGCATTGATTATTATTCGAACCATAAAATGCTTATGTTTAGACTACTTATTTAAAACTTCATTAAATAACCCATTCCTCCATGGACGGCTTGAATCAAAGTGATTTCCCATCTGTCATTTCCCTCAATAACCATAGGGCCTTGTGGCGTAATGGCAATATCCCACCCAATTGATTTAGGTTTAAGAATGCTCTTATCCATCAGCCTTCCAGTTTTTGCATCAATTCCAACAAAGACTCCTCCAAAAGCCCAATTATCAACAATACTTCCTTCTCGTCCGATTCTAACCCCAGGGCCAAATGGTATTACCATCTTTATCCATGACTGTTTGAAGCTTCAACATATCCGTATTTCCATTTATAATGCGACTGATCCTTCAAAATCTGAAAAGATGTTTTATGCGTGCATTCCGGATAATAGGAAACATGATTAACATATTCAGATCTATGCCAAATCATGGACAAACATCCACGAGACCTTTTCAAGTATTTGAATACCGTTTTATACAATTTCTTAAAATTTTAAATTTTCAGCCCCCTATAATCAGTTTTCAGCAAATTCTTTCAGATAGTCAAATCTCGGAGTCAGTTGCCCGTTTTTCAAAATCGTTGAGCGGCTAATCACATCGGAATGCACTCCACTAAGCAAGGGCTTGAATACGTATTCTGTCAACATCTCACCGAAATACTCACTGGCATCGATTGCCAGAGCATTGGGACAAGTGTCAACAGCCATAACCGTAATATGATTCTTAGACGAGAAGGGCAACTCCTCCTTATAAGTAACGGGATTGAAGTCATAATACGACTCGGCATGGGTAGTCGGTCTGATAGTAGACTTTATACTTCCACAAATGTCACAGGTGATGTCGCCAATCATCTTGATAGGAAGATCATATTTCTGAAAATCTTCCTGCTCCAAATAAACGGGAGCCTTAGGATCCCAGAAATGACAAGAAATTAAGATGTCAGTATGCTTAGCAAATTTTATAAAATCGCTCTCATAATTCTCAGGATTGCTGCGGAAATCACCACGGTTGAATGGTTTTCCGTCTTTCCGTTTTACTAGTTCATTGACAGATGCTCGGTAAAAAGATAGCGTGTTTACTGGCTCATCACTCATAAACTGCTCGTAGGTCAGTTCCTGAGCACGGCATTCGCGCATCACGTATGTAGCGCCCTGAGCCACTCGTCCATTTCCTGTAATCAGAATCTTCACCTTTGGCAACTGTGCTGTTGCTAATATAGTCCGCATCTGAGTCAATGTGAACTTACGGTCTGGTTGGGGTAGTGAATGACGACCATCATGGAGAAAATAGCCTCGCAAGGTGTAATATACACCGACTACACCAGCCCACCAACCGAAGGCACAAACACGCTCACCATTCTCATCTACAAGATATTCATAGTCAGAGAAAGTGAGGTTCTTAGCCAACATAGCCTGAAGCAACGGGCGATTATATTCCTGCATTTTAGCTATATGACCAAAGAAAAAATAATGCTTGTCAGGTATCAGTGTGTCTATCTTAGCTTCTTTGATGCCAACAAGGATGTCAGCATCGCTGATATCGTCCTGCACCTGGACACCTTCTGCACGATATTCGTCATCAGAAAAAGCACGGATAGCACTGGACTGAACTACAATTCTGTGCTGAGGATACAGTTTGTTCAATTCTGCCACTTGCTTTGGAGTAAGTGCCACGCGATTATCCACAGGATTCTTGGTTTCTTTGATTAAAGCTATTTTCATCGTATTTTAGACTTTCTTCTTCCAGATTTTAAGCTTTGATGGAATAATAGTTAGGAAATAGGTGTATGCTTCCGGCTTAAATACAAAAGACCAACCTAAATAAATAATCACATAGATGGTGAATTTTACGATGCCATCGGGATACATGTCCAAATGCAACAGATAGCCAACGCCAAAACTGACTAATGCAGCAAATAATGAAACTATCGTGACGGGTAAGATGTCCACAATCTGCTTGTACCATTTGTATCCAATATATTTTGAGACCAGACTGATATTGACAAACCAAGAGAACCAATAATTAAAAACAACACCCGCCAAAAGCCCTTTCATGCCAAAACATACCAATCCAGACACAACTATTCCTATGCCAACAATTCGCTTAAATATCGTCCATAGAAACATCTCTTTGCTTTTTCCAATAGCAGCAATGGATTGCAAATTGACAGACTGCAAACAACCAGCCAGCCCTGCTATACACAATACTTGAAAATACGGGACACTTTGTAGCCATCGGTCGGAATAAAGAAAGACGAAGATAGGTTTAGCGCAAAGCAAAAGAATGAACATCAATGGAAATGTAACATAAGAGAGTGTCATCGTAATGCGACAAATCATGTTGGTCAGTTTTTCCTTTTCATCCTGTGCTTCGGCGTAAAGCGGATAAGTCACTTGGGTCATAACTCCACTGATGGAAGTGGAGGCCAGTCTTTCAGTTCCGTCTGCCTTGGAATAATAGCCCATAGTGGATGCATTGTAAAACTTGCCAATCAGCAGCCCCTGCAATTGTTGCCCGAAACGGTTGACCAAATGGGTCAGGAACATATAGATGCCAAAACTAAACAGTTCCCGAAATGACTTGACAGAAAAAGTCCAAATGGGCCTCCACTTGATGTAAAACCAGAATATGAGGGCAGGAATGGCGGCAGTAATAATATTCTGGGTTACCAACGCCCAGACGCCGAAGCCATGATAGGCCATGAGAATGGTTATAATCAGGGCAGAAATGGACGTTGTAACGGTTACGATGGACAAAACTTTGAAGTTCAGTTTCTTGCGCAACTGGTTCTTTTGGATGACGTTGAAGGCATAAATAAACAATATCACACCCTGCACTCGAAGAACATCACATAGGAGCGAAATATCGTAGAATCGCGCAATAGCAGGGGCACTGACATACAGGACGGCATAAAGCAGCACTGACATGCCGACATTGAACCAAAAGATGGTACTATAGTCCTCTTGTGTAGGACGCTTCTTCTGTATCAGGGCGGAACCAAAGCCACCATCGATAAATGCTTCGGCCAACACCATAAATATCATCAGCATACCGATGCAACCATAGTCAAATGGTGTGAGCAGGCGCGCCAAGATGATGCCGGAGATAAAACGGATAATCATTGTAGAATATTTCTGCAACGCCGTCCAAATCATGCCTGCGGCAGCTTTCTTTTTAAGATTCTTCTGCGACATTATGATTGTATTAACTTGCTGTCATCATTATTCCTTTCTCCACCGCTCCATCTGACACTCTTGGTGTTTGGTGTTTCTTTGTCAAATGTTATTGAAACATGATCTGGCATCGACGTGTGAGATACTGTATGTAGAACTGCCGTTGCAGGGGCGTGAGAAATAGCCTGGTCGTCGATTTCTGCACCATTGATGCTGCCATATAACTCGCACCACAGGCAGTCAATCAACGTGCTACCTGAACGGAGCCCTTCCTTGTACGCATCCAAATCGTGCTGCAAATAGGCTGGCAAACCACATTCCCAAGCCTTTTGACGTTGTATCTTGTTCATCTTTTATCTTTCTCTTATCTCTCTATGGAGACACGGGGATAGGTTCCTGTCATCAAAATCGCATTTCTGAGCGTTTACTCTCACTTTAGCCATACTCGTGCCATACTGTTTGAGTATGCCTAGAGTATGCTTAGAGTATGGCTAGAAGCAGCTTTGAGTATGGCTAGAGTATAGCTAAAGTAATGTTTACATCACATTTTGTGGAAGCGCACAGGGCCTATATTGCGCAAACTGTTCACGGGTCTCACCGCGAAAACCGGTTACCTGAGCCCAGCCTGTGATGCCAGGCTTGACAAAGTGGCGCACCATGTACTTACCTATCAGCTTGTCGTATTGTTCAGTATGAGCCAGCATGTGAGGCCGTGGGCCCACGATACTCATATCGCCAAGGGAAGGCAATTGTGTGCTCGGCTTTGTCGCTTCGCTCGTCGAAGAATTATGAATTGTGAATTGTGAATTAAGAATTAATTCTACGGTGCAGTTGGCGCCAAAAGAAATGCCACCAACGGAATATTGGTTCCCAAAGGCACTCGGAGGGAAATATTTTCAGCAGTCTCCAGTCTCGCTTCAATCGCAGCATGTTCTTTCTCCATGGTGTGTTTGCCTGTATTGACTGCGGATCATACTGACCGAAGTTTCCTCCATAGAGAATCTCGTTCATCAGGAAAATGCCGCGCTGCTCGTCTGGCGGAACAAGCAAATATCGCTTTGGCATGGCGAACAGTTGCCTCATCACAAACATGACTGCAGCCGTTATATCATAAAGGCCAAACTGTCGCAGCAATTGCACGTCATGCTGCCGTTCTTCTTCTGTGAAGCCCTGCCTCAACAGGAAATAGTAGTCCATCATCTGTCGCATGCCAATACCCTCGTGTATCACATGGTTCATGATATGTACCATCAGAAATATGCGGTTAAAGGCATTGGTTGGTACGCTCACCACTCCAGCGCCATTTAGCAGTTCCACACGGTGTTCCCGCTGTGTGGCTGCCTCGCTAAGAAACCACTGCTGCAGTCGTCTGTTGTAAATGAGATTATTGAGGAATGCCGGCCGATAGTGCAGTTCTACCTCTATGCCGTCGCATTTCACATACTCCACATGGTGATAGCACGCAAAGGCATCGGGCTGAGCCTTTCGTGCAAAGGCTATTACCTGCTTTGGCGGAGCCATCACCCACACATCGATGTCACCCGGCACACGAGCTGTCGGGTCTGGATAGGTAAGGGCTATGCCCTGCCCTTTCAGTATGCAACAAGGCAACCCAGCCTCCTCCATCATGGCAGCTACCTTGACGCATGCTGTGTCAACCCTTCTGTTGAGCATTGCAATCTTATCACTCAACATCATGGCAGCCATGTTTATCTTTCGCGGTGGGCGTTGCTCTTCCGGCATCATACGTATGCCACGCTCAACCACGCCTTGTACGGCCTGTTTCTTGGCTATCCTCATCATCTGTTGCCACTCTTGTTCGCCGTCAACATCCGGCATAGGCCGCTGACCCTCTTTGGTCTTCAGTCCCATACCACAACGCAACAGAATGACAAAATTCCTAATTGAGGTCATCGGTCACCATTAAATTTTTCTCTCATTATATTCCACAGAAACAGCGGGTTGCCTATCAAATAGCGTCGCCACATGCGTCTTGGCTCCATATCTCTAAATGGTCATCTCTTTATACTGCCATCATTTTTGTCGCCGTAATGGGAGGATGCATAGTTGCCGTAACCATAACTGCCATAGCCATAGCGACCATATTTTCCGTAACGGCCATATTTTCCGTAACGGCCGTAGCCATAATAGTAACCGTACTTCCTCTTCGACATGTCGACTCCATTAAGAACTACGCAGGCATTGGGTAGTTTTTCTTCCTGAGCCAGAGAGTCGAGCAGTGAGACATTCGCCTTTGGCGTATAGTCAGCACGGCAGACGAAGCAGCAAACATTGGCATAGTGGGCCAGTAACAGGGTGTCGGTAACCAGTCCTACGGGAGCAGTATCGAGAATGATATAGTCGTACTCCTCGCTGAGCAGGTCGAGCACCTCCTTCAGAGTCTTTCTGCTCAATAGCTCCGTAGGATTCGGAGGAATAGGACCCGACAGCAGGAGGTCAAGCCCAGGGTGCACTCCAGAGTTGCATGATTCGTTGTGCAGGAGTTCTGCAGTGACATGCTCTGACCTGAGCAGGTTGGTGAGGCCCTGTTTTAAGTTTGACATACCAAACAGGCGTCCGAGTGCAGGCTTACGTATGTCGCATCCCACAAGCATCACCCTCTTGCCGAGCAGTGCAAACGACACAGCGAGGTTGGCAGCGAGGAACGTCTTGCCTTCGCCAGAGATGCTCGAGGTGAAGAGGATGATTTTTTCGTTCTCTGCCATCATAAACTGCACATTGGTGCGCAGTGCTCGGAACACCTCGTCAATCTGACTGTTCTTGTCGGCCTGTACCACGATACCCGCAGCAGTCTTCACACTTTCGCTAGCTATGGGTACATCAGCTACAATAGGCACCTTGGTCAGCGAGGCGACATCCTCGCGGCCCTCTATGCGGTAGCGTAGCAATTCTATGACAAACAAGATGACAAACGGGATGAGCAGACCTATAATGAAGGCTGTTCCAAGAATCATGCCCTTCCGAGGGCTTACCTGTCCCATGTACAGAGGCATGGCTATGAGCTTTCCCTTGTCAGCCGTAGCTGCGAGTGAAATGCTGTTTTCCTCACGCTTCTGTAGCAGCAGTAAATAGAGCCCTGAGCGCACTTCCTGCTGACGGCCAATCTGGTTGAGCACACGTTCCTGCTCCGGCGTGCTGCCGATGCGACTTTGGTACTTGCCATACTGCCCCTGGATGGAGCTGCGTTGCAGTTCGGCGGAATGGCGGGCCTGTGCGAAAGCCTGACGGATAGAAATCTCCATGTCGTCAAGTGTCTTGGTAAGCGACTGCACCTGTGGCGACTGCTCACTGGCACTTCGCATCAGTCGGTTGCGCTCCTGTACAGTTTTGTTGTAGTCGGCTATCAGTTGCGTTGATGCCCTGTCGTCCATGCCGATATTGGCCGGTATCAGTTTATAGCGGTTTTCGGAGTTGTCAACATATTGTCGCAGATAGTCGAGCAGTTGCAGTTGTGTGTTGATGTCTGCCAGACGGGCTGCATACTGAGCTGAGAGCTGCAGTGACTGTGCTGCATCCGCCTCTAATTGGGTCACTGCGTTGCGTTTTTTGTAGTTCTCCAAAGAGTTCTCCGTCGTTCCCAGTTCAGCATCAATCTTCTCTAAGCGTTGGTTGATGAACTCCTCCGTCTTCCTTGCCACTTCGTTTTTGTCAATATTGGCCTGGTCGTTATAGCACAGCACAAGCATATTGATAAAGTCGATGCCACGTTTGACGTTCTCGTCGTTGACAACAATGGAAGCAATCGAGGTTTCCTTCGATGTCGGTGCCACGCCCATCCGTCCCATATATCCGAGTGCCACCACCATGGGCGGACGTATAGTGACATGGAGCGCGAATCCCTTATTGAAACGGTCTTCTTTGTATGTATTATACTTTGGGTTGCTCATGAAAGAGATTGTACCGTAATCTGTCTTGACTGATGTGCCAAGCGAATCTATGTCTTCACCGTACTCCTTCATGACTTTCCCATTGTAAACCAGCCCAATGTCGGCATGATAGCCCTCTCCTTTCTTTGTGATAGCCATCTGTATGGAACGGATGCCCTCCAGCATATAGTAGTCCAACGAGTCGAGTGACATTGGGTCGATATCTACGCTGACCGGCTGGTTGGCATAGAGCAGCTGTTTCTGTATGTGCCCATCGAGCCGATACTCCGTATAGAGTTTCAGGCGCTTCACGGCATCAAGCACCGTTACCGGCGACTGCAGTATCTCTAACTCATTATCGAAACCGCTGGAGTTGTTCATGATACCGAAATCTTCCATGTTCGGAAGAATCTGCCTGACCGAAGTCCTCGAATTCTTGTTCTCATCCTTTACCAACATCCTGGCCGACACCTGATAGATGGGTTGGGCATAGCGCAAATAGATGTAGGCAGTACTCATGCAGATCACTAAAGAAAGCACATACCACTGCCAGTTCAGCACCACGTGGGCAAATACTTTCTGGAAGCTAAAACTCGCTCCTTTTCTCTCGTCGCCTATAAGGTCTTTCAGGTCGTCGAGGTCTTCCAAATCAATTTCTACTTTGTCTGACATAATGATATGATTTTTAATCGTTAATAAATTCTTTACTTATATAATAAAGGAACTTTACGGCGCCGATGATATATCGTCGCCACATTCTTCTCGGTTCCATAATCAGTCGGTGGAGCCATTCCAAGGAATTTCTTTGCCACGAAAGGGGAGCGCGTTTTTGGGTGCCGGCATAGAATTCGAACACGGCACCGACAGTTCCGCAATGGCAGTGGATATTTAGTTCGTCCCAATGTTGATATGCCCATTTCTCCTGTTTTGGAGCTGTCATGCCTATCCAGAGCAGGTCTGGGTCAGCACGATTGACGGCCCCAATCATCGCCTGATTCTCCTCATCCGAGAACTCAGGCTTAAAGGGTGGTGAAAAGGTTATAATGTCCAGATGCGGATAATCGACAGCCGCCCGTTTCCGAATCAAGGCCAGCACTTCTTCACTTGAACCAAGAAACATCACCTTACCCCTTACGTTCTCCCTCTTACATCTACCTTCAAGCCTTTCCATTTCAAAGATGAAAAGGTCCCATCCTGCAATGCGCAGGGCGGGTTGGCTCTTCGCCTTCAACCATCGGCAGGCTTTGACGAGGTGAGCACCATCAGGAATCAGATAATCCCCCTTACTGAGTGCCTCAGCAAACGCCTTGTCTTCTTGAGCCGTATTATAAGAGTGGACATTGATGGTGTTGATAAGTATTTTCCCGGCAGGAATCCTGTCAAGTTCCGGCATTGTGCAGATTATGTCGAGCGTCTTGAGTTGAAGTAACATAAGCATGAAGGTTAAAGGTCATAAATATTATTGAGCTTGTCTATATAGGAATCAGGGCTAAAGTGCTCGTGTATGTAGTTACGAGATGATTTACTCATCTGTTCTAAATTGTCTCTGTGGGTATGCAGGTAAGTAATCGCATCCACGATGGATTGTGTGTCTTTTACTTTGATGAATAGTCCATTTTGCCATTCTGTCACAACAGTCGGAATACTACCAACAGGCGTAATGACAGGAACCACTCCATAGCTCATACATTCGAGCAGGGACATTGGTAGTCCCTCGAAGAAGGTGGGCATAACAAGCACATCAAGGTCTTTCAGGAAGGCGTTCTTGCTCTCTCCACCGACTATTCCAGCATACACAAACTGATTTCCGAGCAGGTTGCTGAACTGCGGCAGATATTGTCCTTCATACTCTTCCGCTCCTGCGATTTTCAGACAAAACGGAATATGGCGTTCTTTTAACAGGCAACAAGCCTGCAAGAGATAGTCCATGCCTTTTGTCTCGGTGATACGGCCAAGATAGCCCAAGGTAAGAGGAGTTGAATGATCTTTATATTTGCGTTTAAAAGTCTGGGCATCTTTCAGGTCTACGCAGTTCGGCAGTGACACCACGTGTTTTGCATGGAATCTCTTTCTTAGAACCTCTGCTTCCATCTCACTCAGTGTAATGAAAGGCACATTCCAGGAAAATACGTATTTCAACATCTGTCGGAAAGGGAATGGGACGCTCTCGGATGTAAGATAAGCGCCACCATGAATGTGAATAATCATCCTGTTCCCATTCTTGAGTGCCGCACGCATAAAGGGTGTATCTCGTGTGATACCAAGTTTCTCCAATGGGAAGTTATAATGTACGATAGCATCGGGGTAGGTCTTTAGGAGGCACTTCCAGTCTTTATATTTTCGTATGATAGGATTTACCCTATAAATGCCGCCCTTTTCGACATCCTTCCGTCCTAATTCAAAATGCACATAGTTGTGATGTGGGTTGTTCTCTATGATAAATCGCGTCACAGCGGACAAACCGCTAACATTCTTCGTTGGGTCAAGTGAAGGTGAGACGATGATAACATCCATTTGCCTATTGATTTTTTTTCAGTGTTGTATTTGCAAAAATTGATTCCAGTTCTTCTTTTGAATACCTCTCATCTTCAGGGTATAAGGCTAATTCGTGTTCCATAATCTGTTCGATTGTCCATTTGAACTTGATGGGCTTGGCCGGTACACCGCCAGTGATGCAGTAGGGAGGAACATCTTTGTTGACTACAGCGCCAGCTCCAATAATGGCACCCCTCCCGATGGTAATGCCACTAAGAAGGGTTACATTCCGTCCTATCCAGACATCCGACTCCACAATCACGTCTTTGTCGTAGCCTTTTGGTTTCTCCTCTTCAGTAATCGTGCGGTAAAACCTGCCAACTATCATGGCGTGGTTTCCTGTCGTTACGCGCAGGCCTTCAGCTGCCCCGGAGTGTGGCTTCATGATGAACCGTGCATTTGTGACCATAATATCGGCATTTCGCAATCCGTTGTCACCATAGAGGAACACGTTCTTCGGGTTGTCGATTCTTAGTGGAGGCATCAATGTGACGTCATCGGCAATATAGCCGAAACGGCTGCGCTTACAACTGCCGAAATAGTCTCTATAAAGGAAATAAATACCTCTGACGAATCTGTTTGTTCTCAATATCGAGTGTAACCACATTTTTGAAAAACTTTAAATAGTATTACCGATTGAAGAAATCCATATATTTTCTTGCACAATTCTCTATCGTATAAGCACTGTCATCTTTCATCTTGAGCGAATTCTGTCGCAATTCACATAAATGCTGATACGAATATTCCAAAGCATCCAAGTATTGCCCGACTGTGTGCCCTTCGCTCAATACACCATTCACTTTGTTCTCAACGACATCCACCGCGCCACAAACGGGTGTCGACACGATGGGCAGGCCCACAAGGCTTGCCTCCAACAGGGTGATAGGCATACCCTCATAATCCGATGACAAGCAGAACACATCTGCATGGAGCATGTAATCACCCACATTCTTGCGCGTTCCTATAAAATGCACATGAGTCCCGGCCTTTGCCCGTATGGATTCCCCTAATTTGTTCTCAAAACCGGGACCGATGATGACTAAATCTGCATGGTAACCCTTTTCCACGAATTTGCCAAAAGCCTCTACCAAAAGCCTCTGGTTCTTTACTAGATTGCATCGTGCCACATGAAGATAGATACGACTGTCTGCTGCGCTTTTATAGGAAGCCATTTCCTCTCTCGTTTCATCAAATCTGTCCGTGGGCACTATAGGCGCCCTGCCATTGGGAATGCATGCTCCTTTGATCTTAGGATAAACATCTATCATGTCGCGGTAATTGGTTTCGCTCAGTGCTATAAAACCCATTCTCTGTTGATAGCCAAACGTTTTGACAAGAAAGCGGTAGAACAGAGAATCGTATCCGTTATGAATATCGCTATGAATGGTTTGATAAAACTTCATTTTCCGATGGAGAAGGAAGATGGCCAGAATGCAATAGTGTGGCATTTTATCGCCGTGCAGGTGAACGATGTCCGCCTTCTCCTTTTTTATCGCTTTGTGGATCTTGACGACTGTATGTACAGAATAGCCTTTGCCAATCCCGACATTTTTGTATGTAACTCGGGCGGCCAAATCGGAAGCATAAAACAGATCTCGTTCTGGCTCGACAGAATCATCTTTCAGTGCCATCAGAGTGACTTCATTGGCCTTCGAAAGTTCGTTTGTCAGGTCAACGGCAAAACGTTCTGCGCCACCAGGACGAAGGTTAAATACAACTTCAAGGATTTTCATAACATTTCAGATAGTCATCTGCAATCGTCTCCCAACCCATATCCTTCATCCATATTTCCTTGATATGAGTTCTCATCGTATTCCGTTTTTCCTTGTTTGAATATAAGTCCATGATGCCATTTGCCAAATCGTTCACATCACAAGGATTAACAACAAGCCCTGTGATGTTGTGTTGAACAGAAACTGCAAGCGCTCCCACATTGGTTACAACCATTGGTACACCTAATGTGAAGGCTGTTTGAATAACACCGCTTTGCGTCGCATCCTTGTATGGACAAACGCCAAATTCGCAAGCCCGAAGCATGCCTGCTAACTCCCTGGTACCTATATAGTGATTGATGATTCTCACATAGTCCAGCTTCTTGTATGGCTCAATGTCAAAATAATATTTCCCACCGCCGGCTACCACCAACATGAGTTCAGGATAGCGGCTATGCACAATCTTCATGGCCTCCAAGAGGTATTCTACGCCCTTGTATTCCACAATCTGTCCGAAAAAGAGGATGAACGGCCTATCGCTCTGGAATGGCAGTGGGTCAACATACAGTATGCTGCTGTACATCCCCAGTTTGTTGATATATATATGGTTATTAGGGACATGATAATAGGATGCGAATGCTGAAGACTGCCTATTGTTGAGTAAGACGAGTTTTGGGATAAGCCTAAAGGCCATTCTTCTATCCCTCTCCGTCATTTTGTTTGTAAAACCTGAATGCCTGAAAGGATCATGAACGGTCAACACCAACTTATTCTTTATCAGATATAATAATTTCTGTGTCAAGCAAGGCTGTTGGGTTAAATGAATGACATCCGGCTTCTGCATCAAAAAATGGATGACCAATCTCACCATCAAAAGTAAGTTGACAGGATGAAATTTCTGCTTGTGCCTTTGATTGACGACGTAAACATGCGAAAGGTCGAGTATGTTACAGAAGTCATTGAACTCCGGGTATATTTCCGTTGCGGGATAGATGCCTGTATGCGGATACAACTCTTTCAGGTCAATGAGTGTTGACCGCTTGCTAAAAGATGCAATAGAGATGTAGTATCTCACGTCATGGCCTCTGCGTTGCAATTCCCCTATCAACGGGAAATCGCAATCGGCATAAAAAGGGGAACTATAATATATAATCTTCATTTTTCACTCCTTAGTATCTCCATAGAGCCATACAGACCATTTCCTGATTCGGAAGTAAATCCCGTCAATAAGGAAGGCGAAGAAATAGATCAGCGGCCTGTCCCAGTGGCGCCCGTGTGCGGCAAAGAAAGTGTCAAAGGCTTCCTTGATGCTTTCCTTGCTGACAAATCTTCTGTTATAATGTATAAAGAGGATAAAGAACGCTCTGTTTGTGGCGTAGATATCCGTTTTCTCTGCAAAATACTGATAAGCCCAGTTCAGGAGTGCCATCTGAGCTCTCAATTTACGTTCTGCTATTTGGCGTGAATAGTCGGGGGTGATATTCTGTGAACTTTGCCGCCAACATACTCTTGCATTGGGCACAGTACACATACCCTTTCTGCCAGAGAACACAATCCACGCTACCACATCGCTGCCCCATGCCAAATCATATTTCGGGAAACCGTCCATTTGTTCATAGACTTTTCGTGAGAACACATTCTCCACGACAAAAGCTGTCAACCGCCCTGAATTCTTGCCACGGTAGAAACGATAGGCCGGAAGCACTGCCGGATAGTCTTGTTTCCGCTTTTTAAACGCTCCACGCTCGTTTATTATATCCACATTGAAGTGATAGACATCATAATATTCCTCCGTCTTCTCTATCTGCCGCAACAGTTCCTCCACACAATTCGGCTCCATCACATCGTCATCGCTGAAGAGCCAAATATAAGGCTCTTCCTTGCTCATGGCGATGCACCGCTCCCATTGAGCAACAAGGTCTTTGCCTCCTAAATTGGTGTCAAACCGCTGATAAACCAGATTTACTTTGTCTTTGTATTGCTCCACGATACTGCCTATAGGCTCAGGGCTACAGTCATCACCCACATACAAGGTGAAGTCCTTGCATGTTTGCGCCGTTATCGAATCGAGCGCAGCAGGCAGAAAAGTAGCCTTATAGGCTGGTATGATAATCGCAAGTCTCTTCACTTCAATGATCAATGCTCAATAGTTCAGTCCAAAAGTCCATAAGGGGATGATGTTGCCGGCAGCATATTCTATATCATCGCGCACTACATATCCTTTTGCCGCATCGGCAATTTGGCGTTTCCCTTTATTCCTGCCACCAACTTCAAAGGTCATGCCATTAATCTCAAAATCGCTGATGGTGGAAGAAATCACGTCGTGGTTTACGCGCATCTGGTTATAGAAGAACGTTTCCCGAATGTTGCCCACGTCAGTGTTTTCACTTCCCAGAACGTATGCCAAATTCGGATTGTCGATATATAATTTCTCCACCTTCCCCAACCCTCGGATGCCACCTGTCGTGTCGCGAAGCTGACCTATCATGCCGGCTTTCTCCATATAAAGGAAATAGTCAGGCAGCAAATTGCGGCTGGTTCCCACCATCGTTGCCAACTTGTCCATAACAGGTTTGAATGGCACACTCTGAGCAATGATGGCAAGCAGTTTCTTCAGTTTGTGACCAGTCGAAGGACTCATATTGGCATACTGTGGAATGTCGGTTTCCATTGTCTGACCCACCACTTGGTTGATGAGACCTTGAAAGTCTGGGTCGTTCCCAAAGGGATAATAGCCGTGCTGCAAATAGTCATAGAACAATGGTAGTGGATGGTTGACACCCTCTATGCCAGCCTGTCCTTGCAGAATCTGGTCTAATGAGCATATCGGCGTCTCTATTTGGTGGAACAGCTGTAGATACTCACGAAATGAAAGCCCCTGCAAGGTGTATATTAGCACGCGACGGCTAAGGTCAGCTTCTCCTTTCGTGATGTCAAGGACGGAAGACCCAGTGATGCCCACACGCAAATCGGGATGACCGTCGTAAATCTGTTTCAACTCACGCGACCACCCGGGATACTTGTGTATCTCATCGATGAAGAGTTGTTGGCCGCCCTCACGCACGAACTCATCAGCCAGTTCTGTCAATGTGTGGTTAGAGAAATATGTATGGTCTGCCGACACATAAAACAGCTTTTCTCCCCCCTGGTGCTCCTTGATGTACTGCAAGAACATGGTGCTCTTGCCAATTCCACGCGGCCCTACCAGTGCGAACATCTGGCGGTGCCAGTTGATATGGGTGAAGAGATAACGGTGGAAGCTTGTCGGCACGTGCGCCACCTGACTTTGCATAAACTGGGTTAATTGGACATTCATTGCATTCTCTTTTAATGAAACAGTGCAAAGATATAAAATTTCACTGGAAAAAGTGCAGGATTAGTTGTTTTTTGCACTTTTCAACGTGCAAATCATGCAAAGACGGTTTCTTTAACTTCAAATTTGACAGTAATGATTGACCTTATAGGCAGAAATGATGATGGCAAGTCGGTGGGTCATGTCAGATACTCGTTCACTCATCTACTCATTGCTTTCAGAATCACAATAAGTTGTTGCCTGCGAGTCAGCTTCCTACGTCTCGTCATTCTCCGTAATATGGCTTTCAGCTTGAGCCTACGCTCTTTAGACTCTATCATCTTCATGGTTATGCCAAGCAGCAGCATCGTGGGATAAACAGATCCTAACTCTCCCGTACCTATTGAGTAAAACAGGTACAGAGAAAGGATAGACACTCCCAAGCCTGTCAGTTTCTTCCGTCTTTTACGATTCCTCCAGAAATAGAGGAAAATCGCGGTATAGAAAGCCGCCCATAAAAACAGACCGATGATGCCTCGTTCAAGCAAAGTCTGCAGGATAACACTTTCCACGCCATAGAGATCGCGGACTGACTCTTGATCCTCAGTGTATATATATTCCCAATATCCTTTCCCCTGCCCTAACCATTCATGTCCTTCTATGTGGATAGCTACAGTCATGTATTGGGACATTCGCAATTGGAAAGAACTTCCACTTACCTCACTGTTTTCTGCGAAAAAGTCTGTCACCTGGTTGACTTTTTCCTCCACCGCAGGAATGGTATGATATGATATTACCATGAGCATCATGGCAATAATGCCATACACCACATTCCTGTTTAGTTGGAAAGCCCACATATAGTAACATGCAATTGACAATACTGCACTCACCCATACTGTGCGACATCCACATATCAATATTCCTATTGAACAACATGCAATGGCGATAATAAAATCCCTCTTGCTTTCCAAGTGCCGGTACCATCCATGTAAATGAAGCAACAATATGGCAGCGCACATATAGCCATAATCAAAGGCATAATTAAACATCGACTGAACCCTGAACCGGTCACTTTCCGTATAAATATCACCCAAAGCGACATCCCCATATCTTGTTGTCTGGCCTTCGGTCAAGGCATTGACAAAAATGGCATTCTTGTCTATATAATTGAGCACGCCAAAAAAAGTCAGCACAATCAGGCAATACAATGAAACCTGCAATATAGGCTTTAGTGATTTTTCTTTTCTGACAGCCCAGAAGGCATAAGCGATGGCAAAGTATTTGAACAGGAGTTCGTACTCAATCGTTTCTTTTATGCTTGTATAAGGGCTTGTCAATGCTGCCAACAGTGCCGAGAAACTAACTATCAGGAGTGGAATCCATAGGCAGGGCGTATTTCGCAATCTGTTGAAATGTCGCGGCATATCTCTCCATTCTGACAGCAGGAAAGCCACTTGCAGCAGTAAGTTAGCCTTGTGCAAAGGGATAACGGGTATATTTACCAGCGTCAGCGTCATAGCCCCCATGATGAGCATGGCCGCCTTCCATTCTCGCTTCACGTAGAACATCAGGCCACAGCACACCAGTGTGACTATGATAGCAACTATCCTCATTACTTTACAATTTTATTGATTCTGATTTTCAACCTCTCATACTTCAGTCTTACATAAGCCACTGGCAGCAAAAGACAAGACAGCCAATTGGATTTCAGCGTGTTATTTATAAGCTGAACATCCTTTTTGTTAAGCGCCATTATGAGGATAAGAATCGTGTAATGAATGTGCTGGCCTAATGACAGCGGCTTGCATTGCCCATTCATCACAAACCCGGCATAGTAGCGGTAGATATCCTCCCCCCAGTCATCGCCTTTCCTCCGCCCTGTTAGTATGATTCCGCTCTCCAATATACGGTAGCAGCCCGTTTGTTCCGGCAACCAGATGAAGTCACCCATCATGGCGGCACTCAATGTAAGGGCAAAATCCATCTTTATGGGACAGTTGGCGAAGGATTCTGATTTCCATACCTTATAGCGGTACATGCTGGTGAGCACCATGATGTAGTTGCCGTAACGGAGCAGCGTAGGCAGATTGTCACCGGAATGGGAACGGCCAGGATAATCTTTTATAAATGGTCTGCTTATCGGATTCCCTTCACCATCAATGGCCTGAAAGTTGGTATAGACCAATGTCGCCTGGGGATTGGCATCCAAGGCATCCGCCTGCTTTTGCAGTTTATGCGCGTCGGTCCAATAGTCATCACCCTCACATAGGGCGACATAGTCTATCTCATCAGTCACTTCCCGATAATATTTCAGTCTTAGCTTCTTAATACTATAATGATTGTATTTCAGCAGATAAACTGCAAAGTAGCAGTTCCTGTTCTCCTGATGGCGAGCCAGTGTCAGGTGGTAGTCTTCGGTTTCCTTTGTCCACTCTGTGTCAAAGTGGTCGTTCAGGTATTGTTTGATGACCTCTGGCTCCCCGTCCGTGCTGGCATCGTCCATGATGAGGCAGACGAACGGAAAGCTCGTCTGCTGCATGCAAAAGCCATCCATGGTATCCTTGATATAGGATGCCTGGTTGTAAGTGTTGCACCACACAGACACCTTAAAGGAAGCCTCACCCCCTGCCCCTCTCCGGTTGGAGAGGGGAGTAGTTACTTTGTTATCTATAATTTGAGCTTGTGCCATTATACTATCTCTTCTTCAGTATATCCTTTATCTCTTTATATTCGTTCATCTTGAACAGCTTGCAGTAGGTGAAGAACACTGTCGCCCCTACAGCAATCTGAATGGGAAGCACAATCCAGTAGCTCAGTGGAAGGAACTTCAGGAACCAGACCGGCAGGGCGATGGCTATAGCCAAAGCGTAGGAGGGGGCAATATCGCACAACTGCATCCAAGAACTGTAGCCTAACATACGACCTGAGTAATGAGAGTTGAGGAAGTAGGCTATGATGCCAATCACGGTGTTGGTCAAGAGCATGGGCATGATGCCTACGAAAGCGCCGATGAACAGGGGCACCAAGAGGATGATTTTCTTAATGACCTCGAGTCCGAGGAACAGGTCGCTGCGCCCCTGCACCTGTAGCATGTTCAGGTTGATGGCATGGAGCGGATAGAGGCTGTAATTGATGCAGATAATCGGCAGATAGGTGGAGGCCTCATGCCATTTGGGTCCTATCATACAGTAGATGAGCGGTTCGCTGACAGCACCGAGAGCGAACAAGGCTACGCTGGTGATGAACATACTCATACGGATGATGCGGCGGTAGGCAGATGTCATACGTTCCTTATCGTCCTGAATACTGCTCAGCACAGGATAGGTGACTCGTTCTACTACGCTTGTCAGGTTCGACGAGCACAGCCCGGCATAGTGCTTTGCTCGGGTATATTGCCCTAACGTTGCAGGGCTGTAGAATTTTCCCACCACCACCTGGTGCAGCTCTTTCCACACTGCATCAAGCAATACACTCACCATCATTTTCCACCCGAAGCCAAAAAGGTCGTGGAAACTATCCATAGAGAAGCGCAGTTTGGGCAACCACCTATTATATATATGTAGCAACATGGTGGTCACGGCTTGTGAAGTGAGTTGCTGGGCTACCAGTGCCCAGACACCGAAGCCCGTCAGTGCCATGCCGATGCCTACAATGCCGCTCAACGCAGTGGCAGCAATCGTAATCTTTGTCTGTGTCTTGAAGTCGATGCGTTTGGTCAGGCGTGTCTGCGGCACCATGCCCAAAGCTCCGATAATCAGTCCTATGGAAGCTACGCGCACCAAGACCGTCAGCTCTTCGCGCTCGAAAAAGCCGGCTATCAGGGGCGCACAGAGGAATGTAACCCCGTAGAGCAGCACGCTCATCGCGAGGTTGCAGATAAATACGGTGTTGTAGTCATCGTCGGTGGCATCCTTCTTGCGTATCAAGGCCGTGGTGAAGCCACCATTGACAAGGGCCGTGCATACCACGGTGACAATGCCCACGAGTCCTAACAGCCCATAGTCATCGGGCGACAGCAGTCTGGCCAGCACAATGCCCACCGCGAACTGCATGCCATAGCGTGCGGCATTATCCAGTGCCGACCAGCCTAAGCCCTTTACCGTCTTATCTTTCAGCGATTCTGCCATTCCTCAAAGCGTGTTCTTACCAATAACATCCGTTATCAACCTTGGAGCCGTTCTTGATTCTCTCGTTGTTGTTCGGACGTATCCAATATTCGTTGATCACACTGCTGTACTTAGGCTGCTGGGAAATCCACCGTTCGCCGTAAACTCCAAAGAGCATCTGCGTCCATCCTGCGAGGTGGAGTGCCACCTTTCCCCGGCGCTTCACATGCGCTGCCAGGCTCATGCCGTAGGCACCACATCCGATGATGGCCGCATCGTATTCGCATCGGTCAATCTCGTCCTCCATGTAGTGCAAGGCCTCAAACCAATCTCTGAACTGAGATGGCTCCCCTGCCAGCGTCTGTACGGCCTTGATGCAGATAAGCTCCTTGAACTCGGGCAGCACCTCGGGGTTGGTGAACAGCCGCTCGCGGTTATTCTCATATTGGTGCCTGATGCTCTCCACAAATGGGTGAACCACCACGACACGCTTTCCTTTTAGCCATTTCGTCCAAGGATTGCGAAAAAGCCATGGCGCATAAAACGCATCCAGATTCACCTTGACAGCCCCACGCCAGTAGTGCGCCAGATACTGCTCGTTGGGTATATACGATGCAATGATGTCAATCATTTGGCAGTCTTCCAACGCCTGCATTCCGAAGCGGTCGGCAGTTTCTGCGTCGAAAGGAAACACCCCGGAAAGAGTGTACAGCCAGCGGTTCGCTGCGCGTTCAGGGATGGGCACATCGCCGCGAATCATGGATATGTACAGCCTCCATCCAACCTTGTTTCTGCACAGATAGGACCTCAGAGCCTGATCGAACTCTGTCGTGCCCCACTTTGACAGCATGAAGCCCGATGTCCCCTTTCTGTTAAGCATTTCCAGAATGAGGTCGTTGCCGTCTTGATTCATAGCTTCGCAATAGGCCTCCGTAAAATATTCCGGATGCCTGATATGATATAACTTGCGTGCAACCTTCAACATAAATGTCAAGATTGGCCTATTTACGGGCTCTACGTACATCTTTGTTTACTTTTAATACTCTATGCCTCCGATTTAATGTTCTCAAATCTTGAAGGGTATTTGCCTTGCCACCAATATTCTTTGGTAGGATGGTAGCCGATGAAGTGTTCAAACTCCTCACGCTCACCCACATGATAAATGATCTGAGTGAGGAATTCAGCATTTTCGTTGCCTTCCATCACAATCCATTCCTTGTGCTTGTCATACACGAAATCCCAGCCAACGTAGCGCAGGGTAGGCACGCGCTCAGCCATTTCGATGGCTTTCTGGCAGAGCTGTCGCCAACGCGGAATCCTGATACCTTTGATGGGGATATGGGTGTCCGGATGGACAAGGATGGTTCTCCCAAACTCGTCTGCCCCCGGCGAATCAACAACGCCCGTGCCGATGTTGATGCCTGCCAAGATGCTACCAACTGCTCCCGCAGCAATAAAATTGCCCCCAGTTCCGATGCGAATACAAGGATACCACATACGTATATCGCCATCGCCAAAGTTGATGGTGTACATCCGTACGCTATTGACACTGGCAGGATGAAGCACAGCCATTTCCTCGCCTTGCTCAATCAGTTCCTCCACCAGCACACCCTTTTCGACACCACTATGATAATGGCTGTTTTCGGTCCCTATCTCTGAAAACAGTTGGTTGAAGAGCGTGTGGAGATTTGCGTTTCCAACCTCCACTTTGCGGACTCCCATCGACTGTCCGAGTCCGACGGGCTTGACTACAAACGAGGGATGACGCTGACAAAAGGCAGCAAAGGCCGGAAAGTCCTGCTCGCTTTCGAGTAGCACAGCACTTCGCGCTTGTAGGCATCCTTCAGCAGTTGGTAGGCATGCCACTTGTTGCGGAGCAGATGCAAGTCCTCCTTCTTGTTCAGATAGTCTATATAGAGGAACCGCCCCCTATATGTGAGATACTCGCGTTTCTTTTTGTCCGAAGCTCCTAACAGTTCGTTGAAGAACTCCTCGGTTGTGCCGATACCATATTGCCAGTAGTCGTAAGTAGCAATGGCAAACATATCCTCTATGCTCCTGCCGCCCGCTATGTCAGGTCTGATTTTGGCATGTGTTTCCAATTTCTTCTTAATGTCTTGGATGATCCACTGATTGTAGATTTCGGGATAAGCCTCTACTATCTCACGGCCTGTGCGAATCTGATAGGCCTCGTCTTCACTTGCGTACAGTTTCATAAATTCGCTTTTCTATTTGCAGAACAGGTTGTCAAATTCGCGGACTTTCTCTATAATGAGTTCCAAGTCATCATCGGTAATGGACTGATGAATTGGAAGGTTCAGTGTGTGGTCCGCGGCATAATCTGCATTCGGGAAATCACCTGTCACACCATAGCCGGGCACACGATGAAGAGGATAATATCTATATGTCGTATAGATACCATTCTCACGCAGGAATCTCGCAAACTCGTCACGCTTGCCGTTCTTAATCTGGATGTGATAGAAATAGTAGGATGTCTCTACATAATCAGGCAGGACGGGGGGAAGTTCAATCCATGAGAATTGTTTTAGATGCTCATTATAGTATTGATGTATCTCGGCACGCCTTTTCATATATGCCGGTAGCTTCTTCAGCTGTTCCAATGCTATAGCAGCCGTTATATTGTTCATAATGGCACGATGACCAAAACAGGAGATATCGAACTCCCACCACTTCTGAGCTACGGTGTTTGAATAGCCACTCTTAGCTTCCAAGCCAAAATAAAGCCATCGGTCAGCCTTTTGGCGGAGTTCCGGGGTGTTGAAATGAAGCATGGCTCCATCTCCGCAAACCAGAATCTTCATGGCATCAAACGACCACATACCCATGTCGCCGAAAGTGCCGACAGCTTTCCCTTTGTAGAAAGAACATACGCCCGCGTTGGCATCTTCGATGACTTTTATATGATGCTTCTTACAAAGTGCCATGATTTCATCCATTTCACAAGGGATTCCTCCATAATGCAGAAGCAAAAGGGCTTTTGTCTTGGGCGTAATGACCTTTTCAATATCTTCAGCACGGGCATTCAGCGTATGAGGGTCCACATCGCAGAGCACCATCTTGGCACCATGAGCACAAATGGCATTGCCGGCTCCGATAAAGCTGATGGTAGGGAGAATGACTTCGTCACCTGGCTGTATATCCATAAGGTGCATGGAGGAAAACAATCCCTCGCTGCAGCAGGTAGTCGTCAGAACCAGGTCTTTTGAAGATTTGATATGCTCGGCATACTTCTCTTCAAATTCCACTACTTTCTTGCCTCTCCCAATCCAATTGGACTCAAAGACTTTCTCAAGAGCGGCAAGCTCTTCTTTTCCTAGTGATGGCTGAAAAACATTAATCATAATATTCTTGTTTTGTATTGTTATGCAAAATGGTAACGATCCAACATATCGTGTATCTCATCGCGCGAACAGAACATCATCATGTCGATGATGCTCAAATCGGAGACAAACTCCTCAGAGAACTGCCTGTAGCGGATGTCATCGTCGCGACGCAGGAAGTGGAGGTTGATGCCCATCTCGCGGAAAGCCTCCTTTGTGTAATACTTTGTTCCGTTGATAGAGTTGATGAAGTTGGTATAACCGAAATGCTCGCAAGTACGACGGATCAGTTCCGGCGCCTTGCAGTCCCAGCGTGCAGTGACCTCAGACAGCAACCTGATTTCCGTCTTGATGCCTATATACTCAGCCACGGCTCTCATGTGCTTCAAGAGGAATTGCGTCAGGTCGGGTTCTTCGTCCAGCAGGATGGGCCTGATGACTTCCATAGCCTCGTTGTAATGTGGCGCTTTGCTGTAGTAGAACCTCAACACCCGGCACAGGTATTCAGCCTGTTTGCGGCTGACCACACGTTTCGTCTCGCAGATGAGGCGGTTACAGGAGGCGTGGCAGACTTCGATACCGAAATACTGTGGCTGGCCACCCTCGCCCAAGATGCGGTTGCGGTTAATCCAGTGGTGTTTAATATAGTGGACATTGTCTCCTATCAGGAATAAATCAGCAGCATGGATGAGTTGCCAATAGCCGATGTACGGAAAGAAGTATGGCTGCGTAAAGGCGATATAATGTTTTCCTTCAATCATAACACAAAACACTTTGTTTTCAATTTGTTATCGTCGCTGTGGATGACGCACATCTTGCGGTCATCCACTTTGTTGGTCACGGGGGCACTGCTGGTGCGGAACATGCCGCTGTCGAAATAGCGGTCGTCCATACACAGCATCATGCCGCACACATACTCGTCGTAATGCCTGCCCTCCCATACGCAGGGATAGGTACGCTGGTGGATAAATGGCTGGAGGATGTAATCGGGATTGCCCAGCGCACTCCTCCAGGTCTGCACATCGGTCATCACGCCGGCATACAGCCCTACACTCTTGCCTAAGTCGTATGGCTTCAGTATGTATTCATCTTTATGCGTCAGGGCATCCTCCCACACCTCCTTATACCTATTATTATATATATAGGTGGGGATAGTGTGCTGGCGCAGGAACACCGTTTCATCCTCTGTGAGGCATTGCTGTGTGAACTCATCGACGAAGATGAGACTGAGGAAACGCTTGTCGTGAGCGAGAAAGATGGTGCGGAAGTCGTTAAGCATCCGCGCATCTATCATGGCTTGTAACGTCTCCATGCGGAATGACAGCAGGTCGTGCTGGTTGAGTGCGCTCAGCACTACGGCATCGTGGCTCCACTGGTCGATGTGCGTTTCCACTTCTGCCGCTTCATAGATGGTCACCTCATGTCCGTAGTACTCATAGAACTTAGTGTAGAAGGTACTTTCGCTACCCCGGTCGCCGCTCTTCAGCACATAGACAGGACTATTTGCGGGGATGGCGTCGCGCATGCATGTCAGCAGCTCGTCGTAGCGGTTCTCCCAAGATGTGCCGGGATGCTCAGCCATAAACTGCTCTGCCTTGACCACCGATGGATAGTTGGCCCAGATGCCGTGACCGAAGAAGCGGCAGGTGATTTCCACCAGCAGCAGCCGTCCGTCGTCGCTGATGAGATAGTCAGGACGGTAGGCACCAGCCCGGAAGGGATAGCGGCTCTGCCTGTCCAGTATTTCCATCACCTTGTCGTCCAACGGCATGTACTGTGGCACCCACTCGCGGTAGTGCTCCGCCATATAGACGATGCACTTATAGAGCAGGGCCTGCATGCGCCGCAGTTCGTCGCGCCGCTCCGATGTAATCAGCATCGGGCGGTCGTGATACCACTGGTGGTAGTAGGCTAACTTAGCCTCGTCACAGAAAGCCTCAAAAGCCTCACCCCCAACCCCTCTCCGAGGGGAGAGGGAGTGATTACCTTTGTAGCTGGATTATTCATTTGCAAGTCTGTATACTCCCCTCTCTTTGGGAGAGGGGTTGGGGGTGAGGCTCCCAGAGTTTCGACTGGTAGCCCAAGCACTGGAAGCCGTTGCGGTTGATGATGGGGATGATGCTGGTGGGCACCTTCAACTGGTTGCGCACCCAGAAGCAGATGCTGGTGGACATGCCGATGGTGTCGGTATATTTCATCAGCCGCTGGATGTTCTCAATGGAGAGCGCACGGTTGGGGGCAGTGCGTCCGCGCTGCTTGCGGTGGTCGGCGTTCTTCGGACTGATATAGTCCATGTAGAGGTCGCGCTCCATGGTTTTGTCAAAATAGCCTAACCATTGTCCCAACTGCGCCAGGTTCTCCATGCAGGCGGTGAGGAACTCAGGCTTGTAGTTCACGATGCCGGCATCGTGGAGCATGTCGAAAAACTCCTTGATGTGCTCGTCGGTGAGGTAAGGCACGAAGATGGGCTGCACCAAAGCCGAGTTAGCCTGGATACCGCGCTCCTGACACATCTTGACGGCAGCCAGGCGCTCTTCTATTGGGGCGGCATAAGGCTCCAACAGGTCGCGGAATGGTTTGGGCATGATGCTCACCGATGTATTGAACTGCATCTTGTCCTTCAGTTGCTCGAAGAGGTCGAGGATGGTCTCGCCCTCGTTTTCTACCAGCAGATGTTTCGTACCGGCCTTCGAGGCAATGAAGAGGCGGGTATTGCTGTTGGGATAGCGCTTGAAGTGGGCAATGAACTCACGCAGGATGCGGTGGGCAATGCCGGTGTAGAGCGTCGGCTCCTGCAGGGCCTCGGTCTTGGGCGTGAAGTAATAGTAGTGGTTCCAGTTCTTGCCACGGCTCAGGGCCACAATCTTCCGCTCTATCTCCTTCTTCTTCTCCGGTGCCTCTTCGATGGCTTTGGCCAGTTCTTGCAGCAGACGGCTACGCTCCTGGATGTCCTCTTTGGTCACGGCATTGGGCATTTCACTGCAAGCACCGTTCATCTCTTCCAAGAGTTTGCGCACATAGAGGTGGTAGTTCTCATAGGCCACCAACTTCTGCTCGTGTACACCATCGGTCACCAAGCAGTACTGACAGCCCACGTGGCAGCCTTTGATAGGGTTCACCTCGAAGGTCAGCGTCGGGCAGCGGCCGGTGTAGTTGTGGATTTCAGTCTCCACGGTGTCGGGGTCACAGTCCTCCAAATAGAGCACCGACTTGGGAATGACGGTGTGTTCCTCCAAGCGTTTCATAAACAGTTTCGACCCTCGGATAAGTCCTTGCAGAGTTTCCTCAGAAGGTTCAATGGTTACACCGAGTTGCTTCAGATACTCGTCATCGACTATCTGCGGCTTGAAGTCCTTCAGGTTGTAGGCGTCAGTCTCATGTTCGTAGAGATTGCGCATCTCAATGGGTTGTTTCATTTTGCTGATTATATAATAATATGATTATCTGGATGTGCTTGGATAATCGCGGAGCAGGGAGTTACCATCAGCTCCCTCCACTTCAATGTGGCCAAGAATGGTGTTGATGTTCGATTGAAGTTCCTGCCAGCTGTCGGCTCGCACAAAGATGCGGCATAGCACTTGCAGGAAGAGGCCGGAGTACTGCATGGTGTCGCCCTCATGGTAGTATTGATATAGACCATAGACAAAGGGCAATTGTCTCACTTCATCTATTCCCTTGATGCGGGTGATTTGACCGTTTTTCAGGCCGATGCAGACAGTGGCATACCGACTGTGAAGAGGCTCTGCAAGTGCAGAGAAGTCCTCGCCAAACTGCCCCGTCAGCGCATGTTGCATATAGCAGGCCACAAGGTCTATGCCATTGTCCTCGTGAACCACACGAAAGTCCATGCCCCCGCTCAGACGGAAAGCATTGTCCATGATATAAGGCACACCATCACTGATGATGCCCTGGAACATGCAGGAGCCATTGTCGATGCCGAGGTCGTCAAACAGTCGCGACATGGGTTCGTAGAGCCTGCTGATGATGTCTGCCTCAGGCGAAGGGTAAAGGTCTAAGAACGGCTGTTGGGGAGAGGTGCCGATGGCATCGTAGAACACACGTCCTTTGGTATAGGGAAAATACGACTTCCCGTTTTGCCGCCATATCTCAAACTGGAAATAAGGCCCCTCAATGAACTTCTCGCAGAGGTATTCGCCCACAGTAGAGTGCCGGATGGCTTTGGCGATGGCTTCTTCCATCTCTGTCTGGCTATGGCAGACAGTAATGCCGAATGAACCGCCATTATCGACAGGCTTCACGATGACGGGGAAGGGAATGTCTTTGTCCTCTGAGCGAAAGGCTGGTATGGCAGGCATGCCGTAGCGCGGGCAAACTTCCTTGAAATGCTGTTTGTTCATCAGCACATCCCACTGTTCGGGCGTGACATGATAGTGAAATCCCGTCTTGCCGATGAATCCTACCGTCTTCCGGATGACCATCTCGCCAGAGCACGACAGCAGGGCATCGATGTGCTTCTCCTTGAAGAACCGTAACATCGCGGCCTCGTCGGTGCAGTCCATATAATATTGTTCATCGGATGCCTGATGCATCGGAGCCTCCGGCACATTGCCCACCGAGACAAGCACGATGCCATGCTTTCGGGCATAGGCCGTCACCTCGTCCACCACGGTGTTGGCCCCGAATACAGCGAGCCTCTTACCTTTCATTTGTATGGTCATGATTTAGCATTACAATTAATAACTCTTTCTATTTCAATATGCTTTTTCGTCTCTTTTGAAGACGGTCTTGGCCGTCAGCCAGATGATGCGCAGGTCGAGTCAGAAGCTCCAATGCTGGAATAAGCCTGTCTGGTTGTGATGGATTATCTCAATTCTATCCTAATTGCGGCTCCTGCAGACGGATAGCGGCACTTGATGAGTGAGGCCTGCAGCTGCACATAGCGGAACAATACGCAGTCGGCACCTATGTTCACTCCATCACCGTCGTATTCAGCTATGGCACGCAAAGGAGTGTATATTGATGGGCGCAGAGTGATACCTCCTACCACGCCATTCCACCTACTATTATATGATTTCGTCCATTTCCGATAAGCCAGATGTCCGCCCACTTCGCCAAATGGCAAGTCGATATGCTTGGAGGCTGCCACATAGAAATTGCGGAAATAGAAGCTCTGGGAGTCACCGTCGCGCTGACCTATCACATCGTTGCCGCCTATCACCACCGAGGGCCAGTAGCGTCCTTCGCTTAGTGGACGAACACGAACTGAGAAATAACGATCTTTAGAATAGAAGCCTATCTCGTTAGACTTTTTATTTAAGTTCTTGCGGAATTTCATCAGGGTAAAGCTATAGCCCACCTCAAGCCATTTCAGCGGCATGGCTGATATATACCAGTTGGATGAAGCATATTTTTCTCCATCAAAGCGCATGCGGTCGGGCATCATGTCTTTGGGAAGTGCATGTACGCCGAAACGCAGATTCTCAATGGTATCCATCTCTGCCGACGGTACATGCAGTAGTCCCGTCATGCCAGTATATTGCTGGGCAAAGAGAACGCAGCCACCTACAGGCAGAAGCAGCAACAGAAATAGTAAAACAAGTCCTTTTTTCATCGCGCCACCTCCTTTCCGAGTCCCCAGTCCACATCAACTAACCGTTCACGACTGTTCTCTTCAGGATCAATCATGTATGTCTGCATGGAGTGACCATCGACACGAGAACTGTTAGAAAGCAGGAAGTTAGATGCGGGGCGTACAACCACTTTACGACTGCTCTTCTTATAAGGGGGCAACATCCATATTATCTTAAAGCCACCGTTGGTGTTGTACCGCTTTTGGTCATAAGTATTCACCTCCAGCTCCCCTATACGGAATTGAGCAAAAGCCAGCAACGTGACATGTTTGAAATGACGCATTACATCCAACTGAGAACCATAGTCGCCATCAATATATCTACCGCCTGACAGTCTGAACTCTATATTGTAGGGCTGTAGATACACATCGGCTCCAACCTGACCTGTCACCTTGTAGTCACTATTAAGGTCGGAATCATAGTGTCCTTTGAGATCCGTACCCATGATCCAAGACCCAGTATATCCTGCCTGCGCATTCAACAAGAGCCATGAATTAACAGGCCAAGCCCACCTTGCATCAAAGCCATAGCGTTCGTTGCCGAACAAGCCTGCCGTAAGTCTGAAGTGCTGATTGACACCATTGAAATGCAGCTGGCGTGACACCGTTGCCATATTGAAACGCCAGTATTTGTTGGTGATATCACGAAAGGTATAACCATCGCTGACAACGGGAATAAGCCCCTGGGCTGCTATCGACCAGTCATGCCCCAGATGCCAGCGAAGTCCGGGCGTGGCATTAATCTGCACGTCGTATAGGCGCAGCCAGTTCGTATCGGCATAGCCCAAGGTGGCCCCGCAGAACAGTTCCAACTGCCTGACAGGAGTCGTTTCCTGCTGCGCCATCGTCTGAACGCAACAGGTCAGGGGCAAGAGCAAACTGGCTATAATTATTAATTTACGTAGCATGCTATTTGTATTAGGGGTCTCAATAGGCTTTTTTGTCTCTAACAAATATTGTCTTGACGGTCATCCAGATAATACGTATGTCAAGCCACATGCTCCAATGCTGGATATACCAGATATCACGCTCCACGCGACCTTCCATCTGCCACAGCTCACGGGTCTCGCCACGGAATCCTGTCACCTGAGCCCAGCCGGTAATGCCTGGCTTAACGAAGTGGCGCACCATGTACTTGTCTATCAGCTTGTCGTATTGCTCTGTATGGGCCAGCATGTGGGGACGGGGACCCACGATGCTCATATCACCGATGAGCACGTTCCAGAACTGTGGCAGTTCGTCAATGTTGGTCTTACGCATGAAGTTACCAAACGGAAACTTACGTGGGTCGTCCTTGGTGGCCTGTACCCTATCGCTGTCTGCGTTCACATGCATGGAGCGGAACTTATAACAATAGAACTCATGTCCGTTGAGACCAGTACGACGCTGACGGAAGAAAACAGGTCCTGGACTCTGACATTTTATTATCAACACAATGAACGGAAACAGAAGTGCTGTAGGTAACAGGAAGAGAACAGAAAGGACAACATCAGCAAAACGCTTGACAAACCTGTTCAGCGAATCTTCCAAAGGACTGGTATAGGTGGTCAAAACGCCGATTTCATCAATTGACACCGGGTGAAGGTTAAGCTTCTCCTCAGATGTTGGCAAGTAATAGAACTTGGAAACGAAGTGGTTGCACAAGTTGGCTGTACGCTCAATAAGATCACGTTCATTGCGCGGCACACACATATAGACCTCATTGCCAAGATGAAGATTCTCAGGATGGGACAGCAAGGTCTTGAAATCACCGATGCTGCCTTGATGAGGCATACCTTCTATGTCACCATAGATATTTTGAACTTTATAGCCCAAAGTAGGATTGCTTACCAGCTTATGGAAAAGGCCCTGTAATTCCGGGTCGGAGCCAACAAAGGTCACCGTATGGGTGTTGTAGCCCGATTTACGTATCTGCTTAAGTAGCCAACGCTCCAGAAAGCGCAGCACGAGAATGACCAACAACATGACCAAGCCCATTGCGAAGAGCCTCCATCCGAAACGGCTAATAAAGTGAATAGCACGGAGCAACAGATAGGAAAGCAATGTCTGCGTGGCCACCAGCAGGGTGCTACGACGCAATATATTGTTGGCACCCACAACTCGCTCACCAATGGTAGATGAGAAACAGTACTCGGCCACAATCATTGCGAAAGTACATGCCATCCAGAACGTTCCTTCATTTTCCGGGGCCCATTTCTCTGAAGAAGGGATAGATTCCACAACAAAATAAAGCAAGATCCACATCACCACGAAGTCTAACGCGATGACTATTGCCTTAATCAGTCTGTTAGTGCGATTTTTGTTGTTTATTCGTATTTGCATTGCTCAATCCGATATATACGAAAAGAAGGTTCTGGAGACGTTGCCTCTGAACCTTCTTCTGCTTATCACCTATATTCTTGCGCGCCATAAGCACATCTTACCGACACCCCTGTTTGAGAGCTTTTCGCTTCGGGGATGGTATCAGGGGTAAGCCCGACACTGAGAGGATTTGCCTCGCCTCTTCGAGTAGTCACATTAGACAATGTGCTCATGATGTCAAGAATCGACTACAAAATTAATACTTTTTTGAAAATAAAAAGCGTTTAATGCCAGAAAAAGCTATTTTATGTTGCATTTTCACTATTATTGTTATGTTTTACTGAACTTAACGACAGTTTCCTGAACATTAATTGCCATATAATTGATACATTAATTTGTCGTTAATTACTATAATTAGTATTGAGTAATACAAGTTCTTAAGTTGTTAAAGACTTCTTGCTGTTTTGTAATGCACCACTGACAATACTGTAATCTAATTCTGACTAAGCCAAAAACCAAACTCGTCGAGTTTGGTGACCAAAGTCGACGAGTTTGGTGACCAAAGTCGACGAGTTTGTAAAAAAGTATAGTCAGAGCTACATCACAACTTTGTCTCCGCCATTTTACAGTATAGTCTAAAGAATATTATGTCTCTATAAGAGAAGCAAACACAAGGGATTGCAGGTGGACCCGGAAAACTTTAGTGATTTATTTCAGTAATTTGGAGAAAAGTTGTACTTTTGCAGCATGACAGACAACGAATTAGACGAAAGAGTAGCCCATGCGGTGGAATACTTCATGCAGGGATATGGCTGCTGCCAGAGTGTGGTGGCCGCATTTTCAGATATTTACGGACTTGACGAGACCCTCGCAAAAAAGATTGCCGCTGGTTTTGGCGGAGGCGTTGGTCGCCTACGTATGATGTGCGGAGCAGTATCAGGCATAGTGATGCTCGTGGGACTTGACTGCGGCCAGACGGAAGGCAGCGACCGAGAGGGGAAGTCAGCCTGTTACAAGGTGGTGCAAGACCTTCTGGCAAAGTCGAAGGAGGATAACGGCAGCCTCATTTGTGCTGAGATTCTCGGCATAAAGGGCTACGAGAAAGCCCCGTGCAGCTATGTCGCCTCTGAACGCACAGCCGAGTACTATAAGTCACGTCCCTGTGCTGCGAAGGTAGAGAGTGCAGCCCGCATCTTTGCCAACTATCTGAAAGAGAAATCATGTAAGGCAAACGACAAAGAAGCCGAAAGAGCCAAAGCCTGTAGCAGCAGGCCATTCTCCGCGTGATACGTATGGTGGGCACAGACCAGGGGACTACCGCCATTAAAGCGCTGTGCCCCGAGGATGTAACGTTCGACGAAATACGCCTGATGCTGTCAACAATTCAGTCATAACACTAAAATATTATTAAATATCTGAATGGCACTATGTTATTCAGATATTTTTTTACTACTTTTGCAAGCAGTATATACAAATCTATATTTTAACAAATCAACAAACTATGGGATTAATTGAACAGATTATTGCGCGTGCTAAGAGCAACAAGCAGCGCATCGTACTCCCCGAAGCAGAAGAGGAGCGCACACTTTGTGCTGCCGACCGTGTATTGGCAGACGACATTGCCGACCTTATCCTTATCGGTAACCCAGAGAAGGTTCACGCTCTTGCAAAAGAGAAGGGTCTGACAAACATTGACAAGGCAACACTCATCGACCCGCTGAACTATGAGAAGAGCGAAGAGATGGCACAGCTGCTCACCAAACTGCGTGAGAAGAAGGGTATGACCATCGAGAAGGCTCGCGAGTTGGTAAAGGATCCTCTCTATCTTGGTTGTATGATCATCAAGACCGAGGGTGCCGACGGTCAGATCTCAGGTGCGCTCTCTACAACAGGTGAGACACTGCGTCCTGCTCTGCAGATTATCAAGTGCGCTCCTGGCATCACATGCGTCAGCGGTGCAATGCTTATGATTACCGACAAACCCGAGTATGGTGAGAATGGTGTATTGGTATTTGGCGACGTTGCCGTAACTCCAATGCCCGATGCTAACCAGCTTAGTCAGATTGCCGTTTGCACAGCACAGACAGCAAAGTCTGTTGCAGGCTTTGCAGACCCACGCGTAGCAATGCTCAGCTTCTCTACAAAGGGTAGCGCTTCTCACGAGGTTGTTGACAAGGTGGTAGAAGCTACTAAGCTGGCTAAGGAGCTTGACCCATCACTGAAGATTGATGGTGAGCTGCAGGCTGATGCCGCCCTCGTTCCATCTGTAGGCACGAAGAAGGCTCCTGGTTCAGAGATTGCCGGTAAGGCTAACGTACTGGTTATGCCTTGCCTCGAGGTAGGAAACATCGCTTATAAGCTGGTTCAGCGTCTCGCTGGTGCTACTGCTATCGGTCCTATCCTTCAGGGTATCGCTCGTCCTGTCAACGACCTGAGCCGTGGTTGCTCTGTAGAGGACATCTACTACCTCGTTGCCATCACTGCTTGTCAGGCAATGGACGCCAAGAAGTAAGACCCACCCCCAACCCCTCCCTGTATGGAGGGGAGTGGATACAATTAGAATAATCATTTAAAGAATGCCCCTATAACTCCTATTGGTAAATACTCCTCCCCATACAGGGGGAGGCTGGGAGGGGGTCGATAATTATGAAAATATTAGTATTGAATTGCGGTTCATCGTCAATCAAGTACGCTTTGTACAACATGGACGATAAGAGTGTGATGACAAGCGGTGGCGCAGAGCGCGTAGGTCTTGACGGCGCTTTCGTTAAGGTGAAGCTCGCTAACGGCGAGAAGAAGCAGATTATGCACGACATACCCGAGCATACAGAGGGTGTGAAGTTCATCTTCTCTTTGCTCACCGATCCAGAGATTGGTGTTATCAAGGATTTGAAGGAGATTGATGCCGTAGGTCACCGCATGGTGCACGGCGGCGAGAAGTTCAACAAGTCTGTGCTCCTCACCGACGAGGTGCTGGCTGCATTTGAGGCTGTCAGCGACTTGGCCCCACTGCACAACCCTGCAAACCTGAAGGGTGTCAACGCTGTTAAGGAGCTTATGCCTGGTCTGCCACAGGTAGGCGTGTTCGACACTGCTTTCCATCAGACCATGCCTGCCAAGGCATATATGTATGCTATTCCTTACGAGTATTACGAGAAGTATGGTGTTCGCCGCTATGGCTTCCACGGAACCTCTCACCGCTATGTATCTGCACGCGCGTTAGAGTTCCTCGGCATGAAGACTGAAGGTACCAAGGTCATCACCTGTCACATCGGTAATGGCGGTTCTATCGCAGCTGTCGTTGACGGAAAGTGCATAGATACGTCAATGGGTCTCACCCCACTTGAAGGTCTTGTCATGGGTACACGCTCTGGCGACATCGACGGTGGCGCAGTCACCTTCCTTCAGAAGAAGCTCGGTCTCGATGCCGATGGTATGAGCAACCTGCTCAACAAGAAGAGTGGTGTTGCCGGTATCACAGGAGGCTCAAGCGACATGCGCGACGTGGAAAATGCAGCCAAGGCTGGTGAGCCACGTGCCGTACTGGCTCAGGACATGTATTTCTATCGCATAAAGAAATACATCGGTGCATACGCTGCTGCTATGGGCGGTGTTGACGTTATCGTGTTCACTGCCGGCGTAGGTGAGAACCAGATAGGCATGCGTTCTGCCGTATGCGAAGGTCTGGAGTTCCTCGGTGTGAAGTTCGACGATGCAAAGAATCAGGTTCGCGGCGAAGAGGCAATCATCTCTGCCGACGACTCAAAAGTAAAGGTTGTAGTCATTCCTACCGACGAGGAGCTGATGATTGCCACCGACACTATGAACCTCCTGTAAAACACAGCTATTAAGAGGTTTACAAATAATCTTCTATATGGCCTGCCACATGACTCAACTGTGGCAGGCCACTTTGTTTTATTTGTTGGCGTTCCACACTGTTTTCAAACAGATTATGGTATTTTTTATCATATATCAAGCAATTTAGACGATAAAAGTTTTGCAGTCTCAACAAAGTTTCCGAAATTTGCAGCCGATAACTCTAAAAGTTAGTACTTTTAAGGTTCAACACAGGATAGACAGACATTACTTTTTTATTTTATAACACAATTTTGTTATGGCTGAAAATTTGGAAGTGAAAGAGCTCAACCAGGTGGTTGTGCGTTTTTCAGGCGACTCCGGTGATGGCATGCAGCTTGCCGGAAACATCTTTTCTACCGTCTCAGCTACGGTAGGTAACGGTATCTCAACATTCCCCGACTATCCAGCAGACATCCGCGCCCCGCAAGGTTCACTGACGGGTGTCAGCGGTTTCCAGGTGCACATCGGCGCAGGCAAGGTCTATACCCCTGGCGATAAGTGCGACGTACTGGTAGCCATGAATGCTGCCGCACTGAAAACACAGTATCGCTATGCTAAGCCCGGTGCAACAATCATCATCGACACCGACTCGTTTGGTCCGAAAGACCTTGAGAAAGCTCAGTTCAGCAGTGAGGACTATCTTGGCGAGATGGGCATAGACCCCGACCACGTAATCCAGTGTCCACTCACCACAATGGTTAAGGACTGTCTTGCTGACACCGGCATGGACAACAAGTCAATGCTGAAGTGCCGCAATATGTTCGCCCTCGGACTCGTTTGCTGGCTCTTCGACCGCGACCTCGAGCTCGTTGGCAACTTCCTGCGCGAGAAGTTCGCAAAGAAGCCTGCCATTGCCGAAGCAAACATCAAGGTAATCCAGGCTGGCTATGACTACGGTCATAACACCCACTCTTCTACCATCAACCGCTACCGCGTGGAGTCAAAGGAGAAGAAGCCGGGTCGTTATATGGACATCACAGGTAACAAGGCTACAGCCTATGGTTTCATCGCAGCTGCCGAGAAAGCAGGCCTGCGTCTCTACCTGGGTTCTTATCCTATCACTCCTGCTACCGACGTGCTCCACGAGCTCTCTAAGCACAAGTCATGCGGTGTGATTACCGTACAGTGCGAGGATGAGATTTCTGGTTGCGCCTCAGCACTCGGTGCTTCATTCGCAGGTGCACTCGGTGTTACCTCAACCTCTGGTCCTGGCATCTGTCTGAAGAGCGAGGCAATGAACCTGGCTGTTATCATGGAGCTTCCATTGGTTGTTCTCGATGTACAGCGTGGTGGTCCAGCTACTGGTCTGCCAACCAAGAGTGAGCAGACCGACCTGCTGCAGGCACTGTTCGGCCGTAACGGTGAGAGCCCAATGCCAGTGATGGCAGCAACAAGTCCCACAGACTGCTTCGATGCTGCTTATCAGGCTGCAAAGATAGCACTGGAGCACATGACTCCCGTAGTACTGCTCACCGATGCCTTCATCGCTAACGGCTCAGGCGCTTTCCGCCTGCCAGAGATGGCAAAGCTCGATGCTATCAATCCTCCATACGTTCCTGAGGAGCTGAAGGGTAAGTGGACTCCATATATGCGTGCTGAGAACGGCACCCGCTACTGGGCTGTTCCTGGTCGTGAGGGATTCACTCACATCCTCGGCGGACTTGAGAAGGACTCTGAGACAGGTGCTATCTCTACCAACCCAGAGAACCACGACCTGATGACTCGTCTGCGCCAGCAGAAGATTGACAACATCCAGGTGCCCGACCTCGAGGTTGACGGCGACGTACAGGATGCCAACCTGCTGATCGTAGGCTTCGGTTCTACTTACGGCCACCTGCACTCTGCTATGGACGAACTCCGTGCTAAGGGTTACAAGGTAGCTCAGGCTCAGTTCAAGTATCTGAACCCACTGCCAAAGAACACTGCCGACGTACTGAAGAAGTACAAGAAAGTAGTTGTAGCCGAGCAAAACATGGGTCAGCTCGCTGCTTACCTCCGCATGAAGGTCGACGGCTTCGTACCTTACCAGTTCAACCAGGTCAAGGGTCAGCCATTCGTAGTAGAAGAACTTGTCAACGCCTTCGAAGAGATTATCAACAAGTAATAATTTAAAACAACCGCGTATTTTTTAAACAACCACAGATTACGCTGATTAAACAGATTTTTATTTTTCGATTTTATAGGATTACGCAGAGTAATGGAAAATTTTATTTATAAGCAGGAAACACATGACATTATCGGTGCAGCAATGGCTGTACATAGATATTTTGGATGTGGGTTTACTGAGAAAGTGTATCAGGATGCACTTGAGCAGGAATTGCTTGCACTTAAAATTCCATTTGTGCGTGAGCAACCAATACATGCAAATTATCGCAACGTTCAGTTGAAAACACAATTCGTTCCCGATTTTATCTGTTACGACAAGATTATAGTTGAATTGAAAGCGGTAAATGAATTGGATGATATACATCGCTCACAAGCCATTAACTATGCAAAGGTTGCAGGTTATGAAGTCGCTATGCTTATCAATTTTGGCAACACGTCATTAGAATTTGAGCGTTTTGCGATCTCTGCAAGACATAGAGGAATCAGTGAAATCCAAAAATAATCGAAAATAAAATCTGTGTCATCTGCGAAATCTGTGGTAGAAAAAAAATCAATAAGTGGTAAAATAATAATTAGTATTATGAGTTATACAGCACAAGATTTTAAGAAAGGCCAGCCTCGTTGGTGCCCTGGTTGCGGCGACCACTTCTTCCTGGCTTCACTCCATAAGGCTATGGCCGAGATTGGCGTAGCTCCCGAGAACGTAGCAGTTATCTCTGGTATCGGTTGTTCCAGCCGTCTGCCCCACTACATGGCTACCTACGGCATGAACACCATCCACGGTCGTGCTGCTGCCATCGCTACTGGTGTAAAGGTGGCTAACCCAAACCTCACCGTATGGCAGGTATCAGGTGATGGCGACGGACTGGCTATCGGTGGTAACCATTTTATCCACGCAAATCGTCGTAACATAGACCTTAACATGATCCTGCTCAACAACCGTATCTACGGTCTTACCAAGGGTCAGTACTCACCTACCTCACCTCGTGGCTTCGTATCTAAGTCGAGCCCTTACGGCACTGTAGAGGATCCATTCCGCCCAGCTGAGCTCTGCTTTGGTGCACGCGGACACTTCTTCGCACGCTGCGTGGCTACCGATGCCAAGGGTACAGTAGAGGTACTGAAGGCTGCTTACGAGCACAAAGGTGCCAGCGTAACTGAGGTTCTGCAGAACTGTGTGATCTTCAACGACCACTGCCACGATGTGGTTTACAACAACGAGGGCCGTAAGAAGAACGCCATCTATGTGAAGCACGGTGAGAAGCTGGTGTTCGGCGAGAACAATGAGTTCGGACTGGTACAGCAGGGCTTCGGACTGAAGGTGGTTGAGATCGGTAAGGACGGCTACACCATCGACGATGTACTCGTTCACGATGCGAAGTGCGAGGACAACACCCTGCAGCTGAAGCTCGCCATGATGACTCCAGAAGATGGATTCCCCATCGCCCTCGGTGTCATCCGTGACGTCGATGCTCCTACCTACAACGACGCTGTCTATGCACAGCTTGAAGAGGTATCAGCTCAGAAGAAGTACCACAACTTCGCTGAACTCCTCGAGACCAACGATATCTGGGAGGTGAAATAGAAAACAGCTGTCTTCTCTGAGCAGCTCAATGAAATGCGATGAGCATCTCTTGAAATGCAATGAGTATTCTAATTAAATGCTCTGAGTGTTCTTATTAAACGCTCAGAGCATTCTTATTAAACGCTAACACTTGGCAAAAGACACAACATTCTTATTTGATTATAATGGCCTTTGCTTTTTCGTTGTCCATGCCAGGCATAGTCATTCCTATCGGAGCGCCTATATATGTAGGGTCGCACACCACGAAGCGTTTTCCTTCAAACTCAATATAGTCGCCGTCAGCATGCTCATGGAAATTAACTGCTATGGCAAGATGTCCTGGATATAATACCAGAATACTTTCCAGTCCTAATACATCGGCGATGATTCTTGAAAGCAAGATACTACGATCCTCGCAGTCGCAATAAGGATAGAAAAGCGTTTCCACAGGAAAGAATGCACGGTCATATCCCCATACCTCATTGTCCAGTTTATAGACAAATGCCGTCTGTGTCCAGTTAAGAAGTTTTCTTACAGCTTCCTGCTCACTTAGTCCATTCACGATATATTTGATAGCACTCAGCAATGGCTTACTTACCTCTTGTTCAAAAGGTGTCTTTGCCAAAATGGCCCATCGTGTCATCTCATTACCATCAGCAGCTGAAGAGGGATACTTGCTCAAGAAGTCCACCATGTTCTTGTTTACCTGTATCTCAAGTGCCATCTCAGGATATTTTTCTGAGACGAGCCTTCTCATCTGAGTGGGCTGATAATCCAATTTAAGTGGCTGGGGCATCCAAAGTGACAATTCTTGCTCTTGTGGAAAGGCGGCATCGCACATCTGCAAGTTTCTAATGTCTTTTTTCTTACCATAGACGAAATAATTCGTTCCACCTATATTATAATATATCCAATCATAAAGCAACTGATTTGAGGCAAACAACAGATATAACCTACGTTCAGCAATACCCAGGCGCATCTTATAGCCAGACTGCTGGTACAGATAGCTCATTGTGAGAGTAGCCTCATGACTTCCCTTTTTTGTACAAGCCGCAGACAAACTGTCCAGCATCATCAGGTATGCCCAGTCATTCATTCTGTGTTTTTCCCTGAGTTGCAGACAGTCGAACAGTGTGTTGTTATAATCACATTTTGTCAACTGTTCCCACGCATTGGCAACGCTTTCCTTTGAGCAGGTTGCCAAGGTTGCAGTCTGCGAGGAACTGAAGCGAACCTTCATCGGCGTTCCAAAGAACTGGAAGGTAACCGTAGGTTCACTATCGTGCTTTTGTTCTTCAATCGGTATAATCGGCTTGGGCTGTTCCTTAATGACAGGCATGCTAAATGCCTCTTCTATGACGATAGGATTGCTCTTAACAGGCTTGGTGGAAAGGTCATCATCTGCGATAACAGGAACAGGTCCTTTATCTTTTGGACGTTGTAGGGGCTGTTCTGAGCTTTGTTCTTTCCATTCTCCCCTCAGCAACTTCGCATAGTTACGATTGGCCTCATCCAGAAACTTTCTGTAATCCGACTGGATACCGTTCTTGAACTTATTGAAATCATTTAAAAAAGGATTGGTCTGTGCCAATGCGGCACAAGAACCAATCCATATGAATAGAAGCAGGCATTTTTTTCTCATCGCCTTAACTTATGTGAGGTCATTTCACTATTCCTTGAAACCTTCTCTCACAAAGTCGCTTACCTTCTTTGCGTACTTCTGCGCCATTTCCGATTCACGTGCAGCATCTTCCAATGCACGAATGCGGGCTGACGAGGCTGCCTTCTCATCCACGATAAAATAGCTCTGCATTTCATAGGTCCCGTCATCATTAGTACGGATAATAGTAAACGACTCCTTAAGTTCGCCCCTGATTTCCTTTTCCACCAGTCGCTCGTAAGCAGCATAGAACTTGTCAAATTCTCCCTCGGTATCGGTGGCATTGCCGCTCATGTCGCTTACCACGCGTCCCTTCAAATGGCTGCCAGCCTGCTGAGCATATGTCAGACACGCATTGTTAACTGCCATCTGATGACCCAAGTTCTTCGACTTCACTTTAGTGGCTACTCCCATGATTTCTGCACCGTCGTCACCTAAGCTGTTGAGTTTGTCGTAGTGGGAAAGCAAAGCCACCTCAAAAGTACGTGTCGTGCCAAAGAGCTGCCATTTTTCTTTCTTGAATTCCTTCATCTTTGTTTGGAATTCCTTCTTTCTTGCTTTTTCCAAAGCTTTGTTCTGGGCATTCATTGTTGGAACAATCAGGCAGAATGCCATCAATAACATCATAATTTTCTTCATAATTCAATTTTTTGAGGTTAGTTCTTGATTAAAAAATTCGATTATGTGCTGCAAATGTACGAAAAAAAATGAACCAAAAGAAGTTTTAACGTTGTTTTTGATTTTTTTGACACTTTAGTGCACAATTCTTAAAAAACATTTGTATCTTTGCGACGACAATATAGATTATACCTAAAACAGACACTATTATTCCGATTTATGCGAACATTCTTTCTATTCCTTTGCCTCGTAATGGCGGGGATTTCACGGTCACAGAACATGAAGGTCGTTCATTTTGGTGAACTCACCAACGATCTTACTGCTAACCGTTATGGAACTTCCAAGACCGACGAGAATGGCGAGACGGCAGCCCTTATAAAGATTGTGACGCCAGAAACAGGCTTCAGTTTCGATGGCGGCTCACTGGGAATCGTGGCCGTTGACCAGAAGCCTGGCGAGATATGGCTCTACGTACCTCGTCGCGCCCAGCGTCTCACCATCAGCCATTCAGCTTTCGGCGTATTGCGCAACTATGCTTATCCTGTTCCCATTGAAGGAGCCAAGACCTACGAGATGCTGCTTGACATTGGCACGGGTGTCTATGCCACTATTACTGCCCCTGTAGCAAAGTCAGAGGTCTATATAGACAACGAATTTGTGGGTCACGTACCCGTCTATAACAAATATCTGAACTATGGCAAACACGTCATCCGTGCAGTAAACGGTAAGATTGAAGGCACTCTTGAGCAGTATGTCACTTCCGACAAAAAATCGCTTTCCATCGACATAGAGATGAAGGACATGAGTCATCTCTACGGAGACGTACGCGTGCTTGTTGACAACAATGCCGACATCTTTTTTCAAGGCAAGCGCGTAGCCAGCGGACTTTGGGATACGCAGCTTAAAGAAGGCAGCTATGTAGTGGAGACCCGCAAGGCCGACTACGAAGACTCCAAGACATCATTTACCGTAGAGCGTGGCAAGAAACACACCGTCAACGCCATTGCGCCAACGCCCTATACTGGTTATCTGAGTGTCTATACCCGTCCACAGGCTGTTTCTTCAATAGATGAACGTGGCAAGTACATAGACCTGTCAGAGCACACTCCCGTTTTGATTGGTTCTCATCAGTTCACCTTCCAGAAGCGAGGCTATGTGTCGCAGAGCCGTGAATACACCATTGCACGCAATCAGGTGGTAAAAGACACGGTGGAGCTGCTGCCTATTGAGTATTTCAAGAAGTTTGCCTTCTATTTCGGGGGAGGCTATACCGTTCGCGCCCTTTCTGGTGTCACAGGCATCTTAGGCGTCACATTCCGCAAGCATGATCTACAATTCAACTACACCTTCGGACTCTCCAACTCCAGTGCTGTCAACATCTATGACACCAATGGAAACTATCTTAGCCGTCAGAACTACAAGATGAACACCATTGGTGTGAAATACGGTTATCAGATAGAGCTTACACGTAAGATGGCTATTGTCCCTCAAGTGGGCTATGTGCAACACTCTTTGGCAGCTCAGATTGAAGACGGCAGTCAGACCTTTGGCGACGGAGCGGCTTGTAAATGTGTAACCATTGGTGGCAAGTTCTTGATGGTTCCAATGAAACATGTCCTTCTGTTCGCAGCGCCAGAATTTGGATTTGCGACAGGCAAGGACACTAGCTTTGACCTTGTTTCTTCTGAAGCAGGCTTCGGTAATGGAGGTTTCGCAGCTACAATAGGCCTAATGGCAACATTCTAACATATTTGAAAACTACTGACAGAAAATGATATTATTAAAAAGAAGACAATTTATTGCAAGCGTCACGCTTGCTTGTGCAATGGCCACCTCTGTCACATCGTGTACATCTAACGATGATGAGGGACTGGCCAGTACCGATTACATGAAAGTACATGACGTGGTAATGGGTGGCAACCACGAGTCGGCATCGCTTCATATTGACGCCAACTGCGGCTGGCACATCAACGAGGGAGAGACATGGCTCACAGTTAATCCCACTCAGGGCAATGGTGTTGCCGATGTGGAACTTACCACTGGGGCGAATCCCTCTTCCATTGATGAGCGTTCCTGCCAGATTACCATCACCTCCGACGGTGGCGTTAAGCGCGTTATCACCCTGACACAAGGCCGTAACAACGAGAGTCTGGATGTCAGCACCCGCACTCTCTCCTTTGGTGAAGGTGGCGGTGAGCTCACTTTGACCATTAGCAGCAACACCCAGTGGACCATCACTGGTGGTGCCGACTGGCTATCGCTCAGCACAGACAAAGGCACCGACAATGGTAGCATCACCATTGTTGCCAAGGCCAACAACACCGAGTATGAGCGTAATGCAGTCTTTACCGTTAGTGGCAATAGTGGTTCGGCAGCACAGATAAATATTTCGCAGGTTGCGAAGAACGTCACTATGACCATTGAGCCCGAACGTATTGATGCCGTAGCCAAAGGCCGTGAATACTCGTTCCAGGTGCTGGGCAATGCTGACTGGTCTGTTTCAGCAGATGTCACCACTTGGCTCACACTCGACACTCGTAGCGGACAGAACGAGGCGCCAGTGCGCATCACCCTAAGCGATAATGTTACCTCTGAGGCTCGCATTGCCAACATCCGCGTCACCTCTTCGTCTGGCCGTTTAGAGCGAACCTGTGTCATCACCCAGGCAGGAGCCACCGTTCCTTCGCTCACACAGCCAGTGGCTACAGGCATCACCCGCTATGAAGCATCCTTACAGAGCACCTTCACCAGTTCGCTTGACGCTACCGAAGGAGGCTTCTGCTATTCCCTGACACCTGCGCCTACCATCAACGACAAGACAGTGACCGTAGAGAACGTATCTGGGCAAAGCGGTGAACTGACCGCCCTGTTCACTGGTCTCACCTCTGGCAAGACCTATTATGTCCGTGCATGGGTACGCAATGCCAACGGTATCGGCTATAGTGCCGATGCCACCTTCACTACAAAAGGCACCGTACCTGGAGAAGAAGAGAATCCAACACCAAATCTATAACCTTAATTATATATAGAAAATGAAGACTTTCCCAACATATAGAAGATTCCTGGCTGTCATAGCCTTTATTATAACAAGTGTTTCAACCACATGGGCTTTCGAGGTAGATGGAATGAGTTATCAGACTATAAATAGCACGGAGGTAAGACTAACCAAAGGATTGAATCAGGCAGAAGTAATTATTCCAGAAAAAGTTACTTATAATGGTGTTACCTACACTGTGGCGGAGATTGGAAGGGCTTTTTATAGTTATAAAAACACAAAAAAAATTGTAATTCCAGGAACTGTTCGTACTATCGGTGATGACGCTTTTTATGACAACTATTATTTGGAAGAAGTAGAATTCAATGAAGGACTTGAGACCATTGGACGAAATGCGTTTGGCTACGCTTTTCCTTTAAAAGAAATTCGTATTCCAAGCACCGTAACATCTATAGGATATCAGGCTTTCATAACAAACCGAACAAATCTTGCCACCATTTATTGTTATGCAAGTACACCTCCTACTATTGAAGAAACCACCTTACGTGGAAGAACGGGCACAACACTCCATGTTGTGTCATCTGATGTAGAAGCATATAAATATGCTGCATATTGGAGTGAATTCTCTGTCATTAGTGGAGATATAGTTGGGTATAACAGGTGTTATGCCCCAGTTATTACCTATGACAACTATCGTCTAACGATGACTACCCAGACTGAGGGAGCCACCATCTATTATACCACCGACGGCTCTGATCCTGATGAAAATTCAATAAAATATACAGGTGCTATTAAGTATATATCAAATCTTCCCATTCGTGCCATCGCAATAAAAGAAGGCTATGATAATTCCGCAGTGAGAGGTTTTAACCTTTGGCGAGGCTTTTTTGAAGTGGAGGCTACATTCAGTGCTACGCTCTCCGATGACTTAGTAATGACAATAAGCTACGACGCCCCTTCTATCCCTGATGTTCCAGATGTCACAGTGTGGTATAGCTACGAATTAGAAGAATGGCAAGAATATGTAGGCCCAGTGCAACTGAAACGGCCAGGATACATTGAAGTATACATCGCTAGAGATGGATGGGTTGACTCAAATTCAGAGACCTTCGATTTCTGGACTAACTATTATATTAAAGCCCCAACTATCACATGGAATAAAGAAGAAGGTAAGGTGAGCATCACTCATGATGATCCAGATGTGGACATCTATTATACCCTTGATGGTACAGATCCCTCTGTGGAATCATCTCTTTACTCTGAACCTATTACTATTACCAAGAATACGGAGATAAAAGCATTTGCTGTCAGGCGTGGAAAGTTCGATTCTGACATAGCCTCCTATAAAGTATCAGATATTGTCACCCGATTCTATGTCAATGGTATATATTACCAGTTGACAGGTAATATGATTGATGAAGTGACTGTTGATGACGGAAAAAATGCATCTGGTAATGTGGTCATTCCTAATAATGTAACGCATTTAGGACAAACATTTAAGGTTGTTAAATTAACATCTAATGTCTTTAGTAACAATAAAAATATCGTTACTGTTTCTCTTCCAAACATAATTACTGAAATACCATCTAATGCGTTTTACGGTTGTACTTCACTTACATCATTTGTTATTCCAGACGATGTAATGCATATAAGACAATATGCATTCTATAACTGTACAAATATTAAAGAAATAAACATTCCAGAAAATGTTCAGACTATTGAGAATTATGCATTTATGCTGTCAGGACTTCAAAAGGTAACTTTTCATGAAGGGTTGCAGTCTATAGGTGATTTGGCTTTTGCAAAAGCTGATGGTACACATCATGTTGTTTATCAAGACCCCAACTATAATGTAAGTTCATCAATAAAAGAGATTGTTATCCCTAGCACAGTAACAACCATCGGAACTGGAGCTTTTTTTGCAAATATATCGCTGAAGCATATTTATTTGTCTGAAGGATTATCTTCTCTAGGTAGTTATGCTTTTGGAAGTTGTTATGCTTTAGAAACAATTAATCTCCCTTCTTCGTTAAAACATTTGAATAGCTTTACTTTTCGGGCTTGTCGCAATTTACAGTCAATTTCTATAGATAATATAATTTCATTAGACCATTACACATTTTTATACTGTAAGAAACTATATTCTATAATTATTCCAGAAGGAATCACAGAGATCCCACAAGGGATTTTTTATGGTTGTTCATCATTAAATACTATATTTCTTCCTTTTTCTTTGAACACAATTCAAACCGAAGCATTTAAGGGCTGCGGTAATCTTAAAAAAATATATTGTTTAGCTACGACCCCACCTAAGCTGTCTGACAATGTAATTAATGATATTAAGGAAACTACTGGTATATTTGTGAAATCTTCTGTAATTGATGATTATAGACAAGCTAACTATTGGGCTGAATTTTCAACAATTCTACCAATTGAACAGTTCCCTTGTTCCCAACCAACTTTTTCTTTTACGAAAGACTATACATTAGTAATGCAATCACAGACTGAAGGCGCAACCATTTATTATACTACCGATGGTTCTGAGCCTTCAAACCTTAGTCAGAAATATACTAATCCGATACCCGTCATACGAGATGGGGTCACGTTCAGAGCGATTGCTATCTGTGACGGTTATGACAATTCGCAAATATCCGAATACACAAGTTCTCTAAAAGTAGAATCTCCCAAAATCACTATTACTGATGATTATACAGTAAAAATAGAATTAGAGGAATTTAACCTTCCAAATTTGCCGAAAGTAGAACTATCTTATCAATATGGCAAAAGCGAATATAATGGTTGGGGAGCATTAACGCCATACGAAGAGCCATTCACGTTGTCACAGCCTAGCGAGGAAGTCTGTTATATATTTGCAAAAGCAAAAAGAGATGGTTGGAAAGAATCAGATTTTACTCGAGTCTATATTGGTGATTATATTACAAATAAACCTCAGATAAACTGGAATACGGAAAATTGCCAAATCACCATTACGAGTTCTTATAGTGATGAAAAGATTTATTACACACTTGATGGTAGCGAACCAACCATTAACAGCACCCTTTATACAGCTCCATTCACATTAGACCGGAATCTCACAGTTAAAGCTTTTTCCGTAAGACAAGGTTATTTGAATTCTGTGGTTTCACAATATGCAGTATCAGGTTTTACAACAACGACATTCTATGTAAATGGATTGTATTATAAACTTTCTGAGACATCTAATGGAAATGATGTGGAAGTGACTAAGGGAACCTACACAGGAGACATCGTTATACCTGAGACAGTAGATTATGATGGAATTACATATAATGTGGTTGGTATTGGCGACTTAGCTTTTGACGATTGTGACTTGATAACTTCTGTAATAATTCCTAATACTGTCAAATATATTGGTAAAGGTTCGTTTTATAGCTGTGGTGCTTTACTTGATATTGACATTCCTGGCAGTGTAAAAACCATCGCTGAACATGCTTTTTGCCGTTCTGCACTTAAGAATGTAACATTTCATGAGGGACTAGTCTCAATTGGTGACCATGCTTTTGCCTCGTCTACATTTAATCAATCAGAATGGAATTATAGAAACAACAATCATAGTACAGGGGCTCTTTCTTGTCCTATTATTTTCCCATCATCTCTGAAGACCATTGAGGGATATGCTTTCCAAGGGAATGGTGGAATTCCAAGCATTGATTTTTCAGAGGGTCTGAAAGAAATACTAGGTCTTCAATCATTTGCTGGCCTTAATAATATTACAGAAATCAAATTACCTTCAACTTTAATTAGTCTTGGTGGATGGGCTTTTTATAACTGCACAAAATTAAAGAATGTAGAGCTACCAAAAGGACTATTAATATTTGACGAATGCACATTTGAGAATTGTAATTCTCTGAAATCCATAGTTCTTCCAGAGGGGATGGAAGACTCTGGATATAGTACATTTTCAGGCTGTTCTTTACTTGAAAGTATTACATTACCATCTACACTTAAAACGGTCGGTTACAATTGCTTCCAAAGTTGCAAGAATCTTACGAGTATTACAATACCTTCAAATGTCACCAAAATTGAAAGTTTAGCATTCTCTGGCTGTACAAGTCTGGACAGCGTGATATGCAAAGCCCAAACTCCGCCTTCCTTAGGCAATAATCCATTTGATGACCTTTATTCTCACGCCACTCTATATGTTAAAGGAAGCGTTGTAGATAAATATAAAACCACTGTTTATTGGGGTGGGTTCTCTACGATTGCAAGCTATGATGGTGAAACATGCAAGGCTCCAACATTTGAGTTTTCCAGAGACAATTATACTCTCTCCATGACTTCTGAAACAGAAGGTGCGAAGATCTATTATACCAATGATGGTTCTACACCGACAGAGCAAAGCATACTCTACACAGAGCCTATACCATTTGTCAAGAACGACACCATCTATGCCATCGCTGTGGCAGAAGGCATGGGAAGTTCTTCCGTTACTACTTTCACGAAGCGTGACCTTAAGGTGGCCACACCAGTGGCAACTATTTCTGATGACATGATGATGACAATCACATGTGAAGAGAACGCTCCGGAGACATTCCCAGAGACAAAGATATACTATCAGAAAAACAAGAAGAGTAACAACTACGAGGGATTCAGCAACTGGATATTGTACGAAGGGCCTGTACAGCTAACAGAACCGGGACATGTGCGTACTACAGCACTACGTGACGGCTGGATTAACTCTGAGTGGGGACAGTATAACTTCTACAATGGTTATATTTTCGACAAGCCTGTCTTTGAAGAGAATCAAGAGAAAAAAGTCGTTGTGCTGAAGCATTCAGACCCAGATGCGAAGATATACTATACACTTGATGGCACTAAGCCTACAAAGGCCAGCACGCTCTATGAGGATACAATCCATCTGGAGCACAATAGTGTGGTGACTGCCGTTGCTGCCAAGGACCGTTATTTCAATACGGATACCATCAGGCGGGAATATAAATGGTTCACCGCAAAACAGCCAGAGGTAACAATCTCAAAGAACATTGCCACCATCACCTGTGAAGAGCCTGCTGAGGCTGAGATATACTACACGCTTGACAATTCAAACCCGTCACGTGAGAGCAAGAAGTATGACGGTCCCATCGTTTTGGCAAGCAACTGCAACATAAAGGCCTTCGCTGTGGCAGAGAACTGGAACGATGCGCCAGTAACAAGTTATCGCTATCGTGTGGTAGAGCATACGTGCAAGAAGCCGGCCTTCAGCCGCTATGCCAAGGACGAGGAAGGGAACCTCCACATGACAGAGGACTCACTGTTCATCACTACTGAGACAGAGGACGCCATCATCTACTATACCCTGAACGGCGACAAACCGACAGAGCGCAGCCTGAGATACGAGGGCTTTATCAAGCTGACAGGCAATTGTACGGTAAAGGCAATTGCTGTACGGGCAGACTTGCTGGACTCGGAGGAAGCGGAACTGGCAATAGACTGGTTCAAGGTGGAGACACCGCAGATAGCATTCGAGGGTAAGCTTTGCACCATCACCTCCGACAGTGAAGGGGCAACCATCTACTACACTCTTGATGAGAGTGAACCTACGACACACAGCACGTTCTACAAGGGTCGCTTCGCCTTGCCCAACCAACAGGTCATCGTGAAAGCAATGGCAGTAAAGGAGGACTGGCACGATTCAGAGATACGTACACGCACCTACAATCCGGGCGGCAACACCTGTGAGGCACCTGTGATTGCCAGAGTGGTGGGTACCGACTCCATCCAGATGAGTACGCGTACCGAGAACACTACCATTTACTATACGCTGAACGGACTGAACCCCACTGTCAGCGATTCAGTATATACAAAACCGTTCTGCCTGCCTCATAATGGCACGCTGAAAGCAATGGCCACCAATCCTATCTATTATGACTCGGAGGTGACGTCGTTCAACGTGAACTGGTACAAGGCTGCACAGCCGGTGATAACGGTAGAGGACAAAGTGGTGACAATGACTTGTGCTACGGAAGGGGCTGAAATACATTATACGCTCGACGGCAGCGACCCGACGGAGGAGAACGCCGTCTATCGCGACCGTATCACAATGACGGGAACGTGCACCGTCAAGGCCATCGCGACATACGAGAACTACAACACATCTACCATAGCGAAATTAGAGTACCGTACCAGCGACCATGCTTGTTCGGTGCCTGAGTTCACACGACAGGGTGACAGCATCAGCATCGCGGCTACTCCTGTAGAGAACACCACAATATATTATACTACAGATGGAACAGAGCCAACGACAAGCAGCGAGATATACACCAAACCTATAAAGGTACAGGAGAACTGCACCATCAAGGCCATCGCCTCAAATCCGAGGCTGTTCCAGTCAGAGCAGGGAAGCTATGACGTGAACTGGTTCAAGGTGGACGAGCCTGTGATTTCCTTCGACGGAATCTATGCCACCATAACTTGCGCTATGCCAAACAGCAAGATTCACTACACTCTTGACGGTACGACACCGACTGATGAGAGCCCTCTCTATACAGGACAGCTCACGATGAGTTCTTCATGTAACATCAAGGCAATAGCCATGCGTGAACATTTCAATAACTCATCGGTAGTCACCATGGCGTTCGACAAGAATCAGAACATGGTAGGCAAGCCACAGTTCCAGCGTACAGACAGTACGATAACAATAAGCGCTACGCCATTGGAAGGCACCATTATATATTATACTACCGACGGAACGGAGCCGACCGTCACAAGCGAGGTGTTCCGTGACACCATAAGATTGAATGGTAATTGTGTGATAAAGGCGATGGCCACAAATCCGAAGTACTTCCAGTCAGAGATTGGCACGCTTGACGTGAATTGGTTCAAGGTAGAGATGCCTGAAATCACCTTCGACGGAATAATGGCCGTGATGAACTGCGCAACGCCGAAAGCCCGCATCTACTATACGCTTGACGGTAGCGCACCAACAGAGGAGAGCTTGAAATACACCGGTGCGGTTGCCATGACGGCATCATGCACAGTGAAGGCAATTGCCATGCGTTCCGACTATAACAACTCAGCAATCGTATCAATGGCGTTCAGCAGGGACGACAACACGGTAGGAAAGCCCATGTTCCAGAGAACGGACAGCACGCTGGCAATATCAGCGACACCGGCAGAGGGAACCATCATATACTACACCACCGACGGAACGGAACCGAACACGACAAGCAAGGTATATACGGAGAGAATCAGGTTCGAGAGCAACTGCACGGTAAGGGCAATGGCGACGAACCCGAAGATGTTCACATCGCCGGAGGCTTCGTACGACGTAGACTGGTTCAACGTGGAGACGCCGGAGATCACATTCGACGGAATAATGGCGGCAGTGAACTGCGGAACACCGAACGCACGAATATACTACACTCTCGACGGAACAGTGCCGACAGAGGAGAGCCTGCGATACAACGGGAACATACAGATGACGGCGACATGCACGGTGAAGGCTGTCGGAGTAAGGAGCGGATACAACAACTCGGCGGTGGCATCGGTAGCATTCAACAAGGAAGAGAACACCGTAACGAAGCCGATATTCCACAAGACGGACAGCACGCTGAGGATTACGGCAACACCGGCGGAGGGAACGGTAATATACTACACCACCGACGGAACACAGCCTAACTCGGCAAGCACGGTATATGCGGACTCGGTAAGGCTGGAAGGAAACTGCACCGTGAAGGCGGTGGCAATGAATCCGAAGATGTTCGACTCCGAGACTGCGGACTATGAGGTGAACTGGTTCAAGGTGGAGGCACCGGAGATAGCATTCGACGGAATATTCGCTACGATCAGGTGCGCTACGCCCGCTGCAAGGATATACTACACCACCGACGGAAGCACACCGACGGAGGAAAGCACGAAGTACAGCGGAACGCTGACCATGACGGCATCATGCACAGTGAAGGCTGTGGCAGTGAAAGAAAAGTATAACAGCTCAGCTATCGTTGCAATGGCGTTCAGCAGGGACGACAACACGGTAGGAAAGCCATTGTTCCAGAGAACGGACAGCACGCTGGCAATATCAGCGACACCGGCAGAGGGAACAATCATATACTACACCACCGACGGAACGGAACCGAACACGACAAGCAAGGTATATACGGAGAGAATCAGGTTCGAGAGCAACTGCACGGTAAGGGCAATGGCGACGAACCCGAAGATGTTCACATCGCCGGAGGCTTCATACGACGTAGACTGGTTCAACGTGGAGACGCCGGAGATCACATTCGACGGAATAATGGCGGCAGTGAACTGCGGAACACCGAACGCACGAATATACTACACTCTCGACGGAACAGTGCCGACAGAGGAGAGCCTGCGATACAACGGAAACATACAGATGACGGCGACATGTACGGTGAAGGCTGTCGGAGTAAGGAGCGGGTACAACAACTCGGCGGTGGCATCGGTAGCATTCAACAAGGAAGAGAACACCGTAACGAAGCCGATATTCCACAAGACGGACAGCACGCTGAGGATTACGGCAACACCGGCGGAGGGAACGGTAATATACTACACCACCGACGGAACACAGCCTAACTCGGCAAGCACGGTATATGCGGACTCGGTAAGGCTGGAAGGAAACTGCACCGTGAAGGCGGTGGCAATGAATCCGAAGATGTTCGACTCCGAGACTGCGGACTATGAGGTGAACTGGTTCAAGGTGGAGGCACCGGAGATAGCATTCGACGGAATATTCGCTACGATCAGGTGCGCTACGCCCGCTGCAAGGATATACTACACCACCGACGGAAGCACACCGACGGAGGAAAGCACGAAGTACAGCGGAACGCTGACCATGACGGCATCATGCACAGTGAAGGCTGTGGCAGTGAAAGAAAAGTATAACAGCTCAGCTATCGTTGCAATGGCGTTCAGCAGGGACGACAACACGGTAGGAAAGCCATTGTTCCAGAGAACGGACAGCACGCTGGCAATATCAGCGACACCGGCAGAGGGAACAATCATATACTACACCACCGACGGAACGGAACCGAACACGACAAGCAAGGTATATACGGAGAGAATCAGGTTCGAGAGCAACTGCACGGTAAGGGCAATGGCGACGAACCCGAAGATGTTCACATCGCCGGAGGCTTCATACGACGTAGACTGGTTCAACGTGGAGACGCCGGAGATCACATTCGACGGAATAATGGCGGCAGTGAACTGCGGAACACCGAACGCACGAATATACTACACTCTCGACGGAACAGTGCCGACAGAGGAGAGCCTGCGATACAACGGAAACATACAGATGACGGCGACATGTACGGTGAAGGCTGTCGGAGTAAGGAGCGGGTACAACAACTCGGCGGTGGCATCGGTAGCATTCAACAAGGAAGAGAACACCGTAACGAAGCCGATATTCCACAAGACGGACAGCACGCTGAGGATTACGGCAACACCGGCGGAGGGAACGGTAATATACTACACCACCGACGGAACACAGCCTAACTCGGCAAGCACGGTATATGCGGACTCGGTAAGGCTGGAAGGAAACTGCACGGTGAAGGCGGTGGCAATGAATCCGAAGATGTTCGACTCGGAGACTGCGGACTATGAGGTGAACTGGTTCAAGGTGGAGGCACCGGAGATAGCATTCGACGGAATATTCGCTACGATCAGGTGCACTACGCCCGCTGCAAGGATATACTACACCACCGACGGAAGCACACCGACGGAGGAAAGCACGAAGTACAGCGGAACGCTGACAATGACAACATCATGCACAGTGAAGGCTGTGGCGATGAAAGAAAAGTATAACAGCTCAGCTATCGTTGCAATGGCGTTCAGCAGGGACGACAACACGGTAGGAAAGCCCATGTTCCAGAGAACGGACAGCACACTGGCAATATCAGCGACACCGGCAGAGGGAACCATCATATACTACACCACCGACGGAACGGAACCGAACACGACAAGCAAGGTATATACGGAGAGAATCAGGTTCGAGAGCAACTGCACGGTAAGGGCAATGGCGACGAACCCGAAGATGTTCACATCGCCGGAGGCTTCGTACGACGTAGACTGGTTCAACGTGGAGACGCCGGAGATCACATTCGACGGAATAATGGCGGCAGTGAACTGCGGAACACCGAACGCACGAATATACTACACTCTCGACGGAACAGTGCCGACAGAGGAGAGCCTGCGATACAACGGGAACATACAGATGACGGCGACATGCACGGTGAAGGCTGTCGGAGTAAGGAGCGGATACAACAACTCGGCGGTGGCATCGGTAGCATTCAACAAGGAAGAGAACACCGTCACGAAGCCGATATTCCACAAGACGGACAGCACGCTGAGGATTACGGCAACGCCGGCGGAGGGAACGGTAATATACTACACCACCGACGGAACACAGCCTAACTCGGCAAGCACGGTATATGCGGACTCGGTAAGGCTGGAAGGAAACTGCACCGTGAAGGCGGTGGCAATGAATCCGAAGATGTTCGACTCCGAGACTGCGGACTATGAGGTGAACTGGTTCAAGGTGGAGGCACCGGAGATAGCATTCGACGGAATATTCGCTACGATCAGGTGCACTACGCCCGCTGCAAGGATATACTACACCACCGACGGAAGCACACCGACGGAGGAAAGCACGAAGTACAGCGGAACACTGACCATGACGGCATCATGCACAGTGAAGGCTGTGGCAGTGAAAGAAAAGTATAACAGCTCAGCTATCGTTGCAATGGCGTTCAGCAGGGACGACAACACGGTAGGAAAGCCCATGTTCCAGAGAACGGACAGCACGCTGGCAATATCAGCGACACCGGCAGAGGGAACAATCATATACTACACCACCGACGGAACGGAACCGACCGTGGCCAGCGCTACATATACTGAGCCATTGAAGCTGAACGGCAACTGTACGATAAAGGCTATGGCAGAGAATCCGAAGCTATTCCAGTCTGAGACCGCCGACTATAATGTAGGATGGTTCAAGGTGGAGACACCTGAGATTTTGTTTGACGGCATCATAGCGAACATCAGCTGTGCGACGCCGAATGCTCGCATATTCTACACTACGGATGGGACAACGCCTACTGAGGAGAGCCCACGATACATGGGTCAGCTGACAATGAGCCAGACGTGTACTCTGAAGGCACTGGCAGTAAAAGAAGACTATCACAATTCGACAGTCTCAACAATGCTCTTCGACCGCGAGGCAAACACGGTGAGTACACCAAGCATCCGTCGTAACGGCAGCCAGCTCTCCATTAGTACGGAGACGGTAGCCGAAGGAACGGTGATTTACTACACCACTGACGGCACTGATCCTACAACCGAAAGTACGCGCTACACCACAGAAATCACTGTGGATGAGAACATGACGGTGAAAGCCTTGGCTATGAACGAAAAGCTCTTCACTTCTGGAATAGCAACATTCGATGTGGATTGGTTCAAAGTAGCAACACCTGTATTAACAATCGATGGAACGACAGTGACAGCTAACTGTAACACTGCTAATGCGACACTCTATTATGCCTTTGAGGAAGATCCCACAGAACTGTCTAAGCTCTATACCGGACCGATAGAACTGACAGACAACCGCGAGGTGAGGGTGATTGCCATGAGGAAGAACTATCACAACTCAGAGATGGCTTCGTTCACACCGACGAATTTCGTCTGTCAGGATGTAACCTTCAGCTATAACGGACGCTATCTGCAGATGCAAGCCGGTGAAGGACAACTGATATACTATACGCTCGATGGAAGCAGTCCTACATCCGAGGCTGAGATTTACAGCGATCCGGTGGACATAGACATGACATGTACCGTAAAAGCCATGGCTACGCGTGACTATTGGCGCAACTCATCGATAACGGCCTACGATGTAACGTTTGTCTATAACGGTGAGGATGTTATCATGGAAGAGGCTGGTCACCTGGAAGAGCTGCTCAATGGTACCGGTGGTGCACAGAACATAGAGTCATTACCTGTCAAAGGCAAGATGGACAGCAAGGACCTGCTGTTTATCAAGAGTATGCCTAACCTGCGCCACCTCGATCTGACTGAGGCTGTGTTTGAAGGAAACGTACTGCCAGATGAGGCCTTTGCAGGAATGTCGATTATCTCATTCCAGTCACCGACGAAGATAACATCGGCAGGTAAGAACCTGTTCAAGGGGTGCGACCAGTTGGCTGCGGTGGTGTGGAATGCCAACGTTTCCGTGCCAGAGTCCATGGTTGAGGATGTGAAGCAGAATCCTAACTTCCTGCTTTACGTTAATTCACGGGTCTATGCGCCATCATCCTATAAGGGCAATCTCATTTCTGGCGGTCAGGCTACAAGTGTAACGCTCTATGACACAGAGAGTGGTGGAAATTTCTGTTGTCCACAGCGCTTCTATACGCAACAGATCAGCTATACACACAATTATAGCCAGCAAACAGAAAAGGGAGCAACTCGTGGATGGGAGACGCTGGCATTGCCGTTCGACGTGGGTACGATTACACATGAGAAACGAGGTTCATTGGCACCGTTTGCCAAGGGTGAGGACATAACACAATACAAGCCATTCTGGCTGTATGAGTTGAAAGAGACTGGATTCACACGCACTTCAGACATCAAGGCATATACACCTTATATTATCTCAATGCCGAATAATCCAGACTATGCAGACGACTACATACTGTCGGGTAAAGTGACATTTGCCGCAAAGAACATTTATGTGGAAGCCGACACAACACATATCTCCATGAAGGGTAGCGTACAGTTTGCTCCTGCAATGCAGCGTCAGCCTAAGGGGAACAGCGTGTTGGTAATCAATCTTGAAGACTATACAGCTGAGGACGAAACATTCTATCCAAACGGAAGCGCGTTCCTGCCAGACTTACGTGAGGTACACCCGTTTGAGTCATTCGCACTGACAGGGGCATCAGCCAGACCGATACTGCTGAATGACTATCTTTGGGAGGAGACATCGGACATTGAGCAACTGGAGATGGGTATGCTGAAGGAAATAGGCAAGAATCGGGGCGTCTTTGATCTGTCGGGACGACGCATTGTCAACGAATCAATGCAGAAGAACCGTAAGCAGCATCAGAGAGTATATATTATCAATGGAAAGAAGACACTGACAAAATAAGTTTAAAACAAGCAATTATAACTATGATTAATATGAAAAGACTAATTGTAATACCATTCTTGTTCCTGGGCATCATCCTGTATGCCCAGGAAACTAACACAGAAAAGGCAGAAAAAATAAAAAATGACGACTCATATGTAACTGGAGACGGGTTTGGCGCTACCATGGAAGAAGCGAGCGGGAATGCAACCAGAAGTCTTCTAAGCAAAATATCAATGAGCATGCGTTCAAACCTGGACGTGAAAACTACTGAAGTAAACAGCAATGGAACAGTGGACTTGGAGAGTGTTGTTAACGATGTCGTAAGCACTTACACACAGGGAACCCTACGAAATACAGATGAGATATGTATTGCCACAGAACCAGAGTACCATGTAATGCGCTATATCAAGCGGACAGAGATTGACCAGATTTTCACCGAACGCGAGGAACGTGTAAAAGATTATGTGCGCGGCGCTATAGGTGCGGAAAAGAAGGGAAGAATTGACAATGCTTTGCGATACTATTTCTGGGCATACAATCTTTTGAAAAGCATACAATCGCCAGCCTCGGTGAAATTTGAGAATGATGGCATGCAGCATTTCCTGCTGAACTGGATACCAGAACAGATGCGTGAGATACTCAGTAAGCTGAGAATGAACGTAGCATCGTATGACAATGAAACCGGTGAGGTGGAGTTGATGACAACCTATGACGGGAAGCCCGTTACAAGCCTCGACTTCACTTATTTCGACGGTGCACAATGGAGTAATCCAACTGCAGCCAAGGATGGCATGGCACAGATAGAGATGCGACCAAACTCACAACAATCCGTGATTCAGGTAAAATATGAGTATGCATATAGGAAACAGGCACGCCAAGATGCCGAACTTGAAATGGTAATGAACATCTTCAACGGTTTTTCACTGCCGGAAGCAAACTGCAAAATCAAAGTCGGCAGTAAGGGTGACATTAAAAAGGCAGGGAAACAGATGGCGGAAATTATCAAGGAAGAGGCCACGGTGGAAAACACAAGTAAAGTTACCGAATACAGTGAATACTTAGCGATAGTAAACAAAGTCGTGGAGGCCATCAAGAAAAAGAACTATTCCTCGGTAAGGGAAGATTTCACTCCTGAAGGCTACCAAATGTTCGACAAGCTCGTACACTATGGCAACGCGACGCTCATAGGCAACCCCACTATATCGTTCTACACATATTTAGACAGGATTGTTTGTCGCAGCATTCCCATGAAGTTTACCTTCCGTAACAACCACCGCACCTTTGTAGAAGATCTTACATTGACTTTCGACAGCGACAAGAAAATCGAATCATTGGCCTTCGGACTTGATCAGGCAGCCAAGAACGATATATTCAACAAGGCTGTAGGAAAATGGAATGACGATGTACGAATGGTGATTGCCACCTTTTTGGAGAATTACAAGACAGCGTTTGCACTGAAACGATTAGACTATATTGAAAGTATCTTTGACGATAACGCCGTTATCATTACAGGATCGTATGTAAAATCAGCACGAAAGACTGCTGAAAACACAAAATATCTGGAGAACAAGCATGTTAAATATAACAAACAAGACAAGACGACTTATCTCAAGAACTTAGAGAAAACGTTCCAAAGCAATCAGTTCGTAAACGTTCGCTTTGCTGATAATGAGGTTAGTAAAATGGGCGTGGGAGGCGAACTTTTCGGAATTCAGATTCATCAAGACTATTACTCTTCTAACTATAGTGATACAGGATACCTCTTTTTAATGGTAGATATGAACAATCCTGACCAGCCAATTATCAAGGTACGAACATGGCAGCCAGAACGTGACCCGAACGTAAACGCACAGTTTGAACGTGGAAGTAAGTTCTATGGTTTATTCTATGGTGGAAATTTCTAGATAAAAATCATAAAAGTCAAACGGTGCGCCGTTTGACTTTTATGATAAAGGAATTGTTACCTTCTCAACACCTTAATAGTCTTCTGAGTACCGTCGCTCATACGTACAGTCTTAAGAACCAAGCCTTTAGCATTACCACCAAGCTTACGTCCCTGAAGGTCTGTGAACTGTTCGCTGATGACAGATGCTTCGTTCTTTGATGTAGGTTTGATGCCATTGAGATAAGCCTCCACGTCGAACCAGGTAATGTCAGACTCGCGAGTCTCGTCACCACCAGTATATACGCTCTGCACGCCTATACGCTTTGCATCATTTACGTCATCATAGAAGAACACTGCACTGCCAGCCATGTAGATGTCCTTACCATCGCCGAAGTTATAAGGTATCAGGCTCATCTCCTGAGTAAGATTAGTGTAGCGTGCAGGCATGAACACATATGGAGTCTCACTGTCGAAGAACAGCTTATAAGACAACTTGCTTGTTAGAATAGCCTCATTGGTCGTAGAGACTGCAGGAACATCAAGCATAACAAGGCCGTAGCTACCATCCTGATAATCGCCATAAGGAATGAAACGTGTCACGGAAGGAGCCTTTGGGGTAGCCGCTACATTACTTATTCTCGTAAACTTTGCGTTAGCATACATCTCAACAGGCGACAGCTCGCCCGCCTTTGTATTGATGAGGATGAGGTCGGAAGTTGTATATGACTTCGTAGAGCTGTCATAGTAAAGGGTTATGTCGCTGCGCCATTCAGGACTGCTCGTCGGATAGCGTGCTGCAGCGAAATAAAGGTCGTAGAAGTTTTTGCCAAGATACTGACCAGAGGCAAAAGTAACATCACCATCATTGTCGCGCTTGCCCTTAATCCACGCCAAAGGCAAATAGTCGCAGAGGCCCTGGATATATACATCGACGCCAAGAGTGCCTATACGTACATTTCTCTGGAACTGTTCCGTGTGGAAGCCATCATCGTCGCGGGTCACGTTTGAACCGGTAAACACAAACTCACTTGTAAGCAAGCCGTTCGGTGGAGTGACGAGTTCAGGTTTCTTCTCTTCTTCCTTAGAAACGGTATATAGAGAGAAGTAGCACCATGGTTCACTCATCGTTTCACTACCATTAACGAGCAGATACATATCACCAAGGGTAAACACGCCCTTTGCGCTGTCATAGTAGAACTTTACGTCGCAGACCGAGGTCTCGTCAAGACCACAGAGATAGAATGCTGAGCCTGCGTATGTTCCCATCTTCTGTCCCTTAGGAAATGTCACAACAGAGCCGTCAAGTGTTCCTTTCACCCAAGCATTACCATTCAATGGGTTTGCCAGATTGAAATAGACATCGGTACCATCGATGCACACCTTCATCGGCTCGCTGTCTGTTTCTGTCTGCTCCTGGCCACTTTGGTCAAAATAGTGCATTGTATATTTCAGATACCATGTTTCAATATTTGTTCCAAGCGGCGGAACAGATTGTGCCTGAATTGTTGCTCCAAGCGAGCACAACAAGATAACAAGTAGTGATAAGATTTTCTTCATTTCTTATTTGTGTGTGTGTTAATAATCGTGTGTCAGTCCTACAAAGCTATGATTAAAGCTTCTCTCCGAAGCAGAGGTCGCCGCAGTCGCCGAATCCAGGAACGATATATTTATTCTCATTCATGCCTGGGTCAATGGCAGCGCACCACAGGGTGCACTCTTCCGGCAATGACTTTTTGAGGAACTCTATGCCCTCAGGAGCAGCGATGACACAGCAGATGTGAACAGCGTGAGGCTTTCCCGTCTTGACAAGAGCCTCATAGGCAGCTGCCATGCTTCCGCCAGTAGCGAGCATAGGATCAACGACGACAAGCGTCTTACCCTTTACCGAAGGTGAAGCCATATACTCAGTATGTATTCCCACCTCTGTATGTTCGCGATTTGTGTACATACGATAAGCTGAGACAAAGGCATTCTCCGCATGGTCGAACACATTCAGAAAGCCCTGATGGAAAGGCAGTCCAGCACGAAGCACTGTAGCAAGCAGCAGTTCGTCTTTCACCAAGGGAATGTCGATGGTACCCAATGGAGTGGTAACTGTCTTAGGCTTATAGGTAAGCGTTTTCGATAGCTCATAGGCCATCATCTCACCAATGCGTGCAATGTTGTTGCGGAAGAGTGCACGGTTCTTCTGATAGCTCTTATCGCGCAGTTCAGCCATGTACTGATTAATGACAGTGTTCTGTTCCGAGAAATTGATTACTTTCATAGATTGTTATTTTGTATTGATTATGTAATCTGGTTTTAGCGCTGCAAAAGTACAACAATTCCATGAATTGCGCAAAAACTGAGACAACAAATTACCATAATGAGAGTCTTCTACTTTTGTCATGTCAGCCTAACAAAAGTGTCATTTATACATTCTTCTGTATTGATTTGTATCTAAAAAACATTAAAAAGAAAGCATTTATTCACTCTTCATTCTTCGCTCTTCACTTAATTTTTGTACTTTTGCACGCGAAAAGATTTAAGTATCAACAATTTATCTATATAAAATACATCAAAAATGGCAAATTTAGATCTTACTAAGTACGGTATCACCGGTTCAAAGGTGATTGCACACAACCCTTCGTATGAGTTCCTTTTTGAGGAGGAGACCAAGGCTGGTCTGACAGGTTTCGACAAAGGCCAGAACACTGAGCTTGACGCAGTGAACGTTATGACAGGTATCTACACTGGTCGTTCACCTAAGGACAAGTACATCGTTGACGACGCTAAGAGCCACAACAACGTTTGGTGGACAAGCGAGGAATACAAGAACGACAACCACCCCATGAGCGAAGAGGTATGGGCAAAGGTTAAGGAGATTGCCATCAAGGAGCTTTGCAACAAGGAGCTTTATGTTGTTGACGCATTCTGCGGTGCCAACGAGGCTACTCGTCTGAGCGTTCGCTTCATCGTTGAGGTAGCTTGGCAGGCACACTTCGTAAAGAACATGTTCATCCAGCCTACTGCTGAGGAGCTGGAGAAGTTCGAGCCAAACTTCGTTATCTATAACGCTTCTAAGGCAAAGGTTGAGAACTACAAGGAGCTGGGTCTGAACTCAGAGACTTGCGTAGCATTCAACACTACAAGCCGCGAGCAGTGCATCATCAACACATGGTACGGTGGTGAGATGAAGAAGGGTATGTTCTCTATGCAGAACTACTATCTGCCTCTCCAGGGCATCGCTTCAATGCACTGCTCTGCAAACACCGACATGGAGGGTAAGAACACAGCTATCTTCTTCGGCCTGTCTGGTACAGGTAAGACCACCCTTTCTACCGATCCAAAGCGTCTGCTGATTGGTGACGACGAGCACGGATGGGACGACGAGGGTGTATTCAACCTCGAGGGTGGTTGCTACGCTAAGGTTATCAACCTTGACAAGGAGAGCGAGCCCGATATCTACAACGCTATCCGCCGCAACGCTCTGCTCGAGAACGTAACCGTAGCTGAGGACGGCAAGATTGACTTCGCCGACAAGAGCGTGACCGAGAACACTCGCGTGAGCTATCCTATCAACCACATTGAGAAGATTGCCCAGAAGGTAAACGGCAAGAGCGCAGGTCCTGACGCTAAGAACGTTATCTTCCTCTCTGCTGACGCATTCGGTGTACTGCCCCCAGTATCTATCCTGACTCCAGAGCAGACTAAGTACTACTTCCTCTCTGGTTTCACAGCTAAGCTGGCTGGTACAGAGCGTGGTATCACTGAGCCTACTCCAACATTCTCTGCCTGCTTCGGCCAGGCATTCCTCGAGCTGCACCCAACAAAGTATGCTGAGGAGCTGGTTAAGAAGATGGAGAAGAGCGGTGCTAAGGCATACCTCGTAAACACTGGTTGGAACGGTACTGGCAAGCGTATCTCTATCCGCGACACTCGTGGTATCATCGACGCTATCCTGGGCGGTGCTATCCTGAAGGCTCCTACCAAGAAGATTCCTTACTTCGACTTCGAGGTTCCAACACAGCTCGAAGGTGTTGACACCAACATCCTCGATCCTCGCGACACCTACGCTGACGCTGCTCAGTGGGAGGAGAAGGCAAAGGATCTCGCTGCTCGCTTCATCAAGAACTTCAAGAAGTACGAGGGCAACGAGGCTGGCAAGGCACTTGTAGCTGCAGGTCCAAAGCTCTAAATCAATAAGCTTTATTATAATAATGGCCAAAGTGCGATTTATCGACACTTTGGTCATTTTTTATTCTATTGTTTTGGCTGTTTCCTCACTTAATATTAATTTTGCAGGCAGAACAGAAAAAACACTAAATCAACTATGATATACAGCATTGAGAAAGTCACCACACTCATCGGTGCACACCGTTATGGCGAGGCGGAATCATCAATAGGATGGTTGCTCACCGACAGCCGCTCGCTTTGTTTCCCTGAACAGACACTGTTTTTCGCCCTACGCACACAGCGTAACGACGGTCACAAGTATATTCCCGAGCTTTATCACCGCGGAGTGAGGAATTTCGTGGTAGAGAAGGTGCCCAAAAACTATGCTACACTCTATCCACTGGCCAATTTCCTTAGAGTGACATCGCCGCTGGCAGCCCTGCAACGACTTGCTGAGCGTCACCGCGACGAGGTGATGTCGTTTGCCGACAGCAAGACAGGACACGCCATCCCCATCGTAGGCATAACAGGTTCAAACGGCAAGACCATCGTCAAAGAATGGCTTTACCAGCTGCTTCATCCTTCAATGCGTGTTACCCGTTCGCCAAAGAGCTACAACTCCCAGATAGGTGTGCCATTGTCTGTCTGGCTGTTGAACGAGCAGACAGAGGTGGCACTGTTTGAGGCCGGCATCAGTCAGCCTGGTGAGATGGAAGCCCTCCACGATATCATACAGCCTACAATCGGTGTGTTCACATCATTAGGTAACGCCCATCAGGAGAACTTCCGCTCGTTGGAAGAGAAATGTCTGGAGAAGCTTCAGCTCTTCCATGATACCGAGGCTGTTATCTATCCTTCCGACGATGATATCGTTAGCCGTTGCATGCGCCGCTCAAACTATAAAGGCGAGCGCATAGGATGGTCAAAGCGAGACGACCGCGCAGAGATGTATATAGCAAGCATTGAGGAAGCGGCAGGAGCCCCTACCCCAACCCTGAGCATCAGCTATATATATAGAGGTACGCGAGGCACATATAACATTCCGTTCATTGACGACGCATCTATAGAGAACAGCATCACATGTGCCGCCACAGCCCTGTATTTAGGTCTCACCCCCGAACAGATAGCAGAGCGCATGCCACTGTTGGAAGCTGTTGCCATGCGTCTTGAAGTGAAACAGGGACAGCGCGGGCTGACACTCATCAACGACTCTTACAACAGCGACATAAACTCACTCGACATTGCCCTCGACTTCATGAACAGAAGAGAGAAGGGTTCGTCTGATGATACAGACAAGCCTGTTACCGAGACAAGGAACGTATTGATTCTCAGCGACATCTATCAGAGCGGTGAGACATCGCTGTCTCTTTATCGCCAGGTGTCAGACCTCTGCACCAAGCGTGGCATACACAAGTTTATCGGTATCGGCGACGAGATAACGGCTCAGCAAGACCAGATAAACGTTGCCGAGAAATATTTCTTCCACGATGTTGATCAGTTCGTTGCCAGCAACGAGTTCCGTCAGTTGCATGACGAGGTGATTCTTCTGAAGGGCTCTCGTCGTTTCGGCTTTGAGCGTATCACTGAACTTCTGGAGCAGAAGGTACACGAGACCATTCTCGAAGTGAACCTGCAGGCTGTAGTAGATAACCTCAACCATTTCCGTTCGTTCCTCAAGCCCGACACAAAGATGGTGTGCATGATCAAGGCCGATGCCTACGGAGCTGGAGCTATAGAAGTGGCAAAGACACTGCAGGACCATCGTGTGGATTATCTCGCTGTTGCCGTGGCTGACGAAGGTGTGGCACTGCGCAAGGCTGGTATCACAGCCAATATCATGGTCATGAACCCCGAGATGACGTCATTCAAGACCCTCTTCGACTACGACCTCGAGCCAGAGGTTTACTCGTTCCGTCTGATGGACGCTCTCATCCTTGCAGCCCGCCGCGAGGGTATCACCGGATGGCCCGTACACATGAAGCTCGACACCGGCATGCACCGCTTAGGCTTCGACCTATCCGAGGTTGACGAGATGATCATGCGTCTGAAGAACCAGTCTGCCATCATACCTCGCTCTGTCTTCTCACATTTCGTAGGCAGCGACAGCGACGACTTCAACGAGTTCTCTGCCAAGCAGTTTGCCATCTTCGACGAAGGTAGCCGTAAGCTGCAGGCAGCCTTCAGCCACAAGATACTGCGTCACATGGACAACTCGGCAGGCATAGAGCACTTCCCTGAGCGTCAGATGGACATGTGCCGTCTCGGCATAGGTCTCTATGGTGTTGAGCCTTACGAGCAGCAGAAGGAAAGTAGTCTGAAGCCTGTATCAACACTGAAGACCACCATACTTCAGAAGCGCCACGTTAAGGCAGGCGACTCAGTAGGCTACAGCCGCCGTACCATTCTCGACCGCGACAGCATCATCGCCGCCATACCTATCGGCTATGCCGACGGCCTCAACCGCCGTTTAGGCAATCGTCACGGCTACTGCATTGTGAACGGTCAGAAAGCTGAATACGTAGGTAACATCTGCATGGACGTAGCAATGATTGATGTTACCGATGTCACTTGCGAAGAGGGCGACAAAGTGGAAATCTTTGGTACAAACCTTCCTGTTACCACACTGTCTGGCATACTTGAGACAATACCCTACGAGGTGCTCACAAGTGTGTCGAACCGCGTAAAGAGAGTATATTTCAGCGAATAAAACGAGAAAAATAAAAGAAGAAAAAAGGGCGTGCCATAATTAATCACAACGGATTACACGGATTTAACGGATTCTCAAAGATGCTGATTATCAGCAGAGCTTACCTCCGTAAAATCCGTGTAATCCGTTGTATTTATCAAGAAATGTTGTGTTTTTTCGATACAAGAACCGAGGCTCCCATTGACAGAGCCAGCACTCCAAAGATGATGGCAAGGCTCAGTGGTGTAGGCACCTCTATATGCGGCATGTTCAGCTCCATGCCAAGCAACGAAGCGAAGCCGTTGATATACTCGTTCATTGCAAGAAGCATCTTCACTCCCACGAAGATTAGAATAACGCCAAGTCCGTATTTCAAGAACCTGAACAGCTGTGCCACGGCAGCCAGAGCGAAGTACAAGGCACGCAGGCCAAGTATCGCAAAGATGTTACTCGTAAGAACAATAAATGGATCGCGGCTCACTGAGAAGACAGCTGGGATAGAGTCAACAGCGAATGCCACATCGGTAGTCTCGATAACGAGTAAGGTTATAAACAATGGTGTTGCCACCCAAGCACCCTTATCACCTTTGATGAAGAACTTCTCCCCATGCATCTTGTCTGTGACAGGAAACACCTTCTTAAACCAGCGCACAATGATGTTATTCGAAGGGTCGGCGGCCTGTTCGTCGTCATGGCTGAACATCTTTCCGCCTGTATAAAGCAGGAACAGTCCAAACAGTCCGAGCACCCACTCGAAGCGCTCCACCATTGCTGCACCAGCAAAAATGAAGATGCTTCGTAGCACCAACGCGCCGAAGATACCCCAGAACAGCACCTCATGCTGGTACTTACGCTCAACACCGAAGAACGAGAACAGCATAAGGAACACGAACAGGTTGTCCATTGACAGCGATTTCTCTATCAAGTAGCCCGCAAGGAACTCCATTGCTTTTCCGTGAGGATCTGTCGGATACAGAAAATAGACGCCTACACAGAACACCAGCGATATGCCTATCCATATCGCGGTCATCTTCAGTGCCTCTTTAACATTTACTTCATGCTCACCCTTTTTTCCAAACATGCGAAGGTCAACGATGAGCATGACAAACACTAAAATATAGAATAAAATCCAAACCCAAAGGGGAAGTGTTACCATAAACAATACTTTTTCTAAAATCGCGTGCAAAGTTAAGCACAAATTACTTAATTCCGAAACGAAAAATGTTACAATAGGATTACGATATAGTTAAAATTGTTAAAAAACGAACCTCTTTAACAGAAAAACAGAGAAAAATAATGACAAAAAATGAAAAAATTAATATCTTTGCGAATGATTTATCGAACAATAAAAAGGAAATAACGGAGCCAACCTACTATCAAATAGCAAGCTAACGTCTTCCTTTTCACCTTAAATTACATCTATTAACTGACAAAATGTAACAAAAACTATGTTTATGAAAAAAATATCTTTACTTTTTGCTATTGCTGCAATGTTCTTTACTACGGCAAACGCCCAGATGTCAGATGTTACAGCACAATACATTTCTAATTCCGGTTTTGAAGAGTGCGCCATTGCCACAACCGTTGATGGTGTAGTACAACTTGTTGCTAATGACAAGAATCCAGTTGACTATGCCGACAAAGGCTGGACATTCAAGGAAGGATATGATGGATCTTCGTCATTCAATGCAGGCGTTGCTGAATATCCCATCAAGGTAAAGTACAGCAAATGGCTTGCTGGTCTCGAAGGTCCCGCCACTGGTCCTACAGCCGAAGCGAACACCAAAGCCATGTGTTTTACTGGCAGCAAGTCTGCTTTATATAAGCAGACCGATGAGATAACGCTGCCAGCCGGAAGCTACAAACTAACAGTAAATGTATGGGCATACAATGGAGGTACGACAAATCCTTCACCGACGATTGATGTAAAGAATGGCACAGGATTTGTTACTACCAGCGGAACTGAATATCTTTCAACGAAGAAGATGTTCAAGAGCAGTGACTGGGATACCGACATCATTGAGATTGAACTGACAGCTCCAACGACAGGACGCTTTCAGATCACCTATGGTTCATCCTATTTCGTTACTATCGACAATCTGAAACTGGAATATGCAGGCGGCGTCATCACCACGGCATTGCAGAACGTTATCACCAAGGCAAAGGCCCTGAACAAAGAACTTAACAACAGCGACCTTGGTACAGCCATTGCTGCTGCCGAGGATTTTGTCAACAATCCCACCGACCAGGATGCTGTCACCACACAGATAGAGACACTCTACTCTGCCATGGGTAGCGCCCTTTCTGCAACCACTGTTCCTGTAAACATCACTGCCGCCTATCTTGAGAATGCCTCTTTCGAAAGCGGAAGCATCGCCCCTTGGGCATGGGGCACTAAGACAGGTTCAGTCACAGAGCCTATTAATGAGTTCTCTCTCCCATATATCGTAGGAAAATACGTGGTAGAGTTCACACAGTCGGGTTCAAACAAGTTCACCCAGACCGTTACCCACCTGCCATCAGGATACTATCTTCTTGATGCCAAGCTCAATAGCAACGCATCTGTTATTATTGCCAATGCCACCAATTCTTGCACTGGCGGTACTGACGCCCTCTTCATCCGCGCTTGCAACAGTCCATTGCAGTTTGTTGGCGGTGACATGGAGGTAGGAGCATCGAGCAGTGCTGCATTCCGTGCCGACGACTTCCGTCTGTTCTATGCCAATGACGAGGCATCACTGCAGGCACTCAACCTTGCTGCCATCAAGGCTGACGCACAGGCTATCATTGCTGATAACCAGTTTGTTAACGTCACAGGCGATGAGCGCACCGATCTGGAAGAAGCCCTCAATGGCACTGACGGCACTGTCATCAACAAGAAGGTCAATGCTTTCTTCAAGGCAAAAGATGCCTATAATGACTTCGTAAAGACAAAGACCGCTGCCGCTCCGTTCACAAAGGAGAACTACCCATACGCAAAGGCCGAGACACTGGAGCTCATTCAGTCACTCGTCAACAGCACTCCTGTAACACGTGCCATGGCTCAGGAGAAAGCCACACAGCTTGTCGCTGCATGCAAGAGCGTTGTCATTGAGAATGCTTACTGCGACGGTATTGAGGGCAAGACCGACTACACCACAAATATTGTTGCTGCCGACGCTACTGGGTCTTCCATCAACGGAGCATGGACAGCCTCTAACATGGCTATCCGCAACATATCTAAGAATAAGGCAAGACCCAATAAAGACGGTACCACAGACCGTGTTGTCTATGGAACAGCTGAGAGCTATTCTTCAACCAACACCTCTGTAACAGCTTCTATCGAGCAGACCATCAGCGGACTGCCCGCAGGCGATTATGTTCTCTCCATCGCTATGATGGCAAAGAAAGACCTGCCTGTAGCCATCCGCATCAACAACAGCAAGAAAGCCACCTTCACAGGTACTGGTACCGTGACAACCGACAACTGGGCAGAAGTTGTAGTGAGCTTCACAAAGGCTGACGCCAATAGTCTGACCATTCGCTTGGAAGAGTCGGAAGAGGTAACATACAAGGAGTGGTACTTCGACAACTTCCGTCTCTACGCTCTTCCCAATATCCCTGAGGGCATCAGCGATGTCACCACAGAGTACCAGAAGAGCAAAGCCATCTATGACTTGCAGGGACGTCGCGTTGCTCAGCCCGCACAGGGTCTCTATATCGTTGGCGGCAAGAAAGTCATCATGAAATAACAATAATACCATTATCACAACAAACAAGAACAAATAACTGAACACATTATGAAGACAATATTTTCAACCAAGAAACTGTTAGTCGCAGCATCTATGCTGCTCGCATTCGCCACAGAAGGCTTTGCTCAGCAGGAGTACAACAACGTTTGGGTAAGAGCCGATGTCTATCCTGCTGGCTCAGGCAAGGTTTTCATTGACTGGAATGTCGATGAGGTAACCTATAGCGAGACCTATTCTGAGTTCAAGCGTTCCATCAACATTGCTGCCAGCAACGCATTCATCTATGCGAAGGCTAAAGAAGGATACCTCTTCGCAGGTGTTGTACGCGATATCAATGACAACGGACAGTACGACCTGGACACCGACAGACAGGTACACATCTGGGCAAACCATTTCTTCACGGCATACTATGACCACACACCTTACATCTCACAGACTTCATCTGGAGAAGCACAGGAGATGGCAGAAGATGCGCTGGATCTAATGGAGAAGCCCACCGACCAGCTCTTCGCCGTTTTCACTCAGGGAGCTGTTGCTCATCGCGCCGTTGGCGAGGAGACATGGGGCAAGGTTTATTCAAGCAAGGTCTATAACGAGGTTGGCGACCAGGTGACATTCTCTGCCTATGGCGATTCTGAAAGCACAGACGATGGAACCGTCTATTATAAGTTCGACCACTGGAGCAATGCCGCTGGTCAGGATGTCAGCACCGACCGTTTCCTCACCGTCACCGTGACTGGCATGGAGACCTATTATGCTCATTTCGTAAGAACCACCAAGGCTGAGTTCAAAGAGACCGAGACCGATCCCAACAAGTGGGACTACGACAACAAGGAGTGGAATCCTAATGCCATCCAGTCTGTAAAGAGCATCCCTGCCAACAGCAGCGTTATCTATGACTTGCAGGGCCGTCGCGTGTCACAAGCCGCAAAGGGCGTGTTCATCAAGGACGGCAAGAAAGTTATAGTTAAGTAATTACACCTTAATATATATAGGGTATGCCACCGTCTTGTGGCATGCCCTTACCTTTTGATTTATAACACACTTTTGGCAAAAAACCTAAACTATGCTGAGGATTAAATGTCTATTGACAGTTCTGTTATTCACGCTCTTTGCGTCAGCACAGTCCAGTAATAGCATCATCAGTGGTACCATTCTTGATGAGAATGGCGAGCCGCTGATAGGTGCATCGTTGAAACTGAAGAAGAGCGGACAAGGAACCGTCACCGATATCGATGGAAACTTCAAGCTGTCGGTATCTGAACTTTCCGAACAGATAATCATATCTTACATAGGTTACACCTCTTTGCAAATGACGGCCGACAAGCTGTCAAAGACAAAGGTTGTGCGCCTGCTTCCCGACAAGTCCCAACAGATTGAGGAAGTTGTTGTCACCGGCATGCAGAAGATGGACAAGCGCATGTTCACCGGTGCCACGACGAAGCTGAAAGCCTCTGACACCAACATCGACGGTCTGGCCGACATCAGCCGTTCGCTTGAAGGCCGCGCTGCAGGTGTCTCCGTGCAGAACGTCAGCGGCACGTTTGGCACAGCACCGAAGATTCGTGTTCGCGGTGCCACCTCCATCTATGGTAACTCAAAGCCCCTTTGGGTCATCGACGGTGTCATCATGGAAGACGTCACCGATGTCACTGCCGACGATCTCTCGAGCGGTGATGCCGAGACACTTATAGCCTCAGCCGTGGCGGGTCTTAACTCCGACGATATAGAGTCGTTCGACATTCTCAAGGACGGCTCAGCAACATCTATTTATGGTGCGCGCGCCATGAGCGGTGTCATCGTAGTAACAACTAAGAAAGGCAAGTCTGGTCAGGCACGTGTCACCTATACTGGTGAATACACGCTCCGCCTGCGTCCAAGCTATAATGACTACGACATAATGAACTCTCAGGAGCAGATGGGTGTCTATCAGGAGATGAAGAGCAAGGGATGGTTCAACTTCTCCGATACCTACCGTGCCTCCTCAAGTGGCATCTACGGCAAGCTGTACCAGCTGACGAACGAATACGACGAGGCCACAGGAACATTTGCCATCACCAACGACGAGGCCGGTCGCAACGCCTACCTCCGTCAGGCAGAATACCGTAACACCGACTGGTTCAAGGAGCTTTTCTCCAACAGCATACAGCACACCCACTCTGTAGGCATCTCCGGTGGTAACGATGATGTCACCTTCCGCGGCTCACTCAGTGCCTTGGCAGACCCTGGCTACTATCGTCAGAACTTCGTTGAGCGCTACACCGCCAACATGAACACCCAGATAAAGATGTCAAAGCAGCTGACTCTCGACCTCCTTGCAAACGGCTACTACCGTAAGCAGCGCGAGCCGGGCACCCTGAAGCGCTCCATCGATGCTGTCGATGGCGAGGCACGCCGCGACTTCGACATCAACCCCTATAGCTATGCCCTCAACTCGTCGCGAACAATGGATCCCGACGAATACTATACTCGCAACTATGCTCCGTTCAACATCAAGAACGAGCTTGACAATAACTTCATCGACATCAACGACATCTGCATGAAGTTCCAGACTGAGCTGAAGTGGAAGCCCCTTCGCACTCTGGAACTCGGAGCACTTGCCGCCATCACCTATAAGACTGTAACACGTGAGCATAATGTCAAGGAGTCGTCGAACCAGGCAGAAGCCTATCGCGCCATGCCCGATGCTGTAGTACGCCAGAACAACCCCTGGCTCTATACAGACCCAGACAATCCTTACGACCTTCCCATCTCCATTCTCCCTTCAGGCGGCATCTACCAGAAGAGCGACAACAAGATGCTCAGCACCGACTTCCGCTTCACCGCCTCATGGAACGAGGTGTTCAACGACACCCATATCGTCAACCTCTTCGGAGGTAGCGAGGTGAGTGCCATTGACCGACAGCACAACTTCTTCAATGGCTGGGGACTGCAGTATGACAAAGGCGAGATACCTTTCTATGTATATCAGTTCTTCAAGAAGAGCGTTGAGGACAACACCGACTATTATTCTATCTCTAAGACACGCGGTCGCTCAGCTGCATTCTTCGCTAATGCAAACTACTCTTTCGCAGGCAAGTATGTCTTCAACGGCACCTACCGCTATGAAGGCAACAACCGCCTGGGTCGCAGTCGCAAGGCACGCTGGCTGCCCACATGGAACGTCTCTGGCGCATGGAACGCCCACGAAGAGAGCTTCTTCGAGTCGCTGAAGCCGGTGCTGTCACATCTGTCATTGCGAGCCAGCTACTCGCTGACAGCCGACGTCGGTCCTCAGTGGGTGAGCAATGCCACCATCGTCATGAAGAACTACAAGCCCTATCGTCCGTTCACCAGCATACAGGAGACAGGCATGCAGATAGAAAGCATCGCCAACGAAGAGCTTACCTATGAGAAGAAGCATGAGCTGAACATCGGTCTCAGCACCGGCTTCCTCGACAACCGCATCAACGTGGAGTTCGACTGGTTCAGCCGCAAGAACTACGACCTCATTGGTCCTATCTATGTATCAGGTGTTGGCGGTGCCGTCACCAAGTGGGCCAACGTTGCTGATATGAAGTCGAGCGGTGTAGAGCTGAGCATCACAACTAAGAACATCAGGAAGAAGGACTTCAGCTGGGAGACCAACTTCATCTTTACCCACGTTACGACAGAGGTTACCGACCTTAAGGCAAAGGCCGACATCAATGACATGGTTCATAACAACGGCTTTACCACTGTTGGCTATCCTCACCGTGCGCTGTTCTCGTTTAAGTTCAACGGCCTCAACGAACAAGGCTTCCCGATTATCACCGATCAGGACGGTAATCTGACAAGCGATGGCAAAAGCATCAACTTCCAGTCACAGGATCTCTCCAACCTCGTATATGAAGGAGCCAACGAGCCTACAACCTATGGCAGCCTTGGCAACATCTTCAAATACAAGGGATTCCGACTGAACCTCTATGTCACCTACTCTTATGGCAATGTGGTACGTCTCGACCCTGCTTTCAGCAGCGCCTACTCCGACCTATTTGCCATGTCGCGTGAGTTCCAGAACCGTTGGATGGCTCCTGGCGATGAGACCAAGACCGATGTGCCTGTCATCCTCAGCAAGCGTCAGGTGGCAGAGAACGATGCCTTCAGCCGTCTCTACAGTGCCTACAACTACTCTACGGCACGCACAGCCAAGGGTGACTTCATCCGCATGAAGGAGATCTCCCTCTCCTACGACTTCCCGAAGAGTTGGATAGCACCTCTGAAGATCAACGACCTCTCGCTGAAGCTTCAGGCTACTAACCTCTTCCTCATCTACTATGACAAGAAACTCAACGGACAGGATCCTGAGTTCGTCAACTCCGGTGGTGTGGCAATGAAGATGCCGAAGCAGTTCACCATGACGCTGAAGTTGGGGATATAGGGCCCATTAGACCCATTAAACCCATTAAACCCATTAGACCCACAAACCCCACAAAACAAAAAAAATGACAACACAAAATATCCCCCATCTCAGAAGCCGCCTCCTGCTCCGTTTAGTATGTTGCTGTGTTACAGCAACATGCCTATTCTCCAGCTGTGACGACTACCTCGACGAGCTGCCCGACAACCGCGCCGAGCTGAACACCGACTCGAAGATTACGGAGCTGCTTGTCAATGCCTATCCGCGCACCAGCTACTTCCTAATTGCAGAGTCCTACAGCGATAATACCGACCACTGCATAGGCAGCCCAAGCTATACCGCCTTCGCACAGAGCGGCACCACGCTCCACGAAGAGGCAGCGACATGGAAAGACATCACCGACAAGAACCAGGACAGCCCCACCGCACTGTGGGAGAACTGCTATAAGAGCATCGCTGCTGCAAACAATGTGCTCAACGCCATTGCCGAGCAGGGCAACCCCAAGCGCCTCAACGCCCAGCGCGGCGAGGCCTTGCTCTGCCGTGCCTACTGCCACTTCGTGCTGGGTAACATCTTCTGCATGCCCTACAGCACAAAGACATGCGACACGGCTATGGGTATCACCTACATGAAGACCACCGAATCTACCGTGTCACCCACCTATAGCCGCGGCACCATGGCAGAGCTCTATCGCGACATCGCTGCCGACATTGAAGAAGGCCTGCCACTTATCGACGATAACATCTACTCCGTTCCGAAGTATCATTTCAACCGTCGTGCCGCCTATGCCTTTGCTTCGCGTTTCTACCTTTATTATATGAAGGACGACAAGTCGAACCTCGACAAGTGCATCGAGTATGCCACACGTGTGCTTACATCGAAGCCCGAAGAGATGATGCGCGACTGGAAGACCCTCGGCAACAAGGCGACAGGCAGTCCGCAGTACAATGCCTTCATCGATGCCAGCGACAAGGCAAACCTGCTCATCATCAGCGCCAGCTCCTACTGGGAGTGGGTATATGGTCCTACGGCTGTAGCCAAAGGCTATTGTCACGACACTAAGATATCTACTACCGAGACACTCCAGAGCACTGGCTTCTGGGGCTCTCAGAACACTTACTTCAAGGCAGGTCAGATGAGCGGATCGCCAAAGATCTACATGTTGAAGATGGGACAGTACTTTGAATATACAGATGTAGTGAAGGGCATCGGCTCTCCACGCATGATAGTGCCTGCCTTCACCACCGAAGCCCTCATCCTCGACCGTGCCGAGGCCTATGCGTTGAAAGGCGACTATACCAATGCCTATGCCGACCTGAAGGTGTGGATGAACTCCTTCACCTCAAACCAGGGCGACGTGACATCGGCAATGCTCAACACCGCCTACGGCACAATGAAGGACTTCTATACTCCTCTGGCTCCCACGCCAAAGAAACATCTCGACCCCGACTTCACCATCACTGCCGGTGAGCAGGAGAATCTCATCCATGCTGTGCTCCATGCGCGTCGTGTCACCACTCTCCACGAAGGCCTCCGTTGGTTCGACGTGAAGCGCTATGGCATAGAGATCTATCGCCGCGACGTTGACGGCACGCTCGGCGACGGCAACATCACCGTCCTCGACACGATGAAGAAAGACGACCCGCGCCGCGCCATCCAGCTCCCGCAGTACGTCATCACCGCCGGAATAACAGCGAATCCGAGGTAAGGACCCATAAAGCCCATTAGACCCATTAACCCCATAAAACCCATTAGACCCATAAAACCCACAAAAAATGACAACACCAAATATCCCCCTTCTCAGAAGCCGCATCCTGCTCTGTTTAGTATGTTGCTGTATCACAGCAACATGGCTTAGCTGCAGCGAGGACTCCCTCGACGGCACCAGCGTCATCAAGGACGATACACAGCAGAAGAACGCCTTCGACGAATGGCTCGACGAGAACTATTTGAAGACATATAACATCGTGTTGAAGTATCGTCTCGAGGATGCCGAGACCAATTTCACCTATACCCTCGCACCAGCAGACTATAACAATTCGATGAAGCTTGCTCAGATCATTCTCCATACATGGCTGCAGGCATACGAGGAGGTGGCAGGCCGCAGCTTCGTCTGCCGTCTTGCACCGAAGGTTATACAGTTCGTTGGCTCGCCAGCCATGGAGACCGACAACCGCGCCATGATGGGACAGGCAGAGGACGGCATGAAGATAACCCTCTTCGGTGTCAACTACCTGAAGGTGAACCGCGCCTTCCTCAACGACTCCTATTTCCAGTCCATGCACCACGAGTTTGTGCATATACTGGCGCAGAACAAGGACTACGACACCGACTTCCAGAAGATATCCGAGGGTGACTACGAGCCAGCTCAGTGGTATGCCAGCGGCAAGACAGAGAGCTATGCCCTGCAGAAGGGTTTCATCTCTACCTATGCCATGAGCGAATATAACGAGGACTTTGCCGAGACGCTCGCTTTCTACCTCATAAACACCGATGCCGAATGGCAGGCAAAGATGAAGACCGCCGACACCAACGACGAGGAGGGCAAGCCCCACAACGGCTCAGTCATCATCCAGCAGAAGCTCCAGATGATACGCAGCTACATGCAGACTGCATGGAACATAGACATAGACAAGCTGCGCACAGTAATACAAAGAAGGATGGATGAAATTTAAGGGCCCATAAAACCCACCACTTAAAACCCACCCCCAACCCCTCCCGAGGGGAGGGGAGTTGAAATAGAAAGGAAATGGAAAAAGCCCATTAAACCCATTAGACCCACAAAACCCATAACAATGATAAAAACAAAAACTCTCCTGCTCTGTTTAGTATGTTGCTGTGTCACAGCAACATGCCTTCTCCTCAGCTGCGCCGACGGCGCTGACGACGTCTTTGGCGAGTCGGCAGCCAACCGCATGGCGAAGAGCCAGAGCGAATATACCACCATTCTTGAGTCGCAACAACAGGGATGGGCCGTCGATTTCTACCCCTCCGACCGCTCACAGGGTGGCGTGGCTTATACCGCACGCTTCCATGACGGTGAGGTAGCCATGACATGCGAACAGCCCATAACGAACAGCGTCACCTCCACCACCTATGCCGTGGGCACAGAGATAAGCTCGCTCTACCGCATAGTCAGCGAGACAGGCGTGCTGCTCACCTTCGACACCTACAACCCGCTGTTCCACTACTGGTCACAGTCATCGCCTGGTCATGCCAAGGGCTACAACAGCGACTATGAGTTCACGTTCATCTCTGCCTGTGCCGACTCCGTCATCCTGCGCGGCAAGAAACACGGCAACCTCATGAAGCTCTATCCTCTCAGCGAGGATGCCGCCACATATATTAAAAAGGTGGAGCAGACCCATACCACGCTCAGCGCCATAACGCGCAAGCGTGCCATCATCGACGGCACCACCATCGCCGTGACCATGAGCAACAACAACCTTACCTTCAACAGCGGCTCTTCATCCACCACGATGCCGTTCATCTACACCTCTACCGGACTGCGCTTCTATCAGCAGGTAGCCATCAACAATGTCAGCGTCAGGGAGCTCGCCTTCAATACCGAGACCTTGGAGCTGGTGTCTGCCGACAGCCGTTTCGTCATGCCAAAGCCAACGATGACGGAGAAGTTCCTCGGCACCTCCGACCAGTGGTACTTCGGCTACAACAAGAACAGCGGCGCCTCCGACATGTGCAACGAGCTGGCAGCTATAGTTGCCGACTGTGCTGCCAAAGTAAAGAAGCCCAACTGGGGCTATGAGGTGCTCAACGCCATCTATCTTGGTGGCAACCTTCTCAATGCCGACAGCGACCCTCACCGCATGGTCCTCGGCTGGACATCGAAATATGGCGGTAGCTCCAACGCCTACTTCGGCTATGCCGTCAGCATGGACATGACCGATGCCGCCCGAAACCTCATAAGCATCAAGCCTCTGGAGGCTGCCAATGGTTTCGGCGACCACAACTACTGCATCAGTATGGTTGACTTCATAGAACAGAACAACCCCTACATACTCGCCTTCGACAACGAGGAGGCTCCCACCAGCGTCACGCTGACCAGCGAGCGTGACTCGACGAAATGGTTCAAACTAACAAAGAAATAAAGAGCACTACCACAGATTCCACTCTAAGCAGATTACAGTGGCTTAACCCACGATTAATACAAGATTTTATAGATTTTATGCGAAGCTAATCGCTGCTTCAGCTGCAAAAATCCAAATAAATCTGTAAACATAAAGAGTAAAGCGCAATAAATATCTGCGAAATCTGCGTAATCTGTGGTAGAAGAATACAGAAACAAAGAAGTAAAACAACCAAAAAGATAAAGACATGAAAAAACTAACATTCTTAGCAATCACGCTATTGCTTTCGATTGTGGCGAAAGCCGACAGTCTGATAACACCCCCTCAAGGCGTTGAGCCCGAGGAGTTCACCCTTGCCATCACCCATTCCGTGGCACAGCAGTCGGGCATGCAGGACACCGACAAGAAGATGACGGCGAAGCTCGTCTTCGATGGTAACGACGTCTATCTGCAAGGTCTCGCTTACTATTTCCCCAACTCTTATGTCAAGGGCACCCTTGCCGATGGCAAGATCACCGTTCCTTCAGGCCAGTTCGTTGGCGAAGATCAGTACGGCAAGGAGTATCTCACCGGCTATTCCCTTGATGATCAGAAGAACGTAACTATTGCCGACATCCTCTTCTCCTACGATGCCTTGACACGCACCATCACCTATAATCCCAGCATCTATGCTTCAGAGACAAGTGCACCTAACGATCCTGAAGCAGCCATGTTCTGCTATGTCAAGCAAGCCACCTACACACTGGGCGGCCTGGCACCACTCGTGCCCATCACCGTGCCTGAAGGTCTGACCGTTGAGCCTTACCTGCTCCATGGCACGCGCACCATCAACGAGGAGAATTCAAGCGGAGAGTTTGAGCTCGTTACTGAGAAATACGATCTCCCAGTAAACATTGGCTTCGATGGTGAGGATGTCTATATCCAGGGCATCGTTGAGAACGTGGACTATGCATGGGCTAAGGCCACGAAGAATGCTCAGGGCAAGTATGTCATCCCTGTAGGCCAGTATATCGGTTCAAGCTCACTCTACAACCAGACATGGCACTACTTCCTCGCTGCAACGAAGCGCACGGGAGGCATCACAGACATCACACTCAGCTATGATGCCACCACCAACACCTTCTCTACCTCGCAGACCATTGCCGTGACGAGCGACAGAGAAAAGGCCGACTCATACTACACCCTCAACAGTGTGACGATAAAGAAGATTCTGGAGCGCGAGGCCACTCCTTCTAAGCCTGAGATGACCTTCAACTCTCAGAGGTCTCCTTATGGCAGCACTAACTGGTACTTTGCAGAGCTCTATGTGCCTCTCAGCGATGTTGATGGCGAGCCTATGCTGTCAGATAAGCTTAGCTACGTGTTCCTCTGCGACAAGGGCACTGGCGACCCTCAGCCCATCACCTTCCCCTCAAGCAAATACTACAAGCTCAAGGAGGACATGACCGAGATTCCATACGACTTCACCGATGGTCTCGACATAAGCCGTCACACCGTCTATTTCGAGAGGTTCGGCGAGAGCGAACTGAAGACATGGCAGCGCCTGGGCCTGCAGACCATCTATCGTGGTGCCAGCTCAGAGAAGAAGTCAGAGATTTGCTGGGTTGACCTCGACTGGCAGGCCCTGGGCGTCGTCACTGTCGATGCTGACTCTGCCAAGACTAACAGCGCCATCTACAGTCTCTCTGGCCAGCGCCTGCAGAAGCCTCAGCGCGGCCTGAACATCATCGGTGGCAAAAAGGTACTGATCAAGTAAGATTTTTTAGACAACAGATTTATTTTAAGAGGGTGTGTCAAAACACAAGATTTAATTAAAAAACAACGGATTTCACGGATTTTACGGATTTAAGCCCTACTGATAATCAGTAACTTAGAAAATCCGTGAAATCCGTGAAATCCGTTGTGGTTAATTATGACACGTCCTCTCAATAAAAAATAATTGTCTTCTTTTATCTGAACGAAAATCTTCAAAAATCTCACGAAAATCTTTTTCGTGTCCCTATTTTTGTCCAATTCTCGCAGATTTTCGTCCATTAATAAGAAAAAAGCCCAAAAGTTTTGAGGTAATAAAAAAATTACCTATCTTTGCGCCATAAATGTGAATAATATGCCAACAGTATTTAATCTATTTGGATACAGATTTTGGTTTTATGGTAATGACCATTCACCGATTCACATTCATGTGAAAAAGGGCGGTGCTGTCGCAAAATACGATATACTTCCAATTTCTTTAGTCTATAATCATGGATTTAAGCCCTCGGAGTTAAAGATGATTGAGACGATAATAAAGGATAACGAAGAGATTATTGCACAGCACTGGAACATGTTCTTTAACAATGCAAAATAAAGAAAGGAGGCAACTATGGAGAAAATCGAAAAGATTTGGCTTACAGACGATGCAGTATGGATTAGGACTATCGATGGGAAGGAAGCGTGTGAGAAATTCAACGACTATCCACGTCTGAGATATGCTACAAAAGAGCAGCGGGAAAACTATGAATCTGATGATTATGGCATTCATTGGAACGATATTGACGAAGACCTAAGCTTTGACGGTTTCTTTGAAAAGCGAGAGACGACACTCCTCTACAAAGTTTTCATGGCGCATCCTGAGTTGAATGTTTCAGCTATTGCCCGACGACTGGGCATCTCCCAAAGTCTTATGGCCCAGTACATCAGCGGAAAGAAAAAAGCCAGTGATGTAAGGGTAGCCATGATACTTGATACTGTTCGCGAGATAGGACAGGAGCTTATAGCTGTATAGTCACCATACAGATTTACTTCCCTAAGAGCGTTCTTATTAATCACTCATCGCGTTTAGTAAGAACGCTCTTTGTGTTTAGTAAGAACGCTTTTGGCGCTGTTTTTCATGCTTTTATTGTTCAAAAAGCGGAAAAAGGACAATAAAACAGGCTTTTTTTGCATTTTTTTTGGAAAACTCTTGTTATTTTCTTTCCTTTTCTTTATATTTGCACTTGCAATGACACTTTCTGGCCTCTTTAGAGAAGCCAACTAAAACTAAACTTAAATTATTACTCATAATTATGGAAAGGAATACTTTTTTCTGTAATCTCGGGCTGTATATAAAATCAGTCCTCGTCTTAATATTATTACTCGGCGGAAGTAGTTCTGCGTGGGCGCAGAAAAGTCTGCCGTATAGCTATGGATTTGAGAATAACAATCTTGCAGGAGAAGGGTGGACTCGTGTGTCAACACAATCTATGAGTACGATACAAACGACAGGAAACACAGGATTTGTTTCAAAAAATGGCTCTTATAGCTTTCGTTTTTATTATAAAACAACAGAAGACCAATACCTAATATCTCCCCTTTTAGCGAATTCTGCTACAGGAATTGATGTTTCTTTTTACTACAACAACAATGGAACGGGTTCCTCTTCAGTAGAAAAGTTTAGTGTCGGATATTCAACCGATACAGATGATACAAGTAAATTCACTTGGGATGATGAGGTTACTTCAAATGATACAGAATGGCACAAATACGAAGCTTCATTTCCTAAAGATGTAAAGTACGTAGCAATAAAGTATTCATCAGCTAGTAAGTGGAGATTATATATTGATGACATTAGCATATCGAGACATATAAGCGTCCCAAAAACCTTACGGTTGACTCGTATACTTCAAATTCTGCCACATTATCATGGACTCCTGGTGATGAAGAAACCGCATGGCAAATTAAATACAATAAAGGCTCCAATTTCAATCCAGAAAGTGAAGGTACCATGGCGGATGACGACCCCATAGCATCCAATTCTTATACTCTGTCAGGATTGTCAGAATCATCTACCTACTACGCTTACGTTCGTGCTTATATCAATGGAGATACCCAAAGTAACTGGGCAGGTCCATTATCATTTACAACTCTTGAGCAATATCCAACACCTACAGATCTCACTGTCTCCAACTATGCTGGTGTTGGCGACCGAGCCACACTTAGTTGGACAAATGGGACAGGCACAACTCCAACAGCGTGGAAACTACGTTATCATACTGCAACCTTCAACCCTGAAAACAATGAAGGTTCGCTAGTGGAAGACATCAACAGCAACTCATATACTCTTACCGGATTGACACCAGGACAATTATACTATGCGTCTGTTCTTGCTTGCTATGATGGCGGCAACGAGAGTAACTGGACGAGTCTTGTATCCTTCACCCCGATTCAGGCATGGGAAACCTTCGAAAATGGAATTCCTTCTTCATGGTGCAACCAGAACAACAATTGGAAAACCAACCAAAGTGGTTATGAGGGAAAGGCATTTTCATCATCTAGCGGTTACGAATTGCGCACGCCTCGACTATATGCCACTGCAGGACAGACCATAAATTTTGAGGTAACAGGAAGTCCTACAATAAAAGTTTACAGAAACAACAGCCGCAGTTCTTATACATCTTTGTCCGGTGGATCCACTTCATATACAGCTCCTTCTACGGGATACTATTGGCTCGGTTTTTCAGGATATAATGTTGCTATCGATAACATTTATGGTTTTAGCCTTGCTAGTACCGAGAATTTATTAGAGCTGGGTTCAAAAAATATGCCTACTTCAGGTACAATTGGCGGTACTTATACTGCATCAGTTGAAGTAAGAGAATTAGGCGGCAACAATGAATCTTTCGATGCCGAGTTGTATTACGATGATGAGAAAGTTGCTGAGAAAACAAGCCAATCTATAAGCGCCAATAGGGATATGACGATACAGTTTTCGTTTACCCCAATAGAAGAAAAGGCATCAAAAAAGATGTATATCAAAATTATTTATAACAATGGAGAATCTGAGTTAGCAACAGTTTCCACGAACGTTACCATGTCAAAGACAACCCACATTCTAGACGAAACAGGAGCTACAGATAACGCACCAAGTGGTTCTCTAAGCAAAGGTGTCGTTTGGCTAAAATACACTCCCCGGAACGGATGGAACACAATCTGCATACCTTTCGTTCTAACTGACGAGCACCTTGAAAGAATCTTTGGAACAGGATATGAGATTTTCAAGATAAAGAGTTATGAAAACGGAACTCTTACTTTCCAGAAAGCGCCATCAAGAGGAATAAGCACCCCTTACCTAGTTTATGCCACGAATGCAAATAATGTGGACAAAGACAATATTTTCTTGGAACAGAGCTATATCGGCTCCAGCAACTACACAAGTGGTAACATGACACAACAATCTGTTTTCAAAGGAATATGGACTACAAAAACTTATAATAATGACGATTGGTACGGCGTAACGACTGCAGGCCAGATACGCAAGGCTGCAAGCGGAGCTAGTGTCAAAGGCTATCATGCATACTTTACAGGTGTGAGTGCGCCCACAGGAGGAGATGCACGCATAACCATAGTCTTTGAAGACGAAGAAGGAACAACAACCGATTTGGGATTTGTAAAGATGGTTGACCCTGAGGCAGAGCACATATATACCCTTAGCGGACAAAAAGTGCAGAAGGGTAAGAAAGGCATCTACATTGTGAATGGACGTAAAGTTGTTATTAAGTAAGACAGAAAGGAAAACGCATTATGAAAAAGAATTATCAGACCCCAAGCATATATGTCTTTGCAGTAAAATCTGTTTTGATGACAACCTCTACGCTTCCAACAGGTGAAACAACACCTGATGTATATGTAAGTGACAAAGAGTATAATGGCGAGTTCAGCTCTCGTCGTAACAGCGTCTGGGACGACGAAGAGGAAGAAGCCGAATAACTACAATTATTAATTCCTATCTCATAATACAGCAACAATCTCTTCAGCCACCACGGTTGAAGGGATTGTTCGTGAATGAGGGTTTAATAATTGATAAAAAAGAGAGAAACACTTGCGTGTGTAACTAATAATAGTTATCTTTGCGAAAAACAGAATATGAAATACTTAAAGTACAAAGGCTACACAGGCAGTGTAGAATATAGCGAGGAAGATGATTGCCTTTACGGGAAAGTACAAGGCATGAGCAAGAATGCCATCACCTATGAAGGAAAAGATGTAAACGAGTTAAAGAAGGATTTTGAGGGAGCCATTGACGATTACATAAAGTTGGCATACCAATAAGTATTTCTTTTCTATAGCGCCAGAAGAACGCGTCATGTTAGTCAGGCAAAGAGAAAAGGACAGACTAAAATAATTAAATCCGCGTCACAGTTTATTAAATCCACGACACAGATTTAGTAATCTGTGACGCAAATTATTAAATCTGTGTCGCAGATTTAGTTTTTCCCATCAGAACATGTACCTTTATCAGCCAACCTCAGTGTCTTTCTCTGTAAGTACAAAGAAGAATTTCGATTCTAAGTCACTGATAGGACTGATAACTGTCGTTATTACAAACATCAAAAAGAAAAAACAACGCTTACGCTAAAAAACAGGCTTCTTCAACAAAAAATTTGAAACAGTTATCGTTAAGATTGTTTTTTATGTTTTTGCCATTAAAGAGATTAAATCCCTGAAAGGGTAACGGTATTAGTGGAAAACTTATCTGAGAGCTTGCTCTCAAGGAAGTTTGGCGCTGATACCGTTAGTACTCTGGCAAGAGTACAATCTCTTTAATGGGGTATTTCTGGTTTTTGTAAAATCATATTACTAAAGTTTCTCAAGTTGTTAAAGACCGCAGATTTCACAGATTTTACAGATTATGGCTGCATGTTGCAGTTGATATTTCGCTGATTTGTTTGGATTTCTGCGGCTGAAGCCGCGATTGTCTTCGTTTAAATCTGTAGAATCCTAAATCAATCGTGGCTATAGTCACTGTAATCTGTGAAATCATCCATAATCGCGGCTTTAGCCGCTGCAATAGGCAAAAATCCGTGTCATCTGCGAAATCTGTGGTAGTTTTTATACTTGCGAAAGTTGAGTATGTTTATACTTCATTGAATGTTTTTGTAAAATCATATTATCGTTATTATATAAAAAAAGGTGGGAAAAAGATGTGGAGTAATATTTTTTAATTACTTTTGCAGAGCATGAAGAAGAACCTAAACAAACGATACGTCATTGACCTGTTCATAAACACACTGCTGGCGCTGAACCTGCTGGCAGCATTCATGCTTACCGACCCCGACATACAATCGGCCTACGGCAAGCAGCTGAACCTGTTTGTTGACATAAGCATCGTTTGCTTCATAGTGGAGATAGGCGTGCGCATGTGGTGGGCGAAGAAGGATGGGAGCATGTGGAGCTTCTTCCGCAAGGATCACCAATGGAGACACTGGAACTGCTTCGACTTCACCGTGACGCTGCTCGCAGCAGCAAGCCTGCTGTCAGGCCTCGGCGCCTTCGTAGGAGCGCGCACGCTCCGCATGCTGCGACTGCTTAACGCCATGCGCCTGTTCTCGCGCCACAAGCGCATGCAGAACGTGTCGGAAGCCATCATCAAGGCCATGCCGTCGATAGTGGGAACGGGCATATACTTCACCATGCTCTACAGCATCTATGCCATAGCAGGCGTGAACCTCTTCTCACAGATAGACCCACACCATTTCGGCAATCTGGGACGTGCGTTCATGTTCCTTTTCCAGCTGATGACCCTCGACGACTGGAGCGAGGTGATGTATCCGCTTGTTGACCACGACCCCTGGGCATGGTTCTATTTCTTCTCCTTCATACTCATAGCCTCTTACGTGCTGCTGAACCTCATCGTGGGTATCATCATCGACTCGCTGCAACAGGTGCGCCGACGCAGAGAGCTGGAACAGCGCAGCAGCAAGATCAACGTGGAGATAGAACAGATGAAACAACAGCTCCGCGAGTTTCAGATAGCACTCGAGAACTGGGAACAGAAGGCTTATAATAATCAGGGGAATCAGAATTCTCAGAGTAATCAGAAAGCTCAGAACTCTCACTCCCACAAATCTCGCAAGACATCCAAGGCTCGCAAGTCTGGGAAGTCGGGCAAGTGAAGGCGATAGAACTGTAGCGCCACCTCTACGCATCGGTTTCGCTGCTGGTGAGTCATGCGAAACAGGTGCATGTTATGATAGTCCATGCGCATCATCAGTCGCAACATGGCAGTCTCCTCCGACCCAAGGAAGTCACGATGAACAGGCGGCGCGCTACAGAACACAGCAGCACGCAAATCAAAAAACTCATTCTGTCTAAAGTCTATAGTCTTCAGTCTGTAGTCTTCAGTCTGTAGTCTATAGTCCCCTCCCCTATAGTCGAAACCGAGGAAGCGCGAGAGATGCATAAGGAACACCAGGTGGAAGTTAACAAACCCCTTGTCGCGACTGTCGAGCCACTGCAAGGCTGTGGTCACATAATCGAAAAGAGGCTCGTTCTCCTGTTCTCCCTTCAATGCATGATAGAGGAACTCTGAAAGAAACAGCGATATGGACAGCTTAGAAGGCTCATAGAGCATTGTGGAGAGCGGATGGAGGATGGCCACCTCGCTGAGCTTCTGCAGTTGCTGTTGAGGACGATAGTCGAAGGTGATGGTGAGCATGGACAGAGGCTGGAAATACTGCTTCTTCATGGCACCACGCTGAGAGCGCGACAGAGCCACCGCGAACGACAGTCTGCCAAGCTGGCGAGTGAACATATCGACGATAATCTTCGTCTCACCATATTTAATATTATGAAGCACTATAGCCTCCGTTTTCGTCAACATAGCTGCAAAAATACATAAAAATCAATTGATTATAACATTTTTTCCTGAGAAAATTTTGCAGAACGAGAAAAAAGCCTTACCTTTGCACCCACTTTTAGCGAAAAGGGGTCCCTTCGTCTATCGGTTAGGACGAGAGATTTTCATTCTCTAAAGAGGAGTTCGACTCTCCTAGGGACTACAAGGTTAAATTCGTCATCAGCGCAGTGGTGCGCTACTCGCAAGAGGAAAAGGTGGCGAGGGGTTCAAGGAAGAGCGGCAAGAGCCGCTTTAATTGAATCAGCCCAGGGCAGCCAAACGGTGCAAGACCCATAAGCTTTAATTATTAACAACAAAACAAAAAACAAAAAAATGGCAAACCACAAATCATCGGTGAAGCGTATTCGCCAGGACAAGAAAAAGGCTCTGCACAACAAGTACTACGCAAAGACCATGCGTAACGCTGTTCGCAAGCTCCGCGCTATGACTAACAAGGACGAGGCTTCAGCACTCTATCCAAAGGTACAGAAGATGCTGGATAAGCTGGCTAAGACCCACATCATCCACAAGAACAAGGCCGCAAACCTGAAGTCAAGCCTCTGCATGCACATCAACAAGCTGGGCTAATCGTTTAGAAACAGAAAAACGAGAAAACAATAAGTGCCGCACACACCTGCAAAGGTCAGTGCGGCACTTTTATTGTGCCCTAAACGAAGAAAAGGCGGCTTTCCTTTTGCGTTTACCGTAATTTTCACTATATTTGCCACATGAATCATACAAACACCCCATATAGCGAGGTCATCACCTCAGCAAAGAACCCAAAGATAAAACATCTGCTGGAGCTTCAGCAGAAGTCACAGCTGCGCAGGAAAGAAGGTCTGTTCGTGGTGGAAGGACGTCGCGAGCTGGAGCACTGTCTGGAAGCAGGATATGAGGCGGAGAGCGTTTTTGGCCTCTCCCCTAACCCCTCTCCGAAGGGCGAGGGGAACTGTTACACTGTTTCTGAGAATGTATATGAGCGCATAGCATATCGTGGTTCCACAGAAGGCGTGATAGCCATCATGAAGGCGAAGGAGCACAGACTGGAGGACCTGCAGCTGCCGAAAAACCCGCTCATAGTGGTGCTTGAGAGTGTGGAGAAGCCAGGCAACCTCGGCGCTGTACTGCGCTCTGCCGATGCCGCACAGGCCGATGCCGTGATAGTGTGCGACCCGCTGACCGACCTCTACAATCCCAACCTAATACGCTCATCGATAGGCGCCATCTTCACAGTGCCCACAGTGGCATGCACAAGCGAGGAATGTATTGCCTTCCTAAAGCAGCACAACATACAGATACTCACCGCACAGCTGCAGGACTCACGCCTCTACTACGACACCCCGATGACACAAGGCACCGCCATAGTCATGGGAACGGAGAGCACAGGACTCACGAACCAGTGGCGACAGGCTGCCGACGCCCACATACGCATACCTATGCTGGGACGCCTCGACTCCCTGAACGTCTCAGTATCAGCTGCCATACTGCTCTTCGAGGCTGTACGTCAGCGACAATCATAGCAATATTTTTACTCAACTTTCGCAAGTATAAAAACTACCTCTGTTTAATCTGTGGTCAAAACCAAACATATAAACACCAATACTACTAAACCACTATGATCAAGGAAGAACTGAAACGCGTGATGGAAGAGCTGGAACGCTCTGACTTCCAGACACTCCTCGACTATGCTTCGCACCATGCCGAGGCAGAAGACAAAACGGTGAAACAGAGCTATTTCAACGTCGAGCTATACTTCGAGTGGCATTCTTTTCCCAAGGAAAACACCAATCTGCAACCCAAAGAGATTCTTCCTTGGATAAAGAGCCAGATAGGCACCCATGAGCGTCAGCTGCTGCTGTCGAGAATTCTTATATACCCAGGAATAGTAACCGATGATGGGGAGACCGTCAGCTTAGACAAGGTTGCCTATATCTCTTATAAAGCCGACATCGAGCCCAAATGGCAGGAGCTGCGCTTCCAAGTGAAGACAGGCACAAGCGTAATAAGAGAAGCCACGCTGAAACGTTGCAACCTACACATAGGACAGACAATCCTCAACGAAGAGGAGAGTCCGCTGGGGCGCATCATCGTGACCGATCTTGAGTCGCCACAACTGGCACGATGGGACGGCGACAGCACGTATCTAAACGTCTATCAGCCCAGATTAAAAGAGATATTCCGCCATAAGGAAGAAAGCAGGAGCCTGCAACAGAGCATCGCGAGTGCCTTCACAACGTTCCATGCCGGTGTGTTCTTCGACAAGAAAGAATGGCAGCCCACATGGCAGGGACTCTATTTCTACGAAATCGAGCAAGACGGAAGCAAGAAAAGCTACTATATCAGTAACGACATGATCAAGGCTGGCAAAGTCGTTCTGGACTTCAGCTGGCTGCCTCACGTAAAGGTGACAAGTACGGCCGACGACCACATATCGGTGCAGATACTGAAGCAGAAAGAGGAACACGAGCTGTGGATAGGGGAGACAGTGAAGCTGACAAAAAACTTGTCGGTAATGCTTACAGGACGCGAAATTCCACAAAAGAAGAGCATCGACGTGAACAGCGATCCAATGCCTACTGAATGGGAAGTTACCGCAGAGTGGTATCCCAAGACACCGCTCGGCACCGACCTTTCAACGCTAAAGCCCGAGGCAACCATCACCAAGCGAATGATGGAGACAGAGACAAGGTTCGAGTTTGAGGAGTCGGCCGACGGAACACGCTGGGAGAAACTGAGCATCTGCGGATGTCTGGAGGGCGAGCTGCTCATTGGCGACTTGTCGCGCCATCAGACCCCATACCGTCGCCGGTACATGGGTATGATCAAGGCGGGAGAGACCTTGGAGTTGGAGACACTGGAACGCACCTGGGACGACGATATGCCCGATGAAAGGAAGAAGCGCTGCACCATAAGGATAAGATGCGTGGCAAAAGAGCCACTGAAGACCATCGTGAAAGACGGTGTGATGGAATCGGCAGCCAACGACGAGACGGTGGTGGTGCCCGACGGTGTAGAAAAGATTCACTACCAAGCTTTGCTCACTGCCACACGCATGCGCCGCATCTCACTGCCGGCATCGATAAAAGACGCGGAGGGTGCCGTCAGCCACTACCGCTACGAGAACCACCGTCCCGACATAGACTGCGAATATCGCGGCACATGGAAGCAATGGATAGAAAGCGGCGTGGGTGCAATGGAAGGGCAATGCAAGAGCTTCATCGTGGACGGTATCGACGTGCTGAAGATAGAGAATCTCGTGGTGCAAGACGTCAGCTCGATAGGCAACAGAACATTTAAGGAGCTGGAGAACCTGAAGACGGTAGTCATACACGAAAGCGTAACACGCATAGGTGAAGAAGCATTCTACGGATGCAAGAACCTGAAGGAAGTGCGTGTGCTCGGCCCCGCCGCCATAGAGCGAGAGGCATTCTGGGGCTGTAAGCAGATGACTAAGGTCTATCTTGCCGACGGCGTCAGCGAACTCAACGACGGATGCTTCGACTACTGCGAGAACCTCGATGAAGTGTTCATCCCCAAGACGGTCACTAAGGTGACAGGCCATCTGAGCGACCAGAACGGTCCGGAATACCGCTACCCAACGTTCAGATGCGAACACAAAGAACAGCCGGAAGGATGGCCTCAGAACTGGCACGAGTACTACTACGACTCACGCTTCGGACACATAGAAGGCCACATCTGGAGGCACATTGTGGTATGGGGCTGCAAACGCGATGATGAATAGTAGTAAAAAACACGCAATCAGAGTGTTTTAATTAACATCTTTTTAGGTAGGAACGTTCGCGTTTCTACCTTATTTTTTGTACCTTTGCAGCCTATTAAGGACTATTAAACAGAAATGGAAGATATTCAGCAAGAACAGCAAAACTATTCCGCGAGCAATATTCAGGTGCTCGAAGGATTGGAAGCCGTGCGCAAGCGTCCTGCTATGTACATCGGCGACATTAGTGAGAAAGGATTGCATCACCTGGTGAACGAGACTGTCGACAACTCTATCGACGAGGCAATGGCAGGCTTCTGCACACACATCGAGGTGACGATAAACGAAGATAACAGCATCACAGTGCAGGATAACGGTCGTGGTATCCCCGTTGACGAGCACGAGAAGATGCACAAGAGCGCACTCGAAGTTGTTATGACCGTGCTCCATGCCGGTGGTAAGTTCGACAAGGGCTCTTACAAGGTTTCCGGCGGTCTGCACGGTGTAGGTGTGAGCTGCGTAAACGCACTGTCAACACACATGATGTCACAGGTATTCCGCAACGGTCACATCTACCAGCAGGAATATGAGAAGGGTAAGCCCCTGTACGACGTGAAGATTGTTGGCGATACCGACAAGACAGGTACACGTCAGCAGTTCTGGCCCGACGGAAGCATCTTCACTACTACAGAATTCAAATACGATATCATCGCTAAGCGCATGCGTGAGCTGGCATATCTTAACGCCGGCATAACCATCACGCTGACCGACCTTCGTCCTGACGAAGAGGGCAACCTCCGTGAACCAGAGGTATTCCACGCTAAGGAAGGACTGAAAGAGTTCGTGCGCTTCGTTGACCGTCACCGCACCCACCTCTTCGACGATGTCATCTACCTGAAGACCGAGAAGCAGGGTGTGCCCATCGAGGTGGCTGTGATGTACAATACCGACTACTCTGAGAACATCCACTCTTACGTTAACAACATCAACACCATTGAGGGTGGTACACACCTCACTGGCTTCCGCATGGCGCTCACCCGCACACTGAAAGCCTATGCAGATGCCGACCCACAGATATCAAAGCAGATTGAGAAGGCAAAGATAGAGATTGCCGGTGAGGACTTCCGCGAGGGTCTCACAGCAGTAATCTCCATCAAGGTGGCTGAGCCTCAATTCGAAGGCCAGACAAAGACAAAGCTCGGCAACTCAGAGGTGGCAGGCGCAGTGCAGCAGGCTGTAGGCGAAGCACTCAGCAACTACTTAGAGGAGCATCCGAAGGAGGCAAAGCTCATCTGCGACAAGGTGGTGCTGGCAGCAACAGCACGTATAGCAGCCCGCAAGGCACGTGAGAGCGTGCAGCGCAAGAACCCGATGACGGGCGGCGGACTGCCAGGCAAGCTGGCTGACTGCTCTAACCGCGACCCGAAGACCTGTGAGATATTCCTCGTCGAGGGTGACTCTGCAGGCGGTTCAGCAAAACAAGGACGCGACCGTCACTTCCAGGCTATCCTGCCTCTGCGCGGTAAGATTCTTAACGTAGAGAAGGTACAGTGGCACCGCGTGTTCGAGGCTGAGTCTGTGATGAACATCATCCAGAGCATCGGCGTGCGCTTCGGCGTTGAGGGCGAAGGCGACCGCGAGGCAAACATCGACAAGCTGCGCTACGACAAGATCATCATCATGACCGACGCCGACGTCGATGGTTCTCACATCGACACACTCATAATGACACTGTTCTACCGCTTCATGCCACAGGTGATACAGGGCGGACACCTCTATATCGCAACTCCCCCACTCTACAAGTGCACATACAAGAAGGTGTCGGAGTACTGCTACACCGACCAGCAGCGCCAGATGTTCATTGACCGCTATGCTGAGGGCGACGAGCGCAACGTACACACACAGCGATACAAAGGTCTTGGTGAGATGAACCCAGAGCAGCTTTGGGAGACAACAATGAACCCAGAGAACCGTCTGCTGAAGCAGGTGACAATAGAGAACGCTGCCGAGGCCGACGAGATATTCTCAATGCTCATGGGCGACGATGTGGAGCCACGCCGCGAGTTCATAGAAAAGAACGCTACATACGCAAACATCGACGCATAAAGCAGTATAGAATAGTTAATAATTCATAAAGTTTAACACAAAACTATAAAGAAAATGTGAACGAAGCCAAACGTTCACATTTTTTTTATACCTTTGCAGCCGCTTTTCGGAAAATCCGAAGCATCTGATGAAGCGAAGTATCCGCAGTGATTAGCAGGACAAGCATCTGAAAGATGTCATAAGCACATTAACATTTTAATCACATCTATTTAATTATGTATCTCGATTCAGCTAAAAAAGAAGAGATCTTCAGCCAGTATGGCAAAGACGCTAAGGACACTGGTTCAGCAGAGAGCCAGATTGCTCTGTTCACCTATCGCATCAAGCACCTCACCGAGCACCTGAAGAACAACCACAAGGATCATGTGACTGCTCGCTCGCTGACAATGATGGTAGGTCGCCGTCGTAAGCTCCTGAAGTACCTCTACAACACCGACATCAACCGCTACCGTGCCATCATCAAGGCTCTCGGTCTGCGTAAGTAATATCGGAAGAGAAACAAAGACGAAAGCCCCGTTCTCACACAGAGAGCGGGGTTTCTATTGATTTTTACGTAAAATACATGCAGGATATTAGAAACATTGCGATTATCGCACACGTGGACCACGGTAAGACGACACTCGTGGACAAAATGATGCTGGCAGGCAATCTCTTCCGTGAGGGACAGAACCTCAGCAATCAAGTACTTGACGCTAACGACCTCGAACGCGAAAGAGGTATCACCATCCTTTCAAAGAACGTATCAATAAACTGGAAAGGAACAAAAATCAATATTATTGACACTCCAGGACACTCTGACTTCGGCGGCGAGGTGGAGCGCGTGCTCAACATGGCCGACGGCTGTCTGCTGCTCGTTGACGCCTTCGAAGGTCCTATGCCACAGACACGCTTTGTGCTGCAGAAAGCCCTGGAGATTGGTCTGAAGCCCATCGTAGTTGTAAACAAGGTGGACAAACCCAACTGTCGCCCGGAAGAGGTGTATGAGATGGTGTTTGACCTCATGTGCTCACTGAACGCTACTGAGGACCAGCTCGACTTCCCTGTAGTCTATGGTTCAGCAAAGAACGGCTGGATGAGCGAAGACTTCAACAAGCCGACAACCGACATAACATATCTTCTTGACAAGATTGTAGAGGTGATACCCGCTCCTACACAGTTGGAAGGTACTCCTCAGATGCTCATCACCTCGCTTGACTACTCAAGCTACACAGGTCGTATAGCAGTGGGACGCGTACACCGCGGTCAGCTGACAGACGGCATGCAGGTTACAATATGCCATCGCGACGGCACAAAGGAGAGGACAAAGATAAAGGAGCTGCACACCTTCGACGGCATGGGACACCAGCACGTTGACAAGGTGGACTGTGGCGACATCTGCGCAGTAATAGGCCTGGAGAAGTTTGAGATAGGCGACTCTATCTGCGACATAGACAATCCGGAGCCTCTGGACCCCATCGCTATCGATGAGCCCACAATGTCGATGCTCTTCATGATCAACGACTCACCTTTCTTCGGTAAGGAGGGTAAGTTCGTTACCTCACGTCACATCAACGACCGTCTGGAGAAGGAGCTTGAGAAGAACCTCGCCCTGCGCGTGGAGCCTTTCGAGGACTCTACCGACAAGTGGATTGTATCAGGACGCGGTGTGCTCCACCTCTCTGTGCTCATCGAGACAATGCGCCGCGAGGGCTATGAGCTTCAGGTTGGCCAGCCACAGGTTATCTATAAGGAGATTGACGGAGTGAAGCACGAACCTGTTGAAGAGCTCACCATCAACGTGCCTGAGGAGTTCGCTTCAAAGATGATTGACATGGTGACACGCCGTAAGGGCGAGATGACATCAATGGAGAGTCAGGGCGAGCGTACAAACATTGAGTTTATAATTCCTTCACGTGGCATCATCGGTCTTCGTACCAACGTGCTCACAGCATCACAGGGCGAAGCCATCATGGCTCACCGCTTCAAGGAGTATCAGCCTTACAAGGGAGAGATAGAGCGCCGTGTCAACGGTTCTATGATTGCTCTGGAGACCGGTAACTCATACGCCTATGCCATTGACAAGCTGCAGGATCGCGGTAAGTTCTTCATCGATCCAGGCGAAGACGTGTATATGGGCGAGGTAGTAGGCGAGCATGTCCACGACAACGACCTTGTCATCAACGTGTGCAAGGCAAAGCAGCTCACTAACGTGCGTGCTTCAGGTACCGACGATAAGGCCCGCATCATTCCAAAGACAGTTATGTCGCTCGAAGAATGTCTGGAGTATATCAAGGAAGACGAGCTCGTAGAGGTAACACCGAAGTCTATGCGCATGCGTAAGATTATCCTTGACCACGACCAGCGTAAGAAAGCTAACAGAGCATAAGCCATGGAAGTAATACAAAGCTTTACGATTGACCACACGCACCTGAAGCCGGGCATCTATGTATCGCGCGTTGACAAAGGTTTTACCACGTTCGACCTGCGTATCACCGAGCCCAACAAGGAGCCTGCTGTTGCTCCTGCTGCCATGCACAGCATTGAGCACCTCATGGCAACATGGTTCCGCAACTCTCAGGTAAAGGAGGATGTGGTATATGTAGGTCCGATGGGCTGTCTCACCGGCATGTATATCATCATGACAGGCGACTACAGCGCTGAGGATATGCGTCAGCTCACCATAGAGTGCTTAGAGTGGATCCTCACTCAGAACGAGGTGCCTGCCACCACGCCAGAGACTTGCGGCAACTATCTGTTACACGACCTGCCTATGTGTCACTGGGAGTGCCGCCGCTATCTCGACCGACTGAAGAACGACTTCCACTCGGAATACACAAAGCTGCAAGTGACGCTCGCCGACGGACGTCAGTTTGCAGACGCATAAAGAAATAAGAAAATTGTCAAAAAATATTTGTGGAGGGCCTCATCAAAGGCTCTCCACAAATGTTTTTGTCACCTGGAAGGAACTAAAAACAATGCCATTTAAGCAATGTATAAAACGAAAAACAATCAATTTTTTTCCGAATAGTATTATTTTTTAAGATTTTATGACCTTTTTTTTTGCAAGAACAATTTTTATTTATACCTTTGCGTTTGACTTAGTCAGTCTTTCAAGAGCGGACTGGTCATAAAACTTTGAGGAAATGAGACCAAGATCTGCTTGGTCAAGGTCTCGAAAGGCGTTTACGAACGTTATCATTCTGTGGCCTCTAACTTCGCAACTTAGAAACCTTTCACAGAGATAATGCAACGAAGCGTCTACGTGGGTGTATTATACCCTTATTCTACAGCGCTTTCAGGTGCTGGGAATACTGATGAGTATAACCACTTGGCGTGGGCTAACTGCGTTGCTTATCCTTGGAAGGGGGCAATGCGAAGGCCTGAGGTCAGGGATGGGCTGAAGTAGGAAACTCCCATGCCTTTTTTATTTCCAATGGCACTAACCTTAATACTAACCGCTGAATTTCGGGAGTTCAAGAGGCATAAAACAATCTATTATGTCACAGAACAAGACAGTCATCCAAGGTTTGGAAACAGCAGACACAGATTACTCTAATCAGAGTTTCAGTCCATATTCACGTGACGGCTGGGGCAGTTCATCCCATGGAACTGTTGTCCCTGGAATGTCAGACAACATTGGAGATCAGAACTATGGAGACGCTCAGCATGGCAGAGGCGGTTCGCAGCAACCCCAGCAGCAGCGTCGTCAACAGGCCACAGGAAAGCCCGTGGTTGGATTTCTTTATTCAGTATCACGCACAGCAGCCGGAGAATATTGGCCTCTTCACATCGGACAAAACACTATTGGACAAAAGCCATCTTGCGACGTAATATTATCGGAAGGGACTGTTTCGTCTGAACATGCGGTGATTGTCATACGCAAGATGAAAAATCCTGACAAGGTGATTGCTTCAATAAGTGATGCACGCTCCACTAACGGCACCATGATTAACGATAGAAGCCTTGGCTTCTCAGCAGAGGAGTGTAAAAACGGAGACATAATAACGTTCGGTGACAACTACGAATGTCTGTTCATCCTGATTGACCCAGCAGAGCTTGGTCTTTCTGTTAAAGAGGGATTCATCACAACAGAAGCGCGCCCCAACCCAAATAACAATATTCACGACGGCTACACTCGTCCCGGTGACGATTTCTCCCCCTTCGATGGTCCGACGCCGCCACATTTCGGCAACAACAACGCAACCGTTGGCTTTGATGGAAGCGGCTTTAATGACAAAGGAGGAACCGTGGGAATGTAAGGTAAGGGCAAATATCCATCCGACACGAATATGCAGACAGTCTATCAACGACCCGACGACCCGTATATATACCTCTTCGTTATGGGCGAATGGTACTGCTATAATCCAAAAGCTAGACCTTTGGGGAGCGGTGCGATGGGTGATGTGTACAAAGGGTTCCGTTGTAAAAATGGCGCACCCGTGGCTATCAAAAAAGTCAAGGAAGCCTTTTCTAACAACAGAATGATTCGCGAGCGTGCAAAACAGGAGGCCTCGCTGGCTTTCCGCCATCCAAACTTGGTGGAGATGGTAGGTTATTGTGAATACGCTCCCGATCATGGGCCGATATTCATCTTGAGTCATTTTGTGCAGGGAGAGAATATAGACACCTACGCCAAGAGTTTCGACAACTCTCCACAACGAGTAGAAAAACTATGCTCTGCCATATGCGCCGTACTTGATGCCCTCGACTATGTACACTCTCGTGGTGTAATACACCGCGATGTAAAGCCCTCAAACATAATGATTGAGAATGGTTCTAACGTGCGCCTGATGGATTTAGGTATAGCACGCCTGAATGGGGGTAATAAGTTCTCGTCATTCGGGTTTATAGGGACACCGGAATATTCCGCTCCCGAGCAGATGCTTCGCGAACAGAATGGTGCTAATGTACAGATTAATGCAACGACAGACATTTACGAATTGGGCATCACATTCTACGAACTGCTAACAGGTACAAACCCCATGTCGTGCAAGTCGGAGGCAGAGACACTGACCAAACAGATGAAAGAGTCGCTACCAGCATCGGACAAGATTCCTCACAAACTTATGAAGGTCATATGGAAAGCTACTGAAAAAGAACAAACGAAGCGCTTTCAGACAGCCCTTGAGTTTAAGCAGGCAATTCAGGACTCACTACTTCCCGACCCTTCACTCAAGGAGCAACTCTCAGAATGGATAGAGGAACATCAAGTAGCGTTCTATGTCATCATGGTTTGTGTCATGACGGCTATCTTAGGCATCATACATTTGTTAATCTGAAGCTTACAGAATCATGGAATTAAACAAGTTACACCAGAGCGATGACGATTTCTTCGTAGGATTTGCCGAGTCGCGAATCGGAGGTCGGCCAGAAAACCAGGACTCTTATGGTGCGCGCCAGACGAAACTTGGATTTCTCGTCACCGTCTGTGACGGTATGGGGGGCGGTCCTGGTGGAAAAACAGCATCAACCATTGCAGTAAGGGAAATTATCACTGGCGTTGAAGAAGCCGGTGAAGAAGAAGAGACTGCCAATGTGCTTATCAAGGCAATCCGCCGAGCCAATATGGCCATTTTAGAGGCAGGAAGACAGGAGCCAGCCTTACAAGGTATGGGATCTACAGCCACAGTACTACTATTGACACAAGAATCTGCCTACGTAGCACATGTGGGAGACAGCCGTATATACCAGATAAGAGGTAAGCACAAAGTGTTTAGAACGTTCGACCACTCTATGGTCTTTGACCTTGTAAAACAGAACGTTATCACTGAGGAACAGGCTCGTCTCTCAGCACAGTCGAACATCATTACACGAGCACTGGGCATTAAACCCGACGTTCAGGTTGATGTTATGGAGGTTAGTTATGAGAAGGGCGACCGTTTTGCCCTATGTACAGATGGTATACACGGCAGTATGCCAGAACAGGAACTGGTGAAAATGATTGGCAACAGGAAGTCATCTATGGGTGCCGTTCTTGACGATATTGCCACTCTGGTGGATAACATAGGACGCTCAAGCGGCGGCAATCACGACAACCTCACTTTAGCAATTATTGAACCAAAAGTAAATTCAAAAAAGAAACAGCCCATGTCAAGTACCACAAGAAACATGCTGTTCGCGCTGATAGCACTGTTGGCTATCAGCATCGCCTTCAATCTTATTCAGGCATTCAGCGACTCTAAGCAGCCCGCATGTCAACCAACAGACAGCATAGTGTCTAAGGAATCAATAATACAAAAAGACACAACCATTGAGAAGTTAAAAAATCGAGTTGACTCATTGGAGAAAATAACTAAAAAAGATAAAAAATGAAAGTTTATTCTATCGGAAGAGAAGTTGGCTGTGACATTGTTATAAACGATAACTCTGATGTCATCAGCCGCAGGCACGCCACACTGAACGTGTCACCTACTGGAAAAATGACCATCGTTGATCTTAGCCACAATGGTACTTATGTCAACGGCATACGCATTGCACAGAATGTGCCTGTGCCTGTCACACGCAAGGACAATGTATCGTTTGCACATGTGGCACGCCTCGACTGGAGCCTGGTGCCAAACACCGGTGGCATGATCATCAAGTGGAGTATTATCGCTCTCGTTGCACTTATTGTCATCGGTGGCAGCATATGGTTTCTCAACAGCACACCGAACGAACCAACGCCGAACCCCAATGCAAACACTGTGCAGACAGACTCATTGGCGAACAAAAAGAAAGTGGAAGAGGAAGAGAAGCAAAAGAACGACTCTATCAAGAAACACGTGCAGGACTCACTAAAAAATGCAAAACAGAAGAAAGTCCCTACCAATGAGAATAATGGCAAAAACGGCAAAAAGAATGGTGTCAAAGATAACAAAAAAGACAACAAGAAGAACGAGGCAAAAGACTCTGTACAGCGTAAGCGCATCAGAGGTTAACACCTTATTATAATAATAACCTAAAAGCCTATTAGACTATGAGACTATTGAAAATAGGACGCGACGTCGCATGCGATATCGTTATCAACAGCGCAAAGGTTAGTTCACTGCATGCAGAGATTACACTTATGAACAGTGGTGACATCCTGTTGGAAGACAAGGGAAGCCGCAACGGCACCTTCGTGCAGAATCAGGCCATAAAGCCTGGATCGCCTGTAAATATCCGCCGAGGTGATGCAATTCGTTTTGGTGACGTGGAGCTACAGTGGAGTCAGGTACCAATGCCGGAGGATAACTCTGCCTATAGAGCAATATATGGCATAGGCACCCATTTCAACAATGACATTCAAATATCCGGCTCCACTGTCAGCCGATATCATGCAACTATCAAGGTGGGCAAGGACGGCAAGGTGTACATCGTTGACCACTCGAAGAATGGCACTACTGTAGATGGAAAAAAGATTCAGCCTAATAACCCATACCGCATTAAGAAAAGTAGTGCTGTAGCATGTGGTGGGGTACCTGTAAACCTGAAGACAACTCCCATCCAGTGGCCCAGTGAAGTTTGGAAGACCATACTAATGGCAGCTGCCTCCGTTCTCATACTATGCGGCGTAGGATTTGGTCTTTGGGAACTATTCAATGGTCGAAAAACTTACACCGATGGAGAACTGTATGAAAAATATAACCGTTCTGTTGTGATGCTTGTTGGCGTCTATCACTATAATGTCTCTGTCGGTGATTTGGATTTAAACGTTCTGAACTCCATCTCACAAAAGCTAGGGCTTATCAATCAGGGATACTATTTTCCATCTAAAGTCATCTTAGGCCGTGACTCTAAATCTGGTAAAGTTAAGCCTTTCTTAAATGCAAGTGGGGCTTCATCAAAAGAAATTGCTGATTTCTTCAACAAGAATGGAAATATCGGTTTCTATTCTGCAACAGGTTTTTTTATCTCAGAGAACGGACAACTGATTACTAACCTCCATGTGGTAAAGCCGTGGCTTTTCGGCGATGAAGCCAATCTGGTGCAAGAATACAAGAGCGAACTGACATACAAGCTCAGTAAATTTGCCGAGTTTTTGGTTTCCAACCAGATACCCATAGGTTTATCAGCTTATATCTCACAGATGAAAGTGGAAGGCCAACTTGACTATATCGCACTAATACCCCAAGGGGACGCTTTTGATCTTGACAATGCTATCAAATGCAATGTCCTATCTGCAGGGAATGATCCCAACAAAGATGTTGCTTTGATACAAACCATCTCGAAGCGCCTTCCAACAAGTGACTGTATATACATAAATATGAATGAATCTATCGACATTTCTGATGAAGCCGTCAAGGTGGGTGAACATGTTTACACGATAGGCTTCCCCAAAGGAATGGCATTTCAGGAAGGCAACAATGAAAAAGGTATACAAGTATACGGCCAAGGTGGTGACATCACCCGTCAAGATAGCGAGTTTGATTTCAGCTACAATGCTGCTACTATTAGTGGAGCCAGTGGATCGCCGGTGTTCAACAAGTACGGAAAGCTGATTGGCGTACATCATGCAGGAATGAGCGCTGCACTGACACAGGGATATAACTTCGGTATCAAAGCCAAATATGTCAAAGAATTAATTAACTCACCACATAAAGTAGAATAATCATGAAAAAGACTATAACAGCAATCATTATGCTACTGACAGTCGTGTCAGTGGCCAAAGCCGTAGTAGTGCAGCGACTATATCTAAAGAACGGCTCAGTACTGAGCGGATATATCCAAAAGCAAGACGGCAAGAGCAACCTCACCTTCACCACAGACGAGGCAGTCATCTGTCTGAAGAGCAGCGAGGCCACCATCAGTAACGAGAAGAACTATAATGTCCGTGAACTGACAAAGGAATGGGTGGAATGGGCAGAAAAAAACGAGGAGTTCGAAGGCATTGGAGACAACCGTACGCTCTTCCTTGCTGATGTAACGACAAAAGACAAGTCAGTGACTCGTGTAAAGATTCTAGAGCGCGGCGAAGTGGTGAAATACCTTGAGATGACACCAAACATCTATACTGTGGCGTGGAATCAGGTGAACTTCATAAAAGGCGAGAAGCGTTCAAAAACCGCCCTCTCAGGCATCAACCGCATCTATCAGTTAAAGTCGGGCATGGAGTATGAAGGACAATATGCCGAGGAAAACGACTCCATGCTGACGCTCTACTTAGCTAAAGGTGTGCGTCAGTCATTCAAGATTGACGATGTGATCAAATACACATTCCGTCCCATAAATCCAAACCAAACCATCTTTGAGCAGAGCGAACTACTCGACGTAGTGAAAACGAAGAACGGCAACGAGACTAAGGGTATAGTAATTGAGCAGAACTACACAAGCAAGAAAGACGTGGAGAACTATTTCTTGGTACAGCAGGAGTCAGGAGCCATTCAGAGTATAAAACTAACAGAGATTGCTGAAACCCGCAAGGAGAAAAATCCTGCTTACGACCCAAAGTTCGATATTATCCTCAAGGAGGGCGACGTCGTTATCAACCGAAAAGAGGTGATGACTGTAAAAACAAAGGATACTAAGGACGATATTGTCCTCGACAGTCTGCCGCAAAAGGTGGTCGTCGCCAAGGATTCTCACAACAATACGAAGGTTTGCATAGAGTACTTTAACCCCACTGGCACGAACATCGAGATATACCAGCTCGTCAAAGTGAAGACAAAGACTGTGAAGAAAGACACATTCCATGGTTTCACTTTCCGAGACCTTGTCAACAATCCCTATCGTCCCATTAGTATAGAGACAAGCGTCAACCACACCACAAAAGTGGAATATCTTGTTGGCGGTCATGGTACCTTTGCTTTCTATGATCCAGTGGCGAAAACAGCAATTCCGTTTACCATAAAATAAATATATAGGAGGAATAGGATATGTTAATGAGAGAGGTTACAGTAGGCCGTTCAAAGGATAGCGATATCTATCTGGATGACCGTTGCGTCTATGCCAGCACAGATCATGCCACAATCTATTATGACGGCACGCAACTTATGTACAAAGACACAAGCAGCAACGGCACTATGGTCAACAACATCATGGTGAAACATCGAGCCGTACCCATTAAACATGGAGACATCATCATGGTAGCAGGAAGATACCAGATTAACTGGAATCAAATAGACAGTTTCTTTCCTCCTCAGGCACGACAAAACGGAAACGTGAATTATCCACCAGTACAAGAAGCAATAAACACTTATGGAGCCGAGCCTAATCTCAACAAATGGAACTGGGGCGCATTCGGTCTATACAGTATCTGGGGATTCTTCAACGGCTGTTGGTGGGCCTTTCTAATTGGCATCTTCTTTGGATGGACTATCATTCCCAATATCGTTTTCGGCATATATGGAACACGGTGGGCATGGCAGAACCGCACATGGAATAGCGCCGCCGACTTTGAAGAGACCCAATCCAGCTGGGCCATTTGGGGCATCATTGCCACCTGCCTATCTGTTCTGTGGGTATTTATTTTAATTGCATCTCGATAAACATTTTTACAAAGACATGTATCATGCCTAGTATAACATCACAAAGCAACATTGTCCATGGTTGCGGGATATCTCAACAAGGCGGACGACCAGAGAACCAAGATGACTGGGGGGGCGCCAACACTCCATTGGGATTCCTCATCGTGGTATGCGATGGCATGGGAGGCGGTCCTGGTGGCAAGACCGCTTCCCATATAGCAAAGACTGTCATTATTGACTGTCTGATGAGATGTAGTCCACAGGCTTCGCCATCGGAGTCCATGAAGAAGGCTATTGCCCAGGCTAACGATGTGATGGAGCAACAGATGAGCATGACACCACAACTCGTAGGAATGGGTTCCACAATGGTTGCCGTACTCATCACCAGCTATTCAGCTGTCATTGCTCACCTCGGTGATAGTCGTTGCTATAGAATCAGTCATGGACGTATGGTGTTCCGCACAAAGGACCACTCGTTAGTGGGTGAACTAGTGGAAAACAAGGCAATGACAGAAGAGCAGGCACGTACGTCGCCACAGTCGAATATTATCAAGAGAGCACTTGGAGCAACACAAAACCACATACCTCAAATAGAAGAACAACCGTTTCTTAAAGGTGACCGTTTCATATTGTGCACTGACGGTATTTGGGGAGTAATGCCTCATGATCAACTTCTACAATGGTTCACAGCGCCGCAGTCCCTTGACTCCATGGTAGAAAAACTGTCTCAAGAGGTAGACCGCATCGGTCTTACCAAAGGCAACAATCACGACAACCACACGCTCGTGGTCATAGAAACAAATGCAGACTCAACACTGAAAGAAACAATGAGTAAAACGTCAAAGATAACAATTGTTGTTATGGCCATAATACTGGTCATCAGCCTTGCAATGAATCTGACATCAATGAACAAATCAGAGGAAAGAACAAGAATCGAAGAGTTGGAGCGCGTCATCGCTGAACAGCAGGAAAAGTTGTCATCGCTATCCATGAGCACAGGTATCAAGGACAGCAACACCAAGGACCTCATCGTGCAGGTAGAGCAGCTGAAATACGAGATTGATTTACTCGAAGAAGCCATGGCTAAGCACATAAACACCATTGACTCCTTAGAGAAGGTCATAGCCAAGCTCAAGCCCACAACGCCAAACAGCCAACCATCAGCTAAAGAATCAGCGCAGAAGATTCTAAACCTTCTTGGCCAACTGATGGATGCGAAAGGCAAAGATGTAAATGATGCAATAAAGAAAAAAACAGACCTTCGTCATAATATTCAAGAAGAGCTGATTGTCTTTGACAGGCGTACCGAAAGTAAATATTCATCAACCATTGAGGGCATCAAGCGTGTGTTGAAGGACGAACGTATCATCACCGTGATGGAGGTCAAATTAAAAAATGGAAAAATTGAGTTTACGACCACCAATGGAGCAAGAAAAGACATAGAAAAGCTTGTAACCAAAATAGAGAAAATCAAGAAAGAACTGTAACAACATCAAATAATAATAGAAAACTTAGAAAATGGCAATCATACGTCTACAAGGAGAAGAAGAAAAGAGGAAAGGTATCTATTTCCAACTTGACACTGCCGACGAGCCTATTGGTGCTGGCGGTATGGGGCAGGTGTTTAAAGGCATCTGCGTGAACACACAGACACACGCTGTGCGTGAAGTAGCCATCAAGTTCATGTATGATGACCTTCCTGCTCACGCCATCGAGCGTGGCCGCCGCGAAGCTTCTATACAGCTACGCAATGATAACCTCATAGAGATGCTAGGTTTTATTGAGATTGAAGAAAAGACTGCACTTGGCGATACCCGTAAGCACTACCACATCGTCAGTGAACTGCTGACAGGTGTGTCATTGTCAGACATCATGGAAGGTAAGACAACCGACCGCAATGGTGAAGAGGTGGCATATGCCGTAAAATTAGTGCAAGACTATAAGAACGACTCTGAACATTTCGCGCGCACCGTTGTGCTACAGGTGCTCTCAGGCCTAATGGCACTACACGATGCAGGTTTCATACACCGCGACATTGACCCATCTAACATAATGGTCACCAAGCAAGGTCACATTAAGCTGATTGATTTTGGTATTGCCAAGCAGATGAACACTCTGACCACCAGCGATAAGTCGCTTACTACTGTCGGTGAGTTCATGGGTAAAGCCGAGTATGCCTCACCTGAGCTGGTGCTGGGCGATGTAAGACATCAAAACCAGACGACGGACATCTATGCCATGGGCATTCTGCTCTACCAGTGCATTACAGGTCACACGCCCTTCGAAGGTCCTCGCCATGAGGTGCTGGAAAACCAACTCAAGGCTAAACTACCTCTATCGCCCATCAAGAACAAAGCACTCCGAAGAATTATCACCAAGGCATGTGAGAAACGGCAGGAACTGCGATTCCAAACATCTGCTCAAATGCGTGTAGCTTTGGAAACTATGAATGTATCGTCGAACAACAAGACTATGCAATATATTGCTGCAGCAGTATTTGCGGTCATCGTAGGTGGCACTGTGGCGCTGCTTATGCAAAAGACAGACAACCCGGTTACTCCAGATCCCGAACTGACAGGTATCGCCAAGGCCACTAAACTTATGAGTAGCTCTGAAACAGCCAAAGATGGTTTTCAGATACTTAACGAACTGGTGAACAGCAACGATGCAGAGGCAACATATCTTGCCAGCCGTCTTTATCTTGGTCGTATGCCTGAAGAGTATTGTCCCGACAGCACACGCAACATGTATCTAATGCTTCAGAATGCAAACTGCATTGAAGCCGACTATGAGAAGGCCCATCAGCTGTTAGAAAAGGCTGTGGCACTCGACTCTATGAACTATCAGGGTCTCTATGAACTAGGACGTGATGTGCTCGCAGGGAACAATCGTCAGCACGACGTTGACCTTCAACAAGAAGACTTCGTGAAGGCAAACGATTTATTCCAGCGTGCTCTCAAATTTGCAAAGGAAAAGCAAGACTATGACTACATAGAACGAATAGAAAAGCAGATAGAGAGCATAAAAGACGTCTTATAGAACTCTGTATATCACAAATGTTAAATAATGAAAAAGACAAACATCCTCTTACTTGCGCTGATACTACCATGGTGCCTTATTACAGCGCAAACCATGCAGTGGGTAGTACGTCCCACTTTGGCACATATAGAAAACTACGGAAGTCTGCTGAAAGTCAGAAAAGACGGTAAGACGGGTCTGATGAACCCCAATCAACAGATTGTAGTACCTGTACTATACGACAGCATCTCGCCATTCATCGACGGTTATGCTATCGCAATGACCATCAACGGTAAACAGTTGATGATTGACGCACTTATCTCTGATGGCGACTACGAGATTCTGCCAGTACAGGAGAAAATCTATGCAACAAGCTACTTACAGTTCAGTGAAGGCAAGATGCCAGTCAAGGGCGAAGGAGGTTGGGGCTATCTGGGCACAGACGGCAACATGGCCATCCCATGTCAGTTCCAAAAAGCATACCCCTTTAGTGAAGGTATCGCGTCGGTCTTGATTGATGACAAAGCCTACTACATAGACCGCAACATGGACTACATGGCCGTGGAGGCTGGTTATGGAAATCTAGTTTTCGCCTCTACATTTGTCAATAGTCAAGCCGTCGTTTATAGCGGAAACAGCTATACGCCGAAAGGCTATGTCATCAATAAACATGGCCGTATCATCAGCCAATACAAGGTGAAACCTGAAAGGCTAAAGGTGAACAAAGACCATTCTGTGGGTGACAAGGCGGCACAAATCAACTCTCAAACAAATCAGATGAGCGTAAATAGCCAGTACGAGGTTTACGAGAGAAACGGTCTTTATGGATATAAGAAGGAAGGACACATAGTGCTACCTGCGCAATTTGACAATGCTGAGCCAGTAAAGGGTACGTTAGCCGCAGTGAGATACAAGGGCAAGGAAGGACTTCTACGAATAGTAGAGGGAAGTGTCACAACGGCGATGGAAAACGATGAGATTCTTTATGAAGGTGGTACGCCCAATGCCAAGGCATGTGTGCAGATAAACCTTCCTGCAGAAATGGAAGATGCATCATTGACTGTAAAAGTCATTGATTCCGATGGAAAAGAAGTCAATGTACAAGCCAATGTTGCTATAGGACAGCACCGTAGCTATACATTCCTTCCAAACACCACGCCAAAGGAAGACGGTCCAAACTTCTATGAACTGGAGATCTGGAGTGAGAGTCTGCTGTTGAGTAAAGATGATATTGCAATAAACTACACGATAAAGAAAAAAACAGCAACTACCAAAGTGACTACTTACATTGCCGAGAACAAAGTACCCAAACTTTCCATCTCACAACCCAAAGCAACGAGTAAGCGTGCCAACCCCAAAAACGATTTCTATATTGCTGTAGCTGTCAACAACTCCGGTGATGCTTACGGTAACGGCTCAGTCACCTTGTATGTCAACGATCAACTCGTTGGCAGCAAGAGCGTAGGTGTGCGCAGTCATGGCATCGCCAATGCCGTCTTTGCTATACCCGGCATAAAGAAAGAACGTTATGCCAGAGTCAAGGCAGTGCTTAAAAATGGTACTTCTCAGGAATCGAACATTCATTTCATGCCTTTTAATTAATATTTTTTATCAATAACAATCTGTATTAAAACTATTTATGTGATGAAGAAATTATTCCTTTTAACAGTCATCTCCATGATGACAATGTCTGCAAATGCACAGTTTTTTGCTGACGACGATGATGACCAAGTCACTCGTATCTTTGACAAGCGTCAGAACGTAGTGTCTATAGGCTTCAAGTTGGGTGGTAACATGTCTTCCCTGACCAAGTACAAGGATGCAGATCTTGGCGAGAAAAGTGGTATTGGCTTCGAGGCTGGTGCTGTCGTAGCAGCACACTTCGGCAAACGTACACAGGGCAGTGATGCAGGAACAGGAATGTTTGGTGTGCAGTTAGAGCCCAGCTACGTCAAGCATACCATCGGCACTAGCAGTGAAGATATCAATTTGAATTGCTTCGAAATGCCTGTGCTCTTCAAAATCTATTTCACGCCGAACTTCAATCTTGAAGTGGGTCCCAACTTCAGCGCAGTGCTTTCAAGTAGTCCCGACTACGTGATTGCTGAAGACACACGTATTAACACTGGTAAGCTCAAGGCTTTCGATGTAAAAGCATGTGTAGGCGTCAGCTATGAGCTTAAGAGCGGTCTCTATGGTAGTTTCCGCTACAATCTCGGAACAAGCGACTTAGCCAAAAACTTCGCTTGCAAAGTGAGTGCTTTCAATCTCACGTTGGGTTACAAATTCAACGTATTTAAATTCTAACGATAACCTTTTACACATTTATTCGACCTATGAAAAAATATATATCAATACTGTTTGCGGCAGCAATAGCCTTCATGGTTTCCTGCACGAACGACGAGATTGAGGTAGCAAAGGGTGTTGCAGTAAAAGTTAACCCTTCAGGAGTTATCTCACCATTCAGTTTTGAAATAAATGCCGGCGAACTAGAGTCCTTCACCACCAACTACAAGCTGCGTATCAGAGTACTGGCATATAACGATAAAGGCTTATTGGCAGCTGCCGACACAAGCTACCTAACCAATTATGCCAGCATCATGAACTCTACGCTCTACCTGTCGGAAGGTTCCTATAAAATCATCGCCGTGACAGATGTGGTGGAACTGAACAACAACAAAACGATAAAGCTCGCGTTTTGGAACATGACAAATATAGAAGACTTAAACACTGTGAAGATTTCAGATAATGGCTATATCGGTGGTAAAAACAAGATTCTCGGTATTGCCTCTCAGAATCTCACAGTCAGTGGTAAAGGTTCTAGTATCACTTTAAATCCTGAACCAGCTGGTGCACTACTGCTAATCTATTATGATGATATCCATAAGTATTCTGACGTTACTGAATACAAGATTCTAACCAACAGGTCGTGTGACTATTTGACGTTCGATAGCTATGGCCAATATGTTACCACCCCCGAAAACCGTAACAACACCTACAACTGGCGTATCTCTTATATCAAACCCAAGGATAGTAGTATGATTAGCTACAATACTGTATACAGATGGTCATTTATTTTCCCAATTAACAACATCAGCTTCAAATTTGTCTACTCCACTGCGTCGCAGACAAACGTAAACATAACACCTGATATGACAGTCAATCTTAAGAAAGGTGAAGAGTATGCATTTATACTAGATTTAAAAGACGAAAACGACAACAATAATATCACCTACAACTACTTCTTGATCAACGGCAATTCTTCTTCACGTCTATACGCTCCATTTAATACTGAAGAAAAGTATTTATCTGTTCCCATGCAGAGCTCTGAAGATGATAACCAGTCTCGAAGGATTATTGACCTGCTGAAGTAAAGGATTATCATGAAAAAGAAACAGTATAGCTGGCTATTCTGCCTGCTGCTGTCAATTATGGGCTGTTCCTCCTCCGACACTATTGTAGAAGAGGCGGAACAGCATTCATCGTCGTCTGAAGGTGCATATACAGAAGAGTGCAAATGGATTTATCAGCAGATGAACCACTATTATCTGTGGAGGACAGAGATGCCTGACTCTTCTTCATGCGACTATGCTACAGATCCGGTGACTTTCTTCAAAAGTCTGCTCTCAAAGAAAGATCGCTTCTCGTACTCTGCACGCAACGAAAGCTATCAGGGACCGTCTGAAATAATTATTGACAATGGTGGTGACGATTTGCATGCTAGCCTATTAACAGACGACAATGCCTCGTCAGTAATTTATGACAAAGTCTTCACCATGGGCAACCATCGGATAGGCTACCTCTGTTACAAGGAGTTCAGCAATGTCAAAGAAGTAGGGTTTGTTATGAAGACCTTCATGGATGAGTCCATTGACGAACTAGTCGTCGATTTGCGCTACAATCCCGGTGGATATGTCTCAGTATGCAAATACCTGTGCAACTGTATCATCAACGAAAATGGTTATGGCAATGTATTTCAGTACAAAGTATATAATGACGTTGTGGCTAATGAACTTATGCAGGAAACAGGAGAAGAAAAAGAAAAAGACTTATACGAATTCCCACCACAAGACACTGACCATATCCTTGGTACGCCTATATATCCTCTAAAATTGCAGCGTGTGTTTGTACTTACGTCAAAACGAACAGCGTCGGCCAGTGAAGCACTTATTGTCTGCCTGCGTCCGTACATGAAAGTAGTGGTGATTGGTGAGCAGACCGTAGGAAAAGGGGTTGGTTCGTTCACGTTGCGCAACTCTAAATGTAAGTACGAACTGCACCCCATTACCATGCGCTACTACAACAGTCTTATGCAGTCCACACCTGATGATGGCATCATACCCGACAGCATTGTACCCGATGGGTATGAAACATCCAGACAGTCCATCGGCAATGCCGACGAACCGTTGTTGAAAGCCGCGTTAGAACTAATTGGAAATTGATAATAATTGTGAAATGATAATATCTTGTGGAGGGCCTCATCAAAGGCTCTCCACAAATGTTTTTGTCACCTGAAAAGATTTCTCTGCCACTGTATCCCAGAAGTTATGATACTGCGAGGCATCGGTGTCGCGCAGGGGAATGTCGCTGACAACACGAAACGAGATGAAAGGCACGTTATTAATGTAGCATGTCTGAGCAATGGCGCACGACTCCATGTCAACGGCCTTTGCCTCAGGAAAGTGACCAATAATCTCGCGCATCTTTTCTTTAGAGTCAACGAACCAGTCGCCGGTAACGATAAGTCCTGGGTGGACGTTCACTCCACAGTTAAGCGCCTCAGCCTTGGCCAACAACTCAGGAGCAGCCTTATAGCGTGCAGGCAGTCCCTGAACCTGTCCATAGACTGTAGAGTTGTCGATGGCTGTTCCGCAATAGACATCATGATAGCATAGCTCGCTGCTAACCACAACATCCTGAATGTTCACATCATCACCGTTTCCTCCAGCACAGCCACTTGAGATAATGACATCGGGACGGAACTCGTTGATCATGCGCTGGGCACCAAGGGCGGCATTAACCTTACCGATACCGCACTTCTCTACCCTAACCTCACTGCTGTCAAAAAGAGCCTGAAGCTGCTTCAGCTCCTTGTCCATGGCTACTATTATACCTATTTTCATCTTTATTTAATTTGTTTTGCCGACAAAGGTAACTATTTTAAATTAAAATATTGTACCTTTGCGCAGAATTCTAACAGCATGCACTAAAAACAGAAAGAACAAACATGAATACACTGAAGAAAATACTGCCTGACCTACTGGCAGTGCTTTTGTTCGCCGTTCTGGCATTCGCCTATTTCTTTCCAGCCGACATAGAGGGCAGAATACTCTATCGCCACGACGCATCAGCAGGTGTCGGCGCCGGACAAGAACAGTCTCTTTATAACCAGCGCACAGGAGAGATGACCCGCTGGACAAACTCTCTCTTCTCAGGCATGCCGACCTATCAGCTGTCACCATCGTATGAGTCAACATCGACGCTGAACACACTTGAGAAAGCCTACCACCTGTGGCTGCCAGAGAACGTGTGGTACCTGTTTGTATATCTTATAGGTTTCTACATACTGCTCCGTGCCTTCGACTTCCGTCAGCATCTGGCAGCGCTTGGCTCTATAGTATGGGCATTCAGCACCTATTTCCTCATAATAATCGCTGCAGGACACATCTGGAAGGTGTGGGCACTTGCCTACCTGCCGCCAATGATTGCCGGTATAGTACTGGCCTATAGAGGCAAATACCTGCGAGGACTCATCGTCACAGGCATCTTCGCCGCCTTTGAGGTGCATGCGAACCATGTGCAGATGACCTACTACTACCTGTTCGTCATTGCTGCCATGATACTGGCATATCTCGCAGAAGCCATTCAGAAGAAACAATATGTTCACTTCCTCAAAGCTACAGGTGCATGCATAGCCGGCGGACTGCTCGGCATACTGGTTAACATATCAAACCTCTATCACACTTGGGAGTATGGACAGGAGTCCATGCGCGGAAAGAGTGAGCTGGTAAAGAAGAACACTGCCAACCAGACATCAAGCGGTCTCGACCGCGACTATATCACCCAGTGGTCATACGGCATAGGCGAGACATGGACACTCCTTATACCTAACGCCAAGGGCGGTTCACACAACGAGCATCTTGGTGACTCGAAGAGCGCCATGGAGGCAAGCTCTAATCAGCAAGGCGTGAAAGAGTTCTGTGCCCAATGGTATTCCTACTGGGGCGAGCAGCCGTTCACTGCCGGTCCTGTCTATGTAGGAGCATTTATTCTGTTCCTCTTCGTATTGAGCCTGTTCATCGTAAAAGGTCCGATGAAATGGGCACTTTTGGGTGTCACCATACTCACCGTCATGCTGTCATGGGGTAAGAACTTCATGTGGCTGACAAACATTTTCATCGATTACGTACCAATGTATGCCAGCTTCCGCACGGTGTCTTCGATACTCGTAGTAGCTGAGTTTACCATACCTCTTATGGCTATGATGGCACTGAAGAAGATCGTTGATGAACCGGAAGTACTCAAGGACAAGATGAAATATGTGTATATCTCGTTCGGTCTCACCGGTGGAATGGCGATGATTTTCGCCTTGATGCCAACGATGTTCTTCGATTTCATATCTTCAGCAGACTTGACAAGCCTTAAGAAATATGTTGGAGATGAGTATCTTGGAGTCGTTTCAGAAAACCTGAGCAACATGCGCGAGGCTGTGTTCACAGCCGACTGCTGGCGCTCATTCTTCATAATTCTTGCTGGCGTTGTTCTCCTGCTGCTCTACAGGGCAAAGAAACTGAAGCCTGTAACACTCGTGGGAGCTCTCGTCATCTTGTCGCTTGCCGACCTGTGGCAGATCAACAAACGCTATCTTAACGACTCAATGTTCGTGCCCAAATACGAACGTGAGCAGAAGCAGCCACTCACACAGACAGACCAGCTGATACTGAAAGACCAGACACTCGACTACCGCGTGCTGAACCTGGCAAGCAACACGTTCAACGAGAACGAGACAAGCTACTACCATAAGTCAATAGGTGGCTACCACGCAGCCAAGCTGCGCCGTTATCAGGAGCTTATAGACGCTCACATTACACCAGAGATGCAGAGTCTCTTCTCGGCTATATCAAAGGCAGGAGGCGACATGCGCGAGGTCAATGGCGACAGCATCTATCCTGTGCTGAACATGTTGAACATGCGCTACATCATTCTGCCGCTGCAGTCAGGACAGAACGTTCCATTGCAGAACCCATACACCTACGGCAATGCATGGTTTGTTGACAAGGTGCATTATGCTAACAACGCTAATGAGGAGCTGGAGGCAGTAGGACGACTGCCACTGCGCCACGAGGCTGTGGCTGACAAGAAGTTCAGCGATGTGCTTGGAGAGAGTACGATACAAGACTCTGTGAGCATTGTCACGATAGAGAATTATGAGCCGAACCAGCTCACATACAAGGTGCGCTCGGGACAAGGCGGCGTGGTGGTGTTCTCAGAGATATACTATCCTGGATGGACAGCAACCATTGACGGTGAAGAGGCAGAGCTGGGACGTGTGAACTATGTATTGCGCGCACTGAAGGTTGCCCCAGGCGAACACGAAGTTGTACTGTCGTTCTTCCCGAAGTCAGTAGATCGTACAGAGACCATTGCCTACATATCACTGGCAATACTGTTACTTCTCATTCCTGCCGTGGTATTCCTTGAATACCGCCGCAGGAAGCAACAGCCTACTCCATAATCTTCCAGATATGCTGTCGTACATAGGCGCGGTGACCGTAGAGGGCTATGTAAACGAAGCTTATAAGAGGAATTAGGAATGACAGGTTCGTTGATGCTATGCCAAGTACAGCAACATTACTGTCAATGATAAGAGCTTGAATAGGCGGGAACACCGCACCGCCTATTATCGCCATGACAAGACCGGCGCCTGCCATCTTCACATTCTCACCTACTCCACGCAGAGCAATACCATAGATAGTGGGGAACATAAGCGACATGCAAGCCGACACAGCAACAAGGCAATACATGCCATTACGATCGGGGAACAATATTGCTCCACCGACAAAAGTGGCAGCACAGATAGCAATGATGCTTAACAGGCGCCCAGCCTTAATATATTTTAGGAAGAATGTGAAGACGAAACGGCTCACGGTGAAAAATATGAGGGCAGCGATATTAAACTTCTGCGACAACATCTCTGCTGCTTTCTCGCTCATTCCCTCTGCCATGAACACACGTGTTCCATATTGAATGATGAAAGTCCAGCATGTCACCTGGGCGCCCATATAGAAGAACTGCGCAACAACACCCTCACGGTAGTTCTTCAGCGACAAAAGCTCGCGAACAGAAGTGACGATTCCTTTCTTCAACCGCTTGTCACCCACCATAGGCATCTTCGTCAGTTTTATGAGCAACAGCAACACTATACATACAGCACCGATGAAGACATAAGGCTGGATGAGAATGTTCAGGTCGTGGTTCTTCACCAATTCATACTGCGCATCCGACAGCTCAATACGCTGTGCAGAAGTCATAGGATTCATCTTCGCCTGAACATAGTTCATTGCCACGACCATGCCCATCAGCGCACCAATAGGATTGAATGCCTGGGCAAGGTTAAGTCGCTGAGTAGCAGTATCTTCAGTTCCCATACAATAGATAAACGAGTTACTGCTCGTCTCAAGGAAAGCCACACCACATGTCAGCAGAAAATAAGCTATGAGGAATGGGAAATAGATTCCAGTCATCTTTGCTGGCAGAAACATCAGCGTACCTACAGCGAACAGCGACATGCCCAACATCACTCCTGCCTTGAACGAATAGCGCTGGATGAACAATGCGGCAGGAAACGTCATCGTGAAATAGCCAAGATAATATGCCACCTGAACCATTGAGCCCTCGGTGACACTCATACGGAAAATCTTAGAAAAGGCCTTTACGATAGGGCCCGTCATATCACTTGCAAAGCCCCACATAGTGAAGCAGGCAGTAATAAGAATGAATGGAATGAGATAGCTCACTCCGTTCTTAGTCAATATCTCATTAGAGTTCAGTACAAGTTTCATTACGTCGCGTTTAATAGATAAATGGTGTTTCAGACCACAAAAGTAGGTCATTTCCATTAAAACGCCAAACTTTTTAAAATAAAATCGCAAGAAGAGCATACTTGGACATAAAAACAACACTAATAAATCGTAAAAAAAAGTAAACAAAAATTTGCGTTACACATCTTTTTATTACCTTTGCAAGCTGAAAACTTACAATTATAGGTGAGTTTTCCGTAAAAAGAAAGCAAGAACTAGATATTAATATTTAAGGTATGAAAATGAAAAAGATTTTGTTATTCGCAGCCTCTGCCCTGCTTTTTGCAGCATGTAGCGGAGGTGGTCGTCCAACGTTTGGCGACAACGAGTACCCCGTCACTGAGGTAAAGGCTAGCAGTGCTGCCATGAAGCAGACCTACCCTGCTTCAATCAAAGGCGTTCAGGATGTACAAATCAGTCCGAAAATTGGAGGTTTCCTTACAAAGATTTACGTCAACGAAGGTCAGACCGTTAGTGCCGGACAAGTGCTGTTCGAGATTGACAACCAGACCTATCAGGCACAGGTGCGCCAGGCACAGGCTTCAGTAACTACTGCTCAGGCTGCCGTGAACACAGCCAAACTGACATACGAGAACTCAAAGAAACTGTTCGATAATCGCGTTATCGGCGATTATGAGATGCAGACATCACAGAACTCTTACGAACAGGCAAAAGCTGCACTGGCTCAGGCTGAGGCAGCACTTGCCAATGCAAAGGAGGCGCTGAGCTTCTGCTTCGTCAAGAGTCCTGCTTCAGGTGTAGTAGGCACCCTGCCATTCAAGGTTGGCGCATTGGTTAGCGCACAGAACGTGCTGACAACTGTTAGCGACAACTCTTCAATGGAGGTATATTTCTCTATGAACGAGAAAGACGTCTTGGCTATGTCAAAGTCGGAAGGTGGACAGAAAGCTGCTCTTGCAGCCCTTCCTGCTGTCAAACTTCAGTTGGCCGACGGTTCCATCTACGCCAGTGAAGGCAAGGTAGCAAAGATGAGCGGCGTCATTGACCAGTCAACAGGTACTGTACAGATGATAGCCGTATTCCCCAACCCAGACAAGCTGCTGAAGAGCGGCGGCTCAGGCGTTGTCATCATTCCCCGCGATCAGGATACAGCAATCGTTATCCCACAGTCATGTGTATCAGAGGTTCAGAACAAGAAGTTCGTTTACACTCTCGGCAAGGATAACAAGGTTGTCTATACAGAGATAACTGTTGACCCACAGAACGATGGCAACAACTATGTTGTAACCAGCGGATTGAAGATAGGTGACAAATATGTGACCAACGGTATCACCAAGCTTACCGACCAGATGGAGATTGTCCCCATCACCCCTGAGCGCTACCAGGAGAAGATCCAGGAGCAGGCTAAGGCAATGACTGCCGGTGACATTGTTGGAGAAATGAAGAAATAATAACGAAACATCGTTATAACGTCATAATGAAATAACGTAATAACGAAAAACATTTAAGACAATGACTTTTACAGCATTTATCAAACGTCCGGTACTCTCCACGGTGATATCTATTCTCATCGTGCTGTTAGGTGCCATCGGTCTTGTTTCGCTGCCTATTGAGCAGTATCCAGACATAGCGCCGCCTACGGTTGTTGTTTACACCAGCTATCCTGGTGCCGATGCCGAGACGGTGAAGAATTCAGTTATCACACCGCTTGAAGAGAGCATCAACGGTGTGGAAGGCATGGACTATATCTCATCAACGGCTTCTTCAGGCTCGGCTAGCATATCCATTCTGTTCCGTCAGGGCATGAACCCTGATATGTGTGCAGTGAACGTGCAGAACCGTGTCTCTCAGGCTCAGGCACTGCTGCCTGCCGAGGTAACGAAGATCGGTGTGACAGTAATGAAGCGTCAGACCTCACAGGTGATGATGTTCACCCTGACATCTGACGGCCGCTACGATGATGAGTTTCTGACTAACTACAACAACATCAATATCATCCCAGCCATCAAGCGTATTCAGGGTGTGGGCGACGTGCAGAGTCCAGGTGTGAAGACCTACTCTATGCGTATATGGCTGAAGCCAGACGTGATGAAGCAATACAACCTGATGCCAAGCGACATCAGTGGAGTGCTGGCAGAGCAGAATATCGAGGCAGCTCCTGGTACGTTTGGTGAGCGTAGTGATGTGGCCTATGAATATGCCATGCGCTATACAGGTCGTTTCAAGACGGCTGAGGAGTTCGGCAACATCATCATTTCAAGCGATGCCAACGGTCAGACGCTGAAGCTGAAGGACGTAGCGAAGATTGAGTTGGGTGGTCTGCAATACTCTGTATCGATGAAGAACAACAACATTCCATCGGTAATGGGTATGGTTCAGCAGATTGCAGGTTCAAACGCCAACGAGATTGCAAAGCAGGTGAAAGCTGAGCTCAAGGAACAGTCGAAGCTGTTCCCTCCAGGCATGTACTACAAGATCAACTACGACGTTACCGAGTTCCTCTATGCATCAATCGAGGAAGTACTCTTCACGCTGATATTCACCCTCATCCTGGTGTTCATCGTGATCTACGTATTCCTTCAGGACTGGCGCTCTACGCTCATCCCGCTGATTGCCGTTCCAGTGTCACTGATTGGTACGTTCTTCTTCCTGTTGGTGTTCGGTTTCTCTATAAACCTGCTGACGCTATCGGCTTTGCTGTTGGCTATCGCCATCGTGGTCGATGATGCCATTGTGGTTGTAGAGGCTGTGCACGCAAAGCTGGATCAGGGCTACAAGTCAACGCTAACGGCATCTATCGATGCCATGAACGAAATCTCTGGCGCAATCATCTCTATCACACTGGTGATGGCATCAGTGTTCATTCCTGTTTCATTCTTGGGCGGCACCACAGGTACGTTCTACCGCGAGTTCGGTGTGACAATGGCTGTCAGCATCTTCATCTCGGCTCTTAACGCATTGACGCTGTCACCGGCTCTATGTGCTATCTTCCTGAAGCCTCACGACAAGAATGGCCACGAGATAAAGATGTCGCGTATAGACCGTTTCCATGCAGCTTTCAATGCTTCTTACGATAGGATTCTTGGCAAATACAAGACAAACATTGAGAAGCTGGTGCGCAAACCTATCACCATTATTACTACGGCCATCATCTCTATAGTAATATTGGTAATCACATTTAATACAACCAAGACAGGTCTTGTGCCCGATGAGGATACTGGTACAATCTTCTGCACCATCTCAATGCCTCCTGCTACATCTGTGGCACGCACCCGTCAGGTCATCAATGAGGTTGACTCTATCCTGGCTGCAGACCCAGCCATCCAGAGCCGTGAGCAGATTCAGGGTTACAACTTCATTGCAGGTGCCGGTTCTGACCAGGCAACATTCATCCTGAAGCTTAAGCCATTCAGCGAGCGTCAGAAAGGATTCTTCTGGAAGCTCAGCGGACTATGGCAGGGCGACGGCATCTACCGTTTCTTCCTGAACCCACTGGAATCTACAGGCGTACTGGCACAGATCTATATCAAGACTGCGCACATCAAGGATGCTAAGATTCTGGCCTTCGCTCCGCCAATGATTCCTGGTTTCTCAGCAAACAGCGGTATCTCGCTGGTGATGCAGGACCGTACTGGTGGTGATCTGAACCGTTTCTTCGGCGTTGTACAGGACTATCTGACTGAGCTCAACAAGCGTCCAGAGTTCCAGATGGCTATGACCTCATACAACCCGAACTATCCACAGTACATGATACATGTAGATGTGGCAAAGTGTAAGCAGAGTGGCATATCGCCATCTACGGTACTTTCCACACTTCAGGGTTACTATGGCGGTCTCTATGCCTCTAACTTCAATGCCTATGGTAAGCTCTACCGTGTGATGATACAGGGCTCGCCAGAGACGCGCATGACACCAGAGTCACTGAAGAGCGTCTATGTACGCACTCCGAAGGGCATGTCGCCCGTTGAGGAGTTCTGCCGCATGGAGCGTGTCTATGGTCCTTCGAACATCAACCGTTTCAACCTGTTCACCTCTATTAATGTAACAGCAACGGTTGCCAACGGCTACTCTACGGGTGCTGCCATTAAGGCAGCTCAAGAGGTAGCTGCAGAGGTACTGCCTACGGGTTACTCATATGACTATATGGGTCTGACACGTGAGGAGGCAAAAGCTTCTAACTCAACAGCCATCATCTTCATACTCTGCTTCATCTTCATCTACCTGATTCTGTCAGCACAGTATGAGTCATACATCCTGCCATTGGCTGTAGTATTATCCGTGCCGTTCGGTCTGGCTGGCTGTTTCCTCTTCACGATGATTTTCGGCCACGCCAACGATATCTACATGCAGATCTCACTCATCATGCTGATTGGTCTGCTGGCTAAGAACGCCATCCTTATTGTGCAGTTCGCCCTTGAGCGCCGTCAGACAGGTATGGCTATCACCTGGGCTGCTACATTGGGTGCCGCAGCACGTCTGCGTCCTATCCTCATGACATCACTTGCCATGATTATCGGTCTGCTGCCAATGATGTTCGCATCAGGCGTAGGTAAGAACGGTAACCAGACACTGGGTGCCGCTGCTGTAGGTGGTATGCTCATCGGTACGATGTTCCAAATCATTGTGGTGCCAGGCCTGTTCGTAGTCTTCCAGACATTGCAGGAGAAGTTCTCACCAATGAAATTTGAGGGCGACGAGGAGAATCCTGACGTAACAACAGAACTGCAGCAGTATGCAAAGCGTCCTGTTGATTATGAATTGCAAAAGTAAGACCCACCCCCGTCCCCTCCCGAGTGGGAGGGGAGGTTGGTTAGACTTTTAAACAATAAAACAAAGAATTATGAAGATACATATTTTTAAATATATGATGACCGCGCTGTTTACAACCAGCAAGTCTATTAAGACTCCCCTTCCACTCGGGAGGGGCTGGGGGTGGGTCTTTGCTGTCCTCCTACTTTCAAGCTGCGGACTCTACAACAAATATGAGCGTCCCGACGAGGTGAACACGAAAGGGCTCATTCGTGACCTTACGAGCGATACCGACACCCTTGTCACCAACAGCGATGACAACTTCGGCAATCTGCCCTGGCGCGAAGTATTCACCGACCCACAGCTGCAGTCGCTCATTGAGAAAGCTCTGGAAAACAATGTTGACCTGCGTAATGCAGCACTCAACGTTAAGATGATGCAGACCATGCTCACCGTTTCAAAGCTGGCTTTCCTCCCCTCAGTAGCCATCGCTCCTCAGGGAACAATAAGCCAGGTGCAGATGGATGGCGCATCTGTGTCAAAAACCTATCAGCTGCCCATCTCAGCATCGTGGAGCATAGACCTCTTCGGAAACCTGCTTTCACAAAAGCGTTCAGCTCAGATGAAGCTGCTTGCGACCAAAGACTATCAGGTTGTAGTTCAGACCAACATCATCTGCGGTGTGGCAAACCTTTACTACACACTGATGATGCTTGACGAACAGCTACGCATCGTCACCGATATGGAAGCCCTGTCAAAGGACACATGGGACATGATGAAACTGCAGATGGAGCTGGGACGTGCACGTTCTACCAGCGTGCTGAGTGCAGAGGCAAGCTACTATAGCATTCAGGCAAAAGCAGCAGCACTGCGTCAGCAGATTCGTGAGATGGAGAACTCCATGTCACTGTTGCTCAACGAGCCTGCTCATCAGATTGCGCGTGGCTCATTCTACGACCAGTCACTCCCATCAGAGTTCTCTACTGGCGTGGGCATACAGTTGCTCTCTAACCGTGCCGACGTACATGCCGCAGAGATGGCTCTTGCTCAGTGTTTCTACGACACCGAGACAGCACGCTCACGTTTCTATCCGAACATCACCATCACTGGTACGGCCATGTTTACTAACTCTCTCGGCGGACAGATTGTCAACCCAGGCAAGTGGATCCTCTCAGCCGTTGGCCAGCTCACACAGCCTATCTTCCAACATGGACAGATTGTTGCAGGTCTGAAAGTTGCAAAAGCTCAGCAGGAGCAGGCGCTGAACACTTTCCAGAGCACTATTCTGAAAGCCGGCAACGAGGTAAGCAATGCACTCATAGCATATAACACTTGCGACGAGAAGAGTAAGCTTGACGAGAAGCAGGTAGATATCTACACACAATATGTAGAAGACACCAAGCAGCTGTATGCATCTAAAGGCAGCAGCTATCTTGAGGTCATCCAAGCTCAGTCGAGCCTGCTCAACGCACGCATCTCCAAGGTCACCGACGACTTCAGCAAGATGCAGGCTGTAGTGAACCTCTATCAGGCACTGGGAGGCGGAAGTAAGTGAGAACCCCTCCCTTCCTCCCCGAAGGAGAGGTGATCTGCGGAAAAAGTGATTTAGTATTCTATTAATAATATAACAAGCCTGATTATCCCCCTGAAACCCGTCAGGCACTCCCCTCCTTGGGAGGGGTTGGGGGAGGTTATATGTCAGATATTAGTCCAAAGGCCGAGATTAGCCCAAGCGCAAAAATCGGCAACAACTGTAAGATATTCCCATTCGTATATATAGAAGACGATGTAGTCATTGGCGACAACTGCATCATCTTCCCCTTCGTGAGTATCTGCTCAGGCACTCGCATGGGAAAGAACAACAAGATCCATCAGGGAAGCGTTATCGGTGCACTGCCTCAGGACTTCGATTTCCGTGGTGAGAAGTCGGAATGCATCATCGGCAACAACAATATCATCCGTGAGAACGTGGTCATCAACCGTGCTACTCACACTAGCGGACAGACCGTCTTAGGCAATGACAACGTGCTGATGGAAGGTTCCCACATCTCACATGACACAAAGGTGGGCGACCGCTGCGTATTTGGCTATGGCACAAAGATTGCCGGCGACTGTGAGATTCAGGACGGTGTAATCTTCTCTTCATCGGTCATCGAGAATGCTAAGACACGCGTAGGCCGCGGTGCTATGATACAGGCTGGTACGACATTCTCTAAGGATGTGCCTCCATATATCATCTGCACAAAGCGTTCAGAGTATGGCGGTGTGAACTACACCATGGGTCGTACATATGGAGTAGATGAGAAGGTGCTGAAGCACATTGCCAATGCCTACCGCCTTGTTTACTTAGGTAACACCTCTCTCTTCGACGCTGTTAACCAGATTAAAGATCAGGTGCCCGACAGTGAAGAGATTCGCAACATCATTGAGTTCCTGAACAGTACAAAGCTCGGCGTGATAGCGAAGATTTAAACAAAACAACTACACTTGCAGACCGCCGCTGGCAAAAGTCCAACGGCGGTCTGATATTATCTACTAAAATGAAATCGCTTTTGCCTAAACACTTAACGACGCTGACAGCACTATTATTTGCCTTGACCATATCGGCTCAGTCTGTCAGACAACGAACAACGCAATACTATCCTGACGGTAATGCCTTCACCTGTATCAACGGCAACAACCGTTTCACGCGTGCGCTCTATGGCAGCATCGCAGAATGGCGACTTGAGACAAGCGACCGTCCTGTATTTGCCACATTCAAGAAAAACGACTACCGTAACATCCGCTTTGTCGTAAGCTATAAAGGCAAAAGTATTCAGCTCGACTCCACAGACTATTGTGAGGCAAGATATATCAATGCACGACGCGACTATCTCCTGAGAGACAAACGCTGGGGCAACGGCACGTTACGACTGTCAGTACTCGCATATCCCGACGCAGAAGGTGCTATCTGGAAGTTCACTGCGACAGGGTTTGATGACAATCTCTGGATAGAGCAGCTTATGTGCGAAACGAGAGAAAGCAAGTTCAGCCGCTCAGGTGACATCGGCTCGTTTGAGAAGCCTAATGCCTTCGAAGCGCCACTAGAGCCAAAGAAGCTCAAGTACGTCAAGCAGCGTATTTCACATGATTTATACTTCATGTTTGACGGTGAACATATTTCAGCAGATGCGTCGATAACGTCAGCCAGAAGATACAATGAGACAAAGGAACACTACGACAGGTTAACGTCATCGGTATCCTTCACTACTCCCGACCCATACATAAACCCAGTAGGATGTGCCTTGGTAGCTGCTGCCGACGGTGCATGGAGCGGTCAGGTATGGCTACATGGGGCTGTTGGCTGGCGCATGCCTCTCCCCGGATGGAGAGCTGCCTATATGGGCGATTTCCTCGGTATGCCCGACCGTCAGCGCATCCATTTCGACGCCTATGCTAAGAGTCAGGTGACCGACGTCCCCGTATCCCAGCCCCATGTCATGGACGAAGAAAACAACCTTGCCCGAGGTGCATATATCTGGGGCACACCTATGTATAGCGACGGCTATATCTGTCGTAATCCCGAAAGGAACAACCAGTTCCACCATTACGACATGAACCTCGTATATATAGATGAGTTGCTCTGGCATTTCCAGTTCGATGCCGATACGGCCTACATGCGAAAGATGTGGCCCGTCATCAAGCGCCATCTGGCATGGGAGAAAAAGACGTGGGATCCTGATGGCGACGGCCTCTACGATGCCTATTGCTGCATCTGGGCAAGCGACGCGCTGCAGTACAACAGCGGAGCCGTCACCCATTCGTCAGCCTACAACTATCGCGGCAACCTTCTTGCAGCCCGCATAGCAGAGCTCATCGGTGAAGATGGCATCCAGTATAAGAAGGAGGCAGACGCCATCCTTAAGGCTATGAATGAGCGGCTGTGGATAAGCAGTGATGCGGAAGCAAATCACTGGGCCGAATATCAGGATTTCATGGGACTGAAGCGTGTGCATAAGAACGCAGCCCTTTGGAGCATCTACACACCTATTGACTGCGAAGCAGGAACGCCCGAACAATACTATCAGGCCACACGCTACGTGGACAGTGCCATTCCGCACATCCCCTTCGCTGCCGACGGAAAGGAATATTATACGCTAAGCACATCCAACTGGTCTCCTTATGAGTGGAGCATCAACAATGTGACTATGGCAGAAGTCATGCACACCATCTTGGCATACTATCAGGCAGGCAGGAAAGAGGAGGCTTATCGTCTGCTGAAGGCTAACATTATGGACTTCATGTATCTGGGCAGGAGCCCTGGCAACTTCGGTCAGCTGTCAGCCATGGACGAAGCACTCGGCGAGGGCTACCGCGACTTTGCCGACGTCACAGGCATCTCTTCACGCGCCATCATTGAAGGACTGTTCGGCATCACGCCCAACGCTCTCTATGGTGAGTGTATCATCCGTCCCGGCTTCCCAGAGTCGTGGGACAGTGCTTCCATACACACTCCTTATCTCACTTATAGTTTCAAACGTGTTGGTAACAAGGATGTGTATGACATCGTCCAGCATTTCAAGCAGCCACTGCGCATAACTATCCGCCAGAACATTGGCAATGGAGAATACAAAGACACAGCGTTCTCTACTGATACTACGCAGCACATTGAGATTGCTCACATTGACTACAAGGAAGAAGCGCCAGCCCGCCCCACCCCATTTGCTGCGCCCATGGGTACAGCCTTCAACGACATAAAAACCAAGGCATGCAGGACTGTTAACATGGACGGATTGTTCAACAGCAATGTGACAGATATCTTCAAGAACAAGTATCTCACTCCACGCTCTCCATATACCACACTCTGCGTACCCACTCAGGGCATTGGCGACTGGTGCTCAACAAAGCGCACTGCCAACATCGATGACACGAAACTGCGCTCTATGGTAAAGAACGGCTTACTGGCTCTACCTGTTGGTAACAACACATTGCCATTCCGTTCTACAAGCGAAGGCAATAACATTGCCTATGTAAGTCTTTGGGACAACTACCCCGACAGCATAAGCATATCACTGAGAGGCAAAGCCGCTCACGCCTACCTCCTTATGGCAGGCAGCACCAACCCCATGCAGTTCGATATTGCCAATGGCGTTGTCATAGCCACATACACTGATGGCACAGAGGATCAGATGGAGCTTCAATCGCCAAGCAACTGGTGCCCTATTGAACAGGACTATTTAGAGAATGCGCCAGCCTTCCCCATTCCTGAGCCCCGCCCCTATCGCGTAGGACTGTCAACAGGCATCGTCAGCCGTAGTCTGTTCCATGATTCCGCTGCAAAGCCAAAGAAAGCTGTATGCAATATTGATGGAGGTGCAGCAATACTTCTCGACATGCCGTTGAACCCGAAAAAGAAGCTCCGCAGCCTCAAGATTAAGGCTCTGAGCAATGAGGTTGTCATTGGTCTCATGGGCCTCACCCTGCAATAAATAGTGCAAAATAGCAAAAACAACGAGGAAAAATAGGCTATATCGCAAAAAATGAGTACTTTTGCCCTCGATGATTGACAGAGCAACAGTTGACCGGATTATTGACGCAGCACGTATTGTTGACGTTGTGGGAGAGTTCGTGACGCTTCGCAAGAGCGGTGTGAACTATAAAGGATTGTGTCCGTTCCACGACGACAAGAACCCGTCGTTCATGGTCAGTCCTGCCAAGAACATATGCCACTGCTTCGTATGCGGCAAGGGCGGTACACCTGCCGGATTCCTAATGGAGCACGAGCAGATTAGCTACACAGAAGCCCTGCGCTGGTTAGCAAAGAAGTACAACATTGAGATTGTTGAGAAAGAGCTTACCGACGAGGAGCGCCAGCAACAAGGCGAGCGCGAGTCGATGTTCGTTGTCAACGAATGGGCAAAGGACTATTTCCACGACATTCTTAAGAACGACCTTGACGGTATAGCTATAGGCAAGCAGTATTTCCGTAGCCGCGGCATACGCGACGACATCGTGGAGAAGTTCCAGCTTGGCTTTGCTCTGCCAAAGCGCGATGCGCTATCATCAACGGCGTTGAAGAAAGGCTACAAGGAAGAGTTTCTTGTTAAGACAGGCTTATGTTACAAGCGGGAGAACGACGGACAGTTAGTTGACCGCTACGCTGGCAGAGTTATCTTTCCTTGGTTCAACATCAGCGGAAAGGTCGTTGCTTTCGGCGGTCGTCTGCTTGACTCCAGAACGAAGGGAGTACAACAAAAATATGTCAACTCGCCCGACTCCGACATATACCATAAGGAACGGGAGCTGTACGGCATCTACCAGGCAAAGCGGGCCATTGTGAAAGAAGACCGTGTGTTCATGGTCGAAGGCTATACCGATGTCATTGCCATGCATCAGGCAGGCATAGAGAATGTCGTTGCCAACAGCGGAACGGCTCTTTCCATGCATCAAATCCACATTCTCCATCGCTTCACCTCAAACATCACCCTCCTCTATGACGGCGATGAAGCAGGCATACATGCTGCCATGCGTGGCACTGACATGCTACTGTCAGAAGGCATGAACATCAAAGTGCTGCTGTTGCCCGACGGCGATGACCCTGACTCGTTCGCGCGCAAACACTCAAGTAACGAGCTACGCAAGTATATAGATGAGCATCAGACAGACTTCATCACATTCAAGAGCCGACTGACTGTAGAGAACGTCAGCGACCCTGTGAAGCGTTCTGAGGCCATATCAGGTATCATAAAGAGCATATCGGTAATACCCGACCAGATACTGCGTTCCACTTATATCACTGACTTCTCCCAGCGTATCGGCATGAAAGAAGAGACGCTCATTGCCGAGATGAACAAATTCATACGCAAGGATATAGAAGACAAGGGCAAAGAGCAGGAGAAGGAACAAGAGAAGGGGAATGAGAAGGAAAATGGCAAGGAAAAGGAAGACAACGTCATCATGCCGTCTTCTGTCAGCGTGTCGACTGTTGGCGGTCTCATTGAGCTTCTTCTTGTCCGCGAGATTGTCCGTCATGGTGAAGAGATTATCTACGACAACATTGAGACTGAAGACGGACAGACCTTATCCATGAGCGTAGCGGAATACATAGACTACGACTTCTCATTAGACGGAATACTGTTCTCCATGCCTATCTACAATCAGATTCTCGCTGAGGCGGTGGCTCATGGCAAGGAACCGGGCTTCAAGGCAGAGACCTACTTCTGCAGCCATCCGGACATTGAGGTGAGCAAGTTGGCTACTCATCTTGCCATAGACCGTCATCAGCTCGGCGGGCGCTTCGTCATCCAAGAGCGTGAAGGCAGTCTTCGCCAAAGAGTAGAACACATAGTGCTCGACTATCGCAGAGAGATCATTGAAGCAAGCATGAAGGACCTGCAGCAACAGATTCGACAAGCAGCTGGCAACAATGAGAAAATCATTGAGCTGATGAAGCAACTTAAAGAGATGCAGGAGATTCGCAACACTATAGCAAAGAAGCTCGGCACCGAGATTGTCTTTTAATAAGAACAACTAATTACATCACATATATATGTACTACATAGAAAAGAGAATAGAGATATCTGCATGCCACCGCCTTACCCTCGACTACGAGAGCAAGTGCACTCAGCTGCATGGCCACAACTGGATTATCACCATCTACTGTAAGTCTCGCGAGCTTAACAAAAATGGCATGGTAATAGACTTCAGTGAGATAAAACGACTGATAAAGACTCCCCTTGACCACAAGAATCTAAATGAGGTGTTGCCTTTCAACCCCACAGCAGAAAACATGGCTCGCTGGTGTACCGAACAGATTCCACAATGCTATAAGGCTGTTGTTCAGGAGAGCGAAGGCAATATAGCCATGTATGAGAAGGACGAGTAGAAAGGTATGAAGGCATTTCGCGTAAACGACATATTCTATTCGCTGCAGGGCGAGGGACGTAACACCGGACGTGCTGCGGTGTTCATCCGCTTTGCCGGCTGTAATATGAAGTGCAGCTTCTGTGACACTGAGTTTAACAGTTTCACGGAGATGACCGCCGATGAGATAGTAAAAGCCATAGCCGACTATCCTGCACGTTTCGTGGTGCTGACAGGCGGCGAGCCTACGCTCCAGGTCGGTGAGGACTTCATAAATCTGCTCCACGCTCATGATTATGAGGTGGCTATGGAGAGCAACGGCACCCTCCCCGCTCCGAAGAACCTCGACTGGCTGACAGTATCGCCAAAAGGAAAAAGCATTTCCTCTGTCCGACAGCCAGACGAGATTAAAATTGTATTTGAATCCGAAGAGTCACTCAACAGGATTCTAACTGACATGTATCCTTCTCTTGATGGAAACGCAGATGGACCTTTACTGTTCCTACAGCCCTGCGACACTGGCGATGCAGACCGCAACGCTAAGATAATGAGTGACTGTATAGACTATATTGAGCGCCACCCACAGTGGAGGCTATCGCTGCAGACCCACAAGCTGATAAATATAAAATAGGTGAATGGATCTCGTTAAACTTGCTTTCCTCGTCTATCAAGTGATAGTTATCATAACTGTCATCCATGTAGTGCTCGACAACCGTCAGCCTGCAAAGACGATAGCATGGGCCCTCATCATCATCTTCGCGCCAGTCATCGGCATCATAGCCTATCTTTTCTTCGGAGTAAACACACGCCGCGAGAGACTTGTCAGCCGACGCTCTCTCGACGAGCTGACACGCCGTTCAATGTTCGAGTTTGTGGAACAGCGCGATCTTGTCCTGCCTGAAAACAACAAACTGCTCATCGACCAGTTCATAAACCAGAGTCTATCGCTACCTTTCCAGAACAACCGCGTAGATTTTCTTCTCAACGGCTATGAGTTTTTCCCTTCACTATTAAGGGACATCGCAGCAGCACGCCACCACATACACTTAGACATCTATATCTTCGAGGACGACCCACTTGGCAATCTCATTGCCGACGCACTCATAGCCAAAGCGAGAGAAGGCGTAGAGGTGCGCATCATCTACGATGACGTAGGCTGTTGGAGTGTGAAGAACCGTTTCTTCCAGCGCATGATTGATGCTGGAGTTATGGTGGAGCCATTCTTGCAGGTGAGGTTTCCCCGACTGACCAGTAAGGCCAACTATCGCAACCACCGTAAGCTGTTCATCATCGACGGCCACATAGGCTATGTGGGAGGCATGAACATTGCCCTGCGCTATGTGAAGGGAGGTCGCACGGCAAGCTGGCGCGACACCATGACACGAATAGAGGGATTAGGTGTCATATCGCTACAGCGCATATTCCTCATAGACTGGTATTTCACTAACCGCACACTGCTCAACGACAGGACTTACTACAGATTTGGCGGCGACTCAAGCGACAAGCACTATGGCGACATATTGCTTCAGGGCGTGGCATGCGGACCTACATCGCCTGTACCCGAGATCATGCAGGGCTTCGTAAGAATAATAATGAACGCAAAGCGTTATGTATATATTGAGACACCCTATTTCCTTCCTACAGGAGTGATTCGCTTTGCGCTCATAAGTGCTGCCCTGGCAGGTGTCGATGTACGACTGCTCGTGCCACGCCACGGTGACACATGGCTCATAGGCTGGGCCAGCCGCAGTTATCTACGTGAGATGGTAGAGACAGGAGTTAACGTCATGCTCTACGACAAAGGCTTCCTTCACTCAAAGATAATGGTAAGCGACGACATTGTATGCACCTGCGGCTCCACAAACATGGACTTCCGTTCGTTTGAAGACAATTTCGAGTCAAACGTATTCTTCTATGGTGAAGAAGTGTCCGAACGTCTTCGCGACATCTACCTCGACGATGAGAAGAATGCCATACCGCTTTCCGACTTCCCAGAGCGCATGAATCCCACCCTCGGTGTCCGACTGTGGGAAAGCCTCACCCGACTACTGTCACCACTACTATAGCTTTCCGACTATAGATTCTTTGACTATTGTCTTAACGGAAGAGTGTGAAGTTCACGCTTCCGTAGCTGCGATGCTCTACAAAGCGTGGATGACTGCTAAAGTCGTGATTTTTGCCGTGTTCGAAAACGAATATGCCACCGTCCTTCAGCAGTTCTTTTTCCAATACAAGGTCGGGAATCTTTGGCAGCTCTGTTAAGGCATAGGGAGGATCGGCAAAGATAAAGTCAAACTGCTGACGACAGCTCTTTATAAAACGGAACACATCGCCACGTATGGGAAGGACCTTTCCCGTTGAAGAAGCGGTTCCCTCAGCCTGAGAGGGATTTAGCTTCTTCAGACAGTCACAGATGAAACGGTGATGGTCGCGATCCATCTCGACACTTACCACCTGCTGACAGCCACGCGACAATAGTTCAAGCGAGATGCTGCCTGTGCCAGAAAACAGGTCAAGGGCTGCAGCACCTTCAAAGTCAATATAGCCTGCCATCACATTGAAGATGTTCTCCTTGGCGAAGTCGGTCGTAGGACGCGCCTTGAACGAGCGCGGAATCTCAAAATGACGACCTTTATATATTCCTGTAATAATTCTCATAATTCAAACCTCTAACCTCTCACCTCTGACCTCTAACTTCTCACCTTCCTTTCACGAAGATGGTCTGCATGTCGTAAGGCATGTTCTTTATTGATGTCACCTGTGCACGGTTGAAGTCGGCAGAAGGGTTGACGACATATACCTTTTGCAAGAAGCGGCGCAGCTCGCCAAGCAGCGTCTCGCGGTCCTCTTGCATAGAGGCAGAATCGCTTTGGAAGATGTCGCCTACCAGATGCAGTTCATCGTTCTGAGCGTCAAACTGCAACAAGTTCCACACGTAGAGGAGGTAATAGACAGCATCCTTCACATGCTTAGCATCATACGAGTTACAAAACTTAAACCTATTCTGCTGGAAACAGAAGATGTCTATCTTATGTTCGTGAACATATGCAAAGAGTTTCTGATTGCCACCTGTGAAATTGCGCTGATAGAGGTGTCCCCACACAGGTGTCATGGCTGGCACCAGTCTCACATCCTCAAAATGATCATCGAGCACGAGTTTCAAGTCTTTGTTTATTGACGACAGCACCACCGTGCTCACCTCTTGCATCACATTGAAGAACACATGATTCTGACTGTACTGTGGGAAGGAGTGGAAGAACAAATCGCCAGCTTTCATCTCATCGAAATGACTCATCGGTACAAGCAAAGTATCGCTGTCAACAAGCACACGCGCCCTTCCCGACAAGTCTTTCAGGAACTCCGATGTCTTGAAAGCCTCACGAAGATTGGCAGCAATAGATATGCCGCTCTTCACGACATAAGGCTCAAACAACACGTTACCTTCATCGTTGGGCTTTGCGAAAGACAATGTAGAGTGTCCTACTCTTATCGTCATGCGGTGTCTAATTTTGTTGACTGTATCTGGCATGTTCAATTAAAAATGTCGTTTTTAAAGCAAAAAAGCATAAAATCCTTTGTATTGCGCTCTGTTTGCACTACCTTTGCGCAACGAAAGAGTGCCACAGCGCCAACAGATTATAGCTTTGTGCCTGCAAAGTTAGTGCAAACAGAGCGAAAATGCAAATATAACATCACAAAAATGCTTCATGACGAACTGAAACACAGCATCAGGGAGGCGTTTGCCCATGTGCCAACAGCCGATCAGGAACATGCAATAGAGACCTTTGCCATGTTCCTCACCGACCGTTTTCCTCAGTCTGTCATGGTGCTCCGTGGTTCTGCCGGCACAGGTAAGACTACGCTTGCTGCTGCCATTGTGAAGACCATGACTACACTGAAGCAGAAGCTCACTCTCATGGCGCCCACGGGACGTGCTGCAAAGGTATTCTCGCTCTATTCACAGCATGCTGCATATACCATTCATCGTCGCATATACCGTCAGAAGACCGCCGGTGACCTGTCGGCATTCAATCTGAACATGAACAATTCGAGAGACACGCTGTTTATGGTCGATGAGTCATCTATGATTTCCAGCTATTCCATGGATGACACCTTCGGCTCCGGTTCTCTGCTCGATGACCTCATTAAGTTCGTTTATAGCGGCAACAACTGCCGTATGATACTCATTGGCGACACCGCCCAGCTGCCTCCTGTAGGCGAAGACGAGGCCCCAGCACTTATCGGCGATGTTCTTAGCGGCTATGGGTTAAAGGTCTATGAGTGTGACCTCAGCGAGGTGCTGCGCCAGAGCCAGTCGTCGGGCATACTCTGGAATGCCACTATGATTCGCTCACTCATCACCCACGATGAGCTGACACAGTTGCCCCGCATGAGGCTTAACGGCTTTGCAGACATCTGTGTTGTTCCTGGTGATGAGCTCATCGAGTCGCTCGCTACGAGCTACAGCCATGTGGGCATTGACGAGACCATAGTCGTCACACGCAGCAACAAACGGGCAAACATCTACAACGAGGGCATACGCCGCACGGTCCTTGATCGTGAAGACGAGCTATGTCGCGGTGACCAGATAATGATTGTAAAGAACAACTATTTCTGGATACCTGAAGCAGAAGGTGAGGAGAAGACACAACGTAACCTGTCATTCCTTGCCAACGGCGACCGAGGCGTAATACAGCGGGTAAGGAACACCCGTGAGCTCTATGGCTTCCGTTTTGCCGACATAACCCTTGTCATGCCCGACTACGATGACTACGAGCTCACTGCCACTACAATTATCGACACACTAAGCACCGAAGCGCCATCGTTGACTCGCGAACAACAGGAACAGCTCTTCAACAACGTCATGGAAGACTATGCCGACATACCGCTTAAGCCCGACAGGGTAAAGAAGCTTAAGAGCGATGCCTACTATAACGCCCTTCAGATAAAGTTCAGCTATGCCGTCACTTGTCACAAGGCACAGGGCGGACAGTGGGCACACGTATATATTGATCAGGGCTATATGACTGATGACATGCTCACGCCTGACTATATCCATTGGCTATACACAGCGCTGACACGTGCCACAGAGAAAGTGTTCCTTGTAAACTGGCCCAAGACACAATTAGAGAACTCATGATTTATATTGACGACAACATCTACGATTTCGACCTTCAGTTTGCTCTACAGGAGCTGTCGCCTCAGCGCCGCGAACAGGCACTGAAGTTCAAGCATGAGCTTGGACAGCGTACCTGCGTCCTTGCCTATCTGCTGCTCAAGCGTGCCCTTCATGAAGAGTACGGCATCGACGAGAGCCCCATCTTCGAGTACGGAGAACACGGCAAGCCATCCATCGTAGGCCATCCGGAGATATTCTTCAACCTCAGCCACTGCCGTGAAGCGGTGGCATGTGTGGTTAGCAACCATCCTGTGGGTATAGACATAGAGTCAATACGCAAGTTCTCTCCATCTCTGATAAACTATACGATGAACGCCGTTGAGGTGCAGGAGATTCTTGAAGCCGAGCGTCCTGATGTGGCATTCATTCGTCTATGGACCATGAAGGAGGCTCATCTGAAGCTTACTGGTGAGGGTATCAGCAACAACTTGAAGCAGGTACTCGTGCGTTCACAAAAGAAATACAACACCGTGGAATGTCTTTCCAAGGGCTATATCTACACGGTGTGTGAGTAAGTCACATAATACGATTGTTAAAGGATAACAGAAATATGAATATAATACGCTTTATCAAAGACTGGACGCTCCCTATCGCCATGGGGCTGGGCACTCTGATTTACCTTGTTTTTGGCTTCACGCCTCAGCTCAACGAGGCCGCCATGTTCTTCTCCCCCATCATGACGACCATACTGCCGCTGTTCATGTTCCTCATTCTCTTTGTCACCTTCTGCAAAGTGGACTTCCGACAGCTGCGCCCAGTAGCATGGCATCTATGGATAGGCATCTTCCAGGTGTTGTTCATCGGCATCCTGATGGTGCTGATCCTCGATTTGGAGCAAGAGGACCGCATACTGCTTGAGGCAATCATGATGTGTGTCATCTCGCCCTGTGCCACAGCTGCAGCCGTAGTGACACAGAAGCTGGGAGGCAGTCTGGAGCAGATGACAACCTACACGTTTCTCTCCAATTTCATCACCGTGCTGCTCGTCCCCGTGTGTTTTCCGCTCATCGAGCCCTCGGCCAACATGGAGTTCTGGCCTGCGTTTCTGAAGATTCTCAACGAGGTGTTCTGCGTATTGGTAGTGCCGATGATTCTGGCATATTTCGTTAAGCATTATATGAAGTCGCTCCATCGCCGCATAGTGGCCGTGCGCGACCTTAGCTACTATCTCTGGGCCTGTTCACTGATGATTGTCACTGGCACCACCGTCAAGAACATTGTTCATGCCGAAGCAGGCATTTTCCTTCTTATGGCCATTGCCCTGCTCGGCCTTGTGGTCTGCATCATACAGTTTGCTGTAGGCCGCTACATCGGCCGTTTCTTCGGTCACGCTCAGGAGTCAGGACAGGCACTCGGACAGAAGAACACCGCCTTTGCCATCTGGCTCTCCAATGCCTATCTTAATCCGCTATCCAGCGTAGGTCCTGGCTGTTACATCCTCTGGCAGAACATAATCAACTCCATAGAGATATGGCAGAAGAGGAAAGAGTAATCGTACTTTGAGCTGTCGCTCGAAAGTGCTCACACGTGGAAAAGCTCAAACAAGTTTGGCTTTTCACTCATTTATTCGTACCTTTGCAGGCAAATTGAAAAAGACATGAAATTGTATTCCGACGACGAACTTGCCGAAATCCTCGATAAACCCATATTCCATCTTATCAGCGACGCTGCCGACCGCTTAGGCTTAGAGTGCTATGTGGTTGGTGGTTATGTGCGCGACATCTTCCTCGAGCGCCCGTCGAGCGACATCGACGTAGTGGTCGTTGGCAGCGGCATAGCCCTTGCCACGGAGCTGAAGCAGACGCTTGGCAAGAAAGCACACCTCAGCGTGTTCCGCAATTTCGGAACGGCTCAGGTGAAGATAGGCAAGACGGAAGTGGAGTTCGTGGGTGCCCGCCGCGAGAGCTATAGTCACGACTCGCGCAAGCCTATAGTTGAGGACGGCACACTCGAAGACGACCAGAACCGTCGCGACTTCACCATCAACGCCATGGCGATATGCCTGAACCGCGAACGCTTCGGCGAGCTTGTCGATCCATTCAACGGACTTGCCGACCTGGAAGACGGCATCATAGCCACGCCACTCGACCCTGAGATAACGTTCAGCGACGATCCGCTGCGCATGATGCGCTGCATACGTTTCGCCACTCAGCTGAACTTCCAGATAGAAGACGAAACCTTCGAGGCGCTGCAACGCATGGCAGACCGCATAAAGATTGTCAGTGGCGAGCGCATTGAGGTTGAGATGAACAAGATAATGATGGCGCCCCACCCCAGCATAGGCTTTGAGTACCTGCAACGCTCCGGCTTATTGCAGCTCATACTCCCTGAGGTGGCTGCCCTCGATATAGTGGAACAAAAGAACGGACGCGCCCACAAGAACAACTTCTACCACACGCTGGAAGTGCTGGAGAATATAAAACCCACTACACAAAGGGTGAAAAGTGACAGTAACCAAGCTCCACTCCCTTCGGGAGGGGTTGGGGGTGGGCTACTTTGGCTACGTTGGGCTGCCCTGCTCCACGACATTGGCAAGACAAAGACAAAGCGCTGGGACCCTGCCATTGGCTGGACCTTCCACAACCACAACATCGTGGGAGCGAAGATGGTGCAGCAGATTTTCCGCCGCATGAAGCTGCCCATGGGAGCAGAGATGAAATATGTGCAAAAACTTGTTGACATGCACATGCGTCCACAGGTCATTGCCGACAATGAGGTGACCGACTCTGCCGTACGCCGTCTGCTCAACGATGCTGGTGACGACATCGATGACCTGATGACGCTCTGCGAGGCCGACATCACGTCGAAGAACGAGGTAAAGAAGAAAATGTTCCTTGAGAACTTCCGCATAGTCCGCGAGAAGCTCACCGACCTGAAGGAGAAAGACTACAAACGACTGTTGCAGCCAGTCATCGACGGCAATGAGATAATGGAGATGTTCCACCTGCAGCCTTCACGCGAGGTTGGCACACTGAAACAATATCTGAAGGATGCCGTGCTTGACAACCGTGTAGAGAACGAGCGCGAACCGCTCATGCAGCTTCTGCTCCAGAAAGCTCGCGAGATGGGGCTCACGAAATAGCGCTGTCCAGTTTTTCAGAACACGGTTCTGCTGATTCGAATACTAATTAGCACTCCTTAAAGCACCTCATTCACAGTTTCACAAAACAACAAGCGCCTACAGAAATTCTGCAGGCGCTTTGTTCATTTGTTATTGCACGAAGTTATTTGTGGTTCTTCACTTAACAACGTACTTCTTACCACCTTGAATGTAGTAGCCGCTTGCGGGCTTCTTTGACAACTTTCGTCCGGTAAGGTCAAATATAGAACCATCGTTGGTAGCGTTGATGTTAACAGTACTGATACCTGTCGCATCGCTCTCGAATACAATATTCATAGTACGGGCATGGTTGGGAGAACTGGGGATAATCTTCAACCAGCAGCGGTTGGCTGGCAGTATGCCGGCATCCTTCACCCATGTAAAGTTCTCGCCGTCGAGCACGTAGTTGTCAGCCTCGGCCATGTCTGTTGCGGTGAAGGTCTTGGGCTCTAGTGTTCCAAAGAAATGCTCCGCATCGTAGTTGACTGTAGCGGCTTGCTCATTGAGGTCTAACAGTACCTGCTGGTTCTCGTCCGTACCATTATAAATAATCAGCGGTGTGTTGGCAGCGGCTGATTCCAGTCCGTCTGCAAGTACCACGATACCCTCATTGGTATCCACAATGACAACGGAGCTCAGCACGATGCCGTCGGCAGTACCCTCAGCGAGATTCAGGCCCTTACCGCCATAGTAGCTGGCATATGCTCCGGCTGGAATGGTCAGCGAGGCCAATGCAATCTTCGCGGTCACAGTCTGCGGTGCATAGTCATTATGGGTTGCATCGCCCATTACGCGGTAGTACACGGTATAGATGCCTGCTTCTGTAGCCATAGGAAGGGTTGTGGCATAGTTCACACCATCAAGCGAATACTCCATCTCGCCAAACGTAGTGCTGCCAGCCTCTACCAATTCCTGCGCTACGCCAATGTAATACAGTCCGGCCTTTGGAGTCGGAGCAACAACGAGATAGTAATTCTCGGGGGCGGGCATTACAGGCTTGATGTAACTGTAGTCAGCCATACCTGCAAGAGCTTCTGACACACTAACTTTAGCGCCTTCAGCATTGATCTGCACGACAGCCAGGTTATTAAACGCTACATCACCACCAATAGCGGGATAGCTACTTGCTGTGTTGCCATCAATCAGACCGCCTGTCATCCAGAAGCCTTCCGTAGCTGTATTCGTAACGGTGTTATAAACGCCACCGCCCTGGCCTGCTGCCTTGTTGCCTGTGATTTCGCCACTGTACATTGTGAATGCACCGTTATTGACGATACCACCGCCGTTACCTGTCGTGTTGCCACCAGTGATAATACCTTCACCAGTGATAGCCAGTGTACCATTGTTGATAATAACGCTACCGTTGACTACTGCGCTTGTGAGGTTACGGTTGATAGCGTGTCCGTTCAGTTCGAGGACTACGGTCTTGCCTTCCGGTATGGTCAGGGCTACGTCGGTGTTCTCTGCAATGACATCGTCTGCCAGCTTAATAACACCGCCTTGGTTCATTGCCGCCTGTAAAGCAGCCCATCCCGTTACAGGACCTTCTTCTTTATTCATCTCAATGCCGGCGTTCTCACTATCGAGTTCGGTAATCTCACCGTTCTTCACTGTGACATGCACAGTCTCAGAAGTCATACCCGTCAGCGCAGGTAGCGCAAGCGTCATCGTGTATGTATATGAACCGTCACCATTATCGACTTTGGAGACAAATATAACATCGCCAAAGGGCACATCAATGGAATATGTACCACCCATGAATGTTGCGCGGAACTCGTTTGGCTCGTCACCACGGCTGTAGCTGATGACACCCGTCAGTGCGCCGTAGCCTGTCCAGACATCATCGCCAAGAGCTTCGTAGAGCTCTGCCAAGATTGCAAACTTCTCCGGGTCGGGCATTACAGGCTTGATGTAGCTGTATTCAGCCATATTTGCTTTTACTGTCTTTGCACTGAGCGTTGTACCGTCAGCGTCAATCTGGACTACAGCAAGATTATTGAAGGTGACGTCACCACCGATAGCGGGATAGCTACTAGCGGTATTGCCATCAATCAGACCGCCTGTCATCCAGAAGCCGGTCGTCGCGGTATTTGTGACAGTGTTATAGACACCACCGCCCAGGCCTGCTGCCTTGTTACCAGTAATCTCGCCGCCATAGAGCGTCAGTGTACCGTTATTGAGGACACCGCCTCCATTACCAGTTGTGTTACCACCAATAATCTTACCGCCATTGGTATCCATGATGGCAAGAATACCATTGTTGATGATAACGCTACCATTGGCCACGGCACTTGTAAGAGCACGGTTGATGGTATGTCCGTTAAGTTCGAGGATGACAGTCTTATCAGCAGGAACGGTCAATGCAGCGTCTGTATTCTCTGCTATGACATCATCAGCCAGCTTGATGACACCACCGTTGTTTATGGCAGCCTGCAATCCGGCCCAACCGGAAACAGGATCTTCCTCTTTGTTCAACTCTATGCCAGCGTTCTCGCTATCCATTTCAGTAATCTCGCCGTTCTTCAGGGTAACATGTACTGTCTCAGAAGACATACCTGTCTGTGCAGGAAGCGCAAGCTTGAGCGTGTAAGTAAATGAACCGTCGCCATTATCGGCTTTTTGAGCGAATGTAACGTCGCCAAAAGGCACGTCAATGACATAGGTACCACCCATGAATGTTGCGCGGAACTCGTTTGGCTCGTCGCCTCGGCTGTAGCTGATGACACCTGTGAGTGCGCCGTAACCGGTCCATACGTCTGTACCAAGAGCTTCGTACAACTCTGTTAAGATTGCGTACATTGCAGGATCAGGCATTACAGGCTTGATGTAGCTGTATTCAGCCATGTTCGCCTTAGCAGTCTTTGCGCTTCGTGTTGTGCCGTCAGCGTCAATCTGTACAACTACCAAATTATTGAATGTAACATCGCCGCCGATAGCAGGATAAGCATTTGCCGTATTGCCGTCAATCAGACCGCCAGTCATCCAGAAGCCAGTAGTAGCAGTATTCGTTATAGTGTTATAGACACCACCGCCCTGGCCTTCAGCCTTGTTGCCCGTAATCTCACCGCCATAGAGGGTTAACGTTCCGTTGTTCAGAATACCACCACCATTGCCTGTTGTGTTACCACCGATAATCTTACCACCCTCAGAATCAGTGATGGCCAGAATACCGTTGTTGATGATGACGCTACCGTTGGCTGTTGCACTTATCAATGCGCGGTTGATGGTCTGTCCGTTCAGTTCAAGGATGACGGTCTTGCCTTCAGGAACGGTCAGTGCAGCGTCTGTACTTGTTGCCGTGATTGTCTGTGTAAGTTTGATGACACCACCGTTAGTCATAGCTGTCTGCAGTGTAGCCCAGCTGTCAATGCCGCTATTCTCCTTGCTCAAATCAAGGCCTGCGTTCTCGCTATCCATCTCGGTAATTTCTCCGTTCTTCGTGGTGACATGCAATGTCTCTTGCGACATACCAGTCTGTGCCGGAAGGTTTACCACAAGCGTATAGGTGTAAGAACCGTCGCCGTTGTCATTTTTCGTTACCGTTGTGAAATCGCTAAATGGCAAATCTATTGTGAATGTTCCGCCCATGAACGTTGCGCGGAACTCTTCTGGGTCATCGCCACGGCTGTAGCTGATGACACCCGTCATTTCGCCATAACCCGTCCAGACATCTTCACCGAGGGCATCATAGAGTTCTTTCAGCAGTTTGTTTTCTGCCCTTTCAATGATAAACGTTGCATTGGCTGTGCCGCAGTAGTCAGAACCGTTGATGGCAGTTACAGTCACATTAGCTGTACCTACGTTAACATTGTTCGCGTAGCTCACTGTGTAGTCTGTACCTTTGGTCAACGTGGTATTGTCGTCCTTTACTATGACGGCAGGCTCAATGGCCGAACCCGTGTAATACTGATTGGCAATGGCCTGAATCCATGAATCCTGCAGGTTCTTGGCATAGGTAACCACCACCCAAACGTTAGCTCCTGGCATGGTGAATGTCCATGTGCCGGCAGTCTGTCCTGCAGTCACGTCAATCTCATCCTGCAGGGCTGGAGCACGGTTACCACGTGCAGCGGCTCCACCCCACGAGGTGTAGGCGCGAACGGTCACGTCCTTTGTCGAATAGCCGCTATTGGGCGTTACGCTAATGGTAACTACGTCGTTTTTCTTAGCCTTTGCCGCTGACTTACCGCCTACGGTAAACGCCACTGTACCGTGAGAGGTACTCTCATCCGACAATGTGATGTCATATGAAGCTGCAGTAGTGCTGGGGACAAACTTGATATTGTTCAAATCAGAGAAGTCCAAGCTTACGCTTCCTTCAGGATATGTGGTCAACGTTCCACCCGTAATAGTGATACCTGTGCAGCCTGCGATAGTGTAATCGTTCGGGGTTCTATATACGCCCAGGTCACTTGCCGAGCCATTTTTGCCATTGTATTTGTTACCTGAGAAGGTACAGTTCACAATGACTACAGTATTGCTTGAGTTGTTGCCTATCGCGCCACCAAACTTTGCGTTCGAAGAAGTGGTGTAGTTATTGGTAAACGTACAGTTGCTCAAGTAGAGTTTGCCCATGTAGTTATTGATAGCTCCACCGATTTCGCTCGAATAGTTGCCGCTGAACGTCGTGTTACTGGCGTACAATGTTCCCTGATTCTCTATGGCGCCGCCGCCCTGGTTGCTGCCGTCAGTGTGGTTGTTGCTCACAGTGCAGCCGTCGAGCACCAATGTGCCGTTATTACGGATGGCACCACCGCCTGCATTCAAGTCAAAATTGTTCAGCGTCACATTCTTAATGAAAAGCGTATTGCCAGAAGAAATAGTAAAGGCACGAGTAGAAGGACCACTCAGCGTCTTGCCGTTACCATTTATAGTAATCTTTTTTGAACCGCTAATGGTAATGGCCGAAGTGAACTGGATGTTAGCCGTCAGCCTTACATCGTTACCCGCATTCAGTGCACTTTGCAGTTGTGCAAAGGTCGACACATCTGTCTGTGCCCATACGCCCATAGCTGTCATCAGCATGAGGACGATCATGAAATAAAACTTTTTCATTTGCATTTTAGGTTAGTTATTAATAATTATTGTGGTTTGGTTTTAATGTCAAGACAAACGAACACGCCTACAAAAATACAAAAACAAAAGCACGTACACAATACGGTACGTGCTATTTCTTACGAATTGTCCCTAAAAAAAGGTACAATTTTTACGAATTGTCACCACGATTGAGCCACCACTCCTTTGGAGTCATACCTGTTTCACGGGCGAAAGTTCGATAGAAAACACGTGGAGAAGAAAAGCCGCAACGTTGGGATATGTCTTGCATGGTCCACTCGGGGTGTTCAGTCTTCATCCGTTTAGCCTCGTCGATACGGCGGCGGTTGACAAACTGATAGAACGTACAACCATACTCGGTGTTGATAAGATGGCTGAGGTAAGTGCGGTTGAGTGGCAATACCTGACGCAAGTCCGTCAACTGGAAATCAGGATTAAGGTACGGCTTCTCCTTGTCGAGCCAAGCTTCCAAGGTAGCACGATAGGCTACATTGGCAGGATTGACCTCTTCCGGCTCCTCTGAAACGGTACTGCGCAGCTGTTTCCACGGGTCTGGCCGATAAAGTACGCGCTCGGTCGTGTACGCGATCATATATAATAAATAGAGGTCTTGTGTGACCACACGTGAGGGGTCGTTCGATACGCATAGCCAGAAAAAAGACCCACCGGCAATAACCAGCATCACAATATAGCGCATCAGCCACTGTGCGTCAATGTTATCCATCGTGGAGAAGTTGTCCTCACACCATTGACGGTATTTGCGAATCTGCACGACCAGTATGCCCAACAGCCACAGCGGATAGAGCGCAATCACTAATCGAAGGTCGATAGACAAGAAATAATCGAGTATCGCCATCACAGGCAAGGGTAGCAGTTGCAGCAAACTTCGCCACCACACGAAATGGTCCGGTTGCAGCGCCTCACGGGGATAGATAAACAATATCCACGCGAACAAACAGCCCACGATCATCGCATTGCCTGTCAAGGTTTCCGTACCTGGTTTGACGATAGGTATATCGTATAGGATAACACCTGTCACCAACACCGCCTCTAACAGTCCCCACAGAAACAACGCCACCGCCCATGCAACGCGTATTCGGTTGCCGCCGTTGTGCTTGAGACACAGCCACACGCCAAAGAAGCAAAGTGTTGCAATGCAGGCGTTTAGCAACGGCCACAACCAGCGTTCTGACAGTTCAGCCGGTATGATGACACCCGTTGCCCAATAACTGAGCGCCAGCACCGCTGTTACTGCCAAACCGAAGTCCGCTTCCAATCTATAATCATACCATAGACGCTTTAATATATTGCTCTGCATAAAAACTGGGGACGGTTCCGCTGATCCACTTTGGATCAGCGGAACCGACACTATTTTATAAATTTATTGCTTCCATCAGCTTGACGGCATCGACATACTGGGCTATGCCCTCAGCCACGCGTTTCGCGTTCTGCATGGCATGAACCACAGTGGCTTGTGCGTTGGCCACATCACCACCAGCAAACACGCCCTTGCGAGTAGTCATGCCGTAAGGAATATCACGGGTGATGAGGAATTTCCTTTCGTCGTTCTCCAGCCCTGGTGTGGTGCGCACAATCTTTGTCTTAGGTTCAGCTCCGATTGCCATGATAACATTCTCGGCAGGCAGCGTCTGGCGCACAGGCTCTTTGTCGGGTTCCTTCGTCTCCAGCACAATCTCTGTGATGTCAAGGTTATCGTCAACATGAATCTCGGTTATGTTGCTCCAGAAGTTGAAGTTGACACCCTCTTTCACCGCGTCGTCATACTCTGCACGCAGGGCTGACATCGTTTCCAATCCTTTTCTATAGACCACGTCCACTCGCTTCGCAGCAACGCGCAACGCCGTGCGCGAGGCATCCATAGCCGTGTTGCCGCCACCTATCACCCACACATGGGCACCAGGCTTGACATGGGTCTCATCGGGACTCATGAAGCCTTCCTGTATAAGCTCTACGCGACGCAGGAAATGGGCTGCCTTGCGAACACCCTGCAGGTCTTCACACTTGATTGCGCCCTCACCTTCAGAGAGACAGCGCCCATTGCGGTAGATGGGTATCTCGAGCGTCTTGGGTTTGCCCAGCCCCGTGCCTATGAAGATGGCATCAAAGCCCTGACCGAAGAGGCTGTCAATGGTGATGTCGAAGCCCACATGGGTGTTGCGATGAATAACTACGCCCATCTTCTCGATATAGCGTATCTCGCGTGCCACAACTTCCTTGGGCAGTCGGTATTCAGGGATGCCATAGCGCAGCACACCACCACACTGGGCCTCCATCTCAAATATCTCTACCGAAAAGCCCATGCGCGACAGGTCGCCAGCCACGGTGATGCCCGAGGGACCGGCACCAATAACTGCCACGCGACCACGCTTCTTCTCCACGATATTCTCGTGTGTAAGCTCGTTTTCTGAGTCGAAGTCGGCCACGAAGCGCTCCAGCTTACCAATGTTCAGCGCCTGTCCTTTCTTGCCCAGCACACAGTTGCCCTCACATTGTTTCTCGTGGGCACACACGCGACCGCACACGGCCGGCAGATTGCTCTTGCTGCGGATAATACTGATGGCGTTGCCAAGATTGCCCATTGACAGCTCGTGCACCCAGTCGGGTATATCGTTGCTTATGGGGCATCCCTTCTGACACTGTGGCACCTTACAATGCAGACAGCGTTGTGCTTCGTGGATGGCCTCGGCCATCGTATAGCTCTCGTTTACTTCTTGAAAAGCTGTTTTCTGATTCATATTTTAGTACAATAGATTGTTTTCATCGGCAAAAATACGATAAACCTTTGAATCGTCAAAATGTTTTGCTAAAAAAGTGAATAATCGGAACTGTTCCAATTTTTTACCAAATAATTCACTTTTTCTTGTACTTTATTAATTTTCTTTTCTACCTTTGCATCCAATTAAAGCAATCATTATCAAACTAAAAACAACAAAACTATGGAAAAGAAACTTCTTTCTATGATGACCATCGTCCTGATGGCACTTGTATGTACCACATTCACCTCATGCGGAGACGACGACGATGACAACAAAACAGTTAAAAGTCCTATTGTAGGCACATGGATAATCTCTGAGTCTGGTGACGACTGGTCAAGTACGGAAACCATTGTCTTCAACAGCAATGGCACTGGCACACTGAGTATATCAGGATATGCCACAGCAAACAAAAAGCGAGAGTCTTACAGCTACAGTCAAAGTTTCACCTATAACATACTATCCGACAGGCTGCTCCAAGTTCATTTTGAAGTAGGCGAATTATACACTAAAGCTGTAGATAAAGTTTGGGCATACTCCGTCAGTGGCAATCAGCTCACAATCAACGACGGCTACGACGTTGGCAAAGACTACTCCGAGACATATACCAAGAGATAACCGCATGGGGACTCAAAGCGCCTCTTTCACAGTTTTACACACCGCAAAGCAACGAAATTTCCAAGGACAAAAGCATCGCTTTTCCCAAAAAGTTGTATATTTGCAGCGGAAAAAGTTAATTAAGGTACGATTATGGAGACAATGCAACTACGTGCGGAACTATTCCGCGAAATGAATCCATTGCTTGACAACAATGTAATGCTCAGTAAGATGCTCGCATTCGTAAGGTCTCTGTTTGCAGCTCAGCAAATGGAGCAGGAGGCTGCACAGAAGAAAGGCTACAAGATGCAAAACGTGTCGCCTGAAATTGAGAAATGGAGCGGTTGCGCCACATTCACCCAAGAAGAGATAGACAGTGATCCACGGTTAAAAGCAATCCTAAGCCGATGAAACGCGTATTTCTTGACACCAACATTCTGATTGACTACATTCAAGCGTGCGAAGGTTGCCGGATGTGACGCCATCATCACCGGCAACAAACGTCATTTCACTGAGTTCTGCGACATGCCACTGATGACAGCCAATGAATTTTTGACGGAGTTGGTACCCTTGTAACTTCGGTATTAAATAAAAAGATAATATGAAAAAGGCTCTTTTGTTATTCATGGCATGTTTAGCCATCACTGAAACTTCAGCACAGTCTACCATTGATGAAGTATTTGCTACTTTAAAGCCAAATAATTCAATGTCGTTCTATACAATTAACTCCAATATCTATGGCTTAGATTATGCGGATGCTATCGTAAGGAAATACGATAAAGAATGGCATCTGTTGGAAACTCATGATGCACACCAGGAAACATATAATGCGAAATACTCGCAATCAGCATCACAAGGTTCAAAATACAATTCAGAACTTTCGAAATACCAGCTTAAGGAATGGGAAGATAGAGAAGCGTCATTTAGGCAAAATAAAAGATACTCCTTTTCAACAACAAACTTCAATGAGTTCTGGCAAGGCGATGAAAGCAAACTGTATTATATCAAACAGACTCACAAAATGTTTATATCAAGCCATTCGGTTTACAAATATGGAGACAACTACAAGGGCATTGAGGGTGAGATAAGTAGCACATCCAATTATTATCAGGCATTTGTAACAGACTTTGAATTTATTGATTGGGATGGGAATAAAATCCAGACAATCATATTGCCATATTATGTGGATTATGCAAGCCCACAATTTGTCAATGTCGAGGACAAGTCATACATTGTAATAGGTGCAAACAAAATCTACAAAAAGAATATTCCAGAAGATTGGGAGTTACATAGTGGAACAGAGTACAACATTGAAGACAGGGAAGTAGAGCCTGATGTGTATCATCACTTTGTTTTTGAATACGTGAAAGAGACTAACGAAGTTAGACACATTAAGACTTTCACATCATCAAAAGAAGACAAAAAAGAAATTGCCGTATTTGATCTTAATGGTAAGCAGTTGTCTTCGCCACAGCCTGGTGTGAATCTGATTTTGTATTCTGATGGAACTAGTAAGAAAGTAATGATGAAATGAAGCACCTGAAAAACGGGGTTCCGATTATCCACTTAGACTATCAGAAATAGAGCAGAGTTGCGGTAAATAATTATTCTTAGCCGGATTAAAATAGTTAAATCTGCGACACGGATTACATAATCTGCGTCGCAGATTTAATAATCTACGTCATGGTTTTATAAATCTGTGACGCAGATTTAAAAATAATAGTCTGTCTTGATGAGAATTTCTGACTGCATCCGAATCAATAACTGTCAGTATCTGAAAATATTTGCGACTATGTTAAGCTGCTATAACGGAAAAGTCGTATCTTTGCAAAAGAATAACGAAACAATCTGATTTATGGCACTTATAAAATCATACAAAGGCATGAGCCCCAAGTGGGGTAAGGAATGCTATTTCAGCGAGAATGCAACGATTGTGGGCGACGTGACTATGGGTGACGAATGCTCGGTGTGGTTCAATGCCGTGGTACGCGGCGACGTGGCTCCCATAACCATTGGCAACTGTACCAATGTGCAGGATGGCTCGTGCATTCATGTTACCCACGAGACTGGTCCCACCCATATCGGCAACTATGTGACGATAGGACATAATGTGACAGTGCATGCCTGCACCATCCACGACCACGCCCTCATTGGCATGGGCTCTACGCTGTTAGACGGATGTGAGATTGGCGAAGGTGCCATCGTGGCTGCCGGTGCTCTGGTGCTACAGAACACAAAGGTGGGCCCTCACGAGATATGGGGCGGAGTGCCGGCAAAGTATATCAAGCCTACACGCCCCGGTCAGACCGACAATGCAGAGCACTACGTAGCCTATTCAAAAGAGTACCTTAAGGAAGAATAGGACACGAAATTATAATTCTGATGTCTTTTCTCTCAGCCAAGCCCGTTCTTCACTGCTGAGCAGCGGTGCAAGACGCTCATATACCAAGGCATGATAGTCGTTGAGCCATTTGCGCTCATCGTCGGTAAGCATGCCGGGGACTATCGGCGTCGTGTCTATCGGACAGAGAGTCAGAGGCTCCAGTTGGAGATAGCTGCCACGCTCAGCCTCATCATCTACAGAGAAGAACTTTGACGTGTCGGCAGGCACCACAATCATGGTGTTCTCGATGCGCACGCCGAAACGCCCTGCGAGGTAGATGCCTGGCTCGTTGGTAATGGTCATATTGGCAACGAGAGGTTGCGGTTTCCATTCCATTCGTATCTGCTGAGGACCTTCATGAACGCTGAGGTAGCTGCCCACGCCGTGACCGGTGCCGTGGAGATAGTTCAGTCCTTCGCGCCACATGAACTGACGTGCCAGCACATCGAGCTGCGTGCCCTTGGTGCGATTAGGGAACACGGCACGTGCCAGGGCGATATGACCTTTCAACACAAGCGTATATACATGGCGCTGCTCATCGGTGACAGGTCCAAGAGCTATGGTACGGGTGATGTCGGTAGTGCCATCCTGATACTGTGCGCCACTATCGAGCAGCAGCAGTCCTTTAGGCTCTATCTCCGCATCGGTTTCTGGAGTAGCCTCGTAGTGGACTATAGCGCCATGAGCCTCGTAACCGGCAATGGTATCAAACGACAGATCGCGGTAGAGAGGCTGTTCAGCACGCAGGGCGGTGAGCTTGCGGTCTATGGAGAGTTCGGAAAGAGGAGCTTCTAATGAAGAAGGAGAAAGCAGACTCTCTTCCAACCACTTCAGGAAGCGCACCATTGCCACGCCATCGCGAATCATAGCACGACGATAGCCGGCAACTTCGGCATCGTTTTTCACAATCTTCATCGCAGGTATAGGAGAGCTCTCGCGGATAACCTTACGAGTAACGGCTTTCATGAGCACATAGCTCGTCTCGTCGGGGTCGAGAAGTATATTCTCTTCGAAATAGCTCTTCAGCCCATTCTTTATATTTGTGTAGTCATCAGTCTCTACATTGTTCTCTTTAAGATAGGCCTCAACCTCTCTCGAAAGTTTACGCTTGTCTGTAAACAGCGTCACCTTAGTGGTTGATATGAGCAGATAGGCTATGAACACTGGTGTACAATGGACATCGGTGCCGCGAAGATTGAGTGTCCAGGCGATATCATCGAGGGCGCTGACGAGCATTCCGTCGGCATGTTTTTCGCGAAGAGCACGGCGTATGCGGGCAATCTTCTGGGTGCAGCCCTCTCCAGCATACTCCAATGGATGAACCTCTATCTTGTTCAGTGGCAAGGCTGGACGGTCGCGCCACACCTGTTGCAGCGGGTCGAAGTTGGTGCGCAGCGTGATGCCGCCCTGATGGCGAAGGTCGCTGACAAGCTGTTCCACCTCGGAGGTTGAACAGACCATGCCGTCAATGCCCACCTCGGGACTTCTCACCTCTTTCAGTTCCTGTCCCAGCCACTCGGCAATGGTCGGCGTGCCCTCAATCTTCAGCTTCATCAGCTTATACTCCGTGCCGCGCAGCTGCTCTTCGGCAGCAAGGAAATAGCGCGAGTCTGTCCACAAGGCAGCGCTCGTCATAGTAACTACAGCCGTTCCTGCCGAGCCGTTGAAGCCACTTATCCACTCACGACTTTTCCAGTGGTCGGCCACATATTCGCTTTGATGAGCATCGGTACTCGGAAAGATAAATGCCGACAGATGTTCGCGCTGCATCACCTCGCGCAAAGCTGATAATCGCTGATTGATGTCCATATCATTAGTTTATTTGCAATTTCCACTTTGCAAAGATACACCTTTTTAAAATAAATAACATATTTATTCAAGCAATAGTTAGCAAGTTACGCAATTTTTTTTTACTTTTGTACCAATCAAATAAACATTAAACAAATAAACAAATAACAAATTATGGCATTTTTAACTGACGAGAAACTTGTGATTGTTGGTGCCGGTGGTATGATCGGTTCTAACATGGTGCAGAGTGTTCTTATGCTGGGTCTGACCCCCAACATTTGTTTGTATGATATCTATGAGCCAGGCGTTCATGGCGTTTACGACGAGATGTGCCACTGCGCATTCCCTGAAGCGAACATCTCTTACACCGTTGATGCTAAGGAAGCATTCACCGGTGCAAAGTACATCATCTCTTCAGGTGGTGCTCCCCGTAAGGAAGGCATGACACGTGAGGACCTGCTGAAGGGCAACTGTCAGATTGCAGCCGACTTCGGTGAGAACATCAAGAAGTACTGCCCCGACGTGAAGCACGTGGTAGTTATCTTCAACCCAGCTGACGTTACCGCTCTGACTGCTCTGATTCACTCAGGTTTGAAGCCCAACCAGCTCACCTCTCTGGCAGCTCTCGACTCTACCCGTCTGCAGCAGCAGCTGGCTCAGGAGTTCGGCGTTCGTCAGGACAAGGTTACCAACGCCTTCACATACGGTGGTCACGGTGAGCAGATGGCAGTATTCGCAAGCAAGGCTCTCATCGATGGCAAGCCCCTCTCTGAGCTTCCTCTCTCTGCCGAGCGTTGGGCTGAGATCAAGCACATGACTACACAGGGTGGCAGCATCATCATCAAGCTCCGTGGCCGTTCTTCATTCCAGAGCCCAGCATATCAGGCTGTTAAGATGATTGAGGGTGCTATGGGCGGCGAGCCTTTCAAGTGGCCTGCAGGTTGCTATGTTAACGCATTCGGCTTCAAGAACGTGATGATGGCTATGCCTACCGTTATCGACAAGGACGGCGTTCACTACACAGAGCCCAAGGGCACTGCAGAGGAGATGGCTGCACTTCAGGCATCTTACGAGCATCTGCAGAAGATGCGCGACGAGATCATCTCTCTCGGCATCATCCCTGCTGTTGAGGACTGGTCAAAGGACAACGCCAACCTTTAAACATTAGATTTCTAAATCTATATAAAAACACATTACGGATTGCGCTATTGTTAGTGCAATCCGTTTCATTTTTCATAAAGTATTGTAAAAGTAAGTGGCAAAGCACTAAAGAAAAAGAGAATTATTACTATCTTTGCCCAAAATCCAAACAAGATATGGGAATTCAGAAACCTGCCGTTTAATTTTTATTGATCGAAAGAGAATCTCTGTGAAGAGAATCAAGGTGTGTCATGCATCAGTAAATAACACACCTTGACACAAAATGAATGATTAAAAAATAGCAGCAATACGGCGAATATTCTTAATCTTCTCCATAAATGACTCATTACGCTCTGCCATCAGCATGTCATACTCGTTCTGCATGGCCAAGAGTGGAGCTGCTTCAACGCCTAACGCAGCCTCCATCATCATCGCCAGTTCGTGGTTGAGTGCACGCTTCCCATTCAACACCTCATTCAATGCAGAATACGAGATGCCCATCTTCTTAGCCAGTCCTCGCTGAGAAATGCCACGAAACTCAAGTTCGTCCTTCAACACCTCGCCAGGATGCGTAGGCTTGTATGGCTTCAAGTTATTAGCTATCATCATAGGGTCTTTACCTTCTAATGTAATCATATTTCTGTTCTCCTATTTCTTTTTATAGTGATTTGACAACTCTGTTATACTACAAATGGCTGCAATCTGCTTGCCAGCCTCAGTTTCTTCTATGAACTCTATCCGATACTGGTCATTCACCTTTACTGAAGAAATGCCTTTCTTGTCACCAACCAGCTTCTCGTAGTGCAGAGAACCGTATTTTGTGAGTCCAAGTACATTTTCCTGTTGTTTCATCAGGTTAACCACCTTGATATACTTGTCGACAATCTGAGGCTGAAACCGATGCTTCTTATCATTGGCTTTGCCCTGCGAATAAAGTTCCTCTAGATATGTCTCTTCGAATGTTACTATCATTTGAGTGCAAAGATAAGAATTATTTCCATTGTTCGCAAATTTTAGAACACTTTTTATCTTTGAACGATAAAAACTTCCATGAAGCAGCAGCGACTGATACCTGTTTCACATACTAACGGCAGGCTTCTGAAATGGGAGCCTGCCGTTTAATTTTTATTGATCGTTGTTGTCTTATGAACAGAAGATGTTTGTTGATCGTTTTATTTGGACTAAAAAGTCCATAAGGAATAGTTGAGAACGAGGCTGTTGTACTAACAGTCTCGTTTATTTTACTATTACCTTCTTGCCATTTTTAATATAAAGGCCCTTATTGGGGTTAGTTTGGCGTCGGCCGAAAAGGTCGTAAATGGAGTCATCTTTAATTGAGGCAGTCTGAATATCAACAATGCCAAGAGATGTCTCACCGTTGATAGACACCGTATAGGCTTGAAATTGCTTTGTTTCTAACAAGTTGCCTTTATAGTTTGTGATTTTTCCGCAAACCACCACATCGTCGCCTACGTTTAATACTGTTTCCTGACCAGCATATCGCGTGTTTCCAAGATAGTATGCGCGATATATATAGAACTGGTTATCCTCTGTGCCATCCTCAGAAATATAGAACGTCGCATTACCATATTTTGTGCCAAATTGCTCTTTGATAGACACCACCTTACCCTTTACATACCAGTCTGTGCTGGTAACAGAATCTGGCATGAGCGTAGCAAAAAGGGTCTTAACCTCAGAAGTTGTAAATGGCTTTTCTGCCGTACCACCATCAACAACTTTGACAGTATATTGTATAGGACTTACCTGCCAAGCACCGTTTGTTTCACTGCCTGAATAAGGGGCCTCTGTGGCAATCATTTTTAGAGTACAATTCTCGTCTATATATATGGGAGCCCCTCCATCATGATAAACAGTATAACAAACGTTATCAGAGTATTCTGAATCAGGGAATGATCCATCTAATGTGTATTTTATAGCAAAGCCTTCCGAACTTTGGTTGTTTTCTCTATGAGGGATTACACGTATGGTAGAGCCTTTTATAATAGTTATCGGATTTGTTGACGAATCATATCCGTTATCAAATGATTTCCACGAGATAGGAGTATAATAGAAATAGCTTACCGTGTTATCCGATTGATAAAAAGCAGGTTCTCTTGAATCTTTCAAATAATACTCGCCTTTATCAGTACGATAGTATATTTTCATCCAAGGCAATTCTGTCGGCTCTGTACCAGTGCCGCTTAATGTAAAGGTTATTATAGGATTGTTTGGACGGTTGCCGTCAATGATGTTATTTCCAAATGTAATAGAATTAACAGGATTACCACCTGCATCATAAGCATCTACTCCTTGTAAGATAATTTTGTGCTTGCTATGGTTATTCACAACGGCCTCAACTTTACGAACATAATAATTGCCCGATGGTAATACAACAGACGAACCGCCATTCCAATGTACATTACAGTCAAGATATTCATTTACATTATAAGATTGATGCAAACTTACAACAGTAGTAAAATCTTTCCACTCATTCCACAAATCATTTTTCCTATAGAGACTAATACTTGCCAAGGGAACTTTAAGTATGCACTTACTTTTGTCAACATGATAAAATGCATAATTTCCACATTGTGGGGGAGTAGTGGCAAAGCACTTTATCTCAGACAGATTACAGCATTCAATAAATGCACTTCTGCCAATACTTGTCACACCGCTGCCAATAGTGACAGAATGAAGATTCGAGCAATGATAAAACGCTTGGTCACCAAGTGTTTTCACACTATAAGGTATTGTGACGGTTGTCAAGCCGCTACATTCCCTGAATGCGTTTTCACCGATGGCTGTCACATTATAGCTAATCGACTCATACTCTATGGCAGATGGTATTACCAACGCGCCTGAATACTTGATTTTTCCCGAAGTCACGGTCGCTTCAGTTTCAGTCAGGTCATAATAAATGCCATCTATTTTACAATCATATGCACTTGCTTTTTGCCCTACAATATTAAATAGAGTTGCAAGTAAGATTATTAATTTTATTTGTTTCATTTTGAAAAATAAAAAAGGACGGAACTGCTCTTTGCTTTTCCACCTCACGGGCACCGCCAAGCGCCTTGTATCAAGATGAGACTCTTTCTTAAGAATGTCTGCCTCTTCTAATGCTTCTTTGGCCCTTTCTAATCGATATTGCACCAATGATGCACGACTTTAATCGTCTAATGTCTCTTTCATAAAACAACTCCTTCATTCATAACATTCACATAGAACGGGGTCTTAAATGGGCGGTTTTCCCATTGCTTGCGCAACATAATCATAGGACTTATAATAACTCCTGTAGCCAGTTCTATATCATACAAAGCTCCAGAAACGGCCTCTTCGCGACGAAAGTCTCGCTTGTCACCATCTAATAGAATCAGCACATCGACATCGCTATCAGCACGAGCATCACCCCGTGCTTCTGAACCATATAGTATGGCGGTTGCCGTTGGCTCCGTACTTTGAATGGTCTGACGAATCTGATTAACTATTTCCGGTCTCTTCATAATTACCTTGTATCCTCTGCAAATTTAAGCATTATTTCCGAAACGACCAAATTTTGGAGCAGCGAATGCAGAGAAAAGAACAACTTTTACTTTCACATGAACAATTCAAGTGAACAATTCAAGGAAATCGCAATCGTAGCCAAATCGTAACCACTATTCCACCCGAATAAGCGGATTATTTAGTAACTTTGCAGCAGAAATCTCAAACTACGGAATTATGACGATTGAAATTCTATTCAGGCTCCTCGGCTCACTGGCATTGCTCATCTACGGCATGAAGACGATGAGCGACGCCCTACAGAAACTGGCGGGCCCGGGACTGCGCCACGTGCTGGCCAAGATGACATCGAACCGCCTAAGCGGGATGCTTACGGGAACCTTTGTGACGTGTGCCGTACAGTCTTCATCGGCCACGACGGTAATGACCGTCTCGTTCGTTTCGGCAGGACTGCTGACACTGGGTCAGGCCATTTCAGTCATCATGGGCGCGAATATCGGCACGACGCTGACAGCGTGGATCATGTCGCTGGGCTACAGCGTCGACCTGACCGTTGTTGTGTTCCCCGCATTCATCATCGGTATGACACTCATATACAAGAAACGTCATCGTGTGGTGGGCGATTTGCTGTTCGGACTGGCGTTCTTGTTCTGGTCGCTGGTGATGCTGAGTACGGTGGGCCATGACATGGACTTGGAGCACAATGCAGACGTGGTGGCGTTCTTCGCCTCATTTGACACGGGCAGTTACTTGACCATCATCGCTTTCCTTGCCGTCGGCACACTCATCACCTGCATCGTCCAGTCATCGGCTGCGGTCATGGCCATAACCATACTGCTCTGCTCAACGGGCGTGCTTCCTATCTACATGGGCATAGCACTGGTGATGGGTGAGAACATCGGCACAACGGCTACGGCCAACCTCGCTGCCCTCGGTGCTGGCACAGCGGCGCGGCGGGCTGCATTAGCCCATCTGCTGTTCAACGTGTTCGGTGTCCTCTGGGTGCTCTGCGTGTTCTATCCCTTCGTCGATATGGTGTGCGGAATGGCGGGCTACAACCCTGCAATGGCAGGACAGACGGAGCGATTGCCTGTCGTGCTTGCCCTGTTCCACACCTGCTTTAACGTACTTAACACCGCCCTGCTCATCGGCTTCATTCCGCAGATGGAAAGGCTGGTCTGTATGCTGATACCTGACGGGAAGCAGAAGAATAACGAGACATCACTTCACTTCATCACTGGCGGACTCATGGCCACGCCAGAAATCTCCGTTCTACAGGCACAAAAGGAGATTGTGCTCTTCGCCGAACGAATGCAGCGCATGTTTGGAATGACACGCGCCCTGCTTGACGAGAAGAACAAGAAGGACTTTGAACACCAGTACGAGCGCATAGCAAAGTACGAGATCATTGCCGACAACATGGAATTTGAGATAGCTCACTATCTGGAACAGGTCGGCAACGAGCACCTTTCGGACGACACGAAGCACAAAATACGCGACATGCTCCGTCAGATTGGCGAACTGGAGTCCATCGGAGACGTTTGCTATAAGACCGCCCGCACCATCCAACACTTGCGCGATGGACGCAGCGACTTCAATACCCAGCAGTATTCCCGGCTACACGAAATGATGCAACTGGTGAACGAAGCCCTCACACAAATGATGGTCATCGTAAGCGGACGACGCGAAGACCTCAGCATTGATGCTTCACAGGATATCGAGCGCGACATCAACAACCTGCGAGACCGCATCAAGGCAGAGAGCCTGAGCGACATCAACAGCCATGCCTACTCCTACGCCATAGGCTCGCTTTACACCGACATCATCACCGACTGCGAACGTCTCGGCGACTATGTGATGAACGTAGTCGAAGCCCGCCTCGGCAAGCGTTTTCTCACCTTCCGCAGTCTCCAAATCAACCTCGACCGCAAGACCGTCAGCATCGACGGCCAGCCCGTCAACCTCACACGTACTGAGTTCGACCTGCTCGTCCTCTTGTTGAAGAATCGTGGAAATGTCCTCTCCCGCCAACAGCTCATGGACGCTGTCTGGGCTGGCGTCATCGTCACCGACCGCACCCTCAACGTCCATATCACCCGCCTCCGTAAGAAAATCGGCACATATGCTCGACACATTGTCAGCCGCCAAGGCTTCGGCTATGTGTTTGAAGTGGAATGATACATTCACGGAATAACAAGCATAAACTAAATTTTCAGACCAAATAACCGTACTTCTCTAACAACATTTAACCATCTGATTATCAATTATTTAAATATTAAATTTATATAAAAATATACAGGGGTAAACCCCTGTTAAAATTAGGTTCATCCGACAAATGCATAGGTAATCAACAAATAAATGAATAATAAGAAAGATAGCTAAGATAAAAAAGTACTACCCTGTAAAGTCGGCATGTATGGAATCTCTATGCGGTATACGTCTTGCTCCTCAATGACGGGCTCTTTGCCGTTAGCGTATAGAGGGGTGTACTTGAACATCTTTTCATACCACTAGCCAGTTATTCAAAGATATCGTAAAAAAGGAGGATTTATTTGGTGGGATAAAAATTTATCCCTATATTTGCATCTATCAAGAATGAAGGGATGAAGCCAAAAGATTTAAAGAAGGCCAAGGCTCTGTGCGAGACTTTTCAAGAAGAGTTCATAGAGAAATGGCACGAACACATGGATGATAACGATGAATAATTATGGCAAAGATTGAAAAATTATGGTTTGACGCCAATCGCATTTATTTGTTGACAGATGGAGGCGAGACTTTAAGTCGTCCGCTGGAAGCATTCCCTGTTTTGAAAGAAGCTTCCGAATCAGAGCGACTTGATTTCAAAATTGGACGATTTGGTGATGACATACGTTGGGAGAAGTTGGATGAAGACATACATTTATCTAGTTTTTATGATGTCGTTGAACCTAATCCTGACAATGAGGTCGCAAGAATTTTTGGCCGATTCCCTCAGATTAATGTATCAGAAATGGCCAAGTATATCGGTATTAACAAAAGTCTACTGGCCAAATATATTTATGGTATCAAAAAACCCAGTAGTAAACGAATGCAGGAAATCAAGCAAGCATTTCATCTGATGGGGCAGGAATTGATTGCCATTTGATACTCTAAAAACACCAGCGAGACAAACAAATCATTCTTGTTTATCTCGCTGGCATTCAATTGTTTAAGCCAATGTTCAGGCCTTAATACTCATCTTCGTTGAAGTTTAAAGCACATACTGAGTACCAACGGGTTACAATGCTCTGTGCCATTATTGTGCCACGAATTCTAGACATAAGATCAAAGATTATGCCAGGAGCTTCTTTACAATCTCAGAGATGACTCGGCCATCAGCCTTTCCTGCCAACTGCTTGCTGGCTGTGCCCATTACCTTTCCCATCTCCTTCATGCTTGTGGCTCCCACTTCAGAAATAATCTTCTTCACCTCTGCCTCAATCTCCTCTTGGGAAAGTTGCTTCGGCAGATAACTCTCCAATACTTCTACCTGAGCCAACTCTGCATCAGCTAAGTCCTGACGCCCTGCCTGTGTGTAGGTCGTTGCCGTTTCCTTGCCCTGCTTGGCCAGTTTTGAGATAATCTTCAATGCATCAGCATCAGCCAATGTGTCGTTGGCTCCAGGAGCGGTTTTTGCTTCCAGAAATACTTTCTTAATGTTGCGGAGCGTCTCCAGACGCACCTTGTCGCGAGCCTTCATCGCAGACTTGATGTCCTCGCTAATCTGATCGAATAAAGTCATAATGCTATTTTTTTAACTTTAACATGATACAAAGATACAGTATTTTTTCTTATTTATCCCCTTTTACGTGAAGTCTTAGTCTTTTTTAGCGATTACATACTCGCGTACATTACTATAAAATGTGGTAGAATCCGAAGAAATCTTCGCCAAGGATGATGAATATCATCTTTTCTTAGGAAGATGAGTATCATCTTCTTATTTGAAGAAGAGTATCAGAGATAGAATGCGAATTTCGAGCCTTTTGCGCCGATGCCGTCGTAGTCGGCAGTAATGGGGAACTGGCAACAGAGATTGCTGACGGCATCATCATCGAGGGTGACAGTCAGCTCCAGTTCGATGGCCATCCGTTTCTCGCAATAACTAAAATTCCAGATGCACTCTCCCAGAACAGCATTCACAACCGTTCTGATTTCATCCTGTGTGCGCCATATGGAATCGAAGTCAGTCATAATACTCAATATTCAGTTCCTCGCTGACGTTGAAATCATCATGGAACCCGTCATCATACGAATAGACGATTCGCATGCCACGATAGGTAGAAGGAACCTTCAATGATTCCAATAGATGCCATTTGGGACGGCCAAAGTCGTATGATTCCCTGTCGAGGAGGATGCGGTTGGAAACGAAGTCAAAGTGGTAATACCCACCACCGATGCACTGGTCACCCGGCTTCAGCAGATGTTTATGCTGGTTGACCATGCCAAGGCGGAAGTAACCATCCATTGTTATTATGAACTTCGGTAGTGCCATCATCATTTGTTCATTACCCATGCAAAACCCTTCGCCGTTCTCTTTTCTGAATCGATGAAATGGTTGCCAGGATTCCATTCTAGTATTGTGTTGCCAATCTGCTCTGCTAACAGCTCATTTAACTTACGTATAGCATTGCCTACTTGGGCCATCACAGGATTCTTTGTCTTTTCCTCCTTATCCCCAAGACTGAGATAGATGGATTTAGCAAAAGGTTTGTTGTCTGTAGCATATTCAATCCACTTGGGGAACCAGACCGATGGAGAAGCAGCAACTATCCCCTCAAACTTTTCTGTCTGATAGGATGCCCATAGTGCGAATAGTCCTGCCAGGGAATAACCCCCAAGTATTACATGAGGTATTTCCTCTTGAACCAAGGGCAACAGTTGGCTTACGATAAAATTCAAAGTATCAGTAGCCCCATTGCCAAAAGGAATCTTACCGAATACTGGAGGTGCTGGCCAAGGGGTGAGTTCCTTATTCCAGTTCTTAATCATAAATGCAACAAGGGAAAATGGCTTTTCGGATAGTTTTTTTATTATCTCTACTTCCTGATCTAATACTTCCAAGTCATGTTCATCTATAGGCTGAACCAACAAGAATTCAGCATTGGGATCTTTGTATAGATAGCATTCTCTTCCTGATATGTCAACACCAGTACCCTTCATCACTCACGCCAAGCATAGTCTGTATTTTTACTTTCATTATTCAGTCTTAATTCATAAAGTATCGTAATAGTGAGTGCAAAAATACGAAAAAGTGGGGAATTATCCGTAACCTTGCCCGTGGTTTTAATAAGTTTTGTGATATGAAGAAAGTTCTGATAGCTTTTGCAGTCATCATTGCTTTGGCAGCGTGTGGAAAGAAAAAGACTGCCGCTCCCGATAGTCATTGATGATGTGTTCCTATTTCTCAATTATTTCCCAATGTCCCCAATCTTATCGTCCTTAGTAAAGCAGACCCAAAAGCCACAGCGGAATTGCCCGCTCGCACTCATCAGATTTCAAGAAAGGTTGTGAGGCATTAAGTACAGTGCCAGCAGCGTCCTCCTTGTCAGCCAGACTATTCATATAGCGTTTAACATCGCATTCCTGACGATAGGTGAAATTGCGGTAGCCAGACTGAATATAATCAACAACAGCCTTAACAGCACCTCTTAGCAGTTTAGGAAGATAGACAGATAGAGAACCGTTCGGAAAACACGAACAGTTGTGACAGGCAGATACTACGCCTATTATACAAAAATGCGTTACGCAAATTTGTATAATTGGATTTTTATCACTGCTCAATCCCCTACCACTTCCCAATGCCCGCCTTTATCAGGCCCAATACGTTTAATCTTGTTTTGTTCTTTCATCCTGTTCAGCACATTCCAGATGCCATTTTTAGAGAGCCCTGTTAATTTCTGAAACTCTTGAATAGTTATTGAAGAATCTTTCATTATTGCCTCTTTAATAACATCTTCGAGTTCCTTCCCAGTTTTCTTCCCAGTTTTCTTCCCACTCTCATCTATAGTGGGAAGTAAAGTGGGAACATAAGGAATCTCTATGCGGTATACATCCTGTTCTTCTATAATTGGTTCCTTGCCATTAGCATAGAGCGGCGTATACTTGAACATCTTCCTTATTCCACTGCCAAGTTCCTCAACGATACCCATTTGAGAGAATACGTTAGCTATCTTGGGGTTCTTACGATGCGGACGCATTGTCTGGAGGTCGATGTGACCATAGACATACGGGATATTCCAGTTCTCGGTAACGATGCGGTCACGATAGATGGTAAACGTTGTTGGATAAGCACTACTGTACTCGCGATGGATGATGAGGTTTAGGGCAAGCTCTCTCAGTATCCTGTCACGCAGACTGAATCTCTGTATTCCCTCAATGTAGGGCTGTTCTGGCAGATGCTTCTTGATAAAGTCCATCATTATTGGATAGGCTTTCAACAGATTGCAACTCAATAGTGATCGAGGGACAGTCCCCTGATCACTATTTAATTAATTCATTTTCCTCATAGAAAGTCTTGGCATCAAACCATGTGATGGGCGAGGCATGCTCTTCGCCGCCGCCACGATAGATGACCTTTGCACCGACTTTGGTCCAGGTTAAAAGCCCGTCGAGGGCCAAGTCCAGCATGATAGTCTTGCCTCCACGGATAATACCGGAGCTTATATTGAGGTTGTAGGGTATTTCCACAATGTCGTTCTCCAAACCCTTATAGTCGGTGGCACGGAATACCATTTCGTGCTGTTGGCCGTCTTTCTCGTAATAGACGATGTAGCTCAGCTTATCGGTCAGCAGGTCGGAATTGTCGTCAGCGATGAGGGGAATCTCGACCGAAAGCCTGATAACGGTTTCAACAGTGTTATAATCCATTTTAACCTCAGGTGCTGCGGGTGTTGCCGCTACCTCCTCCTTCTTCGTGAACTTGTTGTTTCGGAATACTAAGTACCCGTAGTAATCCAATATGCGATATGAACTGTTGATGCACATCGTCTTACTGGAACTGATGATGTCCTGCTGGGCGTCGTAGTCAAATACGATGTCTGTCAGCTCGTATTCCGTATTGCCTTTGTCCACAAAACCTGTCAGATAATAGTCTTGACGAGGGTTATCTTCTTCTTGCCATGAGCCGACATACTGGAGGGATGGGATGGTGATGGTCTGATGGTCGGGGCTGAGCGTGCCTTTGGCCCATCCATTGGCATCGACATGAGGGAATTTGAAATAGACGTCATTGCCGTCGAAACCTATCAAGACCTCCTCCAAGGCATCACCAGCTTTTATCAAATAGCCATCATCATCAATGTCAAGTATCTCATATTCGAAACGGTACGGGCTGGCTGTCACGCCGGAAGGAAGGAGAATGGGGTCGGGAACGACATAGCGCTCCTTGGTGATGTAGCAAGCGGCGAAACCATAGTCAACGGAATGTTTGTCGATGTCATACAGAGAAATCGCATAGTCGCTCTCCATGGTTCCCTTCCCGGCATCGTAGGTCAGTTTTATGTCACAGATTTCATCTTTTTCATCAAGACCCAAGAAAAGCGTTTCACGCCATTTCCAGTAATAGCCCAGGGACTGTTCTTTCTCAATTGTGATGACACCATCCTTCAGATGACCATGTAACCACGCCAGAGGCATCTCCTTGAAGAGTCCCTGTATATAGACATCCTCCCCGTCGAATCCTATTGTCGCGCCGTAGTTGAGGCAATAGTCATAATTGTCTCTGCCCGTGATATACCACTGCTCGGTGGTCACTCCTTCCGGCAGCGTCACGACGGATGCTTCCTTGAAGGTGCCCGGCATCACGGTGATGTTCTTCATGATGTTTGACACTTGGGTATGGCTGGGCGCATCAGACTCTGCTACAGCGAATTTCGCATCCTCAGGAATGGTCAGGATGCGCATCTCCGGATCGTAAGTGCACTCAAAGTCGGTCAGCTGTTTCGCCTTGTCGCTTGTGTCCATGATGCCGACAACATACTTCTCGCCCGTCTTGTCCTCGCCGACATACTGACCGCTCTTGAACAGGCAGGTGCCTGCACTGGTCAACGTACCTTTCACGAAACTCTCGGGGAATGACGAGGAGAAGCCTGTGACATAGACATCCTGTCCGTCGAAGGCCACCTGTACGTTTTTCTTTTCATAGGACGTCTGCTCCCGGTCTGTCATGGTCACGATTCTGACCGTTTGCATAGTGCAGCCCTTGCTCACCACGCCCTGCGGGAGCGTCACTAACTTTCCCTGTGTGGACTCTGATGGTGTCGCCAGGCTATCCGAGTCGGAACAGGATGTGAAGACTGGCAATATACTAAGTAGGGTAAGCACTCCTTGAATCATTCTTTTCATGGCATATACTTATTTAGTTCTTGGTTTCTTTCTGGGTTCGTTGGCATTATAGCCTTCGGTAAAGACGCTCATTGTGGGCGGACGCTGCTTGTTGGTCTTAATCCAGCGACTCCAGCCTGTGGCTTTGTCGAAAGCCGTCTGCTCGTAGGTGTCGGCAAAGGTGCTGGCCCAACGCTGCACGTCATTTACCTCTGTTTCCGCTTCTTCAATATATAGTTCAACCTTGCCGTCGGGTTTGAACACGGCTGACTCGCTGAAGACCCAGCTGCCCTTGTCGTACTGCCAGTTAATCTCTTCATACTGGCCTTCCCAGCCGAGCAGTATCGAGCCGTTGATGCCCTGGGCTCTCAGGTAGGCACAGGTTTGATGAGCCACGAGGCATTCGTTGTCGTAGCAATTCTTCATCTCGAAATACGGAGCTTCCAATTCCGGTGCCTTGGCTGCCAGCATGACGCCATAGATGAACAGGTCGTAGAAAGGCATGTCCCTGTAAACCTTCAGGGCGTTTGCAGTGGCTGTATTGACAGCGCTGCGTTTCTCGTCGCTGCTCTGGTAAACCTGCAGGAGTTTGTCGGTGAACGAACGGACCTTCTGACCGAAAGCGTCGAGACCACGGGTGCGAACGACCGTCATGTCGGTAAACGACTCTACAGTCTCGTCGCCAAAGTTCTTGTCCCATTGCTCAACGCACGCCTTGTTGTATTCCTTCAGTGCGCTCTCGGTATCCTCGTTGCAGCCCGCAAGCTTGTTGGTGAGCACCGTATAGTCGCCACCCCATCCGGGCACCAGAAACGACGAGGCTACGATATAGTCGGTGTAGTCCTTCAGTTCAAACTGATACTCAAAGCAGTTCATCAGGCAGGCATCGAAATATACAACCTGGGGCTTGATGCTGGCGTTGGCGATGGCGTATTTCAGCGCGTTGACGGTGAGCTGCTCTTTCTTGTTGTTGTCGATAAAGAACGACCGAGTAGTGTTTTTGGGGGTATAGGGCAAGTCTTCATTGGGCATATAGCCTGCGCCATGATCGCTCAGCAACAGTATATAGTGTTTGGCAGGACAAGCCTTGGCCGCCCAGTCGATGAAATCAAGCAGAGAGTCGGCAGTGGCGATATGGTCGTTGTTGCAGCCGTGTACGTTGTCGGCTACCATCTGCTGCTCCACAGTTTTCTCGGGATCGACGGTGAATCGGAAGGTGTAACAGCATCTGTTCTGCCATTTCGCAATCCAGGACTTCATTTCCTCCAGATATTCCACGGCCTCGGCCTTCTCTTGCGGGTCGTCAAAGTTATCCGGGTCATAAACCATCAACAGCTGCTCGAATTCTTCCTGACTGCTGAACTTATACTGTACGGCAATCTTCACCTTGTCGTAGCTGGCAGGGTCGGCAGCATAGAACTGCTTGATGTTATTCAAAATGTCGTAGTCCAGATTTCCGCCACCGTATCCATAAAACAGAATAGCATAGTCGGCCATCTCAGACTCGTTAGGATCGATTGAATCGACGGCATTGTCATCGCTGTTGCATGCCATGAAAACACTCGCACCGCAGAACAGCAGTGTAACGGCTATTATCCATTGATACATTCTATTCATATCACGTTATTAATTTATAATTATCTTTTCACCCTGGTAGATATAGATGCCGCGCTGCGTAGGCTGGCCCATAAGGCGACGGCCGTCCAGCGTGTACCACACATCTTCCATCATACTTCTTCCATCAGACATCAGGACGATTCCTGTAACCTGATCCTGAATATAGTCCAGCCCCTTCTTGGCATTGATCTTGCCGTAGCCCCAGCGGGCAGGATTCTTTTCAGTGAACTCATCGTTGTCACACGAATTTGCTAGGACGTCCTTAACGTCGGCCAGTGTGAGCTTTGGATTGGCTTGCAGCCACAGGGCTATGATGCCCGCCGCAGCAGGACAGGCCATCGACGTGCCACTCATGCTTACGTAGGGGTAGCCCTGCCACGTCATCGTTTCGATGTAGGTAGGAGCGACGCCATTCACGACATCGCTGTACTGGTTTCCCGCCGACACCACATTGACGCCCGGGGCGCAGACGGTTGGCTGTGTGACACCGTTGAACATCTTGCCATAGCTGCTGAAATAGGCGATGTCGCCCAGGGTGTACGTTTCTGACTGGTCTTGATCCTCGTTACCTTGTTCGTTAGCACGATTGGTGGTATTGGCGCACCATGCTCCCACGCTGATGACATCGGGAGTGCTGGCCCAGTCATTGGCAGAAATGACATCGTCGCCGGTGATATAGCCCTCACCCACGTATGGGACGAACTTGTAGGTGTCCTGCCACAGGTCAACGGCAGTGCCGGATGAGCCTGCCACGGTGATGGTCAGGGCATAATATGCACCATCCTTGGCCTTCGCGCAGTAACCGTAGGGAATGATGGTCAGCTCCTGTCGGCCACTATCCAGCGTGCGGATGGCCAGGTACACCTTCCCTCTGAAATATTTCTCCACTTCAGGGTAGTCGGCCGAGTTGATGGTCACCATCTGGTCGGGTCCGCCCAGGGTGCCTGTGACGGCCGGCGATGACCAGATGTAATCCAGGATTGCCTTCTTGCTGTCGGTAGCCACCATGTTTAAGCGCAGGCTTATCTCACCACCCTGTCCGGGACGGGTGTAGCCTCTGACCTCGTTGGAGAATTTCGTGTAGAAGGGATAGTCGGGGTCGGCATCTTCTGGTTCGTACGTGGTAGGAAATGCCAACAGACCGACGCTGAACGACGGCTTGTCCTCAGCAAACTGATAGTAGACATGACAGCCGCTTCCACCCTCGTTACTACTGGCAAACACAGGAATGGCGGTCTTGGAGAGGGCTGAGACGGCTTCGGGCACGGTGCCGGTTCCGTCGTGAGGTCCCATGTGACTGCCAAGGCTGGCACTCAGCACCATGGGCTGGTCGCTCTGTTGGGCGTAGGCATTGGCAAAAGCCAGATGTTGTTCTAAAATCTGATGGGTTTGGGCATCCTGAGTGAGGTCGGGGTCCTGTAGTGTTTCGCTCTCTGCAGTAATGCCTGTATCGGTGTCCACGTCGTCCTCAGTGAAGAGAGTGCCCAAGGCCAGATATACAATGTCGGCATTGGGAGCCATGCCACCAAAGCCCTGCGGCGAAAGCGAGCCGGCAGCGATGCCTGTGGTATGACCGCCGTGGGCCGCGAGCTTGGTGTCATAGACCAGTTTGGAGATAAGCTCAGGCGTGTCGAACACGCTGCCCGGAAACTCAATGGTGCCGGCCACGGGGTCGTCGTACACGAACTTGCGGCCTTTATCCGATATCGTATTGTAAACGCACTTGATGCGGGAGCGCCCCTGGGCATCCTTGTAGGCTGGGTGGTTGAAGTCAATGCCCATGTCCATCACGCACACCGTCACGCCTTTACCCGTAAAGGGCGAGGGCACCGTGGGATGACTGCCGTTGAGGAGGTTGACGCCCGTCACCTCGCGTGACACATCGGTCTTCAGCTCCCCCTTATGGCCTACGTCCACGCGGAGTATGCCGTCCATCTGAGCGATGGCCTCTACCTTGTCGAGTGGTACCTGCACGATGGCCTGCTGCCCGATGCGTCCCCTGATGGTCACGCCCTGTTCTCTCATACGGGCGTAGGTGTCAGCAGCATGCTCGTCTGCCACTTTGACGACGAGCGTCATCACGGGCTGCTGTGCGGGCGACAGTCTCTTCCCGTCCACCGCCATACGCTCAACCTTGGTTTTCTGCTCCGCCACGCGAATCATTGCGTCGGTAGTCAGCACACCTTGTGCCTCAATTCCCAGTGCATACACGAACATAATGGTAGCAACCAACACCCATTTCAACATTTTCTTCATACCTTTATTTATTACATTGTTGTTAATAATATATCGAAAACTATAGTTTAGCTTGGCTATTGACTGGGTGCAAAGGTAATAAAAAAAATGAGATTTAATTCAACTTTCTGAAATTCTTGGACGATATTTCAACCGAAGGTCAAAACTCGAAGAGCTAAAACATCATCAGAGGGGTTTTTCCCGGTTTTTGTGTAATAAGCATATTATTGATCATTTTATTTTCATTTTAAGGCTAAAAATGCCTTTTTTGATCGGTTTATTTGGACTTAAAAGGCCGAAAAAAGCAACATGGAAAATCTTAACGATTTATCCATGCTGCTTATTTTCAATTAGTTACGCTAAATCAGCGCGTGATTAAATGATCAATACTCATCCTCGTCGAAAACTTGGTCTTCTATTGATTATCAGCAACTTACGCTCAAATTAACTATTTTTAGCCAAGCAAAACGCACTATCTGAGGCGATGAAAGGCGATTGGTTGGGTGGCTGGACAAACAAATTATGCACATATTTATCTACAATCATTTCATGATGATGCCGTCTTTATTCCAATAATTTGGGATTTGTCTATCTATTTATCCAATGTCTTTAACCATTCGGCACATTCATCCGCAAGAACAGCAATAAGTTTCATGTAGTATGTATTCAACTCTGCTGTTGTCTTCTTATTCAGTCCTGCCATATTATGCTGTAAAGACAGGAGAATTCGAAGCATGCTGCGGGTAAACTGTTCGTCATCAAAATAACTGATGAGTGCAACGATATGCTTGTAAGGACAAAGGCGATGTCCACACTCCCAGGCGTTGTATGTAGCCTGCGATATGTCAAGGGAAAAAGCAATCTGTTCTTGTGTTACACCTTTTCGCTGCCGGGCTTGCAAAAGTGCGGAAGAGAAATCATATAGCATATTCATTTTGCGCCTCCTTTCAGATAATAGGGCATAAACTCATCCGGTTCGTTTACACTGATTGCTATAGGCATACCCTTTGTGCGATAAATAAGGAATGACTTCTTTGCATTTGTTACATAAGAGCGATATGTGCCAATTCCTTTTGTACGGAACCACCCAATATATCCAAATACGCCTCCCACGCCCAACAAGCGGATGGTATTGGTAGCACCTAATAGTGGTTTATCCTCACTCGCTCTATATGGTCTATGTTTTCGTAAGGGATTCGTATAGTTCTGAGAAGAGTACGAATACCTATCCCCTCATCATCAGCAATGATATACATAGGGAAGATGAGGAAACACGAGAGACAAGCAGCAATTAAAACTGTAGATACGATAATTGCACCTGTGACGTTTATTCCCTTAGAGACATAGTACATTTCGGTTAATACACCGAGAACCATCGCCAAGATGAAAATGGCGGTAATCCACTTCACCGATTTACTTTGCGAACATTCATAAATTGTTTTCATACCTATTATGTTTAGATGTTTATAAATCGGTTGCAAAGTTACTAGTCAATTCTCAATATCCCTATCAGTTTTGCTGATAAGATTTATCAGTTTTGCTGATAATACGCTAAGTGATTTGCTTCTCCATTCTCTACAATCTTTATTAGTCCGAGTCCAAGCATCAAAGACGTTCCTATAAATAATATCAAAGCAGCAGCCCATAAGATTCCACGCTGATACTTCTTAAAGAAGTAAGCGATTGCAAACAATAAGCCCGACAACCCTAATGCTAAAAAGTAATTTGTAGCATGCTCAACTAATTTTGGACAACAATTCTTCTGGGGTTATGTCCTGATACAAAGAAACGCCAAACCATTTCTTCCCCAAATCTTTGAGCGATGCACCAAAATGATAGACCTTATCATCAATTATCAGCCATCTGTCATGGCTCATTCGGAACACATTAACAGGGATTGGATCATATTGCGCATCATGACGCTGAATAGCCAATTGCATTGCAGCGTCAATCCTCGCAGTATAGATACATGCCGTAACCCCATGTGCTCGCTGGTCAAGCATCGTCAAAATTTCCTCGTTGATGTAGTTATCAATAAGGATGATTCTATGCTCTGCACGCTTTACGAGTTGCATCACCAATTTAAAAGCATCGAAAACCTGACCGTCAAAGAACACTCCTTCATTCGGCAATCCTGGTGTCTTAACAATCATGTCAAATTTCTGGTCATGCTCCTGAAGATGGGACTCTACAGCAGAAAGGCGTTCATTCTGTTCCTCCATACGTACATCTATCTGACGCTGCATGGCTACCATCTGTTGGTGGAAGGCATATCCTCGGAGCAAGTATTCTTTCAGAGTTCTATTAGCCCACTGACGAAACATGATACCCCTTTTGGTATTGACACGAAAGCCCACAGATATAATCGCGTCCAAATTGTAATAGGTCAACGTTCTATTGACCATTCTATTACCTTCTTTTCGAACTGTTCGGAAATTCCGAACGGTTGCTTTCTGTTCAAGTTCCCCTTGGTCATATATATTTCTAATATGCTCACTCACGTTAGCCTTACTTGATTGAAATAGGTCAACCATCTGCTGCTGAGTTAACCAAACAGTTTCGTCCTCCAACCTAACTTCAAGGCGCATGGTGCTATCTGGCTGATAAAAGATTACCTCGCCTTGCATTTCATTAACAGGTACTATTTCGTTTGCCATCTTATCAATCGTTTTGAGCATGCAAAATTACACATTATTTCTGATATTGGGTCAGAAAAGTTCCAATTTCGTCAAATCGCCACTCAACTTGTTCAATTCATAAGAAAGGGTTTCCGGCAGGAAGTGCGCATACACCTTCTCCGTTATATCAGTACTGCTATGACCTAATAGGCGGCTAACAACAGACATTGACAGTCCTTTGTTCAAGGCTAAAACCGCAAAAGAATGCCTCGCAAAAGTACTAACTTTTAGACAAACAAACTATATCTTTGATGTTATTTTTGCAATTTAGGCAAACAAATCGGACTATTTTAGACCATAAAGCACCAGCGAGACAAACAGTTCTTGTTTATCTCGCTGGTGCTTAGCAGTTTAGGCCCAGAGCCTATTAATACTCATCCTCGTTGATATGTAGCGACGTTGTTGAAAACCAAGCAGTTGTACTAACCGCTTCATTTATTGAGCGTTTTATTTGGACTAAAAAGTCCGTAAAAGGCTAGGTAATACCATTATCACAGCCAAAGTGGTTGCTGTCTCCAGTCTCTTGGAAAGCCCATCTGCTTTAGACTTACACTTGGATAAGCATCGATAAGTCTCAACAACTTCTCTTTGATTTGACTATTGGGTGTGATGCTTTGCTCCAAATATAATAGCGTACATAGTTGGGCATATAGTTTCATTGGACGGACATACTGCACATCTACCCAATTAAGGGGAAGTCTTTGCGGCATTTGTGGCATTGCAGGGTAACGGCGATTCCATGTACGAGCATGATGAGCACAACAGTTTCTAAGTACGGTGATACTACGCATCCAACTTTCCATATAACGGTATTGGGGAAGTCCGAAACTCTTGGCAACCATCTTCTTTACCTCCACATCCTTCATGTTACCATACAACTTAGAGAGCGTACCAAACGATACAACTTCCAAAGTTTTCCATACTGGTGGCATAGACGGAGTGTCGTATTTGATAAAATGCTCTTGCAGGAACTCTTCTTTTGAGCGATCCAATTCTACCTGAATGTTGTCAAGACAAGTCTGATAGATACTATAGTTATTAAACTTAGTTGCATCCATAAACCAGAATGCCCCATGAGCCAAAGAAAAAAAGTGTATAATTCTTGTCCGAAGTGCGACTTCTATATCTTGTATGGCTGTAAAAATGATGGAACGAAGTTCTTTGTCAAATGCGTATAACGAAATTACATCTTCGAGTTGAGTTCCAGGAACAAGTCGGTGTGTAACATCATCAGTTTCAAAAACTTTCCAATAGTTTGCCAAACGGAAATAGCTGATAGACTCTAATTGTCTAAGAGCGGCATTTTCGTTATTGACAATCATCCCACGCTGCTTCAGTAAAGCCAACTGGTCTGGTATGTCTATGGGCTGTTTGCTGTATCTCATAACTATAAAAATGACGAAGTCCCGCCGTGGTACGCATTGTTAAGAGGCGTGGCGGGAACTGTTGTTGCAAAGGTAGACATTTATTTCCAATTATCCAAACTTTTATAGTTTAAAGTGCATTTCGAGCATCAAAAACGACATTTCCCGACTTGTTTCTCAAACCTCTCCATGATTTGCATGAGATCCTGCGGAAGATAATATTCAAAGCGATTCATCAATTCTTCATCTTCAGATGTAGTCTTGGCCGCATAGATTGAGCATGCAATGGCGGCAATGGTGTCGGAGTCACCTCCGATGGAGATAGCATTACGAACACAATCCTCCAACGATGTGCTTTCGAGGAAGGCAATAATAGCTTCTGGCACACTTCCTTGGCAACTGACATCAAATGAATAGCTGGGACGTATTTCGTCCAATGTTCTACCCAAGTTGTAACCATACTTCATAGGAATTGTGCGCTGAATCTCACGTTTTGCAGTTTCCAAGTCTGCTGCCTCTCGCCGGATAAACACACATTCAGCTACAGCTAATGCACCTTTTACGCCCTCAGGGTGGTTATGGGTGACACTTGCCGTAATCCTTGCCAGTTCCAAAGCGTCCTCTAAAGTACTAGCATATAGTGCTACCGGACTAACGCGCATGGCAGATCCATTGCCCCAACTATTGTACGGTTGAGGGCTCTTAGACAACAGCCATTCCCTGAATCTCTCGCCGTAACCAGCACCGAGGTCATTTTTACCCAGTTCCTGCATACACTGAACTAAATACTTCTCGGAATGTGATGAGTCTTCGAGAAGCCACTTTGCTACCGCCAGTGTCATCACACTATCATCCGTATAACGAGTTCCAGACTTCTCCAATCGAAAATCTTTCGTTTTTACATTATTCCATTCATAAGTACTACCTACGATATCTCCAAATACAGCTCCAAGCATAATAATTATAATTTTTTACTTTAATTAATCATCATAGCCAATGCAGCAATCCATATTGATGCCTCTTTATTCCTGTACGAATTTTTCGCACTGATTATGTTCTGCGTGTAATTGCATAGCGTAAAAGCAAAGTACTATGCAAAGATATAGAACTTTCTCCATACCACCTAATCTTTAACGTAATGATTATGCTTAATCTTCTTCCTCAAACATTTTATTTACAAATTTGACAATTGAGTTATATATACTGTTTTCAGAGGAAGTTTCGTTATAATCGTTTTGATTATTATCTTCTTCATAGCAATCATCATCATCTTCATCATTATAATATGGTTGTTCATAATCTGTATTGGCAACATACTTTTCTTCATCGTCATCAACATCCAATGCATCGACCTGTTGATAAGAATTTGTCATGTTGTTTTCGTCGATAATAGATGTATTTACCTCACTACGATAAGATTCTATTTCACGAATTGTTTCCGAAAGAGATATACCTGTTTGAGCCTTCTGCATAATGTAGTCTAGTTTCTTATAATCATTCAATGCCAAAGCTGCTCTACATCCATATATACGAGGAAAGTCTGTAAAAGGGATTATCGATACAGATCCTCTTTCATGATTTAAGAGGGGAATTACACCCTGGTTGAAACACACAAGGTCTCCAAAGTAAATTATCATTTGACTAAGATATAGTTTTGCAGCTTTTCCAAACCTTTGAATATGTTCATCACTTGCTTCAGCTAATTTTATGAATTTCTCTGTAAAGCTAACATACTTTTGTGTAAAAGAAGAAATGATGTCCTGTGTACTGTTTTTGATTGTGTCAATTTCTTTACGAAGTGCATTCTCATCTGTCTCTTTGATACCACTGATGGATTCGTTCTCTTTTCTTTCATGGAAATAAGACATTGCTTCTATTTGCCGTTTGTACCCCGAAACAATTAGCAATTGAATCGTAAATGATATAAAAGCAAAAGTGCCTGAAAAAGCCCACTGTTCGCCGCCATTGAAAGCAACTTCACTTATTATATACATCGAAGGTAGTGCAAACACGGAGCCTATGATGGCTACAATTTTTATCAATTTCGAAATATCCCAGCTGTCATTTTCTTCTAGAGAAGAAACGCCTAAACGGCTTATAAGACTAACACCAAGACCTACTGCGATTGAAAAAAACACGCCTATTATTTCAGCTGTACCAGAAAGCGCAGGAGACAGATTTACTATTTTTGACGTAACTATCGGAAATAGAGCAAGATACGCAAAAAAGCAGTCTAAAACTGGTAACAGATAATATGCAAAGCGGCGAAGCTTCATTTTACGTGATATTGATTCGTCCATCTTTTTATATGGATATATTTCATCTGCTGTAGCATAAAAAAGTTCTGCCTCTTTCATTTTTTGAGGTAACTCTTTTTCTAACTTAATTTGGCTACGTTGCAATTCCTGACCATCTTTGATCATCATCATATATAATTTTTGCACTTCATTGCATAACGCATTTATGTTCTTCTGAGATTCTGTTTTCATTTTATTATTATCTCTATTTCTTCGTTCCTCTTCAATGGCCTCATTTTGGGCCTGTTGTTCTTTGCGTTTATTGAGAATTGCATCATATTCCTCAATACTTTTCCTGCGTGACAGGGTATAAACTGTAGCATTCATAGCATTTATTGTTTAAAATAGTGAGAATTGTTCTTAACTGAAAATGTAATTATATACTTGTTTTAGAGTGACGTACTCCTTAGACACATATTCTTGATAATGATGTTTTGCAGTGTTTGAGTTTACAATAATCAGTTCAGTGTTAGTATCTAACTTGTCCAGCTCTTTGCTAACATTATCGCAACCATCGGATATAAGGATTATGTATGATTTTATTCCCTCTTGTGTACTGGCTCTCAGTAATTTGTTTGCTTGATTGATGGCTCCTGTAACATCTGATCCATTCTTTTGTAATGCAACAGCATCGGAGTATGCGGATTCGACAATAGTCATACACTCAGACGAAAAATCTCCAAGAGCATCCATCAAACGACAATCATAAGCTTCTTTTTTGTCAATATCTGCTTTTTCCTGTTTTTTATAGTCGACCATCTTCATGTAACCAGGTTTTTCACCATGAGTAATGGGCTTATCTTCCATCCACTCAAAAGCAGCTATGTGATTGTTGTCACAATCTTTGTCAATATAAGTTACATAAAGGAAGCCCTTTCCATTTTCAGAAATTGCTCTTGCGAAGCTCAATATTTCATCCGCAGAGAGTTTTGGTACACAATTTTCTTCCGTTAGGCGGTCTGTACCATCAAGAACCAAACAGATATTGTAATGTTTGTCATCCTGAATGACATCATGTGACTCTTTTAATGGTGAATTACAACTATGTATTATAGTTATAAACATCATAACCTTTGTTATCAGTAGATACTTTTTCATAATTGTTGTTTTTTAATGTTTACTAATTTTCCACTTTTGTTTAATGATCTCATAAAAACTATCTAAAGCCTATATGATTCATGTATTGAGTTTGTCTTGAGGCTGGTTCCATATATTTTCGACTTTCTTCATATAGTCTTAATTCTTTTGGGTTTACTGATGGTCCTTCCTCCTTTATAGTCTGTTCTATAAGTTCCTGGGTAATAATTGAGTCTTCGCAAAATGCGCGGCATGCAACCTCATCACAAATTTGTTTTATATCTGATGAAATGTATCCAGCAGAGGTTAGTTTACTTAATTTGGCATAGTCAACAGGTTCTTCTAAAGGTCTATCTTTAAGATATTTCTTAAAAATCTCAGCTCTAGTTTGCTCGTCTGGCAAAGGAAAATAAATTCTTTTGTCGAACCGTCCACTGCGCAAAATGGCACTATCCATCATATGAGGCCTATTGGTAGTTCCAATTACAAAGATTCCACGACGGCCGCAATCATTCAATTCCGACAGAAATGCATTTGTTTCTTCTGCTACTTTCGTGTTATCTCTATCGTTACGGTTTGGGACCATTGTTTCGATCTCATCAAGGATCAATACGATAGGAGCATAATATTCCGCTTGCTCAAACATTTGGCGTATCAAGCTTTGACTTCCATGAACCAAAGTAGAAGCGAGATCTGGTGCATTAACTATAGCGTGATTTAATTTTGCCTCTGCAGCGCACATTTTTGCACAGTAAGTTTTTCCACATCCAGGAGGCCCATAAAACAAACAACCATTCGGAATAAAGAGATTATATCTCCGGGCTTTTTCTGGATTCTGAACAATAGCAAGAAAATGCTCACGAAAATATTTTTTCTGCTCATCCAAGCCAACAATATCATCTAGTCCACCTTCTTCCGCAGTATGAACATCTAGTCTAAACTCTACTGTATTATTTTGAGGAAAAAGTCCATTAAAATCTGGAATAAAATCGTTTAAATCGTCTAAAGAGTCCTGTGTTTCTTCTTCCTGATGTCCCTCACAAAAAGTATCTGTAAGTTTTTCATATTCCTCCGCAGTATCTCCAATCGCCTGATAACGGACATTTTGGTCTAATGCTAATCCTTTTTCGAAAAAGCCCTGAAAAGCTGGATGTATTTTTTCAATATCTAGATTTTTTCTTTCCTTAAGCTTATTAATAATATAATTCAAGCCTTCTTTAGAAGTGAGCAGTTCTTCAGGAACTCTTCCTATGTATGGTAATTCTCCTGTCATAAGTCTGTAGGTAATAGCAAATATTGCATAAGATGAGCATGCGGTATTCCACTTTTCTCCCTCAAGGTATTCGATTGGATAGTATGCATACGATGTAGATTGTGTATCAGAACTTTCTATATTTACATCTGTTATTCCGCTATACCAATTGTCGTTAATAGATATCCTGTTAGGAGAAATACCTTCTAATAGCATATTTTCTTCTTCTGTTTCCTTTAAACAGAGCTGTGCTATTTGCCCCAAAAACTGTAGTGAATGCTCTTTGGGCAAATAAGGAAATTCCTTTAAAAGTTGACTTAAGCGTACCATAACCTTTCCCTCCATTAAATTTAAACTGACTTACTTTATAAAATTCCCGTTCTTGTCAATTAGACACCCCATTCTTGAATCTATATATTCACAGAAGAACACCTCTTTTGATTTAGCCGTAATATCAGAATAAAGGGCGGGAGTCAATCTCACGAAGTCGGAAGACATCAATCCGTAATTTCCATTCACATCTTCATACTTTAACAAATCTGTAGATACTTCTTCAGTGAAAGTGTCTCCGTCACTATCCGTCTCTTCTTGAAAATAGGTAATATTCTCCACTGAGCCATAGATCCATGTTGAGGGTTCAGATGAGATTATCCTTCCATTAGCAGACACATGATATATTGTATCATTAGATATGGCCATTGCAATACCACATCTAAACTGTCCAGCATGCTCATATGAATGCTCATTAATAAATGTGAGAGTATTCAAATTTACATAACGATATTTGCCTCTATGTACTTTCACAATTCCTATAGTATCACCATCTTCACATTCGAGAGTCAAGCATCCTTCTAATATTCGACGATTGGGCATAGGCTTAACAAAACAGTCGTTTTCTGGATCATAATAATAACCACGTTCGCCGACTTCAATCAGGCCCTCTGTACTTAACCAGCGGTCATATCCCATTGTCATCCAGTAATATGCACAATAGAGAAATAAAATAACGAGGAGAAGACCTCCCACTGCATAAAAGAAGCCGAAGGTTGCATCTTTTACAATGTCAAACCAATCTTGTGCTCCTTTCTCTGAATTTTCTTGCTCTGTTTCATGAACTTGCTCAAATTCATTCTCCTGTACCTCTGAGGAGGTTTTGTCTTGCGTTTCCATTTTTGTAAATCTTTTAATTAAACACTGTTCGGATTATTGTATAATTTCCGGTGCAAATATATGATGATTTCTTTTATAGCTTACTCTCCTGCAACCTTGAAATAGTTAGTTTTCAAGGTTGAAGAAACAAAGCAGGCTTGAGATTATCTCCCAAGCCTGTTTCTTTTAACTCTGCTTTAACTTATTCTGCTGAGCATTGACAAACATAACGGTCATTAAGTGCCGATGTTGTCGACCAGTTAGATTCTGCAATCAAAGCAAAACCATTATTCACTGGTGTCATCTGTAAATTAGATTTTTGTAATACCTGCATAATTAAAAAATTTGAGTTATAGATAATGATGATTTATGATATAGCATGTCAATATAGAAATCCATGCTTTGTTTTTCATCAATACATAGATGTTTACCATGATTGATCCGATAGCGTCTACAGCCTCCATTGCACATTGGAAGGACTTTGCATGTTCTACATTCCGAGTCGTTTAGTATACTCGTTTTGCGGTAATTCTCATATTCTACTTTTTTCTCATCAAGAATACCATCGATTACATTTCCCACTGCATATTGAGGGGCGTATTCGTGTACGCACATGTATATATTTCCCAATGGGTCAATGTTGTAATAACCTTGGGAATCAGCTTCGCAATGTGAGAATCTGAATTGGTGCTTGTCATACTGGTCATCTACCATGAATCCTTTCTCAATTGCTTTCATTTGAAGCTGATATATACCCTTGTATGGATTCTCACCTTTTTCCTTTTGTGAATAGTTCTGCCAGTTACTTGCTCCATTTGCATAGACCCAACGGAAGAACACTGAAATATAGTTCCGGTATGGCCATAAATCATTTAGTAGAGAGTCTATTGTATGATAGTTGTTGTCTGACACATTAACTCTTATGCGAAGCAGAGATTGTGGATTGGAATCGCAGAATAGAGAAACATTTTCCAGCAACTGATCATAGGTTCCCCTACCACTACGAAGGAATTTCTGTGCGTCATGTGCTTTCTTGTCACCATCAAAGGTGATTTGAACATTGTAGATTTCACATTGCTGTAACAATTCTATCACCTTAGGACTATTCATTAAGACTCCGTTTGTTGTGATTGAAGCTGCATATTTTACTCCAAGTTCCTTACACTTGGTAATCATCTGCTCAGACATCCGCTTTATAATGTCTTGATACAGCAAGGGCTCCCCCCCAAACCAATCAACGGATAATGCCTTATAATTCGGCAACTGTTTCCCTATCCATTTTAAGATATCTATCTCTGTTTGACGAGACATCTTTACTTTGGACTTCCGTTCAAAGCAGTATGGACATGCACAGTTACACGACAAAGTCGGTATTATTGTCAATGACAATACTTCAGATTGTGAATTTGCTTTCAGATATGCTTCTTCATAACATGTTAGTTCATCCAAATTTGCGGGCACTAGAATGTGATTGTCTATTAATTCCTTTTTACAAATGTCCGACATTTGCCCATTCTCTATGGTCTTCATTTCCTTTTCTTCGAAGACCAAGAGGCTTTTATACAAGGTATTATATACGACCGTCCTCCCCGTGTCGTAAGTCTGGAAATAATTATAATAGGATAATTTATATCCAGATAATGAGATGTTCGGATTAATTATCTGTATTTTCTTCATGTAATAGTGTTTCTTTCAGACAGTCTGGAAGTATTATTGTATTTCGATTTGCGACCTTAATGATTCCCTCTTTTCCGTCAAAAGCATAATAAGAGGCAACTTTTTTTGCATATAATTCATGAACGCGTTTTGTCTCGTGATTAATGAAGGCCTTCTTTATCTTTGATCTTACCGAATCACGATTACAAAGAGGCGAACAAAATGCCTCTACTTTATCTTCATAATAATGTGGCTCTAACAGTTGAGTATCTTTATTAGGGCTAAGTATCTTGTAATACCTTACTAATTCTTCTTTTAATAGCTTTTCACGAGCTTGTGCCTGTTCGTCATTGGGAGCACTACATAAATCTCTATCTTTTACACCTTCTCTATGGTTCCATACCAAGATATAAAAAGCCTGAGCCTGCAGACTGTGTGGAACGAATTCCTCTTCCAAATTACCATTTTTGTCAATAAACCACAAACGATGAGAATCCTCGTCATATTTGAGTATTGGTTCCGTGAAGAACATCTCATATTTTCCTGATAACCATTTTTCATTGGTTTCATAGAATTCTTTGCACTCAACGGCCAGATCCACTTGCCACATTTGACGATATATGGCGGGAATAGAACCTGACCTCTCTGTAACCTCATCTTTAAAGTCATCTGCCAATTTCGCCATATAGCGAATCGCAGTCAAGATTGCTTGTGGGGTACAATCTTCAATATTGAAGGTCATAATCCTCTGGCTAGTGTATTCTTCGTGCCCGCTATCTTGTAACAGAGCACAAGAGATGACACCTTCGAAAGGTGATGTGGCTTCATGATACATTGCAGCTTTACGCTCCAATTCTTTTTGAGCCTCTTCCTCAGATTCGAACGTCTGCAACTTGGGCTGAGGAACATAAAACAATTGAAAACGGCAATATCCACTAGGATAGGTGCTTAATGCAGCATTGATTTTCTTTTGATTCTCCTTGATGTACTCATTAGTTTGAATATCCCAACTACTCTCGTAGTAGACAATGGCATCAATGGGCATAGGAGGCACGGGGCGATTAAAAATCCAACATGAGATTCTTGAAAAATGAGGTTCCATAATTGTAATATTTAAAAGTTTCTGGTGCAAAGATAGATGATTTTTTTAATTTATGAACTAATTTTTTAATTTCTACCTTGAAATGCCTATTTTTTCTTAACATTGTTCTATCAAATCCAAGAAAGGGTCAATATCTTTATTGTAGAAAACCTTTGCAAAGTCTTCACTGATTGACTTACTTACTGTGCGATAGAAGAGAGAAGGTGCATTATTAACACAATAGATAATAGCATTGCCTAACTTATACAATGGTTCATTTTGAGTCACATAGTAAGAACCTTCTATGGCCCCACCAGCATCAGCTGCAGCATCAATGATGAGGCATCCTGGTTTTACCTGCATCAAATGGGATGTTGTCAGAATATGTTGATTTGGTTCATCTACTTCAATACCATTAATAATAATATCGTAATCATCGATGCTCTCATAGAACTCTGACATAGTCTTGCGGTAGAACATTCTTATATCTGCACCCCATTTCGCTATCATTTCAAAAGCACCTTGCGCTACATTTCCTGAAGACAGTATGGCGACTCGAGTATTAGCGTTTGGGTACAAACCATAACTCATCAGTGCATGCGTAACTGCAGCCCTGCCAGCATAAACGCTATTATCACGAATAAAGTTCGGACGGATAAATGGAATCTTATATGCCTTTCCATTATAATATACAGATGGATAAATATTATCTAAATCTATCATCACCAATCCTTTTGGCTCTGCTATATTTTTCATAAATTCTCGTCCAGAGCCAGTCGGATGAGTCCAACCTGCAATAATCTGTCCTTCTCGAATTTTATCATAGTCGCATGGTTGTATGAGTTTCAAAGAGAATATGATATCGCACTTTGAAAAAATTTCATTCCTGCTCATAAGAGTTGCACCAGCTGCTTCGTATTCTTCATCAGAAATATCCATCGTTGTACCAAATCCACGTTCTATAATAATATCATTAGGGCTTTCTAATACCTGTTGGGGCAATATTGCTACTCGTTTTTCGAATGGAAAATTTGGCGTGACAAATCCTATTTTCATATTCTCCTTGCTTTTGTTTGAGTTATTTTCTTATGCCTTATAGTGGCTTAATCATTAAAACTTGTGCAAAGGAACGAAAATTTTTTAGTTCGTACAAGATTTGCAACCTTGAAAGATGCTATACGATTATAGAACAGTCTTCAGCACAAACATACTTTATCCCATGATTATCAAGCCAACGTACAAGCCAGAAAAGGTCTAATTGTTCTTTGGGAGTTTTATTACAATAACGACATAAAGAACTCTCTATACCCTTGTATGTTTTTACTCTTAAAACTTTCTTCACTTTCTCAACATCAATCATTCCGTAAATAGCGGTATATTCCTGCTTATTGATAGTATAGCTTATTCGTACCTCCATTTTCTTCATCCAAATCAAAATCAATAGGCTTTTATACTCAATTTGAAAATTGTTGGTATATGAATATAGTGAGAACGAGTATGGCTCATCGCCAGCTATTGCTTGTACGTCTTCTTGGAGCGACACCATATCTATTCCTATAGGATTTGAGCGTGGTCTTGGATGATTAGGACATGAAGAATGACGAACAACAGGAAAGCGAAGCGGTACGGTGTTTTTGCCTCTTGTGATGTCTTGAGTTGCGAAGCAACGATTGGTGATGCCAGGGTTTGTGCAAGAGCAAGCTCTTAAGCACAAAACTCTGACTTCAGCACGAAGGCTCGCAGAGCCAGGACATCAGAAGAGGTGTTATTTAGGCATTTGTTAAACTACCGAAACATTAATCAATAAAATAAAGAAATGGTTTTGAATATTTTTTTTATTGCTGTCCGATAAAAACTGAAAAAACGCTGAAATCGGCTTATAAGTAACTGATAATCAGTACCTGGACAGGCAAAATTTAAAAAGTAAGCCCCCTATGTGCCAATTCAACGTTATAGACGCAAAATCTCCTCTTCGAAGCATTTTATGTCTCAAATACAAGAATTTAAGCTCGAAAATCAGCATTTTAGAGCCAAATTTGATAGATTCAAGCCCCACGATGGGGATTCTAAATTTCTGACTCATTGGTATTTATTTTTTATCGGACAGCAATAATTTTTTATACTTTTACGTTATCATTTACACTCGTACAACTCAATGATGGCACAGTTTACATTGGCGTTAATATTGAGACGCATTAAAAATAAGCATGTTTTATGGATTATAATGCACTTTTGCCTTTGGAAATGTTAGACTTGAGTTTCTTACGCTCCTTTTATGTGAGTTTTACGGTGTATTTTCTCTTTGATATAGCTAAATTCATGTAATTGAATTAAAGCTATAAAGGTACGAAAAATTATTAACACAAGCAATCAATTTAACTGAAATTCAACAACTCTTAAATCATTTCTTTGCCCATAATGGAATAGCCCTACATCATAGCCTCCTACAATGACGAGAGGTCTCACTTGAGCATCGTGAATCACTCCATCAGTGGTGCACAGTCAAAGCCCTCAAAGCGAGTCAAAGCGATTCACAGCAGCAAATTTGGAAAAATCTATAGGAGAATGCAGATTTTAGAGAAAAATTAGTACCTTTCCTCTATAAAACCGAAATAAATTATCTCGCCAGAGTAACTAAAATCAGGGATATTGTCAATAAGAACACACGAGATTACGCCACAAGCCGTTATCTGACCTGTGTATCAAAGTGATACTTTCCTCTGCGAGTTCTACTCAGGCTGGGTTCCATCGCCAGCCATGCCGTTGGTTAATTTGTAGACGGGGTCTTAGCGCCACCACAAAGGTAATAGCCTTGCCATAGCTGGTATTCGTGTCAATATCTATTTTGCAACATTACATTCAGAAAAGTCTTGATAGATGACATTTTTACTAAGAATATGCCATGCGCAGACAAGCAGTTTTCTTGCAATAGCAATCTGCACTTTCATCTTTCCTTTCTTTCTGACTTGTGTCTGATGATAGGAGAAACGGCTGAAGAAACAGCCTTTAGTCCGACTTGCTGCCCATGAGCATTCAACAATAGTTCTTCTGAGATATCTGTTCCCATGTGTGATTCGTTTAGACTTGACGACTTTGTTTGACTCGTCATTTCTCGGTTTCAAGCCGCTCCACGAGGCGAGATGGTTTGCTATCTCAAATATGCTCATATCCGTGCCGATTTCCGCAATCAACGATGTGGCAGCCCTAAGTTTGACTCCAGGTATTGTCTGTAGGTTCCTTAATTGATCTGTGTATTCCTGCTCACATATCTCTTGCATTTTGTCCATGCATTCCTGCTTATGCTTTTCGGCAACGTCAATTTCTTCACGAATCTGTCTCATCATATCGGAGTCCGCTTGTGTGATGACGCCTGTCAGAGCTGCAATGATTGTCTTCCGCCCATGACTATTAATGATACGCCCGTGGATTTCCTCCACAAGTACCTTGGGGTCGGTTATGCCCTCAGATATACGAGCAACGACTTCTTTATAGCTCTTGCTGTCAGTGTTCGATACATAATTACTAAGTCGGATGTTACACCGCTGCATGACTGCATCCAATTTGGAAAGCTTGCGGTTTATCTCGTCATCAAGGTCGTAAATACGGCGATCATACTGCCTAAGTTGCTGGATACGCTCAGGCGGCACATAGCTACCCCGAACCAAATCTTTGAGCATGCACTCTGCAATCCATTGAGCATCTTTAACGTCACTCTTATGACCAGGCAGCTGTTTAATAAAGTAGGGATTAACAAGTTTCAACTTGAAATGAGGCTCAAGGACTCTCCAAATAGGAATCCAATAGACACTTGTGCTCTCCATACCAACCTCCTGAACGTGATGTTTGAGCATCACGCATTTTCGCCAGTTGGAATGTTAATACACCAAAAACTTTCTCAACAATCTCGCCCGTGCTGCTCAAAATACAAAGATATACACTATCTTTGTGCACGTTAAGGCCACATACGATTCTCATAAGCCGGTACAATTTGAGGATTAAACAATAATAATACCTCTTCAAAGATAAGAATAATTGTGCTTCGAGCACTCAATTAGGACAAAGAATTGCATGTGTGCCTTGATTTTCACCCGATTCGAGAGAATTTATTTCAGTTTTTTATCTTGACTGGCTTATAATTCGAGATTTTTATATACATTTGTAGCGTATTAAACAATAGAAATATATTTAGAGTTATTTGAAAAATGGAAAAAATATCACAGTCCACGGGCATCAGCTCACAAAGAATTCTATTTCAGAGGCAACAAACTTCAATCGATTCAAATATGAATTCGGTCTCAGCTTCCCAAAGACATAACCATTGCCATAACAAACAGGAGAAAAGGAAAAAAATGTCTGAGACGATCTTGGGATTTGATGCTAATAGCATTGGTGCAAGCAGCTTCATTGTCACTAACATTAAGCCTTTATTCGATGCCCTAATTGCAGCAGGGAGCGTAAAACAAGACTATTGGGGATTTTACCACTCGGTTTATATCCATCTGAAAGGCGGATCTTTTGTAATGACACTCCTTACACCTGGCAATGTTATTATTGATGTACTTAAACTAATAGCCAATATTGCCACCGATGTGACATTATTAGGATTGTGCGGTTCCCTTAATCCAAACTATCCTGTAGCAACTATTGTTGTCCCTCAATTTGTAACAAACAGCAATGATCCCATGCAAAAAACAGTACTCAATCAAAATTGCAACACAGGCCTTTGTGTCTGTCAGGTTGATGGCTTAGTTCAAACCGATAATTTCTATAAACAGCTGGAAAAAGTTGGCGTTGACTTCGTTGATATGGAGTCTTTTTTCCTGAAGGAACAACTGCCCAAAATGTCACTAAAAACGATTTCGGTTGTTTCCGACATGCCACTCATTTCGCCATTCTACAAATTCAACCCCATTAATATTGACATTGAAGCAATAATATCAAGCTTATGACTACCCCCATTATACCTTATATTAAAAACCTAGAGCTGACTTCGTATTGCAACCTCAATTGTCCAATCTGCGTAGAAAAGACATGGAAACGCGAACATCTCAGCCTTGAATTACTCGAGACCATACTTTCGAAAAACAAGGAGGTATTTGAAGGTCAATCTATATGGCTCCATTATCGAGGAGATCCCTTATTATATCCGCAACTTGATATAGCGCTTGACATGTTTGAGACTTACCATGTACGTACAAGGCTTTCTACAAACGGAGTCCTTCTTACACCTCAAAAAATAGATATGCTTCTCCATTCTCCGTTAGAGGGTCTTGTGGTCTCTGTCATAACTGATGATGCTGAAATGTACAAGCAACTTCGTGGCTCTGACAAGTATGAAACTGTGAGAGCTCATGTGGACAATCTCATTTTAGCACATCAGGCTTTAGGTAGCCACACGAAAATACAAGTGATGGGGCTAAACTACGGACAAGGAGTATCCAAAATTGAAGCATTTGTTAAACACTACAACAATTTGGGAGTGGAAGTTGCCATTCACCGATTCTCCGACAGGATAAACCAATCGAGATATAATCCTGATATGAAGAAACCGATTGTTTCGAAAAGGTTGCCTTGCAAATGGGTCTTCAATGACATAATCATTCTTAGCGACTGTAGTGTCACCACCTGCTATTTCGACTTGGCTACAAGGAATATTTTATGTAACCTCCGAGATTATGACTATTCTATTCTTGAAGTATGGAATAGCGAGACATACCAACGCATACGTGCCGAACACAACAGCCTCCATTTTAAGGGCGCATGCAAAGATTGTTGCGATTGGGTTTACGAGCATCCAGATATAGACAAAGAGATTAACACATTTGTTAGAATATATCCGACAAAACATGTCTGAAAACACCATTTTTAAACATTTGCTTACAGCATTTCCAACCGATGAAGAGCTAATGTTCATCGCGGAAAGTAACCATAGTACATATGAAGCAACCAAGGAACTCATCACTAAAATCTTCAACGACCTCCAACAAACACAGGCAGGCATCCTAGACGATATTCACCGCAACGCTTTCCATCTATTTCCCGATAACCAAGTAAAACTCCGTGGATATGATGAGGAAGATAGTCTCTCGCAATATTTTCTCTGCCATTACAATGCCAATTGGCTGAAGGACTACAAGGAAGAGGAGATAGCTTTGGTAACCGGATTCGGTCCCTCCAATGCCCCGACGGCAGGCACCCTTTCGATGATTTTCAGGATGCTCGACATACAACGACGTACCAATATCACCGTCCATGCCGTCATTGCCGACTTGGGGTTCATAAATTTTAGGGAAGCTAAGGTACAAAACATTATCAATACAACCCAAAAATTCCTACGTTTCATAAAAGCACTTGGCTTCGATGAAACGAAAGGTTCTTTGCGCAGCCAAAATTCGCTCGACCTCTACCGTACTTTCGCCATGTCCTCTAGTGTATTGTCGCTCTCGGATTTTATTGACAACATGGAAGCCACTACGAAGCTATACAATAACCTTAACCTTCAAGGCAAGGACTTTTCCACATTGGTACATTATGTTATCTGCGTGGCCGATATATTAATGCCCATTCTAAGGGACAAGAAGAAAATGGTGCTGGTCATGTCTGGAATCGAGGAATTCTATTTCACAACCATAGCACGGCTCGTTATCGAAAGGATGAAAGAAAGCGATAAAGGGCTATCGGCTTTCGTGTCAGACAATCCTCAGATATGCTCGCTGTTTGGCAGATTGATTGAAGGTTTATTTCCCTATGTAAAGATGTCGAAGAGCATCCCCGAATCGTCCATCAACATTGGCGACAGCGAAGACACTATCCGAAACAAGATCATGAACTGCGGCAGCCGCAACGAGCATGTTATCCTCGACATGATGAACTTAGCTTCTGATTGGAATCCCCAGACCAAAATTGCTTGTAGAGCAGCATACGAAGAATATATTACCACAGGTCGCGACGAGTTTTGGCGGAAACAAAAAGCGGAATACACCGAGTTTTTCATCGGCATAAAGCAAATTTGGGATGCCTCAGCAGACCCTAATATTGACATACACGATAATATCTACAGTAAATGAAAAAATATGCAATTGTGACAGGTGCAGCATCGGGAATTGGTCTTGATGTAGCAACACGTTTAAGTGATATGGGAATTCGAGTCTTTGGCCTCGATCTAAAACCTTACCCAAGCGCCAACTTCCATCAATTCATTTGCGATGTGAGTTGCGAAAACGACATAATCCAGACTCTCAATGCCATCCGTGAAGAAACTGACCATATTGATTATCTCATAAATGTGGCGGGTGTACTCACCGTGAATGGAAAACGCTATATCAAAGACATGGAAACAATTGATTGGAACCAGATACTCAGTAACAACCTGACAAGCGTTTTCATGATGCTACGTCACACTTTCCCGTTGCTCAAAGCCTCTCACGGTGCAGCTGTGGTCAGTCTGTCATCAGACCAGTCACTGAAAGGCCAACAAGGATTTTGCGCCTATGGAGTAAGCAAAGTAGGCATCAATATGTTGACTCAAATAGCAGCCGACGAGTTTTATGGCGATGGCATCAGAGTGAATGCGATTGCTCCTGGAGCAGTAAAGACAAATTTCCTTACTTCGCTGTTTCCCGATAAGGTCATCAAAAAAATCTATGAAACAGAAGGCGACAACATATTGAAGCCATTCCAGGTGACCGACTTGATTTGCTTCCTAATCTCAGACCAATGCAAGACCACAGGTAAGGTGTTCAGCCTATAGCTTCAACACATCAAGCTATCGTATTTCTCGTGAATAATGGTCTGAACTTGTTCGCCACTAACGACGCCCCTCAGTTCAGTGGCAATGTCGTGCAGCAAGTGATTGACAAAGGCTTGCTTTGAGACACACAACTTGTCATCAGCTTGATAGAAGTTGGGGCTCTGCAAGGCATCCCAAAGACAACCTCCACCACACAACTGATAAGCGACACAATTCTTGCAACGGGCGTTGTAGACTGGGAAAATACTTTTGATTTGCTCCATATCAGTCTTGCCGATAAGGTCGAGTTTTGTGCAAATGGTTTCGGTGCCATCGGGATAGAAAGTACGTTGGCTACTACCAGCTTTGCACCCCACAAGACATTTTTGCTTCAATAAGAGTCCGCGCAGGATGCGACCAATCTGATCAATATAGAAGCCTCGTTGTTTTGAATAGTCAAAAAGCTTGCATATAGCGTCTACATAGTCCTGGAAAGAATAGTTACCTACATGGGATGTGTCCAGCAAATGGTGGGAATAGGCGAAACTATACGACCTGCAATGTAACTCATCTAGGAAGAAGTCTGCAATGCCGTTGAGATAGGCCACATTAAGGTCGGACACGAGGCAAGCTATACCTAGGTCGCAACCTTCATCTGCGGCTTCACGAATGTTATGGCATGTAATCTCAAATTCTCTCCTTTCAGGACGATGGAACCTATAGCGGTTATGTTGTTCATTATAACCGTCAAGTGAAGTAAGGATGCGGGTACCATGCTGCTTCAAGAAACGCTGTTTGTCGTTTGTCAGTTTCAAAGCGTTGGTGAAGAGAATCGTGCGTCCCTCACATTTCTTAATCACATGTTTCACCACCTCCCAGTTGAGCAGAGGCTCGCCACCAATGATAACGATGTCGCCCTGATTGCCAACGGTGCGGTTGAACTCGTTCACAATCCTGTCGGCGGTGTTCATGTCCATCAGCTTTACCTTTTTGTCAATGTTGTTCATGAACACAATACAATAGTCGCATTGTAAGTCGCACTGCAACGAAATCTCCAGCCGAAAACGGTTGACCTTGAAAATGGAACCGGGCGAAGATGTAATATCAACATGATTATTTACCCTAATAGGCTTACCTTCTTTTGACACCCAAACCAAATCGAGTGATGCGGGATCGAAATACAAGTTTTCTCTATACATTCAGCCATTCATTTAGAGGGTCTTCGCCCACAAAATCTCTTGTATGCTCAAATGCAACGGCTGGGCAACCGCTGAAGCCAAATTTTTCTATACGCTGGCTAACATATTCTTGGAATAAGGTCAATCTTTGCAAGCCTTCCTTCAGTTTACCAGGCTCCCATTTAAAGGAATAGTACTTGCCTAACTCCGTTTTAGCAATCCAAGAACAGGGGAAAACATAGCCTTTGCTATTGATATGGATAATTTTTTCGGCTCCATGACAGAAATCGCAGCCTACAGACAGAGGATGATTTCGTTTCATTGAGATGGAAAAACCCGTGGTGGAATACCTCTCGGAAAGCTCCTGAATCCTTCGACACGCCGAAGCATACTGTTTAGGCGAAATGGCGATGTCGTTGTTGGAAGCCCGACCAGTGTTGAAAAGCATAGAGAAATGCAACTTATAAACGCCTAGGCTTCCTACGAATTTCACTATGTCTTCCAATTGATTGACATTGCCTTTCCAAACCACACTGCTGACTCTAACAGGAATCTGCTCAGCAAGCAAGCGTCGGATGGAGGCAACCGTCTTGTCGAAAGCTCCTTCTACACCTCGCAAGCTGTCATGAATTGATCCTAGACCATCGAGACTGATAAAGACACCTTCCCGTGTGCTGCCGAAAGTCCGCAATGCAGGTATAACATGTTCAATCTCAGTGCCGTTAGTAGCCAAGGCAAGGTCAATACCCTTAATGTGTATGTAGTCGACAATCTCCATAAATCCTGAATAGCGTGTAGGCTCGCCCCCCGACATGTATATGCTATTGACGTTGATATCGCTCAAGTCATCAATGAGGAGCTTTACGAGCTCCAAAGGCATACCGACGAAGTCGTCAAGGGTCGACTTATTGCAACAATGCTTGCACTTAAGGTTGCAAACATTGGTAATTTCGTACGATACTTGATATGAAGCATCGTCGTAATGTACGCTAAAAAAACATGGGACGATTCTTTCTTTCATGGTGTATCAATAGTCCATATACATAGCTTTCTTAACTTCGGAGAGTGTGTTTGCTGCGATTTCCCTAGCCACTTGGCTTCCTTTGAGCAGGATGTTGAGTACCTCTCCCTTGTCTTTCTCGAACTCATTACGGCGTTCCCTAATAGGACGGATGAAGTCCTGCATGATGCCGTTGAGTCGTTTCTTAAGCACCATATCGCCCAATCCCCCCCTTCTATAATGGGCTTTCAGTTCTTCCAACTCTTCTTTGCTGGGGTCGAAGGCATCAAGGTAGGTGAACACCATATTCCCTTCAACTGTGCCAGGGTCACTAACATGCAGATGATTGGGATCGGTGTACATCCTATTGATTTTTTCAGTCAAAGAGCTTGATTCCTCACAGAGGTAGATAGCGTTATTCATCGACTTGCCCATCTTGGAGCTCCCATCTATGCCTGGTAAGCGTTGAGTGTGCGACAAAAGCGTGTGGCACTCAACGAGAACATCACAGTTGTAAATATTGTTGAATCGGCGGACAATCTCGTTGGTTTGCTCAATCATTGGGTTTTGGTCCTCACCAGTGGGCACAATATTGGCTTTGAAAGCAGTAATATCGGCAGCTTGGCTAATAGGGTAACAAAGGAAACCCATTGGAACGGGATTGCCATCTACGCCAAACCCTTTCTGTTTCATCTCTGTCTTGACTGTGGGATTGCGCTCAAGCCGTCCAAGAGAAACTAAATTCATATAGAGTACCGTAAATTCTGTAAGTTCTGGCACCAATGACTGTATGAAGAAAGTGTTGCGTTCAGGCTTTAAACCAACAGCTAACCAGTCAAGGCAAACCTCAAGAGTGTTCGTCCTAACTTTTAGAGGGTCATTAAAATTGTCTGTTAACGCTTGCATATCTGCAATGAAAACAAGGTTATTTCCATATTTTTCCTGCAAATCAAGTCTTGTTACCAATGAGCCAACATAATGTCCGATGTGAAGTTTTCCTGTTGGTCTATCGCCGGTTACTGTAATATCTTTACCCATTTTCTGTTATTCAAAATTATATAATGCGAAATTACTTTTTTTTTCAAAAAACAAAATTTCGATCAAATCCTCTATAATATTTTTATTAAGTTATAATAATTTTACACAATTCGCGCTTAAACACAAGATCACAACTCCCCAAGTTAACCAAATTCTAAGGGAACTCGAGAAAGTTTCCACCGTTTTTGAATGACCTTTTTGTGTAAATGGTCAATGCTACAGCGTCTCCATGGCAACTGCCAGCTATGATGGATGATGGAATCTTCAACACTTTCTAACAGATGCACATAATTTTGAAGACACTTTTCATCGATGGAACCAGATTCTTCTATGATAGATTGTTTCACTTTTGCCATTGTTCATATTGCCTTACGATGTAAAATGAACAGACAACGTATGAATACCGACTTGTATAATGGAAAAAGACCAAGTCCTTTTCCCATAAATAATAGTGTTTACGCAACTCTATTTCCCTGCTTTTTCTGCTTGTTCTGCCTCATATTGACATTTTGGGCTACAATAAGTTCGTCTACTTCCTAACCAAATTCTCCCTTGTCCTTTGCCAACCACGGGACCACCACACCAAGCACATTTTGCTATCATGCCTGCATCGTTTAATGGCTCTTCTACAAAAAAACTCATATTATTTTTGCCAGTTATATCCCATCGGCCCATCGGTTTTAGGTTAGAACTCTATATATAAATTACCGCAAATATACGATAAAATATTTATTTAGCCAAACTAATTAGTGTCAACAGGCTTAACTTTGATATATTTTAACATTACGTACTTATTTTATTACAGCCATGCACTTAACTTTAACGCTTTTCGTTAGCCAAACTCCATTGGGAACTCTATAAAAGCATCCTCCATCTTGAATGGCCACTTTTGTATCAATGGCCAAAACTACAGGCTCTCCATGACGCTTACCCACTTGGACGGCTTCTTCTATGGTTTCTGACAGATGTACATAATTTCTATCAATCTCTTTCAAGCCATCCTTTAAGATAAAATCCAAGAATCTTTTAGCTGTTCCGTGATAAAGGATTGCTGGTGGTTCTGCAGCTTCCCACTGAATACGGACTTGGTTAGAATGCCCGTAGAGCGCACGTACTCTCTTTAAGTCTTCCGAGAACTCATAGCGACGTTTTGCATCGTTGGCGACAATCTGCTTCAGCCCTTGTTCGGTATAACCAAATCTACTGACCAAGTCTTCAACAGAAATCCAACCCTGTTCGTCTGGCAAATCAGAATGCCTGAGCAGGTATGAAAGTTTTTTAGATGTTCCCATTATTGACATTTTCTTTATGGCAGTACTGCGATTATTCACAGGACTGCCAAGAACCTAGTTACGAACTATGATGGTTAAATTTCTTATCCTGCACCTGTTCGCTAATCCAACTACTTTTGATGTTCTCCACCTTTTGTTTTGCCTCTTCATATTCTTTCAAGAGTTCTTCTTTTGATTTTGTCCCCATAATATTCTGACCCTGATATACCGTCGGTCATCGGTTCAAAATTAATTCTGGTACAAAAGTATAGACTATTTACGAATTCTCCAAAGCTTGCAACCTTGAAGAATCAATTTTCTTTAGACTCATCTTTCTTGGATTGAGTATTCTGGACTATCGAATTGAACTCAATGATGATGGTTGTTATATTATCTTTACCTCCATTCTCATTAGCTTTGGTAATCAGCATTTTTACTTTTTGCTCAGTGGAAATTGCCTGCTGCATAATCTGACATATTTCAGCAGAAGTGACCATGTCGTATAATCCATCCGAGCAAAGTAGCAATTGGGAGCCAGAATACAAAGGGAAGATTGCCGTATCCAAAAATTTTTGATCGTCAAATGTATGGATAGTATCTCCTAAAAAGCGGAAGATGTAATTTCTATAAGGATGATGCATTGCCTCTTCCTCTGTCAATTCTCCCTTTTCCTCTAAAGAACCAACATAGGAATGGTCTTGAGTTAGTTTCTGTATTTGTCCATTATGGTATTGATAAAGTCGCGTATCTCCTACGTGAACAACATTGATTATACTATTGTCAAGTTCTATCAAGACTGCAGTCAATACACATCCCATATGATTGTACTTAGGTACAACTTCCTTGTAACGCATTATTTCATTATTGGCATTGATAATTGGAACTAGAATATCACGAGCAGTTAGTAAAAAGTCCTTGCAGTTAAGCAAAGGCTTTATACTTGTTTTTTTCCAAGAACCATATTATATCTTTTTGACTTTTAAAAAATAAAATGATCAGAAAAGAAAGTTTCTGCAAAGATACAAATTATTGATCATTTTATTTTCATTTTAAGGCTAAAAATGCCTTTTTTGATCGGTTTATTTGGACTTAAAAGACCGAAAAAAGCAACATGGAAAATCTTGGTGATTTATCCATGCTGCTTATTTTCAATTGGTTACGCTTTTCTAAGCCGAATTAAATGATCAATACTCATCCTCGTTGAAAAGGAAATCTTCTTTGGTAGGATAGTCGGGCCAAATGTCCTCAATGCTTTCATAAACATCGCCTTCATCTTCTATCTCCTGCAAGTTCTCTAACACCTCGAGAGGTGCACCAGAACGAATCGCATAATCTATGAGTTCATCCTTGGTAGCAGGCCAAGGAGCATCTTCCAATTTTGAAGCTAATTCAAGTGTCCAATACATAGTTTAATAGTGTTATTATGGTTTGAGTTATTTTGGAGCGCAAAAGTAATAATTAATTTTTTATTTACAAGTATTTTGCCACATTATTTCACTTATGCCGCTGTTAAAGTTTATTTTTTTTGCCAAAACGAACAGATAATCACTCAAACGATTTATATACTGCTGAATCTCGGCACCCACAACGGCAGTTTCCGTCAAGGCAATGATGCAACGCTCAGCACGACGACAGACTGTGCGACAGACGTGTGCCTGAGCAGCTGCCACAGAGCCGCCAGGCAATATAAAGCCCTGCGGTTCAGGGAGAATGGCGTTGATGGCGTCAATGGCTTGCTCTATACGCTCCACTTCGCCCGCTGGCAGCTGAGCTGAAGCAGGGAGAGCCGTCTCGCTCTGGTCGGTAGCAAGATGAGTACCCACTACAAAAAGGTTGTTCTGTATGCGCTGTATCATCTCATGGTCGTCACCTTCACCAATCATGGCGGCCAGCAGACCGAGGTGCGAACTAAGCTCATCGACGGTGCCATAGGCTTCGAGCCTCAAAGACGATTTCAGCACGCGCTTACCACCGACAAGGCTTGTCATTCCCTTGTCACCAGTACGGGTATATACTTTAGATATCTTCATAAATGTTATAGATTTTAGGTTTTCGAAATAATTACTATTATCAACAGGTTAAAAGTTTATCTTATAATGTTGTTTCACTCGGTTGTGGTCAAACATCAATATGCCGCAATAGTAGAGGTCGAAAGATATCGTGACACGATTGTCTGCCACAAGTTCTTTCCATAACGGTTTGTTAAGCCATATATCTTGCACAGCTATGACAGACTGGTCATCACAACGGCTGAAAAGCTCCTTCACGCCATCGTTGATACCCAAGACGGCAAGTTCCACCTTTTCCGCATCATCGGCCATCAGCGAGTGGCGGCATCCCTGAGACAGATATTCCGATGCTCCTACCCTGTCAATGACGGTCTTTGCCTGACGCGAGTTTGCCATGCGGAAATAGAGTCGCCCCAGCTTACGCTTCAGCCAGCTGTCGCCGCGTCCCATGGTCTCGTAGGCATAGTAAGGCCAATGCTCGTTAATGACATAACGAACGAAGGCATAGTCCGTAGGCGACTGTATGCCGAAGCCCCTGCAGCAGTTTATGCGGCTGAGCCATACGAAGACATGGCGCAATCTGTTCATCATAGCAAGCGCAAAGATAAACAAAAAACGACAAACGAAAAAATAATAGCAAATAAAAAGTCTCCGAAAACATTATTCTGCTCTCGACAAAACACGGCAGCCAGACAGAGTATAGGCATATTTCGGATTGCCAATAGGATAGTTAGGAATATAAGACTTAAGACCTGCTGGCACAGGACCACCTTCGCCGCCCACAACTTTAACAAGATAGTACTCGGCATTTGCCCACTGTGTAGGCTGAACAAAATCAGGGAAATAGGTAGGACGATCATAATAATCGTCAAATTTGCCGGATTCATCGGCTTCTGAATCCCAAGCTTTCGTCTGCATGCATACACATAGCAGTAGCATGCAGACTGAAAGCAGTCGAAAATTAAGGTTTGAATGGTTGATTAATTTACTCATATATAATGGTTGATATTATGGTTGCTCTCTATTTTTCTGTTGCAAAGGTAAAAGAAGTTACAATTTCTTAGTGTATAAACGACACAAAACGAGTGTAAAACATACAACTGGGTGTGTAAAAATATAAAAAACAGATTGTAAAATTTGCAATAATGAATAGTTTTCGTAATTTTGCATCACATAATTATGATACAAACAGAAAACTTCTATTGGTACGGACTGGCAGCAACCGTCTATATGGTAACATGCCTGTGTTTCTCTGCGATACGATGGTTTCATACCTGTCGCACGCCGAGGGAGAGACAGGCATATATATGGCCAGACCGCAAGCTACAGTGCGTTATTTATACACATGCCACCCTCCTGCTGCCATACATTCTTAATCCTAACAGCGAAGCAGCATGGATTCTCGAGAAAACATATTTCCCTGCCACATACTACACTTATTGCGGCATATTGTTGCTATGTTTCTTCGGAACGGTGAAACAATATGAAAAACGTGTCATAGTAAGTCGCACCGCTGCAGCCATAACTGCAATAATAATGTCACCACTTGTTATTAACGCGTGGATACCTGGCGGAATACTCACCACAGAACAGACAGACATTCTCACAAAAGCGGCAGCAGCAACTGGAATAGTCATGATGTTCTATTCAGCTTATGCCATGTGGCAGGTTCACCGCTGGATGAACGAGGCTCGCGATGACAACTACTCAAACCCCGATGATTTTCCTATCGCCTACGCACGGCGAGTGTGGCTGGCACCCATCATCTTTACACCTATACTATGGCCTGCCCTCATTTTCGACAGCCCCGACATCATGGCATGGATGAACATCATACAGGCCATACTTAATATTGTGCTGCTCATCAACGTACTGCCGGCATGGCGACGCGCTGCCATACTTGCCGACGCAGAGGAAGAGGAAAAAGAATGTCTGAGCAATGAAGACCAAAACGAAGAACCAAGCGTGAAGGAGGAACGTTTGAGGCAGATAGCTGAACGTATAGAGATCTTCATCGAAAAGGAAAAAGGCTATCTAAACCCACACCTCAGAATAGAGCAGGTGGTCAACGAATGTGGCTATAACCGCACATACGTCTCAGCAGTATTCAAAGAGCGCTTCGGTGGATTCTTCAATTATGTAAACTGCCAGCGCTTGAACCACTATAATGAATATGTAAAGCTCCATCCTAACATCACTAAGGAGGCAGCAGCTCAAGAATCAGGCTTCACCAGCTACCAATCTTATTATAAGGTACGCGAGCGCATGAAAGATAAAAGCTAAAGAGCAAATCAAAAAACTTAAACACAACGACTCAACTAACGACAACGACTAAAGACATGAAACAGATTAACATAGCAATCTTTGCTTCTGGCAGTGGCAGCAACTGCGAGAACATCATACGTTACTTCAGTGGATCATCGCTTGTCAACGTAAGCCTTGTGGTGAGTAACAAGCCTGATGCCTACGTTCTCGAACGCGCCAAGCGCTTAAACGTGCCTTCAGCAGTCATAACAAAGGCAGAACTTAACGATGCCTCTGTGATGCTAGAATTGCTAAAAAATATCGATTTCATCGTTCTTGCCGGTTTCCTGCCACTCATTCCAGAATTCCTCATAAACGCCTTTCCGCGCCGCATAGTGAACCTCCATCCCGCCCTGTTACCAAAGTATGGCGGCAAGGGCATGTGGGGCCATCATGTCCACGAGGCAGTAAAAGCCGCAGGAGAGACAGAAACAGGCATGACAGTCCATTGGGTCACGCCAGTATGCGACTCTGGCGAGATCATTGCCCAGTTCAGCGTAGCGCTATCTCCCAACGACACCGTTGACGACATCGCCTCCAAGGAGCATCAACTCGAGATGCAACACTTCCCACAAGTTATAGAGACCATCATCAAGAGTCTTTAAAGACAACCTCTTGATGTTTTAAAAGACAACTTTAACAACAAAGACAACACTTTATATAAGTTGTTATAGTTGTCTCAGTTGTCTTTAAATACTATAGTCTATAGTCTTTAGTCCAAATTCTGAAGTCTAAAGTCTATAGTCTTACACCCTCTACAGTCGGAAACAAAAAAGAGAGACTACAGTCGCTGTGACTATAGTCTCTCTGGAAAAAGATGGCGGCTTCCTACTCTCCCGCATTGCATTGCAGTACCATCGGCGCAAGCGGGCTTAACTTCTCTGTTCGGAATGGGAAGAGGTGGGACCCCGCCGCAATAACCACCTGAAAATAGGGGTTGACATATCAACACAAGAACAATAAGCAGCGCTAAAGCGCGACTGACTTACAGCAGAAAATATGCGCCAGAGGCGAAAGATCTCGGGCAATTAGTAGTGCTCGGCTTTGACATCACTGTCTTTACACCTGCACCCTATCAACGTCGTAGTCTACGACGACCCTCAATGGAGCCCTAATCTTGTGGCCGGCTTCGCACTTAGATGCTTTCAGCGCTTATCCGAACCCGACGCGGATACCCAGCGGTGCACCTGGCGGTACAACTGGCAGACCGGAGGTCGGTCAATCACGGTCCTCTCGTACTAGTGACCGATCCACTCAAGACTCCTGCGCCCACGATAGATAGAGACCGAACTGTCTCACGACGTTCTGAACCCAGCTCGCGTGCCACTTTAATGGGCGAACAGCCCAACCCTTGGGACCTTCTCCAGCCCCAGGATGTGACGAGCCGACATCGAGGTGCCAAACCACCCCGTCGATATGAGCTCTTGGGGGGGATCAGCCTGTTATCCCCGGAGTACCTTTTATCCTTTGAGCGACGGACCTTCCACACGGCTCCGCCGGATCACTATGCCCCAGTTTCCTGCCTGCTCGGCATGTCTGCCTCCCAGTCAAGCGCCCTTATGCCATTGCACTCTGTAAGGCCGGTTACCAATCGGCCCGAGGGCACCTTTGGAAGCCTCCGTTACGCTTTTGGAGGCGACCACCCCAGTCAAACTACCCACCAAGCAGTGTCCGGATATCAACCCGTTAGACCTCAGGCAGCAGAAGGGCCGTATTTCAAGGATGGCTCCACGAATGCTGGCGCACCCGATTCAAAGCCTCCGGCCTATCCTACACATCCGATGACCAAGGTCAGTGCTAAGCTGTAGTAAAGGTTCACGGGGTCTTTTCGTCCCATCGCGGGTAATCGGCATCTTCACCGATACTACAATTTCACTGAGATCGTGGCCGAGACAGCGTCCGGATCATTACACCATTCGTGCAGGTCGGAACTTACCCGACAAGGAATTTCGCTACCTTAGGACCGTTATAGTTACGGCCGCCGTTTACTGGGGCTTCAATTCAAAGCTTCGCCAAAAAGGTTGACTTCTCCTCTTAACCTTCCAGCACCGGGCAGGTGTCAGGCTGTATACCTCATCTTGCGAGTTTGCACAGCCCTGTGTTTTTGTTAAACAGTTGCCTGGACCTATTCTCTGCGCCTCACCAAAGTGAGGACCCTTTATCCCGAAGTTACAGGGTCAGTTTGCCTAGTTCCTTAGCCACGACTCTCTCAACGCCTTAGTATGTTCTACCCGACTACGTGTGTCCGTTTGCGGTACGGGTTCCCAGTGGATAAGCTTAGCGGATTTTCTAGGGAGTAGGGTTACCTGCACTCGGCTGCCCCCGAAAGGGCCGCCGTACTCTAGGCACTCAGCTCAACTGGTGGATTTGCCTGCCAGTCTCATTGCCTAATGCCGTCAACGCACACATCCGTCGGTGCGCGGCAGTGTCACTCCTCCGTCTCCACAATCGCTCCAAAGGGAAGTCACGGAATATTAACCGTGTCGGCCATCGCCATCGCCGTTCGGCTGAGACTTAGGACCCGACTAACCCCGGGCTGAATGACATAGCCCGGGAAACCTTAGTCTTACGGCGGAGGGGAATCTCACCCCTCTTATCGTTACTTATACCTACATTTGCTTTTCCAGACGCTCCAGCGTGCATCGTCAACACACCTTCAAGGCAACTGGAATGCTCCCCTACCGATACTTTTATTATTGCTATCCCGCGCCTTCGGTACCTGTCTTATACCCGATTATTATCCACGCCCGGCCTCTCGACTAGTGAGCTGTTACGCACTCTTTGAATGAATGGCTGCTTCCAAGCCAACATCCTAGCTGTCATCGAGGCCAGACTTCGTTAGACTAACTCAGACAGGATTCCGGGACCTTAGACGGCGGTCTGGATTCTTCTCCTCTCGGGGACGGACCTTAGCACCCGCCCCCTTACTGCATGGCTGCGGAGCATGAGCATTCGGAGTTCGTCAGGTCTCGATAGGCGGTGAAGCCCTCTTGACCTATCGGTCGCTCTACCTCTCATGCTGATAACCACACGCGGCACCTAAATGCCTTTCGGGGAGTACGAGCTATCTCCGAGTTTGATTGGCCTTTCACTCCTACACACACCTCATCCGGAAGCTTTTCAACGCTTATCAGTGCGGACCTCCATCCCGTGTTACCGGGACTTCATCCTGGACATGTGTAGATCACTCGGTTTCGCGTCTACCCCCACCGACTAAACGGCCTATTCAGCCTCGCTTTCACTGCGGTTGCGTCACAGAGTGACTTAACCTCGCCGGTGATGGTAACTCGTAGGTTCATTATGCAAAAGGCACGCCGTCACTGCAAAAGCAGCTCCGACCGCTTGTAGGCGACTGGTTTCAGGTACTATTTCACTCCCCTGCTAGGGGTGCTTTTCACCTTTCCCTCACGGTACTGGTACACTATCGGTCTCTCGGGAGTATTTAGCCTTGCCGGATGGGCCCGGCGGATTCGCGCAGAATTACTCGTGCTCCGCGTTACTCAGGATACCACTAGGACTAAGGTCGCTTCGGATACAGGATTGTCACCTTCTACGATCGTTCTTTCCAGAACGTTCTCCTCACAACAAGTAATCCACGGCGTGGTCCTACAACCCCGGCTGTGCATTGCTACACAGACGGTTTAGGCTCTTCCCCGGTCGCTCGCCACTACTGGGGGAATCATTGTTATTTTCTCTTCCTGCGGGTACTAAGATGTTTCAGTTCCCCGCGTTCGCCTCACCATATCAGAGATGGTGATAACTGTCCTTCAGACAGCTGGGTTGTCCCATTCGGAAATCCGCGCATCAAAGGTCATTTGCACCTACACACGGCTTATCGCAGCTTATCACGTCCTTCATCGCCTCCGAGAGCCAAGGCATCCACCAGACGCCCTAACTTTCTTTCGCCATAACTTCTCTTTTAATCTATAGTAACTATATAAACCATAGCTACCACAGAGAGAATGCTCATACTTTCAGCTGTAAATTGTTGAGATTTATTATCTAATCTTCAGTCTGACTTAATAAAAAGTCTTTACTTACAGTCTTGTGTCTCAATATGTCAAAGATCTCTTGCCCCAAGGGGCTTAGTGGAGAATATCGGGGTCGAACCGATGACCTCTTGCATGCCATGCAAGCGCTCTAGCCAACTGAGCTAATCCCCCTTTCAAAGATATACCTATGCTCAGATCATTTATTCTCTAAATAAACAGAAGAAGTATACAAGAAAGCTGAAGGGTTGACAATCAACCTTGCTTACCTAACTATTCAGCGTCCTCTTTATTAGCGTGTTGACTTGACTTGCGTCTCGTCCACACACTCCAGAAAGGAGGTGTTCCAGCCGCACCTTCCGGTACGGCTACCTTGTTACGACTTAGCCCCAATTACCAGTTTCACCCTAGGCCGACCCTTGCGGTCACGGACTTCAGGTGCCCCCGGCTTTCATGGCTTGACGGGCGGTGTGTACAAGGCCCGGGAACGTATTCACCGCGCCATGGCTGATGCGCGATTACTAGCGAATCCAGCTTCATGGGGTCGGGTTGCAGACCCCAATCCGAACTGAGGATGGCTTTAAGGATTAGATCGCAATTGCCTGCAACCAACTCTCTGTACCACCCATTGTAACACGTGTGTAGCCCCGGACGTAAGGGCCGTGCTGATTTGACGTCATCCCCACCTTCCTCACACCTTACGGTGGCAGTACTGGCAGAGTGCCCAGCATTACCTGATGGCAACTACCAGAAAGGGTTGCGCTCGTTATGGCACTTAAGCCGACACCTCACGGCACGAGCTGACGACAACCATGCAGCACCTCCACAGGAGTCCCGAAGGACCTCATCATCTCTGAATCGTTCTCCTGCAGTTCAAGCCCGGGTAAGGTTCCTCGCGTATCATCGAATTAAACCACATGTTCCTCCGCTTGTGCGGGCCCCCGTCAATTCCTTTGAGTTTCACCGTTGCCGGCGTACTCCCCAGGTGGGATGCTTAACGCTTTCGCTTGGCCGCTGACATTGTATCGCCAACAGCGGGCATCCATCGTTTACCGTGCGGACTACCAGGGTATCTAATCCTGTTCGATACCCGCACTTTCGAGCTTTAGCGTCAGTTACACGCTGGAAGGCTGCCTTCGCAATCGGAGTTCTTCGTGATATCTAAGCATTTCACCGCTACACCACAAATTCCGCCTTCCTCGAGTGCACTCAAGTTCTCCAGTTCGCGACGCACTGCACAGGTTGAGCCCCTACATTTCACGTCACGCTTAAAAAACAGCCTGCGCTCCCTTTAAACCCAATAAATCCGGATAACGCCCGGACCTTCCGTATTACCGCGGCTGCTGGCACGGAATTAGCCGGTCCTTATTCTTCGGGTACATACAAAACACTACACGTAGTGAACTTTATTCCCCGACAAAAGCAGTTTACAACCCATAGGGCCGTCATCCTGCACGCTACTTGGCTGGTTCAGACTCTCGTCCATTGACCAATATTCCTCACTGCTGCCTCCCGTAGGAGTTTGGACCGTGTCTCAGTTCCAATGTGGGGGACCTTCCTCTCAGAACCCCTACTGATCGTTGGCTCGGTGGGCCGTTACCCCGCCGACTGCCTAATCAGACGCATCCCCATCCCTTAGCGATAAATCTTTGTTCCTCATCAGATGCCATCCAAGGAAAACATAGGGTATTAATTCGACTTTCGCCGGGCTATGCCCTACTAAGGGGAAGGTTGGATACGCGTTACTCACCCGTGCGCCGGTCGCCATCAATCTTAGCAAGCTAAGATCATGCTGCCCCTCGACTTGCATGTGTTAAGCCTGTAGCTAGCGTTCATCCTGAGCCAGGATCAAACTCTTCACTGTAAAAGTTATTTCTTTAATAGCAAGGACACTGCAAAAACGCAGCGAACCATGCTGATTGTTCTGTACTCAAGGACGCCATATCCGAATAGTATCTCTGGTAAAGCTTCTCATTCTCAAAAACCGTCCCGAAGGACAGCATTGACGGCTGACTTCATATTACCCACGGCGCTAATACTATAAAATAATAAAAGCACCGCGCTTCTTGTACTACTTCACTGTCTATGTAAATCTTTCAAAGAACTCTTTCTTCAGCGCTTCAGAGGTTGTTTCCTCGTTAGCGGATGCAAAGGTACTACTTTTTCCCAAACCGCCAAAACTTTTCAAGAAAAAATTAAAGAAAAAGTGCAATTTTTACCCCACTCTTGATGTTTGTCAAGCATGTGGGATTTTTACACATTATATTATATACACGCGAGCGAGAAGTTTAACTTTGCAGGGAGAGATGTTTAACTTTACTCGGAGAGAAGTTTAACTTTACTCAGAGAGATGTTTAACTTCTTTGTGAGCAAAGTTAAACCTCATCCAGTAAGATTCGCAATAGTGTTTAGGCAGAACGGCAGCAGCGTTTAGTAAGAACTCTGATGGTGTTCTTAATAAACATTTTTACAAACTCGACGAGTTTGGTGACCAAAGTCGACGAGTTTGGTGACCAAAGTCGACGAGTTTGGTCATCAAGACTGTAAGAACAGGAACACAAGATATTCTAAGCCACAATGCAAAACAGACAGAACAAGAGCACAGCATAAATGCAAAAAAATGATAAATAGGCGCTAATATTCATTGTCGTTCGAATTTTTTTATTATTTTTGCAGTTGCTATATACACCTAATTATAAAATAGCAAAACTTAAAACAATAATAACTTATTTACAAACTCTTTAAAACAAGTAATCTAAAAAAACTAAGCACTAAACAGTACAAAGAAGTGTCACGTCTGACTTCACCACTAAGACTGGGAAGCTGAAGAGGTCCGCAGACAGGCACAACCACCAAAACCCTAAAATCAAAACAACATGCGCTAACGGACCAGAAGGCGCAATAATCAACTACTAATAAAGTAATCAAATGAAAAAGAACTTACTAAAGTCTATGCTCGTGGCCCTTATGGTCATGGTGAGCGGAAGTGCTTGGGCAGGTGACAAAACTGTAGTGAAATACAGCTTTGACGACGCCTCATCACCTGAAGTGACCGCTGGTAACCGAGTCTCTCTCGACTACACGAGGACATCGGTCATTACAAGCACTAAGTTCCTCAATGCCTGGAATAATACCAACGGCGACCCAGCATCTTCAACGATCTCATTGGGAAGCACCGACTTGTCGGCAGAGACATGGACGCTATCTTTTGAATGGGCTGCCGTTGGCGGCTGTAACAGTAAGGCTGACCATACCACGCTGAAGGCAGGCGACACGAACCTCTTTGACCTTAGCGGTAATTCCAACTGGAACACAACTGTTACGCTGAGCGTCGCAGGTGCTGCCACGGGAACAACACTCCCCGTGCCAGGCTGCGACAAGAACAAACGTTTCACAGCCAATACCGGTGACCAAATGAATACAACCGCCTACTGGCATCACATCGTTGTCACTGGTAGCAGTGATGGTGTAAAGCTGACCATCACCAACTCCAGCACTGGCACTGCCATCGTGACCGATATGGTTCTGTCGGAAACGAATGTCAACCCCACTGGTTTGGTTATCGAGCCTTGCTGCGGAGGTGCCATCGGCATTGACGAGCTGTCGCTGACCTACTATGTGGCAGGTGAGGTCATCCAGACCCCAATGGCAGCCTACACAAAGGTGGATGGCATCAATCGCACTATCACCGCTACTTGTGACACCGAGGGTGCTACACTCTACTATTCTCTCGACAACGAGAACTGGACTGAAGGTGCCAGCGTGACCGTCAGCACAAGCGGCAATGTCTATTTCAAAGCTGTTAAGGGCTCGTCTGAGTCTGACGTTTTGACTTTTGCAGCTGAGGCTGGCGTAGAGATTGTACTCAATGCTCCTGTAATCGTACGCAATGCCAACGGCACCGTTACCATCTCTGCCGACCAAAGCAAGCTGCTACTCTCTCCTACTGCTACAATTTATTACACATACGGTGAGGAGAATGGTTCATTCACAGGCTCTAAGGAACTGACTGTGGCTGCCGATGCCACTATCACTGCCTATGCTGAGGCTGATGGCTACGCAAAATCTGCAGATGCTACTCGCGCCGTAGCTCTGTTCCCAGAGAACGCGAGCTCACTCTTCAGCGCTGCTGCCGCAACCAATGGATGGTCGGCAAACGCTTTCAGCGATACCATCACCGCCTCGGAACGCACATACGCCACCCTGCTGCTCGACGGGGCTGCATGGAGCGAGAGTATTCTCTTCCAAACTAACGGCGCATGGGGTCTTCGTGCCAGTGGAAACTGGTACATCAATAGCAACACGGCTAACTCATGGATCCTTGTCAAGGATACCAAGGCTGGTAACATTGTAGTTGTCGATGCAACATTTGCCCCCGCCGAAGCCGTGAACGCCACCTATGCTGAAAAGTATAGTTTCGGCACTAAACACGCCTACACTATTGATGCCGACGGCAATGCTGAGTTTGCTCTTATCAAGCCTTCCGCTAATGAGATGGACTATCTCTATGGTTTTGATGGCTATAGTCTTATAAAAAAGGAAGAAATTATCACTCCTGCTTACGGCACAATCTGGGAGAATGGTGAGACCACTACCGATGAGAACGAGAACACTAACGCTGAGATAGCTGCTGCTTACTTCAACAATTTTGCAAAGGCCAATGATACCATCCGCGCTACAGTGGTGGTTGCAGCTCCTGCTCGCGCAGCCGGTCCTGCTCGCATCATTGCTACAGGCAATCTGTCTGTATTTGCTGGTATGAACCCAATCTACGAAGCAGCAAACATTCCTGTTGGCGAATCAAAGCTGGACATCGCTCTTGACAATGAAGACCTCGCAGCTATCGCAGAGGCTGGTTCATTGAAGTTCGTTTATAATAACCTCACACTGAAGAAGGTTGAACTCGTTGAGGGTGCTGTTGACCCAGCAGCAATTGCTGCAGCTAAGGAAGCCCTGCAAACAGCAATTGCTATTGCAAGCAACATTAATCCAGAGGGACTTGCTGAAGCTATTGCAGCAGCCCAGGCTGTTCTGACAAATGAGGATGCCACTCTCCAGCAAATAATCCAGGCTACTCAAGCATTGGAAACAGCAATAAAGTCTTACTTTGAAGCTGTATTGCCAAGACTTGGCGCTATCGTTGGAGGCCTCAATGACAGTACTTTGAATGCTGCATACGCAGATGCTCAGGCTGCACTTGCCAAAGAGGATGTAACCCCACAGGAGCTTGCCGCTGCCATGCAGAAGATCATTGTTGTTGCACAGGCCGTGGCTCCTGAGCACTTGAATAACCTTAAAGGATATGCTGTAAAATACGGTGCTGAACAAGCTGTTGCACTCGTGGATAGCGCTCTGGTAGCTATCAATGAAGGCAATGTTGCTAAGATTATTGCTACTATGGCAGCTGTAAAAGAAGCAGCTACACCGCTTGCCAAGCAGGTATTAGGCGGAATCATTGAATATGTTAAGGCATTTGGCTTAACAGAGCAGGCCGCTCAGGCACAAGCAGCTCTGGAAAGTGACAACTATGTCACCATGATTACTGTTGCCAAGGCACTCTTCAATCACCTGATTGCTGCTGCTAAGGACTATCTACCAAAACTTGCCATCATCGCTGAGGGACTCAATGACAGCACACTGAATGTAGCATATGCAGAAGCCGATACATTACTTGCTAAGGAAAGCATTACTCCAGAGGAGCTGGGTGCTGCCATGCAGAAGATTATCGTAGCTGCAAAGGCTGTGGCTCCTGCTCACTTACAGAACCTTCGCGCATATGCTCTGAAATATGGTCAGGAAGGAACTGCTGCACTCGTTGACAGCGCTCTGGTAGCTATCAATGAAGGCAATGTATCGAAGATCATCGCTACAATGACAGCTGTAAGAGAAGCTGCTACACCGCTTGCTACTAACATCTTGACACAATTAGTCGGATATGCCCAGAACTACGATGGATTCGAGGAAGATGTGACTGAAGCACAGGCAGTCCTGAGAGGTGGCAACTATATCACTATGATTACCACTGCCAAGGCTCTGTATGCTAAGCTGATTGCTGCTGCAAAAGCTTATGTTACAAAAGTCAAGGCAATTCCTACTGAAGGCAAAGAAGGTGTTGAAGACCTGAACACAGCTATTAATGCTGCTGAGCTGGCACTGGCTGCCGAGGATTCTGATTTCAGCGCTATCAATACTGCTATCACCAACCTGATTGCAGCAGTGAAAGCATTCACCAAGGTCAATGAGATTGCTGCCAACGAAGCTCTTGTTGCTGGTGCAAGCCTTGAGAATCCCGTTGCTGCTCCATTCGTAGTAAACGGTACATTCGATGAGGACACCAATGGTTGGACTTCTACAGGTGAATTCCAGAACAGGGGTACTGCAACCAACCAGGCAGGTGCCTTCACAGGCAAATTCTGGGAGAACTGGAATCCCGACCCCAAGGCCAACAAGATGTATCAGATTGCTGAGTGCATCCCCAACGGTATCTACAAACTGAACATCGCTGCCTTTGTGAACACTCTGGCTACCCCCAACGAGAGTCAGTATGTATATGCTAACAACGACAAGGAGTTCCTCACCACAGGTGAACCCACTATGTATGAGGTTTACACTAAGGTTGAGAACAACACCATGGAGTTCGGTCTGGAGCAGACCACTGCTACTGCCAACTGGATGGGTATCGACAACATCTCTCTGACCTACTATGGTACAGAGTGTACTATTGAGCAGGTTAAGGCAGCTGCTTTCTATGCAGAAATAGACGCAGCTCTGGCTGCTAAACAGTCGGTGAAGACCAAGAATGCACTCGAAACTGCATACGAAGCTTATAAGGCTGAGGCTAACGATGAAAAGCTGAATACGCTCAAAGAAGCCCTCGCTAACGCTAAAGCAAGTATCAATAGCTACAAGATTCTGGAGACAGGCATCATTCCTGACAATAGCCTTGAAGGCTGGACTTGCACGAACACGAACACATTCCATATCAACACATGGTCTGGCGAAGGCAACAGCGATGGTTCAAACATGACCACTCCGTTCATCGAGAACTGGGTATATCGTGACAACGTACTTGGTACAGGTGAGATCTACTACACATTACCTGGCCTTGATCCTGGTATTTATTCATTCACAGCTCTTATCCGCGCTTATAGTGAATCAGGTAATGCTCCTACCGGTGCATCACTCTTCGCACAGGATCGCGAGAAGGAGTTTGCTACAGGCAAGAGCTTTGAGTATAACAATATGAAGGGTATCTACGACAACTACGCAATGTCTGCTGAGGTTGGCGAAGACGGCGTGTTCCGTTTCGGCATCAAGATATCGGCTGAAGCAAACTTCAACTGGATGGCCTTCAAGAATTGCCGTGTGGCTTACGTAGGTGCTGCCATCGACGAAGCTGCTGTTAACGGACTCGCTGCTACTATGCCTGAGGGCAAGATGAATGCAGAAATCAAGACTGCTGCTGATAATGCTATCGCTACTCTGCGTCAGGAAATCAATCTCGACAATTACGAGGCTGCTCAGAAGGCTATCGCAGCTGCTAAGGCCAGCATAGAGGCTTACGCCAAGATGAAGAGCGTACTTGACTTCATTGCTGAGGAAGTAGCAAAGACTAACATGTACACTGCTGCTGCAAAGGCTACATTCGACGAGAGCATAGCAACTGCACAGAAGGGATATGACGAAGGCACAATGGGCGATGCTGATGCTGCTGCATTCAACTATGGCTCACGTCTGGAAGGTTTGCTGCCAACTCTGCTGCTCTCTGCTTACACTTCAGATGTTGAAGGAACTCCTTACATCAACACCTGGTCTGTTGAAGGTGACAACGATGGTTCAGAGTTCAAGGTTCCATTCTACGAGTATTGGACTGGCGATGGCAACAGCCTTGCTGCTAACACCATTACCGCTACATTGACTGGTCTTGAGGCAGGTAACTACGAGGTTAAGGCTTGGGTACGCGTTCGCATGAAGAACGGTGCTGAGGCTCCTGCAGGCATCACAATGAGCGTTAACGATGAAACTGCTGTTGACGTTTGCGCTGGTGACCAGATTGGTACTTCTCCATTATACGCCAAGGAGTTCACCGCAGTTGGTGATGTATTCGCAGGTGACGACTTGAAGTTCAAGTTCAACATAGCTGCTGACAACACTATCAGCTGGCTGTCGTTCAAGAACGTTAAGTACACACGTCTCAGTGAGACCGTTGGTATCACTAACGTGAAGAGCGAGAACAAGCTCGACGGCACTGTTTACAACCTGAATGGTCAGAAGGTGGAGAAGGCACAGCGTGGCCTCTACATCGTAAATGGCAAGAAGGTGGTAGTTAAGTAAGACCCACCCCCTACCCTAAGACCCACCCCCTACCCCTCCCGAGGGGAGGGGAGATGGATTAGAAAAAAACAAGGAGTCCTGCTGCAACAATGCGGCGGGACTCTTTTTAGTCTTTAACATTTGTGTTTTATGGGATTTTATTTCGCTAATTTGAAGATAGTAGTTACCTTTGCAGAAAATAAGAGAAACGATGAGAGAGATTCAGATAGAGCCTTCATGGAAGGAGAGACTGAGCGGTGAGTTTGAAAAACCTTACTTCGCACAACTCACAGAACGAGTGAGACAGGAATATATGGCTGGGGCATGCTATCCGCCAGGTAAAGAGATTTTTAACGCCTTCAACCTGTGTCCTTTTGACAAAGTGAAGGTGGTGATAATAGGACAAGACCCATATCATGAGCCAGGACAAGCCCACGGGCTGAGTTTCTCAGTAAAAGAAGGAACAGTCTTTCCACCGTCGTTGCAGAACATCTTCAAGGAGATAAGCGACGATCTGGGCACGCCTATGCCACAGAACGGAGACCTCTCACGATGGGCAAGACAAGGTGTGCTGCTGCTCAACGCCACGCTGACTGTGCGTGCCCATGTGGCAAACAGCCATGCTTCACTGGGATGGCAGTACTTCACCGATGCCGCCATACAGGCTCTCGCACGCGAGCGCGAACATATAGTATATATGCTATGGGGCGGTTTCGCAAGAAGCAAGGCGTCAATGATTGACAGGCAGAGGAACCTCGTGCTGGAGTCGGTACACCCATCACCACTGTCGGCAAACCGCGGCGGATGGTTCGGACAACATCAGTTCTCGAAAGCAAACGCCTACCTCGAAAGCGTAGGAGAAGAACCTATAGAATGGTAGGTTGGAGGTGAAAGAAACCACGAATTATACGAATTTAACGAAAATGCTGTTTTGTAAAGAAAATTCGTTTAATTCGCTAAATTCGTGGTTTTAAAAAACGAGAAGGTTGAATTAGATAATATGTAGAATGAAATAGAATGGATAATAAGAAACAGATACCGCCAATACTTCAGATAGGAGACATACTTATATCGTCGGACATACTGACGGAGATGTTCTGTTGCGACCTCAGCGCCTGTAAGGGACAGTGCTGCATAGAGGGCGACGCAGGAGCACCTGTGACGCTCGATGAAATCGAGGAAATAGAAGATGCGCTCGACGAGACATGGAGCGACCTATCAGCAACAGCTCAGGCCGTGATAGACAAGCAGGGTGTGGCATACACAGACCAGGAGGGTGACCTAGTAACAAGCATAGTGAACGGCAAGGACTGTGTGTTCACTTATTACGACGACATTGAGGACTTCAACACTCACGAACCGATAAAAGGATGCTGTCTCTGTGCATTGGAGAAGGCTTTCCGTGCAGGGAAATCTAGATTCTGCAAACCCATAAGCTGTGCCCTCTACCCTATCCGTGAGAAACGCTTCAGCGACGGCACGGTGGCACTGAACTACCACCGATGGGATGTATGCAAAGATGCCGTGAAGAAAGGACGTGAGCTGTCGCTACCTGTATATAAGTTCCTTGAGGGGCCACTGGTGAGACGCTTCGGACAGGAGTGGTATGACGAGCTCTGCGACATGGCTCACGAACTGAGAGAGCAAGGATATATTGAGAGATGAGAGGTTAGAGGTTAGAGGTGAGAGGTGAGATTACTTTAGAGACAATGTCTTTGTGACAAGACCTTTATAGGTGTTGATGGTGAACTGAATGCTGTCAACACCTAACTTTTGAATGGGGATACTGAAATAGGTACGCTGGGAATAGTACTCAGGCATGCCACCCTGATCGTGATAAAGACGCAGGTGGAGTGTCTTCTTTCCATCGGTATGACTCATAAGGGTGTCGCTGATTACAGCGAGACGATGCATGGCTGAATTATCATCGGTAGAGCCAATCTTAACATATAATGTTGCGTTAAGATAGCGTTTGTTCTTACTAACCCACAAGCCTTCAAGCGTTAGAGGGTCGGTCTTCATAGACGTTTTCTTAGTCAAGGAGTCAATAGGCGTGATGCCTGCCACGCCGACCTCAGCGAAGCTAACCATCTCAGCCACGTTGTCACCTTTCTTATTATAATAGAGGATGCCACGATAGGAAGACTCAGCCTTCTTTACAAACGACTTCGTGAAAGGCACTGAGATGTTGAGGCGCTCACCGCCATCGGTATCCACATAGTCAATCTTCAGGTTGGCGTCGGCATGGGCATCAACGAAGTCAGCTTGCAGATAGGAATTTTCACCATCGCCCTTCTCATAGGTCTCAATGGTGCAAGCCACAACAGCTATAGACAGTAGTAAGAACAAAAGACCTTTCTTCATTGTGCAGCCAGATAATTCTTTAATGGATTAGCATACATTGTAAGGATACGTTCGCGAAGGAAAGCCTCATCCTTGTTAGGAAGCTGAATCTTTGAGAGCTGGCTTTCAATATAGTCCATGAACCTTTTCTTCTCTTCGGCAGAATACTTGTCAGCATAGTTCTGATTGCCGTTCAGCATGTCAAGAGCGACATAATTGAGATACATAGGCTCATAGCCAGCATGAATCTCCTTATCCATACGGCTGGCCATCTCCTTGAAGAACTCGTTCTTGGGCAGGTCTCTCAGTTCTTCTATCCAGTTATTAACAGGCTTTCCGCAGCGGTAGATGACACGTCCCTTATATCCGAAGATGCCCGTTTTCATGTTGTCGAGGTCATCCTGCTTACTCTTCTTGAACGATGGATTGTCACGTTTCTGCTGGAACTCCTGCGCCTTGAGGTAGTCGCAAGGATCAAACTCATAGCTGATGGTTAGCGGCACGATGTTTAGATCTTTAAGCTTATCTACGAAGTTATCGCCTGTGCCGCCCATGGCCAGCATCTTCAACACCGACTCCTGAGTGCGGTCATCGCTATCCTTGGCACGTCCTTCGCGCTGTGCAATCCATATATTCTCATGCTTTTGCGTCACAGCATAATGAATATACTCACTCATGAGTTGCGAAGAGCGCATCATCTCATGGGCTGTGAGTCCACGATGAACGGTGAACGCCTTGTTCATACGCACAAGGCGCTTTATCCAAGGATAGATGAGAAGATTGTCGCCAATGCCTATCTCAACGGTTGTATGATAACCACTATTGAAGAGCATTACGTCGAGAAAGGCAGAGTCGAGCACGATGTCACGATGGTTAGAGACAAAAGTGAAACGCTCTGACTGAGAGGTGAGAGGTGAGAGGTGAGAGGTATGATTAGTTACCCTCAAGGCTTCATCATCGAAAGTGCAGCCATCGGTATGCTTACGGATGATGTAGTTCACCACTGGCTTCATGAAACGCTTCTGAAAATCGAGAGGGGTGTTAATGCCAATGAACGCTAGCTTTAGCAAGCCATTGCGTATTCCTTTCGGAAGCCATGGTGCAAAGCCTTTCATTATAGCATTGAACTGACGGTCGGAAAGCAACGCTTCGAACGCCTCTTTCATCTCACCAGCCTCATAAGGTCTTATCTCGTCAAACTTTTCCATAGTGGCAGCAAACTGTAACTCTAAACTCTACACTCTCAACTAACTCAGAATTGGTTTTCAATGATGTCGGTCAGCACGTCGGTCATAGACAGTCCTGCAGCACGCACCTGCTGAGGAATGAAGCTGGTAGCTGTCATTCCTGGAGTTGTATTGATCTCAAGCATTGTGATGTCACCCTCAGGAGAAATGATATAGTCTATTCGGATGATGCCATTGCAATGAAGGATGTCATAGATGGCAGAAGTAAGCTTCTGGGCACGCTCAGCCTGTTCTGCAGGAATACGTGCAGGAGTAATCTCCTCAACCTGACCGTTGTATTTTGCATCGTAGTCGAAGAACTCATTCTTTGTTACAACCTCAGTAACAGGGAACACTACCTGCTTGTCCTTCGTCTTATAGCAGCCAACGGTGATCTCTGTGCCGGCAAGGAACGACTCAATCATAACCTCGTCGCTCTCCATCATTGCTACGCGAAGAGCAGCAGCGAGCTGGTCGGGCTTGTTAACCTTTGACACGCCGAAGCTTGAACCATCGTTGGCAGGCTTCACGAAGCAGGGCATGCCTACCTTATCGATGATGTCTTTCTTGCTCACCTTATTCTCCTGACCACAACGCACGAGCACACTCTCTGCCACACGCACACCATAACCGCGAAGGTAGTTATTGAGCACGAACTTATCGAATGTCATAGCCTCAACGAGCACATTGCTTGTAGAATAAGGCAGACGGATAAGATCAAAGTATCCCTGAAGGATGCCGTTCTCGCCTGGGGTGCCGTGTATGGTGATATAGGCATAGTCAAAGAACACGGTCTTACCATTCTCCTTGAACGAGAAATCGTTCATGTTGATTGGTGCAGCAGTTCCGTCAGGCAACTGTACGTTCCAGTCGGTGCCACGCATATCTACCACATAGACATTGTAACGTTCCTTGTCGATGAACGAATAGATTCCCTGAGCCGAGCGCAAAGACACGTCGTGCTCTGATGAGTCGCCACCACAGACGATGGCAATGGTTCTCTTTTGTTGTTTCATTTTTTATTTTATTTTTAATTCGATGTTTCGATGTTACGATATCTCGATTTTTCGATGTTTTCGATTATTCGTTAAATCGGTTAAACGATAAAACGACATCACGATTCCTCGATATTTCGAGTATAATTGCGCCACTTCTCTATGAGTGCCTGCATGTCTTCGGGCAGTTCACTGGTGAAATCCATCTGCTCGCCAGTAACAGGATGTATGAAGCCAAGTGTCTTGGCATGGAGCACCTGTCGGGGACAGAGCTTGAAACAGTTTTGTATATATGCCTTATAAGAGGCGCTACGCTCTCCGCGAAGGATTTCACATCCGCCATAGCGTTCATCAGCAAAGAGCGGATGGCCTATATGCTTCATGTGGGCACGTATCTGGTGTGTTCGTCCTGTCTCAAGCCTACATTCCACGAGAGTGGTATAGCCATAGCGCTCCAGAACACGGTAATGAGTAACGGCAGGCTTGCCTATGCCTGAGTCAGGCGGGAAAACATCCATGCGCAGACGGTCACGAACATCACGGCCGATGTTTCCCTCAATGCGTCCTTCGTCTTCAACGAAGTTTCCCCACACAAGAGCCACATAGCTCCGATGAGTATCATGATGGAAGAACTGCTTTCCAAGATGCGACTTCGCCTCGGGTGTCTTTGCAACGACAAGCAGTCCGCTGGTGTCTTTGTCTATACGATGGACGAGTCCCACCTGTGGGTCATTAGGGTCATAAGTAGGAAGATTACGCAGGTGCCAGGCTATTGCATGCACAAGAGTTCCGTGGAAGTTACCACATCCAGGATGCACCACCATTCCTGCGGGCTTATATACTATCATCAGGGCATCGTCCTCATAGCGTACATCAAGTGGAATATCCTCAGGCTCTATGGTTGTGTCGAAATGCGGACGGTCAAGCATAAGAGTGATAATGTCGCCCGGACGAACCTTGTAGTTGCTCTTAACAGGATGTCCGCTCTTCCCCTGACGGGCATCATCGGCAGAACACACATGTATGAAACCAGCTTCGGCTGCGGCTTGAATGCGGTTGCGCGTCTGATGCTGCATGTGCTCAGAAAGATACTTGTCAATGCGCAATGGCACCTGGCCACGATCCACCTCCATACGGAAATGTTCGTAGAGCTCTTCAGAACCGCCCTGTTCCAAAGAGTCCATAAGCGCATTCTGTTCTTCCTGTTCAATCAGGACATCTTGCTCGTCTTGTCCGAAATAGATATCGTCTTGAATCATCCTATCACTCTACACCAACTATTTCCTCAAACTCATCCTTTTCGACACCGCCATCCGTTGTGTCAAGAGTATCAAGCAAGGCATCTTCGCTATTCTCGATTACAGCCTTGCCATTGCCGATGACCAGCATAAGCGGAGTCTCTATAGACACCATGTCGCCTGACTGAAGATTCTTTGCACCTGCCATAACGCCATATACCCAGTCACGCTCGCCATCAATAACCTTTGGCTCAACGAGAGTGAAACCAATGGCAGACAGACGTGCCTGTGCTTCGCGGTAGCTGCTGTTATCAATAATATCAGGAATCTTCACCCTTGGCGATGATGTGGAATTAATAGTCAAATAGACTGTACGACCTTCCTTAACCTTAGTACCAGCGCCCGGTGTCTGGGCAAGGATACAGTCGGCATCCATCTTCTTGTTATAGCCTGTATCATTAATGACAACTAATATACCTTGCTTCTTCAACATGTCGGCTGCATCGTCACAATCCATTCCATAAAGATCGGGAATTTCTATTCCTTCTCCATGATGCGTATATACCTGAAGCGAATAGCTGACGCCAAAACACAGTGCGACTATCACCAACACCATGGCTAAGAGATGCCACATTACGAAGCGGCTTACAAACTTACTAAAAAACTCTTTTATACTCATCGTAAGTATTATTTCGTATAAATTGGTACAAAGGTAATAATTTTTCACAAACCAAAGCACAGTTCTTTTTATTATTGCAGTTTAATATGTGTTAAAAGGGAATAATGGACAAGTGAAATTGTTCGCATATTGAACTTTCAATTTATTGCATTTACAAGCAGAAACGAACAAATTATAACAGAAACCTCCCTTTTTAGTTAAGATTTATAAATAAAAAGGTGCTTTTAACGATAAATATTTGCATATTCTTTAATTTTTATAGACCTTTGCATAACAATTCGTCAAAAATACGGAAAATTTGGTCAAAGAACAAAAAAACAAATTAAAAAAATATTTTATGAAGAAATCACTACTCACGATTTTCGGTTTGATGGTACTATTGTGCCTTCCAACAAGTGCTCAAGAGCTCAACCTAAAAGGTATTGGTCATAACAACCGCCACGACGATGGCGAACAGATGACCTCAGAATATCTTGGATGGAACACTCAGTTACAAAAAGCTATTTTCCTTGTAGAAAATGGTATTTACAAAATGACATGGGACGGCATGGAGCTCACTACTCCTACAAGAGACCCAAAAGTCATTAAGTCGGAAGTACTGAGCAGCGATGAGAAGGCTCTTTGGGCAAACAACTTCAATCTCATGTATGGAAACTCAGGTGCTGTGTATGTTGACGGTCTTCTTGTAACCGTAATGTCGCGCGACGAGCAGTCAACAGTTGACGAAGAGTTGTTCAACGTTCGCCTGTGGGATGCCAAGACAGGCAACATGCTTGCAACATACACTTTACCAAAGAACATGTTCCTTGAGTCTGCCGGTATGTCATATAACCCAAAGGACGGTAAGGTGTATGGACTTTTCTACATCTCTGAGTCGGCTCTTCCAAAAGAGATAACTGAAGATCCAGAGTACTTCACCGACGAGGACGACAAGGACTTTGACCGCGAAGGTCAGGATGCTGGCTATGCTATCTGCACGATTGACCTGAACACATTCAAGGTAACTCCTATAACAAAGGGTCTGTACTATCATAACTTCATCACATTCGCTATCAACAGCGAGGGTCGTGCTTTTGCACTTACCAGTGGTGGCAGCAGCGCACCTGTGGCAGAAGACGGTCGTCAGTATGACATAGACAACAAGCTCACCGGTGCTCAGCTTTGCGAGTTTGACCTTGAGACGGGTAAGATGATTATGACTCCATATACAGCTTATGACGAGGCAAGTCAGCCCTACACAGCCTACAAGTACCCTGTAGGTGCTACAGGCTACAGCTCACAGTATCGCCGTCAGAGCGCTTGCTTCTCAAAGAGCAATCCTAACATAATGTACTGGAACGGCTACTACAACAGTGGTAAGGGCATTGGCGCAGGCGGTTCTTGGACAACACTCCCCGACAGCGAAGACGGTGGACGCACAAAGTCATGGAAGACAAACGGAAAATATGACACTGCTCTCTATCAGGTAGATATCACAACAGGTAAGGCTACTCGCCTGTCGAAGATTAGCGACCGCTGGATTTTCTCAGCTTTATGGGTTGACGGCGATGACCCCAGCGACGGCTCAGGCTTTGTTGCTCTCGGCATAGACAAAACCAAGGCTCAGCAGGCTACAGGTAGCAAGGCTATCTACAACTTGCAGGGACAGCAGGTGAAGAGCAAGGGTCACGGTCTCTATATAGTGAAGGATGGTGACAAGACACGCAAGGTAATGATGTAAAACAGTATTCATGCGATTACATATATAGTATAATTATAAAACACGAAAGATGCCAAAAGCTGCTTAGGCGGCTTTTGGCAAAATCGTTTTAATGAATCTTACATTAAAAGGCAAAAATACACTCATAATAAATACCATAAAACCTATTTAATCAAAAACAATAAAATGAAGATTCTTTTACTCTCTCTTCTTACTTTTTTTGCTCTCAATGCCACTGCTCGTGACATAGTAAAAGTGCAGCGTGTGGCTAAGTCAAAGCCCACTAAGCCAACTGCTATGAGTTATCAGGCAACCAAAGGCTCTCTTCGCCTGCCAGGTACTATTCGCCGTGCTGCAGCCAACGGACTTACAGCCAACTTCAGTGTGCAGACAGAGTCTGCCTACGTGACTGTATGGAATGAGAATTTCGACAGCGATGACAAAGACGCAAAAGGTAACTTGATAATCACAGGATGGACAATTGACAAGGGTGAAGGCGATGCCATCACTTTCAAAAAGAAGCAGGACACTTTCAACACCATTGATGAGAACGACGTTTATTCTCTCTTTATTGAAGGACCTTACCAGGCGTTCAAGCGAACCAAAGCCTCAGCCACAAGCACAGCAATAAGTGTTCCTGCAAACGGACAGCTGCATGCATACATAAAGATGAACCCCACATGGAACAGCTATGTGACACTGGCTCTTCAGATTTCTGCTGACGACTTCACTACTACGGAAGAGGTATGGAACAGCAAGACCGTAACTGAAGGAAAAGCACAGTGGGTGCCCATTACTGCTGACCTCTCAGCCTATGCAGGCAAACAGATAAAGATTCGCATCTACTGGGGGCCCGGCACTAACGACACCTTCAATACAGGTGGATACATGGGCGACTTCTGCGTTGACGGTCTGTCCATAACAGGTGTCGGCAATGTTGACCAGATAAAAGTAAAGGCTGGCGACCCAATACAGTTCGTTGACCTTACCACTGGCAAGCAGCCAACAAGATGGCAGTGGCAGTTCCCTGGCGGAACACCTGAGACATCAAACGAGCAGAACCCTGTAGTATATTACGAGCAGAGCGGTCTCTACGACGTTGTGCTGAAGGCCTTCGATGCAGAGGGCAGCGATGAAGTCGTTAAGACAGCGTTTGTAGAGGTAGAGGGTGAAGCACCTGTTGCAGGTGTGCAATTCCCTGCTGACTTCCGCACTTTAGCACAGCCCCGCATGCGCATGGTTGCACCTCTGGCACCAGTAAATTACGGAGACGACTCTACAGGTTTCCCAACAAGTTTTTCTTGGGCACTCTACACTCCATACGACCTTGCAAAGCAATCAGGCAGTTTCCTGTTCCAGCCAGACACCATCTATACTACAAAAGACGTGACCTATTGCCACAACAAGTTGGATAAGACCTATGTCATGCATATCGCCCAGAATGCTGAAGGCTATGACTTCGTTGACGACTCTGTACAAGTGCAGTTTGCAGGCTTTGTGTCAAACTTCCAGCCAAAGGACGGCTATCAGACAAACTTCGTTGATGGCGACCTCACCCTTCCTGGTGCCAACAAGATGGGTATCACTGCTTGGGCAGAGCGCATATCAAAGCCATCTGTGCCAGTAGTGCTCGAAGCAATGTATGTAAACTTCACCAAAGCGTCTGCTGCGGCTCTTACCGACCAGATATCGCCAGTATCGTTTACTCTCTATACCAGCGAAAACGGTCTCCCTGGACAGCCCATCGAGCTTCTCGATTCATGGAACCTCAGCGAGCTCAACTATGCCATGAACACCAACAATGGTGTGGTGACCATCGAGCTTGGTCGCCGAGTTGTCATTGACAAGGAGGTATTCCTCGTCATCGATGGCATTCCCGAGAAGAACGACTCTATGGAGTGTGCTATCGCCATGGCACCTATGCGCAACTACGGCAACACTGCATTCATGCTGAACAAAGGTCAGTGGCGTCCGTTCACCGGCTACTTCCAGCCAGCTCCTGGCGGTCAGACATCACTCGCTGTGATTCCCTACTTCTCTCACTCCGTGCTCATCCCTGCAAAGGTTGACGAAAAGGGCGGCATCACCATGGCCAACGACACGACACTCGTTCCTGCCACAGCTGGCAAGCGCAACATCCTTGTATTTGCCAACCAAGGCATATATAAGTATTTAGGTTCAGATGCCGACTGGTGCCGGGTCACTGGTAAGCCAGGCGAATATACCGTTGACTCAGTCAGCGTAGAGTTCGATGAGCTGCCAGCAGGTGTTCAGTGGCGCGAGGCTGTCATCTCTGTTACCGACAGCATTCAGACGCTGAACCTCGTTGTTCGTCAAGACCGCAGCGTTGTTGATGCCATACAACTCCTTCCTGTAGAGACGAAGAGCGCCACTGTTGAGCGTTTCGACATGCAAGGCCGTCGCATAGAGAATGCCCGTCAGGCTCGTGGCATCTATCTCGAGCGCCGTGGCAACACTGTTCGCAAAGTAATGAAGAGATAATAACTCACATATTATATTAACTAAAAGCAATTGCTTATGAGAAATCATTTTAACCTATGGAAAAGCAGGCTATCGCTATTAGTACTGCTCGCCCTCTTGACAGGAGCAAGTCCTGCATGGGCACAGAAAGCCCTACCCTACGAGTATGGATTCGAAACCGCACTCGCAGATGAGGGGTGGACAATGCAAAACTGTCATTCTATGACAAACAACTATCAGATTGGCTCAACAAGCTCATATGAAGGTAGTTTTATATTCCGTTTTCGTTATAACACCGCGCCTCCCCAGTATTTGGTATCTCCTGAATTCAGTACATCAAACAAAACCGTTGATGTGTCTTTCAAATACATGGCCGGTGGCACATATGAAGAGTCATTCAAGGTTGGCTACTCTACAACAGACAATTCTATTGAATCGTTCACATGGGGAGACGAGATAAAGACGAAAGTCTCTTCCTGGACTGATTATAATGTCACTTTACCTGCAGGAACAAAGTACGTATGTATTGCATATACTGCAAATGACCAGTATTATCTATACATAGACAATTTCGCAATAGAATCTACGCCTACTTGTATCAAGCCTACAGGTTTGACAGCTACAGACCCAACAGAAAGTCAAGTTACACTGTCATGGACTTCAGATGCTGATGCCTGGAATGTACAGTACAAAAAGGCATCGGAAAGCGAATGGACTACAGTAGAGAACGTTACTACCAATCCATACACACTTACAGGACTCTCTGCAAGTTCAAGCTATGAGGTTCGCGTTCTCACCAACTGCGGTGGGGGCGACATCAGTATACCGACAAACACCGTTAGCTTCTCTACGACACAAGTTCCGGTAGCGGCTGATGGGTTTACCGAAGACTTTGAAGGTGATTTCACATGGACAATCATCAATGGCACTATGAACAATAAGTGGGCATGGGGCACAGCCACTGCCAATGGCGGAGAGAAGAGCCTTTATGTCACTAATGACAATGGTACAACAAATGCTTATTTCCCATCTTCGCCATCAACGATCTATGCCACCAAACTCCTCTCATTCGAGGGAGGTACATATACAGTAGCATACGACTGGCTATGCAAAGGTGAGGGTAACAGTTCAAAGATGTATGACTTCCTGCGAGTCTTCTTAGTACCCTCATCCACAGAACTAAATGCTGCTACAGCTCTTCCTAACGGTCTTACCGAGACAGCTCTCCCGACTGGATGGATTGCCCTGGACAATGGAAGCGGACTATGCAACGTCACAGAGTGGCAACACATGTCCACTGACGCTGCTGTTCCCGCTGGCAACTACTATCTTGTTGCCATGTGGCGAAATGACAACTCTACAGGCACCAATCCTGCAGGAGCAATAGACAACATTAGCATTGCAGCACAGGCATGCCCACGTCCTGCCGGACTGGAGATTAGTGACATCACAGCTCATACTGCAACACTGACATGGGCTACAAGCAGCAACACATGGGAAGTTTATATCTCTACAAGCGAAGAGGCACCCGCTGCTGACGTAACCGTCACAGCAAGCGACATTGCTACGAATTCTTATACCTTCACTGGTCTTAACAGTGAGACAAAGTACTATGCATGGGTTCGTGCCATCAACGGAAGCGACAAATCTGAATGGGCTGGTACAAACTTCACCACAGGCATCTCATGCCATGTACCAACAGCTTTTGCCGCTTCTGAGATAACATCAAGCGCAGCAACACTCACTTGGACACCAGCCGAAGGTCAAGATGCATGGCAGATTGCCTACAGCACAAAGGCGAACTTCGACGTTGATGCTGACAGTCCAACAATTCTCGATGTTACGGAGAATGCCACAAAGACACTGACAGAGCTCACCTCAGCTACCACATACTATGCACGTGTACGCGCTAACTGCGGTGGCGGCGACTTCAGTAAGTGGAGCAACGCCATCAGTTTCACCACTCTACAGGTTCCTGTAAGTGCTGAGGACTATACCGATGACTTCGAGACTGCATGCAACTGGGTGTTCGTAAATGGCGGACAGACCAACGCATGGGCATGGGGCAACGGTGCAAGCAATGGTGGCGAAAAAGGCATTTACATCTCTAACGATGGCGGCACAACAAACGAATACGCCAACTCTTCTACAACCATTGCCTATGCAAAGAAACTGTTCAGCTTCGAGGAAAAGACCTATGGATTCTCATTCGACTGGAAGGGCTATGGTGAAGGAGCATTCGACTACATGAGAGTTGCCTTGGTTCCTACCACAGCAAACCTTAGCACCGAGTCTGTACCATCTGGCTTCTCAGCATCTGCTCTCCCCGAGGGTTGGATTGCACTCGACGGAGGTGGTAAGCTCAACTTAAAGGACAGCTGGCAGCACCATACTGCCGAGATAGCTCTCACCGAAGGTGACTATAACGTAGTATTCATCTGGCGCAACGACAATATGTATGGTGAGAACCCTGCAGCAGCTATCGACAACTTCAAAGTAGCTATCCTGGCATGTCCTACACCTACCGAACTTGCCGTTTCAGACATCACTGCCCACACAGCAACACTGACATGGGCAAATGCTGAAAATATCACATGGGAGGTTTATTGCTCTACAAGTTCAGAGGTTCCTGCTGCCGACGTGACAGTAACTGCCGGCGACATTACCACAAACTCTTATACATTCACGAACCTGGTTGGTGAGACCAAATACTACGTTTGGGTACGCTCTGTAAGCGGCAGCAACAGGTCAGAATGGGCAGGTGCAAACTTCACAACCGAACCCTCTTGCATCAAGCCGACTAACGTTATGGCTGCTGTTGGCTACAATAATGCAACAATAATCTGGACTGACGATGTAGAAGAGCAGGATACATGGGAACTGAGCTACAGCACCACAAGCGGTGCTCCTAACGACGGTAACATTGTAACCGTTAACTCAAAGTCCTATCTGCTGGAGAACCTTACTCCAAAGACTACCTATTATGTATATGTACGCGCAAAGTGCAGCGACACCGACAAGAGCCAGTGGAGCGAAGTATGCGAGTTCACACCTGGTATTTTCACTGTCAACAACGGAACTGAGACGAACCAGTACGTACCAATCTACGGATATTATGTTGACACCTCTACTAAGAGCCAGTTCATCATTCCTGCTGCTTCACTAACAGGATTAGAGAACTCAGAGATTCAGAATATCATTTTCCACGCTACCAACGCATCTGTAAACTGGGGTAATGCCGTATTCGATGTTTATATGAGTAAAGTGGAAAATACGACATTTGAGAGCGCTACACTCGTTGATTGGGAGTCAATGACACAGATTTACAGTGGCAAATTGGCTATTGTCGACAACAAGATGGTTATCCAACTGTCTGAACCTATCACTTACGAAGGTGGCAATCTTCTGTTCGGTATCAATCTTAAGACGAAGGGCACCTACAAGAGTTCGAGCTTCTATGGAGTAGAAACTGAAGGCTACGCTTCACTGGGTGGTTATAATACTACAGTGACACGCTATAAGTTCCTGCCAAAGATTTCGTTCGAGTATGAGCCTGTCTCTGATGCCGCAAAGATGGCCGTATCTACCGAAAGCATCAACTTCGGAAAGGTTCATCCTTCATTCTCTGACGAGGCTAAGCAGCAGACCTTTACCATTAAGAATAAGGGTAAGGCAAATCTTACAAACATCAACGTGAGCTACACTGGCGATGATGCATTCAGCACAAGCGCCGTTGAGAACGCTACTATAGCTGCTAACGGCGATGACATCACTGTTACTGTAACCATTAACACCGAGACTCCAGGCAACTACAGCGGTACCATCACCGTAAGCGCCGATGGTCAGACAAATGCAGAAATAGCAGTTAGCGGTACAGTTCTCGATGCAAACAAGATGTTTGAGAACTTTGCTGGCAACGCTCTGCCAGAGGATTGGGAGACTGCCGGTGTAGGTAGCTACACTACAGGTTCATACAGCTCGTCATATAAGTGGACATTCACCGAAGGATTTGCAAGCTATAAGCAATCAGGCAGCACTACTGCTTCTCTGACAAACTACGAGCACTCACTCGTAACTCCTTACATGACCTTCACTGAAGGAGAGCAGCTTACCTTCAAGTATAAGAAAGAGACTCAATATGCAAGTTATCTCTCTAATCTGCGTGTAGAATATACTACTGACGGCAGCACTTGGACACAGACAGCAGAGGATGCCATCACCAACACATCATTTACAAGCGAGTGGCAGGACGGCTCTGCAACTATTCCTGCAACAGCTAAGCGTGTACGCTTCGTAGGCTGTGGTGTTGCCATCGATGACATCTATGGCGGACAGATTGCACAGATTCCTGTAATGGCATTTGAGAACCCCGGAAGCTTCAGCTTTGGCGTTATCGCTGCCGACAGCACTTCTACAGCCTTCACAGTTAAGAATACTGGTCGTGCAGAGATGACTGGTCTGAGCATTACCTCTGACAACGAGAACTTCATTGTTGCTGTGGCTGACAATGCAACAACTATTGCGGCAAAGAGTCAGGCTACATTCACTGTTACAATGAAGGCCGACGCGAAGGGCGGACAGACAGGCAAGATTACTATCAGTGCTGACGGTATCGATCCTGTTGAGTTCAACGTCAGCGGCTATGTACTTGACAACGACGCAATGCTCGTTGACTTCGCAGGCAACAAACTGCCTGACGGATGGACAAAGAGCAACATGTACATCGTTAACAACGAAATCTACGTCCAAGGCTTCGGAGGTACTCTCACCTCACCAGCGATTACCGTTGCAGAAGGTCAGTCACTGTTGGTATATGCTCGCTCACGTGCTACCGCAAATGCTGCCATCACAGTGAAGTACTCTGCTGACAACGGCGAGACCTGGACAACTGCAAAGAATTTCACCACAGAGCTTCGCAAGAATACCACCGACTATGCAGCATTAATTGTTGATAATATTCCTGCAGGTGACTACATCCTGAAGTTTGAAGCTGACAATGTGAACATCAGCGTCATCAACGGCTACAGCTACAACCAGGAGGCTCCTGCACTCGGTGTAACGCTGGCTGCTGGTACAATCATTACAACAGGCTATAACGACAACTTCGGTCTGAAGGTGAAGGAGGCTATGAGCCATACCTATACTATTAAGAATACAGGTACTGGCACTCTGACAGGTACTATCACTTCTTCTGTTCCTGCACACTTCACCGTTTCACAGGCTGAGTTCTCTCTGGCTCAGGACGAGACTCTCAACTTCGACCTCGCTCTTGTCTTCGACGAGAACTATGGTGAGAAGGCATCAGTTGTGACTATCCACCCAACTAACGAGGGTCTTGAGGATATCGTCATCAACGCATCTGCCACAACGAAGGATCCTAACATTTGGGAGGAAGACTTCGAGAACGGCATGCCAGCATTCTGGACTAACAACGGATGGTCTGTTTCTCAGCCCACATCTTACATGGGTGGCAACGGAACCAAGATGGCAGGTCCATCATCTTCTAAGACTGCAACGCTCATCACGCCACGCCTGCAGGCTACTGAAGGACAGGTTCTTAAGTATTATGTATATGCCGAGAGCGAGACCTACTTCATGAAGGCTGAGTATTCTAACGACAAGTCAGAATGGACGCTCATCGACAACTATACCGATGCCGGTGTTAAGGAGTTCACCGCTCCTGCCGATGGTAACTACTATCTGCGCTTCACAGGTTACTATACCTACCTTGACAACCTCGAAGGCTTCAAACTCAACTTGCCACAACACGATGTTAACATCACTGAAAAGAGAATTCCTGCTACCGGTGCACAGTATGTGAAGTACACAGCTACTGTCACCGTTAAGGAGCTTCTTGGCAAGGAAGAGGAGGTGACTGCTAAGTTCTTCATTGGCGAGACACAGTTTGGCGAGGATGTAGTTGAGACCGTAAGTGCTAACGGCACCAAGGTGTTCACCGTTGAGTTCACACCAACCGAGGCAGTAAGCGGTGACGCATTCTTCACCATCACAGGTACAGAGATAAACCTCAGCTCAGAGAAGCAGGCAGTAGTGATCAGCGCTGCCACACAGCTTGCCGAGACCGAGGCTCCTGAGCTCACAGACGGCACCTACGCTTCAGTTGTGGTGACATATACTGCTCACAATGGCTACAATACCATCTGCATGCCATTCGCTCTCACCGACGATGATATGAAGGAAATCTTTGGTCCGAACTACGAGGCATACGAGTTCAAGAGCTATAAGAACAGAGCTCTGAACTTCGGACCTGCCACAACGTTCTATAAAGGATATCCTTACATTGTCTATACCACTGCGCCAACCAACAACAAGCTTTATAAGCAGAATGTTGAAATCACGGCTACTGCAAAGAATGACGCGTATAATAACCAGAACACATCTGTTAATAACAGCGCTAAGTTCCAGGGAACATTCGCTCCTATGAACAGCGAAGAGCTGAACGGCAAGCTGTGGATGAACGCTGGTGGCTATCTCAACGAGGCAACAGAGGGCGTTTCTCTCAATGGCTTCCGTGCATTCTTCGAGGTGGCAGAAGGCGAGGAGCAGGTTAGCTATCTGACCTTCACCAATGCAAACGGTCAGGTGACAAGCATCAGCAGCCTCAATGCCGACAAGGTTTCTGGCAAGGCTTACAACCTGAAGGGTCAGCGTGTTGAGACAATGAAGAAGGGTAACCTTTACATCATTGATGGCAAGAAGAAACTCGCCAAATAAAGACAAGTTATCCCAAACATAAAACTCGGGCGTGTCGCAATGACACGCCCGAATTTTTTATTATCAATTTTTATTTTCCGACTTTTAGCTTACCAGCAATAACTATTTATCGCGATAGATAATCTTGTTGGCTCCGCTTGTAATCTTAAGAGCCTCAGGATGTTCCTTAATGAAGGAGTCGATATGACGCACACGCTTCTCCTCAAGGACCTCGTCCATAGCGATAAGTATGCCAGTCTCTTCCACATCGCCGAAGCCATAGTTGATGGCTGTGCCGAAGAGCTTCATAGTTGGCGACAGGTTCATGTATGCATTCACCAACGGAGGAATGTTATAGCCCAGCTTACGTATCTCGCGGTTCAGTATGCGGTAGTCTTCGCGGAAGTCTTCCTCACAGAACAGCTTTGCCAGTTCTTTCTCGTCGGTTTCAATCTTAAGCGGTTTCATCGGTATGACAAGCTTATCCTTGTCATCGAAATGTTTCTTCAGGAAATAGAGAATCATGTCGCGTCCCTCGCGAATATAGCTCGGATACATGGTCATCTTTCCAAAGAAATAACGCACGTTGGGCATGATGACAGTCAGTGCGCCCAGACCATCCCACAGATTATCGAGGGCAAAGAGGCTCTTTGCGCCCATCTTCGATGACTGGTAAGGCAGCGAGACGAATGAGCGGCCCAGCTCAATGGTATAAGGCATGTATTCCCTCAGGAACTTCTCTGAGAAATGAAACATGTGGCTCGTTGCCAGCTTTGGCTGTCCGTGAGCATCCATCTCCCATTTCGTTCCTTCGAGATAACGGTAGCCACCGATAATCTCCTCCTCTTCCGGATTCCACACTATGAGCTGCTTGTAGCAGTTCTCGCATGTATCGAACTCGTCAATATCAGCTTCTTTTCCTGTTCCTCCACCAGCTTCGCGGAAAGCAATCTCACGCAGACGTCCAATCTCGAGCATCGCGTTTGGCGCGTTATGCGCTGTAATGATGTATATCTCGTTGTTACTCCTGTTAGTCATTCGCAGTTGCTTGTCGAGTGTCAGTTCACTCTTAAGCAGTTCGCGCGAAACTGGCTGAATGATAGGTTGTTCCATGTTCTCTATATAATGAATCAATCTGTTCCTATAATAAATACACTTGCTCCTTTACATACTCTGCCCACTCTGCCGGCGTCTTCGACTTATCGAATGTCTGCCAGGGTATGGGCTTACCAATCTTCACGTGGAAGGTCTTGCCCACGTTCTTGTACATCTCGTCAACAAGGAAGAGCATCGCTATGTTAACTTTCTTGACATAACGGTCGCTGATATTCGACAGGCGGTAGAAGAAATCGCTGTTGCGTCCTCCGAAGAAGATGGGCACCACGTCGCGCTGGTACTCCACGCTCTTCACGATAAACGTCTTTTTCCATGGCAAATCGCGTATCACGCCATTGCGACGACGCGAGCACAGACCTGCAGGAAACATAAGCATGTGATAGTCGCTGCGGAATCCGTCTTCTACCATCTGTGGGAAGTTTCTTCCCTGATGTCCAGTCTTGTTAATAGGTATGCAGAGCGGAGCCAGTCCGGGAAGGTTCATCAACAGGTCGTTGACCAGATAACGGAAGCGGTCGTCATAGTGACGGCCTATCACCGAGCCAAGTGCCACTCCGTCAATCCCACCCATCGGATGGTTTGACACAAAGGTATAAAGGCGTCCGTCGTCTTTCGACGGAAGATTCTCCATTCCCTCTACCTCTATCTTACATTCCAGATATTCAACGCAAGCCTCAAGCCATGGTGTGCCACGCAGTTCACGCGACCTCCATAGGAAACCATTCATCTCATCTTCATGAATAATGTGCTTCAGCCATTTGACCATGAAGCCAGGCACCCATTTTGCCTTCGCTCCCATCTTACTCTGAAGCACCTTTTCAATATCAACTGTCTTTTCGAAATCAGGTTCCATATTTGCTTACATATTGCGCTTTGAATTGGCAAAATTACAACAATTCTTTTAATTTTTGCACTTTTTCTAAATAAAATGTGCAAAAACAAGGCTTCATTTAATGTTTTTTTCCATATCCACTATGCTTACATCATATATCAGTTAGCGCACCAAACAGGAATACAATACTAATACGGCGGAAATGCCTGGCTGTTCTGTCATATAAAGAGAGCAGAACTGACGGAAATTATTAAATCTGTGACGCAGATTATTAAATCTGTGACGCAGATTATATAATCCACGACGCAGTTTATTAAATCTGTGTCGCAGATTTAAATATTTCAGTCTGTTTTTATTTCTTTTTGCAACAGTTTTGGTTTCTTTGTCTGTATGAGCAATCAACAATTTCAACTCAAAACAGAATACTTATCTACGCATTACGACAGTTAAATTAATGCACAAAATTCAAGATTTGTGTAAAAAAAGGCACCCCGAAAAGCCACAAAAATATTTTTTTCCGTTTTAACAAAAAAAATGTGGGGAATTGTGGGGAATTGTGGAGGAAAATTACTACTTTTGCACCGAAGTCCCCACGCGTGGATTTTTATATAAGTACGCATGCGATTTTTAGGTAACATAGAAGCCAGAACTGACGCCAAGGGACGCGTGTTCCTTCCCGCCACTTTCCGCAAGCAACTGCAGGTTGCTGGCGAGGAGCAGCTTATTCTCCGCACCGACATACACGGGAAGTGTCTGGTTCTCTACCCGGAGAGTGCATGGAACCGCCGACTGGACGAGATTTCTGCAAAAGTATCTGAATGGGATGAAGACGAGCAGATGGTGCTCAGGGAATTCATGGCAGAGGCAGAGATGCTGACCCTTGACGGTAACGGGCGCTTCCTAATATCAAAACGACTGCTCCAAGCAGCGGGCATAGAGCAAGCTGTTAGATTCATAGGCATAAAAGACACTATAGAGATATGGGCAGCTGAAAAGACCGAGAAGCCGTTCCTGCCACAGGAAGAGTTTGCATCCCGACTGAAAGCCATAATGGGTAAACAACAATAGCACGACGATGATAAAGACTGCAGAGACATATCATATTCCTGTGCTTTTACAGGAGAGCGTCGACGGGCTGGACATCCAGCCCGACGGTGTTTATGTTGACGTAACCTTTGGCGGAGGCGGCCATTCACGCGAAATCCTTCGTCGTCTGGGTCCGAAAGGTCATCTTTTCAGCTTCGATCAGGATGCTGATGCAGAGAAAAACATCGTCAGTGACAGCCGTTTCACATTCGTGCGCAGCAACTTCCGATACCTGAAGAACTGGATGCGCTACTATGGCATAGAGGAGATCAACGGACTGCTTGCAGACTTGGGTGTATCCAGTCACCATTTCGACGACGAGACACGCGGATTCTCGTTCCGTTTCGATGCTCCTCTCGACATGAGGATGAACCGACGCGCCGACACCACAGCAGCCGACATACTCAATAGCTACAGCGAAGAGCAGCTGTCGGACATCTTCTACCTCTATGGTGAACTGAAACAGGCACGCCGCATGGCAGCAGCCATTGTGAAAGCCCGCCAGCAGCAACCATTGCAGACGACACAGGACCTGATTAATGCCACCGCAAAGCTTTTCTCTCCCAAACACGAGAAGAAAGAGCAGGCACAGATGTTCCAAGCACTGCGAATAGAAGTGAACCACGAGATGCAGGCCCTACAGGAGATGCTTTACGGAGCACAGGAACTGCTCGCCAAGGGTGGACGTCTGAGCGTCATCACCTATCACTCGCTTGAAGACCGCATGGTAAAGAACATGATGCGCTCTGGCAACATAGAAGGTAAGGTCGAACAGGACTTCTTCGGACGCTCCAATGCACCGTTGAAGGTCGTCAACAACAAGGTTATAGTACCTTCCGACGAAGAGATAGATCGAAACCCTCGCAGCAGAAGCGCAAAGCTCAGGATTGCAGAGAAGCTCTAATCAATGTGAGAACAGACATTACAAGGAAAACAAAAAGAGACAGACATTAGCATGAAAAAAGATACTGACGAGGCTCTCGACATACAGGAAACGCTGAAGCAGGCAGCAGAAGACAATCTTCAGACCAAGAAAGAAGAAGACGTACAATCTACTCTGCAGCAACTGAAAGACAGCGTCACCGAAGACGATGACGCACCGGCTTCATCGCTGTCGCTAATGAAGATTCTCGGTGGCGACGTCCTTTCAAGAAGAGGCGTCATCCGACAGGTGTGGCTGTGTCTTCTCATAGCTCTGTTCCTCACATTCTACGTAGCTTTCCGTTACCAGTGCCAGCAGGATATGATCGACATTGCACAACTTGAGAAAGACCTTACCGATGCGAAGTACAAGGCACTCTCAAGTTCGAGTCAACTCACCGAGCGTTGCCGCGAAAGTAAGCTACTGAAAGCTCTCCAGCAAAACATGGACAGTCTGGAACGGGTGAAAGGCATCCACCCAAGCGTCCAGCCGCCATATAAAGTTTACATTCCAGAAGAAAAATAAAAAAGACAGACAGTTAAAAAGTAGCCACAAGACATGAGCAAGTTTGAAAGCAAGAAAGTTCTTCCGCGCTATTGGAGTATCGCAATAGTCCTCACACTCATCGGCCTTTCCATCTTAGGAAAGGCAGGCTACATTATGACTGCCAAGAAAGACTTCTGGGATGCTGTAGCCAAGCAGGCAAAGAAAGACAGCATCATAGAGCAGCCGGCACGTGGCAATATCCTCAGCTGCGACGGTCAGCTCATGGCATCAAGCATACCCGAATACAAGCTGTTCATCGACTTCCAGCCTGGACGTATGAAAGACCAGCCTGTTGACACCGCCAAGATGCACAAGCTCGACACGCTGTGGACAGAAAACATAGACACCATCTGCAATGGACTACACCGTATTTTCCCAGAGCGTTCAGCTGAAGACTTCAAAAAGAAGATTCTCGAAGGAAAGAATAAGAAACTGTCAGACGGCTCTTTGGGCCACCGTCACTGGCCTCTGTGGCCGCGCCGAGTAGATTATGGCACGTTCCGCGAAGTGGCTACTCTGCCCATTCTATGTATGTCGCAAGGTCGCGGCGGTTTCCATGCAGAAGCAAACAAGAACGCACGTCAGCGCCCATTCGGTTCGTTGGCGCAGCGCACAGTAGGCGAGATGTTCGGAGCTCTCGACTCAGCAAAGTGCGGCATCGAGCTATCCTACGACTCCATACTTCGCGGCACCAACGGCTTTTACTATAAGCAGAAGGTGCGTGACAAACAGCTTAAGATTACCGTCGCCCCACCCGTCAACGGTTCAGATATTGTCACAACCATCGACGTAGGCATGCAAGACCTTGCCGAACGTGCTCTCAGAGACGAGCTGAAAAAAGACAATGCCACAATGGGTGTTGCAATACTCATGGAAGTGAAGACGGGTGACGTGAAAGCCATTGTCAACCTGACAAGATGTGATGATGGCGAATACTACGAGACTGTGAACCATGCCATAAGCTACCGCTGTGAGCCTGGCTCAGTGTTCAAGACAGCCTCGTTCCTCGTGGCGCTCGACGATGGCGTCATACCTGGCGACACCAGCTATATCATACATACTGGCAACGGCATCATGAACATGCACGGCAGCAACATGAAGGACCACAACTGGTATCGTGGCGGATATGGCGACATCAACGTGGCACGCACACTTGAGGTCAGTTCAAACATCGGTGTGAGCTACGTCATAGACAAGTTCTACCACGAACATCCTGAACGCTATGTCAAAGGCTTGTATCGCGTAGGCATTGGTGCAGACCTTGAACTGCCCATCGTTGGCTATCTGCCTCCAAAGATCCGCATGCCGAACACCAAGACAACCAACAAGGCTGAATACTGGAGTAAGACCACCCTTCCCTGGATGTCTATCGGCTATGAGACACAGATTGCGCCAATCAATACTGTAACGTTCTACAACGCCATTGCCAACGACGGCAAGATGATGCGTCCACGTTTCGTTAAGCAGATTATGCGCAACGGTGAGGTGGTATATGAGACACAGCCCGAAGTTATCAAAGACCAGATAGCAAAGCCACAGACGATAAAGACCATGCAGACGATTTTGGAACATGTCGTCAGCCAAGGCTTGGGAAAGAAGGCGGGCTCACGCTCATTCAAAGTGGCAGGCAAGACAGGAACGGCTCAGGTGTCACAAGGTGGAGCCGGCTATAAGAACGGAACTATGTGGTACTGGCTGTCGTTCGTAGGATTCTTCCCTGCCGACAGTCCCAAATACTCATGCATAGTATGCCTGAAGAAGCCTGGTCTTCCTGCATCTGGCGGTGGTATGGCCGGTGCTGTATTCCACAAGATCTCAGAAGGTGTCATGTCCAAGTATCTGAAGACACGTGTCGATGATGCCCGCGATGCCTCCTCAGTATTCGTGCCCGACGTAAAGAACGGCAATGTTCTCGCAGCCGACTATGTACTGCGCCAGCTTGGTGTCAAGACGACAGGAGGATGGGGCGGAACATACAGCGCTGGTGACCCTATCTGGGGCAAGGCATCAAGTGACGACAAAGAAGTAAAGCTCGCTGAAGAGAAGCAAAGCTACAAGACCATGCCCGACGTGACAGGAATGGGAGCCAGTGATGCCGTATATCTTCTTGAATCAAACGGCATGAAGGTACAGATTAAAGGCATCGGACGTGTCAAGAGCCAAAGTGTTCCTTATGGAGCAATGGTTCACAATGGCATGACATGCAGTCTGGTATTAGAATAACAATTCACAAAACAACATATATATAATATAAGGTACGCGATATGATGAAACTTTCTGAACTACTGAAGAACATCAAGACTGTGTCAGTTGTAGGCAATACTGACATTGACATTGCCGATGTAAACATTGACTCACGCCGCATAGCCAAGGGCCATCTGTTCCTTGCCATCAAAGGCACACAGACCGATGGTCATAAATACATAGGTAAAGCAATAGAACTGGGTGCAACAGCCATTGTGTGCGAAGACATGCCAGAGTCACTTGCTGATGGTGTCACATACGTTCAAGTGCCATCAACAGAAGACGTGACAGGCATCATCGCCACTACATTCCAGGGTAACCCATCAACGAAGCTGAAGCTGGTAGGAGTCACAGGCACCAACGGTAAGACGACTATTGCCACACTGCTCTACAACATGTTCCGTGCCATGGGTCACAAGTGCGGTCTGCTTTCAACAGTCTGCAACTATATTGAGGGCGAAGCCATACCTGCCGATCATACCACGCCCGACCCTATAGAGCTGAACCGCCTGCTGCGCCGCATGGTTGACGCTGGTTGTGAATATGTATTCATGGAATGCTCAAGCCACGCTATAGCACAGAAGCGCATCGGCGGTCTGAAGTTCGCTGGCGGAATCTTCACCAACCTCACCCGCGACCACCTCGATTACCACAAGACAGTAGAGAACTATCGCAACGCCAAGAAGGCATTCTTCGACATGCTTCCAAAAGATGCCTTTGCCATCATCAACATCGATGACAAAAACGGCATGTACATGGTACAGAACACCAAAGCTACCGTCAAGACCTATTCCACTCGCGCCATGGCCGACTTCCGTGCGCGTATTGTAGAGTGTCATTTTGAGGGCATGTACCTTGAGATTGATGGACATGAAGTAGGTGTACAGTTCATTGGAAAGTTCAATGTCAGCAATCTCCTTGCCGTATATGGCGCAGCCATCATGCTCGGCAAGCAGCCAGAGGACATACTCGTTGTTATGAGCACACTGAAGAGCGTTGCCGGCCGTTTGGAACCAATTCGTTCTGAAGAAGGCGTGACAGCAGTCGTGGACTATGCCCACACCCCCGACGCACTGGACAACGTACTGAAAGCCATACACGAGGTGCTCGATGGAACCGATGGAAAAGTCATCACCGTATGTGGCGCAGGCGGCAACCGCGACAAAGGCAAGCGTCCTCTCATGGCTCAGGAAGCTGTCAAGCAGAGCGACCGCGTAATCATAACCAGCGACAACCCCCGCTTCGAGGAGCCACAGGACATTATCAACGATATGCTCAGCGGTCTCGACCAGAAACAGATGAAGAAGGTGGTAAGCATCATTGACCGTCGTGAAGCCATCAAGACTGCTTGTATGCTGGCTGAGAAGGGTGATGTCATCCTCATAGCCGGCAAAGGTCACGAAGACTATCAGGAAGTAAAAGGTGTGAAACATCACTTCGACGACCGCGAAGTTGTTCGCGAAATCTTCGGAGTAGCAAAATAAAGGAAAATCGAAACATCGTTAAAACGTTATAACGTTAACGTTAAAACGAAAAAGCAAAATAACGAAACAACAACAAAGCAATGCTATACTATATCTTCCGTCTTCTTGAGAACCTGAATATCCCTGGTTCACACATGTGGAGCTACATCTCGTTCCGCTCACTGCTGGCACTCATCCTGTCATTGTGCATATCAGCATGGTTCGGTGAGTACTTCATCAAATGGATGAAGCGTCGCAAGATCTTCGAGACCGAGCGCGACCCGGCTATCGACCCATTCGGAGTAGAAAAGAAGGGTGTTCCCACCATGGGTGGTGTCATCATCATCGTAGCTATCCTCGTGCCTATCCTGCTCTTCGGCCGTCTGCGTAACATCTATCTTATACTGATGATCGTTACTACACTGTGGCTGGGATTCCTCGGCTTCATGGACGACTACATCAAGATTTTCCGCCAGAACAAAGAAGGTCTGAAAGGCAAATATAAGATTATCGGACAGGTTTCCATCGGTTTTATCGTTGGTCTCACCATCTGGCTCAGCCCCGATGCAGTCGTTCGCGAGAACGTCAACGTGGTACAGCCCAACAACGAGATTGTAGTGAAGCATAATAAAACGGCAGTAAAATCGCTGCATACCACCATCCCATTCATAAAGAACCACAACCTCAACTATTCAGAGGTTATGAGCTTCATGGGCAAGAACAAGGTTGCAGCAGGATGGGTGCTGTTTGTCATCATGACAATCATAGTAGTAACAGCCGTGTCAAATGGAGCAAACCTCAACGATGGCATGGACGGCATGTGTGCCGGCAACTCAGCCATAATAGGTGTGGCGCTGGGCATACTTGCCTATGTGTCGTCACACATAGGCTATGCCAGCTATTTCGACATCATGTACATACCTCACTCTGAGGAGTTGGTAGTGTTCCTCTGTGCTTTCGTGGGTGCAATGATTGGTTTCCTGTGGTACAACGCCTATCCTGCACAGATCTTCATGGGCGACACTGGCTCGCTGACCATCGGCGGTATAATTGGCGTCTGTGCAGTCATCATCCACAAGGAACTGCTTCTCCCAATACTCTGCGGCATCTTCTTCGTTGAGAGCCTCAGCGTCATCATACAGACACAATGGTTCAAGTTCCAGAAGCGCAAGGGCCGTCGCGTTCGTGTGTTCCGTGCAACACCTATTCACGACAACTTCCGTAAGCTTGACAATCAGCTCGACCAGACATCGACATATATTCTGAAAGGATGGCCACGTCGTCCATTCCATGAGTCAAAGATAACCGTCCGCTTTTGGATTACAACGATCATTCTGGCGGCGATAACAATTATAACACTAAAGATGAGATAAAAGACCAACCCCAGAAACCCACCCCCAACCCCTCCCGAGGGGAGGGGAATTTAGATAGAAATAAAACAAGGAGGTGAAGGGGAGTTAAGATAGAAATAAAAAGGAAAAGAAATTAGAATAATAAGAATATGAATAAAATATCAAATGACGGGACTATTCAGACATCCCTCCCCTCGGGAGGGGCTGGAGGTAGGTCCATAGTTATCCTCGGTGCCGGTGAGAGCGGTACAGGTGCTGCCGTACTGGCAAAGAAAGAAGGTTTCGATGTGTTCGTTTCCGACATGTCTAAGATTGCCCCACGCTATAAGGAGATGCTTGACAAGCACAAGATAGCATGGGAAGAGGGACAGCATACAGAGGAGAAGATCCTCAATGCCGATGAAATCATCAAGAGCCCAGGCATTCCCGAGACAGCACCCATGGTTCAGAAAGCCATTGCCAAGGGCATACACATCATCAGTGAAATAGAGTTCGCCGGACGCTATACCAACTCAAAGATGATATGCATCACTGGTTCTAACGGCAAGACCACCACAACCAGCCTCATCTATCACATCTTCAAGGAAGCAGGCTACGACTGCGGACTTGCTGGCAACATCGGCAACTCACTGGCGCTGCAAGTTGCAGAGGAGCCACATGAATACTACATCATTGAGCTCAGTTCGTTCCAGTTGGACAATATGTATGACTTCCGTGCAAACATTGCCATCCTACTCAACATCACCCCCGACCATCTCGACCGTTATAACTTTGAGATGCAGAACTATGTTGACTCGAAGATGCGAATTCTGCAGAACCAGACCGCTGACGATGCTTTCATCTATTGGAACGACGATCCTGTAGTGAAGCGTGAACTGGAGAAGTATGACATCAAGGCTGTGCAGTATCCGTTCTCTGAGCTTCGCGAGAAAGGCAGCATAGGTTATATTGAGGAAGGCAAGTATGTCATTGAGAAGCCTGAGCCATTCAACATGGAGCAGGAACAGCTCAGCCTCACCGGACGCCACAACATCTACAACTCGCTCGCTGCTGGTATAGCAGGTAACATCGCAGGAATCAAGAAAGATGTTATACGTCAGTCACTTAGCGACTTCCCTGGAGTGGAACACCGTTTGGAGAAAGTAACCACAGTTCGTGGCGTCAACTATGTCAACGACTCCAAGGCTACCAATGTCGATGCATGCTGGTATGCCCTCGACTCCATGAAGACCAAGGTGGTACTCATCGTTGGTGGCAAAGATAAAGGCAACGACTACGAGCCTATCAAGCCTCTCATTAAGGAGAAGTGCTCAGCACTCGTCTATCTTGGTGCCGACAATAAGAAGCTACACGATAATTTCGACTCTCTCGGCATCCCTGTACGCGACACCCACTCAATGAAAGAGTGTGTTGCTGCATGCTACGAGCTGGCTCAGCCAGGCGAAACAGTACTCTTGAGCCCCTGCTGTGCATCCTTCGACCTCTTCAAGAACATGGAGGACCGTGGCGAACAGTTCAAGGAACTTGTCAGAAACCTATAATCTGTAGTCTAAAGTCAAAACCCTATAATCTGTAGTCTAAAGTCTATAGTCTGAAGTCAAAAAAGCTATAGTCTAAATTCAAAAACATCTGAAGTCAAAAAATGAACCATAAAATTGGCAATCTCTTCAAAGGCGACAAAGGCATCTGGATGGTCTTTCTGTTTCTTTGTCTGATTAGCGTGGTCGAGGTCTTCTCTGCCTCAAGCACGCTGACCTACAAGTCACAGAACTATCTGAGCCCGCTCATCTATCACACCGGCATGATTATCTTCGGTGTGTTCGTGGCAATTGTCACGCTGAACATCCCATGCCGTTATTTCAAGATTATGACACCCATGTTGCTCGTCATCACGTTTATCACGCTGCTGTGGGTGCTTGTCGGAGGAGAGAGTATCAATGGCGCCAACCGTGTGATTGGTATTGCCGGTTTCACTTTCCAGCCTTCAGAGATAGCCAAAGGTACTATGGTGCTGGCTACAGCACAGATTCTCAGCGCAATGCAACGCCCCGACGGCAAGGGAGCCGACGACAATGCTATGAAATACGTGCTGATACTGGTGGTACCCTGCGTAGCACTTATCGGCATTGAGAACCTGTCAACGGCCTGTCTGCTGTTCATGGTCATCTTCCTGATGATGTATCTTGCACGTGTGCCAATGATTCAAATGGGCAAGCTTATGGGTGCCGGAGCGCTTCTTGTTGGCGTTTTCCTTACACTGGTGCTCACGCTTGGAAGCATAGAGAAGGTTGATGAAGACCAAGCGCCTACCGCTGCAGCCACCCATGGTAGCAAAGATGAGATTTCCGGAGGCGGTATCTTCCACCGCTTTGCCACATGGCGTAACCGAATACTGAAACATTCAGAAGACGATGACGTGCGTCCAGAGGACTACGACATAAACAAGAACTTCCAAGTGGGACACGCTAATATTGCCATCGCATCATCGGGCGGTATTGGCAAAGGACCGGGCAACTCCACTGAGCGCGATTACCTGCCACAGGCTTTCAGTGACTTCATCTATGCCATCATCATAGAAGAGACAGGCTTCATAGGTGCTGCCGTGGTGGTGTTCCTATATATCATACTTCTTATCCGTGCCGCAAAGATTGCCAACCGCTGTGAAAATAATTTCCCGGCGTTCCTCGTCATGGGACTGGCATTGCTGCTTGTCATACAGGCAACCATCAACATGATGGTAGCCGTAGGTCTTATGCCCGTAACAGGACAGCCACTGCCGTTGATATCAAAAGGCGGAACATCGACCATCATCAACTGTGCTTACATTGGTGCCATACTCAGTGTAAGCAGGAGTGCAAAGACTACGACCCTTGCCACTGAACCGAAAAAAGAATAAAACACAATAAATTACTGCTATGAATAACAAAGAGAACAACGGTTTACGTATTATCGTCAGCGGCGGCGGCACTGGCGGTCACATCTTCCCTGCCATTTCCATCGCCAACGCGATAAAGGCCGAACATCCAGAAGCAGAGATTCTGTTTGTCGGCGCTGAGGGACGCATGGAGATGCAACGAGTACCTGCTGCTGGCTACGAGATAAAAGGTCTGCCCATCTGTGGCTTCGACCGTAAGAATCTTCTGAAAAACATCATCGTTCTCTACAAGATATGGAAAAGCCAGCGCATGGCAGCCAAGATAATAAAAGAGTTCAAGCCCATGGCTGTAGTGGGAGTAGGCGGCTATGCCAGCGGCCCTACGCTGAACAAGGCAGCCTCAATGGGTATTCCGTGTCTCATTCAAGAGCAGAACTCATACGCTGGTGTGACAAACAAACTTTTGGCAAAGAAGGCTCAGAAGATATGTGTTGCCTATGAAGGCATGGAACGATTCTTCCCCGCTGAGAAGATTATGCTGACGGGCAACCCAGTGCGCCAGGCCCTGCTTGAGACAACAATCACTAAGGAAGAAGCATTGAAATCGTTCGGCTTGGATCCAACACGTAAGACAGTGCTTCTCGTTGGAGGAAGTCTTGGAGCGCGCACCATCAACGAGAGCGTACTAAGCCATCTGAAAGAAATCGAGACAACAGACCTGCAGTTCATCTGGCAGACAGGAAAATACTACAGTGCCGAGATTGCCAAGAAGCTCCAGGAACTTGGACAACCCCAAAATATTGTTGTCACCGATTTCGTAAGCGACATGGGAGCTGCATATAAAGCTGCCGACCTCGTCATCAGCCGTGCCGGAGCAAGTAGCATATCTGAGTTCTGCCTCATCGGCAAGCCTGTTATCTTGGTGCCAAGCCCCAACGTGGCTGAAGATCACCAGACGAAAAATGCCATGGCACTCGTGAACCGCGGCGCAGCACTCTTCGTCAGCGACGCCGATGCTCCAGAGAAGCTCATCAGCCTTGCCATAGCCACTGTTGACGACGAGGAAAAACTGAAATCGCTCAGCGAGAATGCCCTTAAGATGGCACTACCTAACTCTGCCGAGATAATTGCAAAAGAAGTGATAAAATTAGCATATAATGGAAATTAAAGACTTAAAAGCCGTTTACTTCATAGGTGCCGGTGGCATAGGAATGAGTGCCATAGCACGCTACTTCATACGCCGTGGGCTTGTTGTTGCAGGCTACGACAAAACCCCTTCGGAGCTTACACGCCGTCTTGAAAAAGAGGGTATGATGATTCACTATGAGGAGAATCTTGAGGAGATTCCTTTCGCCTGCAAACAGAAGAATTCATGTCTTGTCATTTACACTCCTGCCATCCCTGCCGACCACAAGGAGCTGCTGTTCTTCCAACAGAACGGATTTGAGATACAGAAGCGTGCACAGGTGCTCGGCACTCTGACACGCCACATGAAAGGTCTATGCGTTGCTGGTACCCACGGCAAGACCACCACATCTACCATGTGTGCCCACATCATGCACCAAAGTCATCTTGACTGCAACGCTTTCCTTGGCGGCATATCAAAGAACTATGGCACCAACTATATACTCAGTCAGTCAGACTATGTAGTCATTGAAGCTGACGAGTTCGACCGTTCGTTCCATTGGCTATCACCATGGATGACAGTCATCACATCTACAGACCCAGACCATCTTGACATCTATGGAACAAAAGAGGCCTATCTGGAAAGCTTCCGACACTACTCAGAGCTCATACTCCCCGGTGGTGCACTCATCATACACCGCGACCTCGAGATGAAAGAGAATCTGCAGGATGACGTGCGCCGTTATGACTACAGTCGCGACGAGGGCGATTTCCATGCAGAGAACATACGCATAGAGAACGGTGGCATCACGTTCGACTTCATATCACCTATTGAAAGTGTTAAGAACATTGAGCTCGGACAGCCTGTGCCCATTAATATAGAAAACGGTATAGCTGCTATGGCTATGGCTCAGCTGGCAGGCTGCACAGCCGAAGAGCTTCGCTATGGCATGAAGACTTACGGAGGTGTGGATCGCCGTTTCGACTTTAAGATAAAGAGCGACAAGCTGGTCTTCCTCAGCGACTATGCCCACCATCCGAAAGAGATCTATCAGAGTGCGAAGAGCATTCGCGAACTATATCACGACCGTCACATCACGGCAATATTCCAGCCTCATCTCTATACTCGCACGCGCGACTTCTACAAGGACTTCGCCGACGCGCTTAGTCAGGTCGATGAGGTTATTCTCACTGAGATATACCCAGCACGTGAGCTGCCCATTGAAGGCGTAACGTCACAACTCATCTATGACAACCTGAAAGATGGCGTAAAGAAACAGATGATCAACAAGGCCGACGTCCTTTCGCTCGTAAAGAGTCGCGACTTCGACGTGCTCATCATCCTTGGAGCAGGCGATCTGGACAATCAGGTTCCTCAGATTACCAAGATACTGGAAGAAAGAATAAAATAGACCTATGGACTGGAAGAAAATATCCCTTATTGCTCTCGACATCGTCATCGGTGGCTACCTTATTTTAGCCGTTACGGCTTTCAACAAGCCCGACGATGCTGACAACACGTGCCATGACGTGAGTATCAGCATCACGCAGGACACCGCCGAGGGATTTCTTAGCGTTCCTGACATAGAGCATCTGCTGCGCAAGTCGGGCATATCCCTCATCTCAAGACCGATGAGGAACATTAACACGCGCCAGATAGAAGAACTGCTTGAAGGCAACGATCTCATTGATAACGTTGAGTGCTACAAGTCCATTAACGGACTACTCTGCATTAAGATAAGCCAGCGCACGCCAGTAGTGAGAGTCATCTCCATGACAGGTGAGGACTATTATGTAGATAACCACGGCATCATCATGCCGCACAACAACTACAGCTGTAATCTGCTTGTGGCAACAGGCTATATCAGCAAACAGTTCGCCTCGAAGGTGCTGGCACCAACGGTTTGCGAGATTAACGAGAGCCCATTCTGGAAGAACCAGATAGTGCAGCTCAACGTGCTCAACGACTGTTCCATAGAGATAGTACCGCGTGTTGGCGACCACATAGCTTATCTCGGACAACCCACCCATATCTCCGAGAAGCTCGACCGACTGCGGAAGTTCTACAGATACGGTCTCACCAAGGCTGGGTGGAACCGTTATTCACGCATCAGCGTTGAGTTTGAAAATCAGATAATATGTAAAAAAAAGAAATAATAACATGATGGCAGAAAAAGAGTTTATTGTAGCGATTGAGCTCGGTTCATCGAAAGTGACGGGCATCGCAGGACAGAAGAAGCCCGATGGCAGCATCAACGTTCTGGCGCTGGTGAAAGAAGATTCTTCTCAGTTCATCCGCAAGGGTGTAGTGTACAACATTGACAAGACAGCCCAGTGTCTTACCAACATCATCAAGAAGATGGAAACACAGCTCAAGACCCGCATCACTCAGGTGTTCGTGGGTGTGGGAGGTCAGTCAATACGCGGTGTGCGTAATGTCGTTGCAAAAGACATGCCCGATGACACCATCATCACTCAGGAGATGGTGGCAGAACTCATGGAAGAGAACCGCAACTTGGATTATCCTGACCAGAAGATCCTGGATGTGGCAGAACAAGAATACAAGGTTGATACCGTCATGCAGCTCGACCCTGTAGGCATACGCGCCTCTCACCTTGAAGGCAACTACCTGAACATTCTTGAGCGCAAGTCGTTCTTCCAGAACCTGAACAAATGCTTTGAAACAGCAGGCATAAAAGTTGTGGAGATGTATCTTGCCCCACTGGCACTTGCCAACGCTGTGCTTACCGAAGCTGAGAAACGTTCAGGATGTGCCCTCATAGACCTCGGTGCCGACACAACCACCGTCAGCGTCTTCTACAGAAACGTTCTCCGTCATCTGGCTGTCATACCCCTCGGTGCCAACAACATCACTAAGGATATAGCTCAGCCACTTCAGATGGAGGAGAGCGAGGCTGAGAAGATGAAACTCAAATATGCCTCTGCCTATACTGACAACAATGAGATTGACGACACTCTGAAGTACTCCATCGACCAGGAGCGCCAGGTGGAAAGCCGCAAGTTCATCGACATCGTTGAAGGCCGCCTTGAGGAGATTATCCTCAATGTTCGCGAACAGATTCCCAATGAATACTGCGACAAACTCCTTGGCGGCATAATCCTCACTGGCGGCGGTTCTAACCTGAAGAACATTGAGCGTGCCTTTGCCATCCACACTCACTTCGATAAGATTCGCATTGCGAAGTTCGTCACTCTTAGCATCAGCTCAAACAACGAACTCATCAAGAACCATAATGGCATGATGAACACCTTGCTCGGACTTCTGGCCAAGGGATACATCAACTGTGCCGGTAACGAGATTGATCCAAACCGCGACCTCTTCGAAGATGACAACAACGTCTATCAGGCTAATGGTCAGACTGAGCGCACACCTCGTCAGGCACATGAAGTAGGCCCAGGCGTCATACTCACCGAGCAGGAAGAGAAACTTGCCGAAGAGGAAGCTCGCCGCAAACGTGAGGAACAAGAGCGCCAGGAAGAGCAAGAACGCTTGGAGCGTGAAAAAGCAGAACGCTTAGAGCGCGAAGAAGCCGAACGCAAGCGTAAGGAGAACAGCTGGTGGAACAAGCTACGCAGAGGTCTCACCGACTTCGGAGAAAAGATGGTAAGCGATGAATAATGAATAACAAAAGTAATCATAATTACTAATTACTCATTACTAATTACTCATTCAATAAAAAAAGAAAAGCAATGTCAGACTTCAATAACGATATTCTCGATTTCGGCGTTCCCGAAGAGAAACACAGCATAATAAAGGTCATCGGCGTAGGTGGCGGTGGCGGCAATGCAGTAAACCACATGTATCGCGAAGGCATACACGACGTAACCTTCGTAGTTTGTAACACCGACAATCAGGCGCTAAACGACTCGCCTGTACCCATCAAGCTCCAGCTCGGTCACGAGGGCCTGGGTGCAGGTAACCGTCCTGCCAAGGCTAAGGCTGCTGCTGAAGAGAGCATAGAAGACATCAAGCGCATGCTCAGCGACGGCACACGCATGGCGTTCATCACCGCTGGCATGGGTGGAGGCACCGGCACTGGTGCTGCTCCTGTCATCGCTCAGGTATCCAAGGAGATGGGTATCCTCACCGTGGGTATCGTCACCATTCCGTTCCGTTTTGAGGGCAACCGCAAGATTGACCAGGCTCTTGACGGTGTGGAAGAGATGTCAAAGCATGTCGATGCTCTGCTCGTCATCAACAACGAGCGCCTGCGCAGCATCTATCCCGACCTGTCGTTCATGGCAGCCTTCGGAAAGGCTGACGACACTCTGTCAATAGCAGCAAAGTCAATAGCAGAAATCATCACTGTTCACGGAGTTATGAACCTCGACTTCAATGATGTTAAGACCGTACTCGAGAATGGTGGCGTCGCCATCATGTCAACAGGCTATGGTGAAGGCGAGGAGCGTGTTAAGAAGGCTATCGACGATGCCCTCAACTCACCTCTGCTCAACGACAACGACATCTTCAACTCAAAGAAGATTCTGCTCAACATCTCGTTCTGCGATCAGAAAGATTCGAAGGACAACTTCATGATGGACGAGATAAACTATGTTCATGACTTCCTCGCCAACTTCGGCGACTTCGAAATCAAGTGGGGTGTTGCCAACGACCCCGAGCTCGGTAAGAAGGTTAAGGTGACCATCCTCGCAACAGGCTTCGGAATAAGCAATGTCGATGGTATGCAGGAGCGTATGACGAAGTTCTCGCGCGAAGATGCTACGAAGCTCGCTGAGGAACAAGAGCGCGAGGCACGCAACATGGATCGTCGTGAGAAGTTCTACGGTGGCGACAACACCAGCCGCCGTGTGAAGCGTCGTCCCAACATCTATATCTTCCGTCCTGAGGACCTTGACAATGATGACATCATCTCTGCCGTAGAGTCAACTCCTACCTATAAGCGCACTCGTGAGATTCTTGAGAGCATAGGTCAGTCAGAGACAAGACAGGACAATAGCTATGCTGCCGACGCTGCATCACAGGAAGTAACACCGGGTACCATCAGCTTCGTATAGACCGTCTCTCAACATCAGCTTTAGTTAGACCCATGACCATCAAAGAACTCTATCAACTCTACCAGCAGCACCCATGTATAACCACTGACAGCCGCGACTGTCCCAAGGGTAGCATCTTCCTGGCGCTGAAAGGCGCGTCGTTCAACGGCAACGACTATGCCCTTCAGGCACTGGAGAAAGGCTGCTCCTATGCAATAGTGGATACCCCCACCTGCCCCCCCGAAGGAGGGGAGTGGCCTAACGGCTACCAAGTCTACGACCTCCGCAACAACGTCAGTGATAAAAATTATCCCTCTTCTGCAAGTGACGATTCTTCCTTAATCCGCAAGGAACTCCCCTCCCTCGGAGAGGCCGGGGGAGGTCTCATACTAGTCGACGACTGTCTTCAGACCTACAAAGACCTTGCCCGCGAGCACCGCCGTCAGTTCAACATCCCCGTCATAGCCATAACAGGCACCAACGGCAAGACCACAACGAAGGAGCTCATACGTGCCGTGCTCTCAGAGAAATACAATGTCCTCGCTACCGAAGGCAACTTCAATAACGATGTTGGTGTGCCCAAGACTCTGTTCCGTCTGAACAGCAGTCATGAGATAGCTATCATAGAGATGGGAGCCAGCCATCCTGGCGACATAAAGACACTGGCAGAGACAGCAGAGCCCACCTGTGGACTCATCACCAATGTAGGACGCGCTCACCTGCAGGGTTTCGGCTCTTTTGAAGGAGTAGTCAAGACCAAATGTGAGCTCTATGACTTCCTGCGCACACAAAAGGATGGTCACATTTTCCTTGATGCCGACAACGACAACCTTGTAGATCAGTTAGAGGACGAAGACTCACTGTGGGTCACCCCCTACTCTACCGACCCCGAGAAGCAATATACATGCATCTCAGGCGAGGTCGTTGCCTGCGACCCACTGCTAAAGTTCCGTTGGCGCAAGCCCGTCATGGAGCTTGAGGAGGAAGGAGCATCACAGAAGTGGCACAAGGTGCAGACCCATCTCATAGGAGCCTACAACATTGACAACCTACTGGCAGCCATCGCCGTAGGCATCAACTTCGGCGTTGACCGTAAAGCCATCTGCCACGCCCTTGAGAACTATGAACCTACCAACAAGCGCTCACAGCTCATGGAAACAGCACATAACCGTCTCATCGTAGATGCTTACAATGCCAACCCGTCAAGCATGGAGGCTGCCCTTGAGAACTTCCGCCTCGTAGAGGCACAACGCAAGATGGTAATACTTGGCGACATGCGCGAGCTTGGTCCCACAAGCCATGAGGAGCACCAGCATATCGTTGACCTCATAGCAAACACTGGTGTTGACACTGTGTGGCTCGTAGGAGAGGAGTTCGGCTCCACGACTTGCCCCGCCTCCTATCGCAAGTTCACTGATGTAGAACAGGTAAAGGCAGCCATTGCTGCCGAACAGCCGTCAGGCAACACCATACTCATAAAAGGGTCCAACGGCACACGACTATACCAGTTGCCAGAACTACTCTGACATTCTTGTAAACACAAACAGCCGCCTCGCAAAGGCGGCCGTTTTTATTTATTAACATATATCGTAAATTATTTTAAAGAATGTTACTACACATACATTTCTCGACTCTATGTAAACTTTTTTGTCTAATTTTGCACGCCAGTATAGATTAAATGACTAAAAAAAAGGACAGAACAACTATATGAAGGCTAATATACTATCACTTTTTGCTTTCTTGCTACTTCTCTCTTGTACTACCGACGATGTTAGTCTTTCGTCGGCTGCCAATGACCTTGGAGAAAACGGTGATGGCAAGCTGGAAATGGTGCCAGTAAGATTTTTCGGATATAACATTGCTGTCGATGTAGAAGAACAGTCTGCACGAGGATGGAAGTCACAGCAGACTCGTGCAGGTAGTGACAAGACTGCTTTCATCGAGAACGACGAGATAGGTTTGTTTGTCACCAACACAAATACTGTACCGGACGGCACACTCTCCACATCGGTCAGCGCAGCCTATAACAACCACTATCAGTTCAACAACAGCAACGAGCTAATCTCTATCGACGGTAACATTGTATATCAGTACAAAAAGCCTACCACGCGCCAGAGCTATCGCTACACAGCAGTCTATCCCTATATTTCCGGTTTGCAGGCAGATGGAGGCACCTTTTATGTAAAGGCGGATCAGAGCAGCCAGAGCGATTTTTACTTCAGCGATTTTGCTATCGCCGACTCCATCAACGACTCCACCATTGTAAATCTGAAGTTCTACCACAAGATGAGTGAGATAATCATTATCTTTAATCGTGGTACAGGCACTTCATTACTGACGGAACTTAAAACGACACTGAAGAATATCCATCGTGGTGTAAGTATCAATCTCAACAGCGCCGACCAAGTAAGAGCTATTACAACTGACGAAGCCGATTCTGTTGTATGCTACAACGAGAACTTCTACTACGCAGATAGACGCATCTGCCGTGTCATCATCCCAGCGCAGACTCTCTCGTCGTCAGTACCCCTTGGCGTGGTAAAGAAAGGCGACAAGAACTATACACTGAAACTCAAGAACTCCATAACCCTCCAACAAGGACATCGTTACATATGCCAAGCTACGTTCAGTAATGATGGTGCCATCGTCGGTGGGGACCAGCAGGATCCCAACATCAGCGACACCCGCAGCTGCATTCTTCGCTTTGAAGAGGAGTAATGAGCTGCTATCGATGATGCAACTCTGCCACTTTGGATAATGACTTTATGAGATTGGTCGATATGAACATGAAACGCAATATATTGCTATACATATTATTACTCGTATGCGCGGTAACCTTTGCCGGCCCCGTGAGCATGCGTCAGGCTCAGCAGAAAGCTACTGAGTTTGCCGCACAGAAAGGCTTGAGCCGTCAGGCTGCCGTCCGCCTTGCACCACGCAAGCATGCTCCACAGCAACCATCGCAGCCGGGTATTGATGCTTATGCAAACTACTATGTCTTCAATATCGGCAGTGAAGAGGGCTTTGTCATCGTCAGTGGCAACGACGAGACGCCGTCTATTCTCGGCTATGCCGACGGCGGTTCTTTCGACGAAGACAACATGCCTTCTAATATGCGGCAATGGCTGAAGGAGTATGACCGACAGCTGACCTTTTTGGAGCGCCATCCCAACGCTCGTGCCGTGAAGAAAAAGGTCACCCTTGCCTCCATTGCGCCGCTGCTTACATGCACATGGAATCAAGGTTCGCCCTATAACGACTTGTGTCCCATTTATAACGACAAGCGTTCCGTAACAGGTTGTGTGGCTACCGCCATGGCACAGGTGCTATATTATCATCGCTATCCTGCCAGCACTACCGCAACTATTCCAGGCTACACGACCCGGAAACTCGGTATAAACGTCGATTCCATCGTGCCGACCTCTATTGACTGGGCAAACATGAAAGACAGCTACAACGGCAGTGAGAGTGCAGCGGAGAAGAACGCCGTAGCTACACTCATGAAGCTATGCGGTGCCTCCGTGATGATGGACTACACTCCAAATGAGAGTGGTGCATACTCCGACGATGTTGTTTCGGCAGCCAAGCTTTTCTTTGACTATGATGATGCCACTGTATTGGCCAATCGTGATGACTACACTGCGGGCAACTGGGATGCTATTATCTACCAAGAACTGGCCGCCAATCGCCCGGTCTTCTACAGCGGAAGCAGCACTGGCGGTGGTCATGCCTTCGTCATAGACGGATACGGCCACGACGGTCTCTTCCACGTCAACTGGGGATGGGGTGGCAGTTGCAACAACTATTTCCTCCTCTCAATTCTCGATCCACAAAGCAACAGCGGCATAGGTGCCAGCTCCAGCACCGACGGCTACAGTTTCGGACAAGCAGCAATCATAGGCATGCAGCCCAATACTGGCGAAATAGCAACAGAGTCTTTCGCACTCAGTACTGTTGCCATGGAAGCCGAGCAGTCGGTCGTTGAGAAGAGTGGCGACAGCTATCTTCTAAGTTATTACACTAGCATTTACAACCAGACGGGTAGTGATCATAAATTCAACATAGGAATCTATGTTGATGACAAGAGCCACGATGGCGAGAACAGTGTTATCGTGAACTATGGTCAGGATAATATTAAATCCGGTTGGGGCTATGCAGTCAGGCATCTTAGCTACAATTTGACGTTGCCTGATGGTCATTACACCATCTACAACATCAGTCGCGAGTCCGACAATGGTGAGTGGATGCTCAACCATGGTTATGACCGTTATTATATCGATGCCGTCATAGCAGACAACAAGATGACGCTCACGTCGCCAACTGTCAATCTCACAGGCTTTATTGAGGTTACCGGCAATCTTGAGGTGGGCGGCAATGTGGAAGTTATCAGCTGGATTCAGAACAATGGTCCCTTCTTCAATGGAACATTATACCTCAGAGAGAACGGTGAGGATGTTGGTGCTCGTGTCTATGAGAGTAATGCCGGTTCGAGTCAGACGCTGAGTATGTACTATCAGCCGGAGTCTGCCGGAAGCAAGACCCTCTCTCTTGTACACCGCTATTATTCTTTCGAAAATGGCCTGCGCGTAGTGAAAGAGTTAGTCATAGCTGAGAAGAACATCACCATTGAGTCTCCAAAGGCGTACGATCTCGCCATTAGCGGTGTTATCACCAATGCCGATGCCAACAAGGTTATCCACAGCGGTACAGCTCATCTACGTCTCACCGTAACCAACAACGGCGCCAACGACTACCTCGACCAGTTACTAGTGTACACGCTGAACCCGGTTGACAATTTAAAGAAAAGTTGGTATTACAAGGATAGTTACTTCGCCAATATTCGTGTCTTTGCAGGCGAGACTAAGACAGTAGATGTTGACGTGCCTGACCTCACCAATGGTAATTACTGGTTCATTGTCTTTTACAAGAATGAGGGAACATACGACAGAGATCACGACTACGAGGCCTTCTATGACTATACAGTCGCTATACCCGACCGTACTATTACGCTCTATCATGCTGACGGCACTTCTGAGGTCGTCGATGCCTCTGACCATATCACCGTAACCGATGAGGTAACTGCGGTAGATTTGAGTGGTTTCGAATTCACCAGCGTCACGCCAAACATTAATCCCAACACCCTCTATATCGTCAACCCCGACACAGAACTCCCCACAGGATTGGAGTATTGCAATATCATCCGCAATGGAGTCTGCGAATCCCTTGAGCTAATCGATGGTTATGATTTCGTAAGTCCGCTAACCTTCAATGCCAACGCAGTTAGATATACACGCGTCTTCCATACCGGCGCTGATGGTACCGGTGGATGGAGCACGCTCTTCGTGCCTTTCGACGTGGACTACGTAGAGTGTGAAGGCAACCACATACAGTGGTTCACATCTGCTACAGACAGTGGTAAGGATTTCTGGGTGAAGAGCTTCGAGGGCGACTATAACAACACCCTCTATTTCGACTACGCTAATGAAATACGCGCCAACAAGCCTTATATAGTGGCAGTTCCCGGAAACAGATGGGGCAGTGCTTGGGATCTCACTGGTAAGTATATCACTTTCGTAGGCACGCCCACCACGTTCCAAAGCAGCAGTCCTTTCGCCGATAATGGTACGGAATACAATCTCATGGGATCCACCTACAGAGAGGAGCACAGCAATATTTACATGCTTAACGATGAGGGTATAACCTTCGAACTGAACACAACGTTAGTAACCAAACCAGCTTTCCGCGCTTACATAGAGAGCAATGGCGGAAATATTGCTCCTTCACGCCAGCTGGCCATACATCAATGGACTCAAGTCACCGGCATAAATGAACTACAGCCCACTGCCGGCAACGCGACAGCCATATACAATCTCAAGGGACAGAAAGTATCAACGCCCACCAAGGGCACACTATATATAAGAGATGGGAAGAAGTTTATAGAGCATAACACTCCTTAACCATTTTCCACCTGTTAGTTAAAGAAAATAAATATTAATATTAAAAGAAGTGCGGTTTTGGCAAAAAAAACAAATTTGACTAATTTCGCACTTTGATTTGAGAAATATAGACAACGATTCTCGTGAGACAGTACATAAAGCATATAGCTTTCATCATAGTCATGCTCCTTACTGCTAATCACGCAAAGGCGCAGATAAACCACGAAGTTCTCGACAAGCCCGACACGTTAGGCGTGTTGGAGCGCTTATCGGTGAGCACCAACGTGGTAGACTGGACGCTATTGCTGCCAAACATTAGCGTGGAGTACGACCTGTCGAGCGTTACATGGAACCGTTGGTCGGTTGGACTGAAAGTCAGAGGAAACTGGCAAAACTCTCACACCTATAAGCCATCAATGGTCTATAACTTCTCGGAGATCCGTGGCGAGGTGCGCTATTATTGGCGCACGCGCTTATATAGCAAAGAGGACGCCCAAAAGAAAAAAGAGGAACCGAACAGGAAGCAATATCTTCCTTTTCCTAAGAACACCAACATATTGAAGAAGCTATTTTCATGTAGAAGAGACACGTTAAAGCATCCCAACACCACTTATTATAGGGGTGCATACGTGGCATACAACAACTTCTCTCTGCTCCTCGCAAAAGAGGGCAAGCAGGGTTCGTCTGTTGGTGCAGGCTTCCTCTATGGCATAGTGAAACCTCTTTATCAGTTCAAGAACGGCAATGCTCTTGACATGGATCTCGGCATCAGCGGAGGTCTCTACTTCACCCGCTACGACAAATTTGAACACAACCGCGAGAGCAATTGTTACCATCGCCTTTCAACGGGCTCATGGCATCTGTCTCCAATACCAATGATCAACGAATTGCGCCTCGCACTTGTCTATCGCTTCACCAAGGACGCTAAGCACCAGCTGCCTGAACGCTATCGCTGGCGCTACGATGTCGATAAGAAGTATCGTGAAGCTCTTGACGACAGCCTTAAGAGCTGGGAAGAAAAGGCAGAGGATGTCCGCAAGGAGCAGGAACGTATAGACTCTATCCAGAATTACTTCGACAAGGTATTCCAAAAGGTATATCCTGAGTTCCTGAAGCAGAGCCAGGAGAAGAAGGCCGCCGAAGACGAGAAGGCAAGGAAGAAAGCTGAGGCAGAGCAAGCAAGCAAGCTGAAAGCCAAAGAAGAGGAAAAGCTGAAGGCTCAGCAAGAGAAAGAGCAGAAAAAGCAAAAGGCAGCTGCCAAGAAAGCGGCTAAAAAGGGAAAAGGCGCAGAAACCTCAGAGGGTGCAACACCAACCAATCTTGCCCCCCCCACTCCCACTGAGCCCACTACCCCCATAGAATCCACTGAACCCAATAAGCCCATAGACCCAGCTGAGTCTACTGAGCCCACTGAACCCGTCACCCCCACTGACCCCGAAGCTCCTGAGGAAACAAAGGAATCCCCTGAGGAGCAGCCGACAGAGACCCCTGCCACAGAAGGCGAGGAGAAAGGAGGTGACGAATGAAGCGTTTCACATCACTATTCTTATTCTCATGCCTGCTGCTGGTCATTGCCTGTCAGACTGACGTGGAGCTATGCGACAGAGACGAGCATCCACACACGGTTGGCGTGTCTTTCAAGTATGACTGGGGAGGCACCAAAGCATCAATACCGAACAATATGCTAGTCATTGCCAACCGTATCGTCAACATGAAGAAGACACCGATATCCGTCAACTCATACAACGGCAAAGGCTATTTCGTAGCCCCAAACCCCGCTGGCACGCCCGCATTCACCCCTGCTGACTCTTTGATGGACAGTTTCTGGATTCCTAAAGGCACATATAAGTTCTTCACGTTCAATATGGAGAACGATGAATTGATTAACAGCAGTGTGCGAGAATACGTAGAGAAGCCAGAGATGCCCAAGGAGGACATTATCATTCACTACCGCACCTACGAGCGCAACGACACGCTACTGAAGTTCCGCATTCCAAGCTGGACAGACCACAACTACTACTCAGAGTACATCCAATATGCCACGTCACCAATCTACTTCGATTCACTGTCAAACATGGAGATTGATGAGGGTAAAACATACGCCCTGCGTTTCCGTCCACACGATCTCACGCAGAAGATAGACATCTACTTCAATATCGCCAAGGAGTTTAAGACCAAGAACAATACACTCCAATATTTCACAGTAGATTCAGTGTTCGGCGAGATATCGGGCATTCCCAGCGCCTTCAACATCGCCACAGGATATGTTGAACTTGAGAAGACCAATAAGATGATGTTCCCCACCGACAAAATTAATGACGATGAGAAGGCCAAGTCGGTGCGCTGCCATGCCGAGATTCACATCCCCGGCATTCTGCCCAGCCGTTTACCAACCATCTATATGGGAGCTGGTATCATGCAGGTAATGATATTCTGTAGTGTCGAGGATCCTGATGGGAAAATTAATCCTGATGGCACTAAAGAGCGAAGGGGTAAAAAGATACAAGGAAAGATTAACCTCTTTAACACTCTGGCTGCAACCCCATCCCTTGATGTTGCTGAAGACAACAAGCACGCCAAGAAGACAAAGCCGTCGCTGAAGCTTGATATTAAGGCCGACATGAAGGTCAACGGCGAGAGTATCATGGAGTCAACAGACGACAAGGGCGGTATCGATGTATGGCGCATGGACAGTATATCAGTGAACCCATATCATATATAGTACATAATCGATATAGAAACCGTCAACCGTCCCAACGACGATGAATTAAGAAAGAAGAAAAAACTAATGATCTGATGAAACAGACATACTACATAAAGACAGTACTCACCGCGCTTGCCACGACTGCGTTCATGGCATGCACGGAGTCCTACCCTACTATGATTTTGGAAGAGACGAAGGCCAACATCCACGACCTGAACAGCGACAGTACGGCAAACCGTACGCCGGTGCTACTCTTCATCAACCAGCAGGACCTTTTCACAGTCACCGCAACGCGCGGCATGGGAGAGTTCCCTCCTGAAGACCTCAGCAAATACTCCAAGGGAGCTGTCTATATCTATGCCTTCCGTGACGGGCGCAACACCCAGGGCGAGCTGACAAGTTATGCCGACCTGACTAAGAGTGCCTATGCCACAGGCTACCCTCACGACCCAGATTTTGCCGACTGTCTTATCGACGGCGATGACTATACACTTGGCCTGAGAACCTTCGTACGTCCAGGTTCGTCAGGTGAGCTGAAATACACCGCAGAGGATTTGAAGGAGGACACACTCATCACCTATGACCAGATCATGGATCATGTATGCTACTATAGCGATCGTCACCAGGAGGCCCCTTACAACTTCTTCGCCTACTATATTGATGAGCTGGACAAGAACCGTGTGCTTAACAGCAATGTCCACCGTACACGGGACAGCATCTGGTATGATATCAGCATCGACGGCACACAGGACATCATGTGCGGTATGGCACCGCCACTCAAGGATGTTCTTGACACGTGGTACCCCAATCAGAACAAAAGGCTCTCTGATAACGAGCGCAGCGTCATCCGCAACGGCTATAGCAAGTTTTCTGCCGACCGCGACATTCACCCATATATCAGAATGGAACATCAGCTTACGCAGCTGAAATTCAAAATTTACCCAGGCGATGCCACAGCAGACGATATAGTGATTCAGAAGATAGAAGTATTATTCCGCCACAACGGTCACATGACCATTGCCACTCAGGATCCCTCTAAAAGCAAACCGAAGGTATGGTTCGATGGTACGCCCGACTGGGGTAACCTCAATTTCCCTGCAGAGGATCTGGAGTTTCCCGTTGATGAGTCTGGTAACAAAATCGACGTAGGCGGTTACACCGTAAAGTGGGACAAGAATGCCAAAGGGGAATGGTATGATCAGTCCAGCAAAGATGTTGGAAGAGGTCTCATTCTGCCATGCGACACCATATACGAGATGCGCATCCACTATAAGCAGAAAGCGGCAAAGAAGGAAGGTAGTCCAAAGGAGTGGTCGTTCTCTAAGATATCTCAAAAGAACATCGAACTTAACAATGTTAAAAACAAGTGGTTCCAGCCAGGCCAGCGCTATGTGGTAAGCATTGCCGTCTTCGGCCAAAAGGGCATTCAAGTATATACAGCCTTCGAAAAGTGGAAAGACGGAGGTTCAACCGAAGTCGTTGACGATGGTTGGTAATTATTAATCAAAATAGGAGGAAACAAGAAAAGAAACAAGAAACAAACATTACGAATTAACTTTTTAATTAACTTTTTTATTCACTAACACTTTAAAAACATGAAGAAAATTATGTTTTTTGCGCTTGCAGCAGCAGGTTTGTTCGCAAGCTGTACGTCAGACGACGTAGTGATTGCTGATGAGGGACAGAATCCCGCAGCTCAGCAGAATCTCGACGGTCGTGAAGTTATCAAGATTGGTCTTGGCAACGTATCGACTATCATGACCAAGGGTACAGGTACCGTTGGTGGCGTAAAGAACGGCACTAATGACGACCTCGACCACAACTGGAAAGGACAGGCATTCCGCATGTTTATGTTCAAGCATGCCATGAATGACGGTACAAAAGGTGCACTTACTTTCAACCTCGCCACTAACGACTTGAAGTATAGTGACAACACGCCAGCTGATGTTTTTGCCCTCTTTAACAACGACTCTCTGATTTCTCAGGGTCATGCAGGTATGTCTGCCAAGGCTATTGACCAGCTTACAGCTGCAGCCCCCTATGACAAGCTGATTCGTTACTATCCAAACGAGGCTAAGCAGGCCTATGAATTCATCGCCTATCGTGCCGATGATTCAGTAACCATCGTGAACAATTACAACCCGGCAACATTCTCTTACGATGGCGACTCTCTGACAGTGAAGTTTGACATCGATGGTTCACAGGACGTGCTGCTCGCTAAGTCATCGGCTATAAAAGGAGATGGCACAGATGTGACTGATGCAACAGAGCTGAACAACTCGTTCTCTGCTTGGTCTTCTCGTCATAACATCTACCCGATGCTTAATTTCCAGCACATGCTCACTCGCTTCACCGTAGAGATTCAGGCAGGTGACGAAGTGACAGCAGCCAACGTGAAGGTTGACTCTATCGCTATCTTCTCTAAGAACAAACCAACTATGACACTGGCATATGCTGATGCCCTTGATCATCCTCTTGATTCTTCACGTATAGTTTGGGACCCCATCGTCTATGAGGCTAACTATGAGGGCGACCTCGACCACGTTGTCTCTGGTGGTGCTTGGCTGAAGATGAAGCAGCGCGACACCACACCAGGCGTCAATGCGGACAGCGTGAATCTCGTTAAACTCGATGCTGACCAGCCCATCTTAGAGAATGTCTTCACAAAGTTCGGTGAGGCCCTAATGGTAAACCCCAGCGATTCTGTCTATAAGATCCGCGTTTACATCAACGAGGACTTGGCCAACGGAACATCTCTCTCAACCCCCAACTATGCTTCTTACGTAGAGGGTAACATCAAGATTCCTGCAAACCACACATATGCAAAGATCAGCACCTCTTACAACGTGCGTCTTACCATCTTCGGTCATAAGATTGTCACTGTTGAGACTAAGCTCGAGCCTTGGACAAACGGTGGCGACATCGATGTTAACGAGCAGGACAACTGGACAACCAACTAATGTTCCGTTCCCATTCATTTACAATCTTCAAGACGTTACATTTAAAAGCAAAGTATGAAGTATCAGAAACTGATTAGTGTATTCATGACGGCGTTGGCTCTCGCTGCCTGCTCCGGTGACGAAATCACCGAACTGGCTGCAGAGGCTGCTGCCGTGACCGACCCCGACATGAGCACGACCTACACTGAAGGTGTCAGCGACGTGGAGATACTCCTGTCATCAGGAGCTTCTGCCACACGAGCCATCATCTACAACAAGAAGAATGGCAATGTGTCAACTGACTTCTTCGATGCTGATTCTTTGGGTATCTTCATGCTGGCAACCCACAAGACGGGCGTCAACATCATCGCTCCAGAGGTGGACACATGGTACAATCCTACAGGAGAGACCTACCAGGCTCATCGCTACGTATGGCTCGACAATGAATGTGCCGTGGCTACCGCAGAAAAGACTGGTGATGATTATACGTCGACATCTATTAATTGGAAAGACGGAGAGGTTCGCTTATACCCGTTCAACAACTGGTATGCCTACCAATTCTTTGGCTATTATCCATACGCTAAGCCAGAGAACATCTATTCCGACAGCGATCGACGTATAGCTACCATCACCGAACTTGACGGTGAGAAGGATGTCATTTGGGGAAAGAGTCTGGGCTATGCCGAAGATGATGACATCAACCGTCTTCGCTACTGTGCCAAGTATTTCCGCCGCACTAACTACGTGCTGCCGGAGTTGCATTTCGAACACAAGCTCATGGCCTTCCAGTTCCAGATTTATGGTCTGCCTGACTTTGAGGGAACCAATGACTATACTGGTGCCAAGAAGATGAGCATCGTCAAGGTTCAGGTGTTGGGCGTGCCAAGTAAGGGCTACCTCACCGTGGCTGACCGCATCGATCCCGAAAATTCCGGCACATTCGAAGCCGAATGGGGCTACGACCTCATCGACAGTCTCCTCGTGAAACCCATTCCCGAAGAGGCAGAGTTTGAGAAGCGCATCAGTCAGACGCAGCCCGAATCGATTATCAACGTGGGTAATGTTGTCATGCTGCCCATACCTACAGGTCATACTGTCAACGACACTTACTACGTCAACATTGTGCTCCGCATCAACGACGATGTCAACCACACGTCGACGCTCATGAAGTCAGACCCCATCATGATCAATCACTCGGACTACAAAGCAGGCCGTATCTATAATGTGAAGATGGGTATTGCCGGACCTCAGGAGATAAAGGTTAACGCCGTACTTGACAACTGGATACCAGAAACGCTACCTGAAGAACTTGAGCTGAACTAACCATGAAGCTCAACGACGCATAATGTACTATCAGGATATGTCGCCATCTTAGACATGGCGGCATATCCTTTCACAAACAAAAGCAATGAAAAGAATACTCCTTGCCGTCATCATAACCCTCTGCGGTGCCCAGCGAATATGGGCACAACAGTTAGCCGTTGGCACCGACGTGTTGATGGATGTCTTGATGATGCCCAATATTAGTCTGGAGATGGATCTTGGTCGCAGTCATTTCATGGAGCGTACCACCTTGGGCGGCCAGGCCTATTTCGTTAAAAACCCCTGGGGCAAGGAGATCAGTGCCTGGGGAGTGCAGCCAGAGCTGCGCCATTATTTCTCCGGACGTGCCATGAGCCGATGGTTCTTCGGCATCGGCGCCCACTTGTCGAAATACGACATCACATGGGGGCGTGAAATCTATCGCGGCAACTCCGCAGGTGCCGGACTAACGTTCGGCTACGTGTTTAACCTAACCAAACGCCTGAACATTGACGTTCACTCTGGCTTTGGTATAAACTATTACCGCCAGAAGCAATACTTCACTGGCGACTTCTTTGAAACGGAATACAACCACGGCATGGCTACTGCCAACGCACGCGGCACGGTAATCATGCCCACCCGCATGGGCGTCTCCGTGACATACATCTTTAAATAGAATATCCACGATACACAATATAGATTACTGTTATGAAATGCACTAAGTTACTCATTGGTCTGTTTGCTGGTTTATTGTTTGCAATCATGCCCAATACTGTATCAGCACAAGAGTTCGAGGCTACATTCCAGCTTAGAATACACAACAAATATGATAATACTGATACTACAGAGGTGGCTTACTGTACACTTGTCTCATCTGTAGCAAAAGGAAGAGATATTATAAGGACTATACAGAAGAACCAATCATCTGGTTTAAACGACTATGATGACAAGAAAGTCAAAGCCCTAGAAAGACTTATCAAAGAAACTTTCAAAAGGAAAAAAAGCAGAAAGACTGGCGAAGTTACATATCCAGCAGTTATTCCAGGAATGGCGGTAGTGTATATCACAACCGACTTTGACGCATACAAGATGTTTGAAGTAGTGAATGGTAAGACTTACTATTCAGATACTGTAAACGTAATGAGAATCCCCGCAACTGAGAAAACAAAAAAAAGAAAGCGCAAGAAGTATGACGAGGTCTCAGTTATTGATTTCAATGACGGATTTGAGAGATTCAAAGTTAAAGCATATATACCAAAGAGATTGGCTAAAGACGATTCACGACTAATCTTCCAAATATATGCTGTTGATTGCGTTTCTGACGACACAGTTGCATATCTTTCTCCCAAAGTCTTTGAAGGAGAAGATTACCACAAGCTTCAAATAAAACGCAAAGGTTATGATTATGCGAAAAATGATCCTTTAGCAATAGGATACGATTCTACCCAGGTACTTAAGGCTGGTGAAGAACAGACTATTGAGACGGTAGTAATATATAAGAAGCCAGACAAAAAAAGGAAATATCGCGGCCCCTATACATATTCGCTTGAAGACTATCACCACAGCTATTATAAGAAAGACAATCCGGGGACGTGCCTACGAATACAGCCGTTAAAATTTCTGGATTTCAGCGTTGCAGAAGCGCCCTTGGCCCTAGACAGAAGTGAATTCTATGAGGAGCCAGAGATGGGTGTTGATAGTGTAAAGCAGAATCTTGACTTCAAGTTTAAAGTCGGTAAGGCAGAACTTGAAGAAGACTCGACATACGCAGGAAAGTTCTACGACCTGAATGAAGAATTAAGACAGGTAGAAGATCTACTCGGTGCAGAACTGTTCGTTTCTAACTCACCTGAGGGCGGTATGGCAATTAATGGACCTCTGGCGCAAAAGAGAGCAGCTACAGCAGCATCAATGATTCACATGCCAAGAGGGAGAAAGATGAATACAGGCTCACATGTATTCACATGGGAGGAGACAGCAAATGAATTAGAACTGCAAGCAAAAAAAGAGGAGAATACGGCAAAACAGGAAGCTGCTACAGCCATTCGCGATGCATTGTCAAAGTGTAGTAGTAAAGACAAAGATTACAGGGAACGTGACAAAGCTATACAGGCTTTGCCCATGTATGAAGAAATCATTTTGCCTGAGATGGTAAATGAACGTAAGATGACATTCACTTATCGTTCATTACGCGAACATGTTAAGACACCAGATGAAGCATTAACTGCATACATGCAGAACAAGAAGAAGCCTTTGTCATGGGGTGATTACTATAATGTTTTTGATAAACTAATAGAGCGCTTTGAAATAAACAAAGACAAGAAAGACAGCCTTGAGATAGAGGAACTTACGAGAAATATTTATAATCGATTGGTGAAAATGGAAGATAATCTTATGATTAAGATTGCTCCATACGTTATCAACCAGATGGCTGTCGTACAAAACAGAATCGATCCTGACACAACGATATTAAAGGCTGTTATCAATGATACGATGTCTGTTAATTACGACATGCTTTTAGACTTCAACACCCAAACCAAAATAAGACTTAATCGCCCTGAGTTCATATTGAATCAAGCTGTTGCATTCTTCAAACTACAGGAAATAAAAAGAGCAAAGCAGATGCTTCAGATGCTCAAGCAAGACATTAACACATATAATGATGAAGTAAAAGAAGGTGTTCAAAGACTTGAACATTTCGTAAACTTCAAGGAACAACTACCTAACAAGAATAGAACCGATGAACAAGAGCGCGACTTTAAAGCCGCTCAGGAGTTCATAGAGAATTCAGGTATTGACAACCGTGCTATATTATACACTGAACTTCCAGAAGAATTAGGCAAAGAGGATGAAGCAGAATATTGGGTAGATTTAATGGACGACGGCAAACCGACTAAATGGTATTTAAAAGGCATACTCTGGTCAAAAAAGACAGACAGACAGGCTGATTTGGAATTAGACGATGCTGATATGGATACTTTTGGAGAAGTAGACCTAAAGAGGATGGGGCACTATCTCGGGTATTTTCAACACGCATTTGACATGGAAGCCCAAAGAGGTAAGAATGACTTGATGCGTTATTACTTTAACGAAGGCCACGTTATTGATGAGATTAGAAAAACGTATCCATACAAAAATGCATTTGTTCCTGTATATAGAAAAATTTTCGATTTACGTAAAGAAATAGACGACGAGGAAGTTGCTGATGCAATAGACAAACTTGAGGCTAAAGGATATAACCTTGAGGAACTCGGATTCGCTGCCCTTCTCAAGAAAGTACAGAATCAGGCAGAAGCAACTACTCCGACAGAGAAAAATACAGAAGCAGAGTAGCATAGCTATTAAATGAAACCGTGATATTTTTACGATGACAATAAGGAATACACATAGCTTAGTTTTTATAATAATACTATTCATGAGTACAGTTCCGCACACATATGTGTACGGACAATTTTCGCAGCCCATACTTACCGCTGAACAAAGAGACACTGTAAAGGAGGACAACCCATTTGCAGTGCCTGACAGTCTTCGTAAAAAGCGCAATCTCGTTTCAGACAGCGCACGCTCACTAAATGCCATGAACTACGTCATGGACCATCGTTACCTTGCTCAAGGCGACACCATAGACAAAGGCAAGTGGTATAAGGACATGTTCATACAGATGGGACTCGGTGCCGAGGAGATTGCACCACCAAATAAGTATTATAAGTTCAATACACTGACAACATTCCATCTTGGATTTGGCAAACAGTTCGGGCCATACCACTCCCTAAGAATGCTTGGCCAGGGCGCTATAGGCTATCAGCAGAACAAAGACAGGCTATACCTCAGATGGGGACTGACACTGGACCATAGCTTCGACTTGAGTTCATACGCTAGCGGATATAAGCCTACACGACCAGTAAACATATCTACACTTCTCGGTGTGGGAATGCACCGTGCCCTTATGCGTGGAACAGGCATTAAAGCCACACCTGTTGAGATACATGGCGGCTTGCAGTTCAGATTCTATACAGGACCTCATGGTATGGTTAACATAGAGCCGTTCTGCGAGCTTGCCTCTGACGACATTGACTTCAGCGGAAACATGAACTGGCGCCGATATGACGTTACATACGGACTTAACATGAACATGGTCTATTACTTCGATAACCATCTGACACGCGCCAAACGGCACCGTATGATAAATGAATCGAAGGAAAAGAATCCTAATAACATTACATCGGACTCACTTCACCTCTATTCATGGCAGAAACCATGGATATTCGAGTTTGCCGGTGGTCCCATTGTCAACGATATACCCAACATGAGCTTGATGGAGACAATGGGTCATGAGGTTGCGCTGAGCGTAGGCAAATGGTTCTCACCTGCCATCGGAATACGCGGATCTGTCATGACCCGCCACTCTGACTGGGCAAAGAAGTATGTGGTTGGCAATAATGGCTATCGTTACTACGAACAGATTTTCAGTTCATTATATGTCGGCGGACGTGTAGAGGCAATGGTTAATCCTCTTGGCATGCTTAAGAGCTTCCGTTGGGATGCACCATTCGGAGCCTACATCACCGGTGGTGCAGGCTTAGGATGGTTCATCAAACATAAGGATTCGCCATCGCTCCACTGCTGGAGTGAGTCCTACACGGTTGGACTGCATCTGTGGTATCGTCTTACAGACGGGCTTCAGATATTCCTTGAACCACGCTACATGCACAACGTGTATAACATTCCATACAGAAACAAGAACTGGTCACAGAATTTCAGTGACAACTCTTATGGTGTGAACATTGGTGTAACGTCAGCACTGATAGAAAAGAGATATCGCAAATATGCCATTGACCATGACAGCACGATGAGTCGTTTCGCTGTAGGTCTGGGTGCAGGCATGAACCTCATCATGTCGGAATCACGCTTTAAAGGAAAGAAACCGTTTAACTACAACTATAACGGCTTTTTGGAATACCGTCTGAACAAGACATCGGCTGTTCGTCTAGGCTTTGCCTTCTTTAGTTTCTCAACATCAGACTACTCTGCGTTCAAGGATTATAACACAGAGCTGCCAAATGAGAAGCCTGCCATCAGAAATGGACTATGGCACTACACAAACCGAATTGGCTTCGCAGCTCTGGACTATGACATTAACCTCACCAATGCACTTTGCGGTTATCGTAGCGTAGGTTCAAAGGGCAGCCGTCTGTTCAACCTCGACCTATTCTTCGGCCCTGGCATAGCATTTCACATAAAACAGAGTTCAGAGCTTGACATAAACGAGAATCTTCGTGAATACCACGAGGCTAAAACCACATTACAAGATCCCAAGGGCACACTATTTGCTTTAAACGGCGGTGTGAAGCTCTCGGCTCATCTGACCAAGCATATTGGCATAACACTATCTCCACAGATATACTTAGTGCCACTCATGGAGGATCTCAAAACAGTGAAGATGGGACGTCTGAGAACATTTGAGATGCTTGACCTCGGTCTGCAGTATCAGTTCTAATGCAATTACAGGATTCTAACATTTAAAACAGTCATGACAATGATGAAACGATTATATATATGCTTCTTGTTGCTCGCCATGGTGAGCACCGCTGTCATCGCTCAGGATGTACAGCAGAAGGATGATGCCAAGAAGGAGGCTAAGGCTACAAAGCCAAAGAAGGAGAAGAAGGCTAAGGAGCCAAAAGCAAAGAAAGAGAAGGCAAAGAAAGGCGAAAAAGCATCTCCAAAAGTAGCTGTAAAAACTACAGTTTCCTCTAAGACAAGCAAAAAGATTAAGAAGAACACACCAGAATACGAGGCAAGTCTAAAAGCATCAAAGATTGCTATGGACTCAATCTTGAAATACAGGACCAAAGACACTCCTGATGACATAATGAATTTTGCTGACATCCAGTGTGAGAAGTTTGGTTGGGATCCAGTACTTATGGATTCTATTGCAGAATCCTTTTATACCATATATAATAATGAGGTCTATGGAGAAAGAAGATATAGTGCGCTAAAGAAGATGCACCCAGAATATACTGAGGCATATCTTAGTGAAGCAAGACTTTTCCATTCTATGGCATGGTACTATGAAAATGGTGATCCAAACAAATTGAAGATTAAGCCAGAACTTCTCGAAAAATGTAAAATCAAAATTGATAGTGCAAAGATATTGATGCCAAATAGCGCAGAACCATATATGCTATGGGTAAGACTGCAAGCACAATATAAACACTATAATGACACGCTGTCTGTTGCTACCATTGACGAAGAGCTCGAGGCATTAAAGAAAAAATTACCAGACTATCCTGGTTATTTGGATGCAGCACGATACTACGAAGATATTCTTGCTAAAAAAGACAAGAACTTCCTTCTTGATGCTGCAGAATACTATGAGAAAGCCGGTGAAAGGAACGAACTATCAGCAGCTCACTGGAACAACTTTGCGATTCTAGTTTTCCAATACTACAGAAGCTTCCCAAAAGAGGATTACGGAATAAACATTGCAAATAAAGGCCTAGAAAAATTTCCCAATTACCCCCCACTCCTTAGAGCAAAGCTATGGAATTTAGGCAGATACGAGAAATGGGACGAGGTGATAAAAATGAGCGAGACGTTCTTTGAACAAACAGATACTCTGCAGCCTAGTTTTAATGATTATAAGTTCATTGCTAAGGCATATGAAGAAAAGAAAAGATATACCGAAGCGATAGACGCTTATAATAAAGAATTAGAAATGGTCAAGGATACTACAGAATTAATGAACACGAATTTGGATCTTGTCAATTGCTACAATAAGACAGAGCAATATGACAAAAGCATAGAAAAATTCTCAGAGTTTGAGCAATACCGTAGGAGTCTTGGACGACCTGTAGAGTATGCTCACTATAACCAACTAATTACAGCATATACTTATCTAGGAGTAGATACTACTTTAACTACTGAACAAAGAGTCAGCTATTTCGAGAAAGCCGATTCGGTTTGTAAGTTAGCAGCAGAGGCTTCTCCTGAATATATCACTCAAATTAATGATCGCAGATTTTGGACTATTCTCGTAGGTGGTATAGCAAATGCTAAAGGAGGATTCAATGCAGATTTTATTGTCATACCAGAATTCCTTGAAGGTGCTGAAAGGTTGTATAAATGTGCCGAGGATATTATTAACAGGAAAGACAATGACTATTATTTTATGATGAAAGGCTACTATTGGGCTATGATGCACTATTTGTATAAAAACGACAAAGAAAATCAATACCTAATGTCTGAGAAAATGCTATCAATTGACATGCCTTCTGAGATGGAGCTTGTAACTTTGTCAACAGGAAGAAAAAACGAATACGCAGGATGGGTTGATAAAGCTGTGGAAATTAATGGTCTATATGCCAGCCAGTTCAGGAAAAAGAAAGGCAAATAACCACTATTTTCCAAGATCATGGGGACAGGTTTTTGAATGAATTCGTTGAATTCACTTCAAACAACCCATGATCCTGACTACGCTATGGCATTATTTAGACTGAACTGTAGCATAGCCAAAACTGAATTGCGATGTGGTTCTGACGATATTATTTTACAAACTCGACGAGTTTGGTGACCAAAGTCGACGAGTTTGGTGACCAAAGTCGACGAGTTTGGTTTTTGGCTTAGTCATATTTGGATTACAGAACTGCCAATAACGGATTACAAAATAGGCAGAACCACATTTTCTAATGCAAAGAAATAAGCCAGAAGCTCCAGGCTTCTGGCTTATTTCGTGAGTATTATCTTGTATAAGGGTTACTCAGCATACATAGCATCGATCTCGGCCTTGTAGTTCTCGTTGAGTACGCGGCGCTTAATCTTCAGCGTGTTTGTTAGCTCGCCACGCTCCAATGAGAAGCTGTGAGGAAGGAGCGTGAAGCGCTTCACCTGCTCGTAGTGAGCCAGCTGCTGCTGCAAGGTGTCGATACGTTCCATGAGCATGTCGTGAATCTGCTTGTTCTTGCAGAGGTCTTCACGAGAGTCGAAAGCGATGTTGTGTGCACGGGCATACTCCTCAAGCAACGGATAGACTGGGATGATGAGAGCCGAAACAAACTTACGCTGGTCGGCAATGATAGCAATCTGGTCTATATACTTGTCAACAAGCAGCTTAGACTCAATCATCTGGGGAGCGATATACTTGCCGTTTGAGGTCTTGAAGAGGTCTTTTATGCGCTCCTTTAGGAACAGCTCACCATTCTTCAGATAGCCAGAGTCGCCAGTACGGAAATAGCCATCTTCTGTGAATGACTCACGCGTGATGTCATCACGATTATAGTAGCCGCGAGTGATGGTCGGACCTTTGAGGAGCACCTCACCCTCGTTGCTTATCTTCACACTAATACCTTCAATGGGAACTCCTACGCTTCCCACTGTCCAAGGTTCGCCAAGATGGTTGCAGCTCACGGTGGCAAGACTCTCTGTGAGTCCGTAGCCCACCACCATGTTAATACCTATGGAATGTACGAACTCTTCAACATGACGGCTTACGGTAGCGCCTGCTGTTGGGAAGAAATGGGCATTCTCAAGTCCGAGCTCCTTACGGACGAGTGAAAAGACCGTACGGTTAAGCATCTCGTACTCGAGGTGCAAGGCCATAGGCGGACGCTTGCCCTGCGACAGATAATCTATGTTATGCTTGCGACCCACCTCGAGGGCATGACGGAACAACTTACGCTGCAGGGCGCCGCTGTTATCTATCTTCTCCTGAACGCCTGTATATACCTTCTCCCAGAAACGTGGCACGCTCGACATACATGTAGGATGGGTCTCACGCATAGACTGCTGAACCTCCATAGGACGGGTATTGACAATCAGACGTGCGCCAACGGTGATGCACAGTATCTTCCATCCTTTCTCAAAGATATGAGTAAAGGGCAGGAAGTTCATCACTCGGTCTTCGCTGGTAACAGCCACGCACTTATGGTTTGCCTCAAAAGCGGCATGATACTGGCTGTGGGTTAGGATAACGCCCTTTGAGTCGCCTGTGGTGCCACTGGTATATAGAATATTTGCGATTTCATCGAACGATGCACTCTGCTGAAGACTCTCAACCTCGCTGCGTCGCGACTGCTCTTCGCCCATTTTCAGGAAATCGTCAAAGTGCATGGCAGTAGTGTCGCCATCTTCAATATGAACAGCTGGGTCAAAAACTATGATCTTCTCCAACGACTTGCACATTGAGAACACACGGCGAGCCTTGTCGTACTGCTCTTGCTCACCGACAAAGAGGAAGCGAATCTTAGCATCGCTCACCATGAACTGTATCTGCTGTTCCGAAGAGGTGGCATAGAACGGAATCGTAACAGCCCTTATGCCCCATGCTCCGAAGTCGGTGAAGAGATACTGTACAGTATTCTGTGAGAACACGCCAATATTCTCCTGAACCTTCACTCCCATGTTCAACATGGCGCTTGACACCTTCCACACAGCCTCAGAGAACTCGTTCCAAGAGTATGATTTCCACTGTGTTCCACCAAAGTCCTTGTAGATAAGTGCCTCACGGTTGCCCAACTGGGCAGCTACATCATGCACGAGGCGCGATAAGTGCGAATTAATTTGCTCCATAGCTTTTCTTCTATAATAACTCATGCAAAAGTACGTCAAAATATGCAGAATGCCAAATTTGAAGCTTAAAATTTGCAAAATACCGTTGTTTTTCATTACCTTTGCCAAATAATTAAAGACCAATTAGTCATGAAACGGCTTTTTCTTTCGTTTTTCCTCATAGTACTGACCACGATGAACGGTCTGTCACAAGTAAACTATCGTCAGCGCCAGCTAACGATAGACAATGGTTTGGCATCCAACAGCATCAGCTGTATAACGCAGGACAGCAGAGGGTTCATCTGGATAGGCACGAGCAATGGCCTCTCGCGCTATGACGGAGTGACAGCCACTAATTTCATGATTACCAACGACGATGGCGACATTATCAACACCTACGTCACCTCGCTACTGCCAGAAGACAATGGTGACATGCTCGTTGGCACAACAAATGGCCTGTACCGTTTCCGATATGTTCCAGAATCTTTCGAGCCCATCATAGAAGACATTGACACGGTGGTAAGAAACATTGTCAGAGACAAGCTGGGCACGCTATGGATTTCTACCTGGGGGCAAGGTGTATATAGTTTTAATGCGACAAGCGGACAGACACGCCACTATCCGATGGATGCTGCTAAGGGCATCATAAACTATATCTACTCCGACAACGACAATCGCCAGTGGCTCATAGCGAATGGAGGACACGCCGCGTCTCTGTGGCGCCTCGACAAATCGAAAGACGAGTTCACTGCTGTTGAGTTAAAAGGCAGCCTACCCTCGCCTATCACAGCCATGCTACAGACAAGTAACGGACAGCAATGGTTAGGCACAAGAGATCACGGTGTGGCATTGGTTGACCACGACTCAAACATCCAGTACATGGCCGTGTCAGCGCCTGGCCACTGCCAGAACCTCCACGCTATGTTCGAGCTCTCTGAACAACAGATCCTGTTAGCATGCGACGATGGTCTCTGGCTCTTCGATACGCGCAGTCATACTTACGAGATATACCAGACGTCTCCATACGTTCAGTCCATTGCACGAGATCATGAGGGAGGACTTTGGACTGGTACAGCCTACAACGGTGTGAGCTACTCGTCGCCCATCGCCCACCGTTTCACTGGCGTTTCCGATGGTCTCTCATGGCGTTTCTGCGAAGACCACCTCGGCAGAATGTGGGTTGCTGGCGAGAACGGCAATGTTATCTGCTACCAGAATGGCAAGAAGGTGTCTTTTAACAACGAAGAGAAACTACACGGCATGAAGCCTTACTCTTTCATCATGGATGGTAACGACCTGTGGATTGGCACCTTTGGTGATGGAGTGTATGTTTATAACACACAGACAGGACGCCTGCGTCACTATGAAGCTGCCAGCAGCAATGAAGGACTCTTCGACCCAAACTCATGCACTCTGCTTCGCGACAGCAAAGGCGCCATATGGGTTGTCACCATGGGCGGACTGTGTCGCTATAATAGACAAGGCGACCGCTTCGAACGTGTCATAAAAAAGACGTCACTGCCTATCGATATAGAAGAGGACAGCAAGGGCCGCCTATGGATTGCCACTCAGGGAGAGGGCATCTGGCGCTATGACGGAAACGAGAAAACAAAAGCATATCGCCACGAGGCAAATAACGAGACATCGCTCAGCGACAATATTATAAACTGCCTCGTCATAGACGGTAAAGGCATCATCTGGGCTGCCACGCAAGGTGGACTGTGTCGCTACGATGAAGCTGCCGACAACTTCCAGCGCATTCACCTCGACGTGCCACAACAGGCCGTTGCTGCAATGGCTGAAGACCAAGGTGTGTTATGGCTGTCGAGCGATAACGGAATAATGAAATATGAGCCAGAGAAAAGTCTGCTACGATTCACGCGTCACGACGGCCTCGAGGGAGAGCGCTTCCTTCGCAATGCCGTAACAAAGACAAGCGACGGACGCCTATACTTCGGCTCAATATCAGGCTTCAACTCATTCTATCCTCACTTGGTCACCGTGAACCAGCAGCAGGCGCCTGTATTCATCACCCAGCTGGAGATAAACAACGACCCAATACCCGTAGGCAACTGGCATCTGCCAAAAGCGCTTGCTGAGATAGAGAAGTTAGACCTCTACTACAACGACAATGTGTTCAGTCTCTCCTTTGCATCGCTAAGCTACTGCTCGCCAGAGAAGAACATGTATGCCTATATGCTCGAAGGCTTCGACAAGACTTGGAACTACGTAGGCCATGAGCATAAAGCCACTTACACGAACCTTTCGCCAGGTGTCTATACGTTCCGTGTCAAGGCTACAAACAACGATGGAGTGTGGTCTGAAAAGGAGGCGCGACTCATCATCGAGATACACCCTCCTTTCTGGTGGAACATCTATGCCAAGACGCTCTACGTCATATTGTTCGCTCTATTCATCATTGCTTTCATACGTCTGCGCATCATGTATGTCGAGCGTCGTCACCGCAAGGAGATGGAGCAACTCAACAAAACAAAACAAGAGGAGCTTCACAACGCACGTGTGGAGTTCTTCACCACCATTGCCCACGAGATACGCACCCCAGTGTCGCTCATCATAGGTCCGCTTGAGCAGGTGAAGAGCAGTCTCGCAGAAAGTGCCAGCACGCCAAAGGGCATCGACTCTCAGCTTGACGTCATTGAGCGCAACGCCCACCGTCTGTTAGAGCTTGTGAACCAGCTCCTCGACTTCCGCAAGCTCGACAAGAGCCAGGCCGATGTGAACTTCGCGCCACAGAACATGCGTGAGCTGATGAGCAATATTGCAGCAAACTTCGAGACAACATTCCAGCAGAGCAAACGTCAGCTCATCATAAACTATCCTGACGAGACGTTCACGCCTGTCATAGACCGCGAAGGAATGGTGAAGCTGTTAAGCAACCTGCTCTCTAACGCCAACAAGTACACCAAGGACAAGATAACGCTGAGCTGCCGTGTCATAGAAGACGGCAAGCAGTTCTGTCTTGAGGTATCAGACAATGGCCACGGTATAAGCAAGGAAGACCAGAAGCGAGTGTTCGATCCGTTCTTCCAGACGAAGGACCGAAAGCCAGGAACAGGCATCGGCCTGAGCATCGTAAAGAAGATAGCGGAACAGCACCACGGTACAGTAGAAGTGCTATCAGAACTGGGCAAGGGCACCACCTTCCGCATCACGCTGCCCTCGACACAGGAGATAAGCGGCGAACCCGTTCAGCCAGAACGCGAGGAGCGTTCTAACCAAACGCTGGAAGAGATTAGTAAGAACGCTTCCGAGGTTGTACAGCAACAGAAGCCGTCGATGCTCATAGTCGATGACAATGAGGACATGCTAACCTTCCTCGTCACCACATTCATGGACAGGTTTGAAGTCACGCCAGCACGCGACGGCGCTGAGGCACTCAAGATACTTGAGAACTCGCTTGTAGTCAAAGACGGTCATGCGCCCACCTCAACAGTGGACATCATCATCAGCGACTGGATGATGGAACAGATGGACGGTCCTGAGTTGTGCAGCCGTATGCGACAGAATGCAGCCACAAACCAGATACCGTTCATACTCCTCACGGCAAAAACCGACAGCCAGTCGAAGGTGGCAGCCATGAAAGCCGGCGTTGACGCATTCATAGAGAAACCATTCGCTGTGAAATATCTTGAGGCATGCATCAGTAACCTACTCGACCGCAGAAAACTAAAAACAACTTAAAATCGGGCTGTTTATCATATATTTTCTTTAATAAAGTGGCGAAAAAGACCGCTTTTTGCGGAATTGTGCGTAAATTTGCAGCCAAAAATGAAATTTTTCATAGAAAAAGAATGAAGAAATACCTCTATATGCTCTGCGTGCTGCTCGCCGCAACCATGTCTTTGACATCATGTCTGAAAGACGACAACGAGGAAGTAACGCTTTACAACGATGCGGCAATCACAGCCTTCACACTTGGAGCCCTTAACCAATATGCAGACGGCAAAGACTCTGTGATTGCCAAGATAACTGGCTCAAACTACAAGATGCACATAAAGCAGACGGCTGCAGCAACTGCGAGCCTGCCTGCCGGCTACCACATCTTCAACACCGACTCACTACCCTACGGCACACGTATCAACAGCGTATTGTGTACGGTGACGGCACTCAACTCAGGTGGCATCGCAGTAAAGAATATCGACAACGACCAGTTCCAGTGGTACAGCTCTTCCGTGGGTATTGACTTCGCTAACGACTCAACGACACGCATCTTCCGCGTGTTCTCAACCGACGGAACATATTATCGCGACTATCGCGTTCAGCTCAACGTAGCAAAACGCGCGTCAGACAATGTTGGCTGGTATCAGGTTGCTCAAGACACACAGCTGTCAGGATTCAGCAACATGCGAATGCTCACCATCGACACGGTTCTCGTGGCAATGGGCAAGAAGAGCAGCGCCACAGAGGTGCTCGCTTCAAAAGACTATGGCAAGACCTGGACAAAGGTAGCCACTCTCGACGAGAACGCTTGGGCTAATGCTGTGTCAAACACAAAGAAAGCGTTCACCATGAGCGGCGGACAGCTGTACAGCACTACAGACGGCACGACATGGAACGCAGAGAGCACCGCAACAGTAACGGGACTGAAGAAGCTGGCGGGCTTGAGCACGAAAGAGCTTTATGCCATCACAAAAGACAGCGTGATGAACGTCTCTTCTGACGGAGGACTGACATGGATGGCTGATGACCTGAGCACAAGTCTTAAGACCGACTCCGTGAAGCAACTGTTAGGTCTCGACGACATAGCCTTCGCAAGCTTCCCATTCATAGCCAGCGACAGCACAGACTACTGTCTGCTTACAGGCAATAACAAGACAAATACTGTTGTTTGGAGAAAGATTACGCGCTATGGTGGTACGCCAAAAGGAGGCAAGTGGGTAAACATTCCTACTGAGTCTATCAACGACTACAAGCTGCCTCAAGCCCAGCACTCATCGCTTGTATATATCAATGATGCTGCCATTGCCTATGGCACATCAGCGACAACAGCCTACAAGAGCGTTGACCAGGGAATAACATGGCGCATAGATACCAGCTACGCACTTCCTGAGGCGATGATGGCTGTAACGAAAGACTCCCACAATAACGTGCTATGGGCTGTTACAGCCAATGGCAAAGTATGGAAAGGCGTGAAATGAAACATACAATTGCCTTCATAGTCTTTCTGCTCACCACAATGAGCATGATGGCACAGACAGAGCCTGAATACCGGCTGGAGCTGGGAGCAGGCGCAGGTCTCGTGACCTATGAGGGCGACTACAATGACAACCTTCTCCGTGGCATGAAACCCATGGGGGAGATTGTTGCTAAATACAAGCTCAACCCACGCATGGCATGGGCCATGAGTGTGGGATATGCAAAACTGAGCGGCACATCGGCAAAAGCCAACACATGGTATCCGGCAACGGCTGCCAGTCAGGCAGAGTACTCCACATCACTCATAGATGTAGTGATTCGCTATGAATATAACTTCCTGCCATTCGGAACAGGTCATGAATACTATGGTGCGAAACCTTTCACACCGTTCATTGCCATCGGACTGGGAGTGACATACGCCAACGCTGATGCAACGCTGAGCGGGCAACATTACAAACACTCGAAAGCAGCAGGACAGCTGCCACTCGGAATAGGCGTTAAGTACAAGGCGGGTAACAGATGGAACCTCGCAGCAGAATGGTCTATGCACTTCACAGGCAATGACCTCCTTGACGGAGTTGAAGACCCTTACGGCATAAAAAGCAGTGGGCTCTTCAAGAACACCGACTGCTACAGCGCCTTCACGGTGACCCTCACTTACGACCTCTGGGCAAAATGCCGCACATGTCATAATGATAGGGAGTGAGAAGTGAGAGGTGAGAGGTGAGAGGTGAGAGGTGAGAAGTAAGAGGTGAGAAGTAAGAACTGAGAATTACGAAATATGAACAACGAATTAGATATGAACCGCATACCACAGCACATTGCCATCATCATGGATGGTAATGGACGCTGGGCTATGGAGCGTGGAAAAGAGCGCACGGTAGGACATCAGGCTGGCGTGGAGGCTGTACGCAAGATTACGTCAGAGTGTGTAAGATTAGGTGTAAAATACCTGACACTCTATACCTTCTCTACAGAGAACTGGAACCGCCCCGCCGACGAGGTCTCAGCTCTCATGGGACTGGTACTCACATCGCTTGAAGACGAGATTTTTCAGAAGAACAATGTGCGCTTCCGTGTCATAGGCGACATGCGTCGTCTTCCTGAAAACGTGTACAGAAAGCTGCGTGAGACAGAAGAGCATACTGCTAACAATACTGCCATGACCATGGTGGTTGCGCTGAGCTACAGCAGTCGTTGGGAGATAGTGAATGCCATGCAGGAGATTATGCAACGACGCGACATGGGCGAGTCTTCATACATGGACTGGAAGTATATAGACGAGCAGATGATAAGCAAGCACCTGCAGACACGCTTTATGCCCGACCCAGACCTGCTCATACGTACTGGCGGTGAACTGCGCATATCAAACTACCTGCTCTGGCAGATAGCCTACAGCGAGCTCTATTTCTGCGACACCTACTGGCCAGACTTCGACGAGGCTGAGCTGCACAAGGCCATAGCAAGCTTCCAGAGCCGTCAGCGCCGTTTCGGAAAGACAGAGGCTCAGGTGGAAAGCGAGGCAGCCTCTCAGAATGATAAAAGATAAATGACAACAGAAAATATATGTGCTATATAAAAATGAGTCGTTTTACGATGAAGGACATGATGAGATACAGATGGATGGTGGTAATGGTATTATCACTGGTCATCTGTCATTTGTCATTCACCACTGCAAGAGCGCAGGATTTCATCGTGAACCCTGAAATTTCCTACGCCGGCACCCCAAGACAATGTGAGATTGGTGGAATTGCCGTTGAAGGTGTCAACGAATACGAGGACTATGTAGTTATAGGCCTGTCTGGACTATCAGTTGGACAGACCATCAGCGTTCCTGGCACGGAGATCACAGAGGCAGTGAAACGCTACTGGAAGCACGGACTGTTCTCGAAGGTACAGATCTCAGCCGACAGTATAGTAAACTCAAAGATCTATCTTACGCTCCACCTTTCACTTCGTCCGAAGATTACCCAGATAAACTACCACGGCGTGAAGAAGTCGGAACGCGAGGACCTCGAGTCAAAGCTGGGCATGGCAAGGGGTATGAGTCTCACAAAAAACCTCATAGACCGTGCAAAGATTCTTGCAACAAAGTATTTCGACGACAAGGGCTACAAGAATGCTGAGATAGACATACGCCAGCGCGACGATGTGACAGGAAAGAATCAGGTCATCCTCGATGTCAACGTTGACAAGAAAGCCAAGATGAAGGTGCGCCGCATCATCTTCGAAGGCAACGAGAAGCTGTCAACCAAGAAGATTAAGGGTAAGCTATGGAACAAAGGCCATTTCGGCAAGATTCACGAGTCTGGCAAGTTCTACAGCCTCTTCAAGGCAAAGAAGTTCACCCCAGAACGCTATACTGAGGCTAAGGAGAAACTGCTCGAGCGCTACAGCGAACTGGGTTTCCGCGATGCCACCATCATTGAAGACTCTATATATACCGTAGATGAAAAGCATCTCAATGTCTATGTAAAGATTGACGAAGGTGAGAAATACTATCTGCGCAACATCAACTGGGTAGGTAATACCGTTGTCTCAACAGACTATCTTAACCGTGTGCTCGGCATGAAGACTGGCGACGTATATAACCAGAAGCTCATGACGAAGCGTCTGCGTGACGACGATGATGCTGTAGGCAACTACTATTATAATAATGGTTATGTGTTCTCAAACATAGAACCGACAGATATTAATATCGTTGGCGACTCTATCGACGTAGAGATACGCATAACAGAAGGACCACAGGCTCACCTGAGCAACGTGAGGATATTCGGTAACGACCGCCTCTATGAGGAGGTAGTACGCCGCGAGCTGCGCACAAAGCCTGGCGACCTGTTCTCTAAAGATGCCCTGATGCGTTCGGCACGTGAGATAGCCTCAATGGGATATTTCGATCCTGAGAAGGTGCAGCCCGACGTGAAGCCAAACTACGAGGACGGCACCGTGGACATCAACTGGAACCTTGAACAGAAATCAAACGACCAGCTGGAGCTGTCACTCGGCTGGGGACAGACTGGTATCATAGGACGTATCGGTGTGAAGTTCAACAACTTCTCAATACGCAACCTTCTCGGCAAGAACAAGCTGCATCGCGGAATCATGCCTTCAGGCGATGGTGAGCAGATAGGACTCAGCTTCCAGACCAATGGTCGCTACTACAGCTCACTCAGCGGTAGCTATGCCACAGGATGGTTTGGCGGAAAGCGTCCAAACTCATTCAACATATCGGCCTACTACTCTAAGCAGAGCGACGTGTCAAGCACATACTATAATAACTCATGGATGAACTCCCTCTATGGTTACTATGGTGGCTACGGCACATACAACAACTCATACTACAACAACTACGAGAGCTATCTCGACGACGACAAATACATCAAGCTGTTTGGTGTATCAGTTGGTTGGGGTAAGCGTCTGCGCTGGCCCGATGACTACTTCCAGCTATCGGCAACGGTGGCCTATCAGCGCTACATGCTGAAAGACTGGCGTTACTTCCTCATCTCCAACGGTAACTGTAACAACCTTAACTTCGGTCTCGCTCTCACGCGTACATCTACTGACAACCCACTCTTCCCACGTCATGGCTCAGAGTTCTCGCTGTCAGTAACGCTTACTCCACCTTGGTCTCTCTTCGACGGAAAGGACTACTCTCGTATGGCTACTGCCGATACCTACAACAGCAATCGCGAACAGTATAACGAGGAACTGCGTGAGAAATACCGCTGGATTGAATACCACAAGTGGAAGTTCAAGAGCCGCACCTATACAGCCCTCACCAACGAGCAGAAATGCTTCGTGCTGATGACACGTGTTGAGTTCGGTCTCCTCGGTTCATACAATAAAGACAAAAGGTCGCCATTCGAAACATTCTACATGGGCGGTGACGGCATGAGCGGATATAGCACCAGCTATGCAGAAGAGACCATCGGTCTGCGCGGCTACGAGAACGGTTCACTTACTCCTTATGGTCAGGAAGGTTACGCCTATGACCGCTTCACACTGGAGATTCGCTACCCATTCATGCTCGGCAACACCACCATCTATGGTCTTGGCTTCGCTGAAGCAGGTAACGCATGGAACGAAACAAAGAAGTTCAATCCGTTCGATATGAAACGCTCTGCAGGTCTCGGCGTACGCATATTCCTCCCAATGGTTGGTCTGATGGGTATTGACTGGGCCTACGGCTTCGACAAAGTATATAAAGGAACAACTCAGGAAACACGCGGCGGAAGCAACTTCCACTTCGTACTGGGACAGGAATTCTAAGAAAACTTTAAACCTTTTCACGGTTTTCACATCAAACAGATGTAACCTTTTAAAAAAAACGATTATGAAAAAAGTATTATTGATGATGGTTATGCTGGCAGCAACTGTTTCGTTGCAGGCACAGAAGTTCGCTCTTGTGGACATGGACTATATCTTCAAGAACATACCAGCCTATGAACGCGCTAACGAGCAGTTGGCACAGGTGTCAAGAAAATGGCAGGCAGAAGTCGATGCCATCAACACCGAGGCACAGACCATGTATAAGAACTACCAGAACGAAATAGTATTCCTCTCAGCCGAACAGAAGAAGGCTCGTCAGGATGCTATAATGGAGAAAGAGAAGCAAGCTGCCGAACTGAAGCGCAAGTACTTCGGTCCTGAGGGTGAGCTCTTCAAGAAGCGCACATCACTCATGTCACCTATACAGGAGGAAGTATATAATGCCGTAAAGGACATTGCCGACCTCCGCGGCTACCATCTCGTTCTCGACCGCGCCAGCGATACAGGCATCATCTTTGGATCGCCAAAGATCGACATTTCTAACGAGGTGCTGCGCAAGCTGGGTTATGCTAATTAATTTACTGTCGTTTTTTCGTTTAATCGAATTAACGACTAATCGAAGAATCGGAAAATCGATTAAACGATTAATCGGTTAAACGAAAAGTCGAAAAAGAAAAATCAAAAATCAAAAACAATAAAAAACAATGAAAAAGTTTATCATTTGCGCTATTTGCGCTATCTGCGGTCTCACCGCATCAGCACAGTCACAGGCTAAGTTCGGCCACGTCAACACACAGGAGATAATTCAGGCCATGCCAGAGTTCAACACTGCACGCACCGAGATTGAGAATCTCACAAAGCAGTATGAGGCAGACCTCAAGATGATGCAGGACGAGCTCCAGAAGAAGGGTGAGGCTTTTGAGAAAGATCAGGCAACACTTCCCGACAACATCAAGCAGCGCCGTCAGCAGGAGCTGGAGCAGATGTATCAGAAGATTCAGCAGAGCTATCAGGACAACCAGCAGGCACTTCAGAAGGCTCAGCAGGACAAGATGCAGGCCATCACCACAAAGGTGCTCGATGCTATCAAGAAGGTAGGTACCGAAGGCGGATATGTATATATCATGGAGATGGGCGCTGGCATTCCTTACATCAGCACAACACTCTCTACAGATGTTACTGCTCAGGTGAAGGCTAAGCTCGGTCTGAAATAAACAAATCTCTCACCACTCACCTCTAACCACTCACCTCTAACCTCTAAAAAAATGAAACGAATACTATTCGTAATACTTTCACTATTTGCGCTGACTATTCAGGCACAGACAGAGGCTCCCGTCGAGAGCACAGACACCGTTGCTAATCAGATACGCTTCGGTTATCTTAGCTACGAGGCAGCGCTGAAGTCAATGCCTGAGTACGAGGCTACGCTCGACTCAGTAGCTCGTCTGCGCGAGGCTTATCAGAAAGAGATACAGCGCGTGGAAGATGACTTCAACCAGAAGTACGAGCTGTTCCTTGAGGGACAGAAAGAATTTCCAAAGACCATCCTGCTGAAACGCCAGAACGAGCTAAAAGCACTCATGCAACACAACATAGAGTTCAAAGCTCAGGCTCGCGAGGAGCTGAAAAAGGCCGAGGTCGATGTCTTCATTCCACTGAAGCAGCGCCTCAACGGTGTCCTTGCCACAATAGCCAAGGAATACCGTTTTGCCCTTGTCATCAATACCGATGCCAACGCATGTCCGTTCATTGACCCAACGATGGGAATGGACATACAGCAGATGGTGGAAGACTATCTTAAATGATAACACTCAGCAAGAATCCTGGACCAATAGGTGTCTTCGATAGTGGCTACGGCGGACTGACCATCCTCGATGGCATACGCCGACTGTTGCCCGAGTATGACTATCTCTACCTCGGCGACAATGCGCGTGCACCCTATGGTCCTCGTTCTTTTGACGTAGTCTATGAGTTCACACGCCAAGCGGTACGATTCCTCTTTGAGCGTGGCTGCCAGCTTGTGATACTTGGCTGTAACACAGCATCGGCAAAGGCGCTGCGAAGCATACAGCAGAACGACCTTCCAGGATGGGATTCTGAGCGCCGTGTGCTGGGTGTCATACGTCCCACGGCAGAGATTATCGGCAGCCTGACAAAGTCGCGCCATATCGGCGTGCTTGCCACGGAAGGAACCATTAAAAGCGAGAGCTATAATCTGGAGATAAAGAAACTGCACCCCGATGTCAGCGTGACCGGCGTAGCATGTCCGTTCTGGGTACCGTTAGTGGAATACAACGAGGCTGACTCCCCTGGTGCCGACTACTTCGTTAAGAAGTGCATAGACCAGCTCATAGAGAAAGATCCCGCCATAGATGCCGTAATCCTTGGCTGCACCCACTACCCCATCCTACTGCCAAAGATAAGGAAATTCATGCCCACAGGCATCAATATCATTGCTCAGGGCGACTATGTAGCAAGCTCATTGAAAGACTATCTACAACGTCATGGTGACCTTGAGCAGCGATGCTCTAAAGGTGGTGTCACCCACTATCTCACTACCGAGAATCCCGACACCTTCCGCGAGCATGCCCAGATATTCCTCAACGAGCCGATAGACGTAGAGAACGTCACGCTGGGATAAGATAAATAACTAAAAATTTGGTGACATATCATTTTTTTAGTACCTTTGCAGCCGAATTTGCAGAAAGAAGCATATTCAAGCACATGATTGGACGATGGTGTAATGGTAACACTACAGGTTTTGGTTCTGTCATTCCCGGTTCGAATCCGAGTCGTCCAACCACTATAAAAGCCAGCTATCCACTGCGGAAAGCTGGCTTTTCTCATATCTCACTATAACGTGAAACAAAAAAATGTCCGGGGGCTCCGGACATTTTTTAGTGTATAAGGTCGGTATTATCCGATTACTTCACTGTTATGAGGTAATAGTTCTTCTTACCCTTCTGAGCAAGGAGATACTTGCCATCGATGAGGTCTTCAGTGGTGACAGGACGGTTCTGGTCGGTCAGCTTCTCCTTGTTCAGGGAAACGCCACCACCCTGCACCATCTTGCGCATCTCACCCTTCGAGGGGAAGACGGGAGCGGCAGTGGTGAAGAGCTCAATAGCGGGCTGTCCGAGCTGGTCCTTGCCAATCTCAAACTTCTCAACACCGTCGAACACATCGAGGAATGTCTGTTCGTCGAGCTTCTCAAGTGCCTCCTTCGTTGCTTTGCCGAAGAGTATGTTTGATGCCTCGATAGCCATGTCAAGAGCTTCGCGAGAGTGTACCATAACAGTTACCTCCTCTGCCAGACGCTTCTGCAGCACGCGGCGACCGGGATCCTGCTTGTGCTCCTCGATGAGCGCATCGATGACATCTTTCTCCAGGGAAGTGAAGATCTTGATGTAACGCTCTGCATCCTCGTCGCTCACGTTAAGCCAGAACTGATAGAAACGATAAGGAGTGGTGCGCTTCGGGTCGAGCCAGATGTTTCCACTCTCGGTCTTTCCAAACTTCTTGCCATCGCTCTTGGTGATGAGCGGACAGGTCAGCGCGAATGTCTCCACGTCGTTACCCAGTGTGCGACGGATGAGCTCGGTACCTGTGGTCATGTTACCCCACTGGTCGTTGCCGCCCAGCTGAAGCTTCACGCCCTTATGCTGATAGAGGTAGAGGAAGTCATAGCCCTGAAGAAGCTGGTAGGTGAACTCGGTGAAGCTGAGTCCATCGCGTGCTGTGCCGTTAAGACGCTGCTGCACAGACTCCTTTGCCATCATATAGTTCACGGTGATGTGCTTACCAACCTCGCGTGCGAAATCAAGGAAGGTGAAGTTCTTCATCCAGTCGTAGTTGTTAACCATCTCAGCCGCATTGGCATCCTTGCTCTCGAAATCCAGGAACTTAGCAACCTGTGCCTTGATGCACTCCTGATTGTGGCGCAGTGTCTCGTCGTTGAGGAGGTTACGCTCCTGTGACTTTCCGCTTGGGTCACCAATCATACCTGTGGCACCGCCAACGAGGATGATGGGCTTGTGGCCACAGCGCTGCAGGTGACGCAGCATCATGATGCCGCATAGGTGACCGATGTGCAGTGAATCTGCAGTCGGGTCGGTGCCTAAGTAAGCTGTCACCATCTCCTTCTGCAGGAGCTCTTCAGTGCCAGGCATAATCTGTGCCAGCATTCCACGCCAGCGCAGTTCTTCAACAAAATTCTTTCTCATATTGTTTATTTTTTATTATTTTTGCTCTTTGGGCTGCAAAAGTACGAAATAATTGGCAATTCTGCAAGAACAACGGAAGTGTATAAAAAAATGTTAGTTCTTTTTTTACTTTTTCAGTCATTTTTTGTTGACTTATCCTTAATTTTGCAGAGAAATTAATCTAAACTTCCTATCCATGCACCATAATCTGAGCATTTTTTTTCTGTTTCTCACCATTCTCGCCATAACAGAACCAATGATGGCACAGAATGGGGAGACTCCTGCTATGGTGCATATTACACCAGAACGACTGCCAGACCTGAACACGCCACGTGGTAGCCATGCTGCTTTCTTTCTCAACGGCGAACTAACAGTCTTCGGCGGACACACTCTTGGCTTTGTCCCCACGGCAACGGCTGAATATCTGCGCAACGGCGAGTGGCATCAGCTGTCAATGGTCTATGCTCATGACAACGGCATCGTTGTTTCTTTACGCTCTGGTAAGGTGCTACTGGCTGGTGGGCACGACCAACCCCTGGGTATAGGACAGTCGTTCATGGCAGAATGGTACGACGCAAAGACACATTCTTTCGAAGGTTTCGGATGCTTGTACCGCAAACGCAGCATGGCCACGGCGCTCGAACTTGACAGTGGAAGAGTGATTATATCTGGCAATCAGAAAGCTACTGACGAAATAGAGATATTCGACGGACGGAAATTATTTCACAAGAAGAAAGATGTTTCTACGCCACATATGCTACCTCTTATTCTGCGCATAGCACCCAACAATGCAATTATTTTCAGCAGCGAGAATCCTGACTTCCAACGCAACGACACAGATATAGTTGACCGAGTCAAAGGTTCTCCGTTCCATGCGCCACTACTGAAAGAATGGCATCCCCTACTCCTTGAGTGCAACATAAACAACGATGCAGGCTTTATTGGCGACGAGGAAAAAGGACACTACGAACATTTAGTGGTAGCCTATAATGACAGCAACAAGATAGCTGTCATGGCGATACGCGACACCATTTTCTCACTACTCCCAACAACATGTTGTATTCCGACAAAGGGCATCAACACAGACACTATACTCTATGAGTCGCGAGTTCTCGCTGACAGAAGGACACAACGGGCCTATATCCATGGATTAGACACCCTTGAACGGCATTATATAGTGGCGATTGACTATGCGCAACGCCCTGCTCCCATAACAGTTTACTATACCGATCCCATGCCTGAATGCGGCTATGGCTCACCAATACTCTCGCCAGAAGGCAACCTTATTATCTGCGGAGGACTGAACTTCGGACATGGTGATGTGCAACACGACAACTATGCGCCGCTTAACACTGCGTGGTTATTTCGCTTCTCACCCGATGAAACCGAGGTAGAACACAGCAGTTGGTGGTGGGCATTGTCAGTATCACCTCTATTATTGATATTTTGTTTTATAATAATAAAAAAAAGTTCAAAAGTCACCGATTCCATCGAAGACAAGCAACCGTCAATAGTTGTGTCTGTCCCTATAGATACGCTTATGCCACGTATACGCAAACTAATGGAAAGCGAGCAACTGTTTAAGAATAGTGAGCTCAAGGTTGCTGATGTGGCGACACAGCTGTGCACCAATGGGCGTTACGTATCCGACTGCATAAACCAGCAGGAGGGCATCTCCTTCTCACAGTTCGTCAATGGCTACCGCATAGACTATGCGAAAAAACTACTTAAAGAGCATCCTGACATGAAGATTGCCGCCATTGCCTATGAATGCGGTTTTGCCAACGAAACATCGTTTTTCCGGACGTTCAAGAACCTCACAGGCATGACTCCAAGGGAATGGCTAAACGAAACCGACTAACAAAATTGGAATTTGTTAGTCAGTTCTCCTTTTTTGTAAGTTCTTCTGTACGCGATTTTACTATCTTTGCACAAATTAATCGTACGTACAATTATGAACAAAGCGCCAGACGACGCAATCGAATCACTTTTCGAACGCATCTGCGAACTGATGGAAAAGGAGCAGTTGTTTCTCAAGACACGCTTGAAATTATCAGACATTGCCGCCCTGCTGGGTGTCAATAGTCGTTATGTATCCGAAAGCATCAAGACCCATCGCGGATGCACTTTCTCAACGTTTGTCAACAGCTACCGCATAGACTTTGTTAAAATCCAACTGACTAATTCACCGCATAAGAAAATTGCAGCTATAGCGCTGGAGTCGGGCTTTGACAATGAGATTTCCTTCTACCGCACGTTTAAAAACTTCACAAATATGACCCCTCGCGAGTGGCTACAAGCCACACTATAATAAAAGACACTACTACTTACACATATAAAACAATAATCTAATTCACTAGTGTCCGGTTAAATTTTTCCGAACGTTAATTAAATGTTTAAATTTCAATGAGATACAGCGATTTAAAAATTTTCCGATTTGATTTTTTATCTTTGTACTGTCTCATATATAAGATAGCACAGGATATGAATGCCGGAAATACTGTATTCTCGCAACTGATGTCTCTCATCCCTGACTACGAGCTCAGGAAATGTATTGACAGATATAGAGGGGATTTTCATGCAAGACGATTCACTTGCCGTGACCAGTTCCTTGTCATGAGTTATGCTCAGCTGACCAGCAGCGCAAGCCTTCGTAGCATAGAGGCTCAGTTGACTGCTTTCAACTCCAAGTTGTATCATGCCGGTCTGAAGGTGATGCCCAAGTCCACTCTCGCCGACATGAACGAGAAGAAGGACTGGCGTATCTATCAGGACTACGCAATGGTACTTGTCGAGAGGGCTAAAGTCCTGTATAAAGATGAATACTATCGGTTGGGAATTGACAATATGGTGTATGCCTTTGACAGCAGTACCATCAACCTGTGTCTGCATCTCTGTCCATGGGCGAAGTTCCATCATGACAAAGGTGCTTTCAAGATGCACACTTTGATTGATGTAAAGAACAACATACCCAACTTCATCATGCTTACTCCTGGCAATGTGCATGATACTCAGGCTATGGACAGCTTGCCTGTAGAAGCAGGGGCTTACTATCTGATGGATAAAGGCTATGTGGACTTTGACCGTCTGTTCCGTCTCTTCCAACAGCAGAAGGCTTACTTTGTAACCAGAGCAAAGGACAACATGAAATATTCCGTATTCGAGGCAAGAGAGGTTGACAGGCAGACTGGCGTCATCTCTGACGAGTCCATCAGTCTTACTGGTCTCTTTACAGCCAAGAAGTACCCTGATTTGTTGCGTCTGGTCGTCTATGAGGACTTTGCGCAGAACGTAGTGTATCGATTCCTGACGAATGACTTCACCCTTGAAGCAATTACCATTGCGGAACTGTACCGAGAGCGCTGGACTATCGAAACGTTCTTCAAATGGATCAAGCAGCACCTGCACATCAAGACGTTCTATGGGACGTCCCAAAACGCAGTCTTCACACAGATATGGATTGCCATCTGTGACTACCTGCTGCTTATTATTGCTCTGAAGATGTATCATATCGAACAAAATCTTTACATATTCTCTAATGTCATCGGCCAAGTTCTCTTTGAGAGGACTCCGCTGAATGAACTTTTTGACAAACCAATTATTAATCAAAATCCGGAAGATGACCGCCAACTTTCGCTTTGGTGAAATTTAACCGGACAGTAGTGAATCTAATTATATTTTGAGACAACCTAAACAACGCAAAAAAGTATTAACTAAAACCACTATAAATATGGAAAGACTATCAAGACTATTGCTTACCTTAGTTGTCTGCATAATGACAACAGGCGTAGCCGTGGCCCAGGAAGAAGAACAACACGTGCCACTGAATCTAAAGGTAGCGGTTACCACTGACGAGGCCGGCACTCTGTTCGTGAAGATTCAGGAACAGATAGAGGAGCTGGGCGAACTCTATGACGTGGGCGAGCTTACTGTCACTGGTCCGCTGAATGTTGATGATTACAACGTGATACGTAATCAGCTCATCAATATCACAATGCTTGACCTTTCGGCCACAACCGCAGAGAACGGTGAGGACATCTGGCTGGGCAATTGGGAATCCAAGCTGCGCCGCTGTCTGCTGCCACGAACGGTCACTACTATAGGCGACAGGTGCTTTGAGAATTGCGATTCACTACGCAGCGTGGTGCTACCCGAAGCACTGACGGCTATCCCGTACAGCTGTTTCAATGGTTGTACTCATCTGGAGAGCATCGACATACCTGCCACGGTGACCATGATTTATGACGGTGCCTTTATTAACTGTGTGTCGCTCAAGAGTATCGAGCTGCCCCAAGGCTTGACAGATCTGGGAAGCCTTTCCTTCTGGGGGTGTAGTGGACTGATCAGCATCGAGCTGCCCCAAGGCTTGACAAATCTGGGAAGCAGTTCCTTCTTGGGGTGTAGTGGACTGACCAGCATCGTGCTGCCTGAAGGAATCAAGGCGATTCCCGATGGCTTCTTCGAGGAATGCTCGAGACTGAGCGAGGTGAAACTGCCGGCCAGTCTGGAAGTGATTAATAGTAGTGCTTTTGCGAGTACAGCCTTCAGGACGTTCACTTTGCCTGAAGGTGTGAAAATAGATGGTGGCGCTGTGTTTTCCAACTGCGACTCGCTGCGCACGTTCTACTTCCCCGACGGACCCATCGACAAGTATGACGTAGGCTATGAGACCTTCCGTGGCTGCGACTCGCTTCACTATGTACGTCTGCCCGAGACACTTACCGAGATACCCAGTTGGTTCTTTGGCGGCACATCGCTCGACACCATTGCCCTGCCGGCATCGGTTCGCAAAATAGGCCAGGGCGCTTTCCATGAACTTCACGGATTAAAGAGAGTGGTACTGCCAAATAGCGTCACGATGATTGAAGGGAATGCCTTCATGGGCTGGGATGGCGAGGAGATGGTGTGGCCCGAGACGGTCACTACCATCAGCGATGGGATGTTCACGGGATGCAAGAATCTGCGCAAGATTGATATTCCACAGACCGTCAGCGCTATCGGCACCAATGCCTTCTCGTCTTGCTCCTCACTACGCAGCATCCGTCTGCCCGAAACTGTCACCACAATCGCTCCGGGTACCTTCTCGGATTGCCCTAAACTGGAGAATGTTACACTGTCTGCTCAGCTGAAAACCATCGGCGTAGAAGCGTTCAGATACTGCAATCAGTTGAAGCATATTGACCTGCCAGACGGGGTGACCTCCATCGGCGATAGGGCTTTCTGCGATGTTCCCCTGCAAAGCCTCACATTGCCTAAGGCCCTGAAGACCTTGGGCTATGAAGCTTTCACAGGCGGTAAGTACACCCATGTGGCAGTGCCCGAGGGTGTGCTCACCATCGGAGACGGTTGCTTCAGCAGCGACACGCTGAAGGTGTTCGATCTGCCCACGACAATCATCGCACTGGGCACAAATTTCGTGTCGGGAGCGAAAGCCTTGGACAGCCTCATCATCCGTGCCGTGATACCTCCCTATGGGGGATACATTGAAGGTAACATCACTAATGGCACACTCTATGTGCCTGCCAAGACGCTGTCGTTCTATCAGAACAACAATAACTACAACCGGATGGCCAGTATCCAGCCCATCGATGTAGCCGTGGACAAACTGACGATTACCGGATACACTGCCATCACACCCAACAATAGCCTGGGCACCGATAAGGTTGATGTGGAGTATCGCTCGCTCTATGGCAGCGGTCTCAGCGTGAGCGCCAAGGAGCGACCGCGCCTCTCAGTAGAGGAGGGCGCACAGCTCAACATCGGTACACTCTCCATGAACTTCGACCTTGTGGACATTCCTATGGCTTACTGGTGGGAGGAGGATCCACCATTTAAGTTCGATGTACTGCTCAACCGCGGAACCATTGCCTGCGACCAGTTAGACCTGGGCTGTAAGATAGATTATGAAACCTACTTCACACCGTCGTTCGATGTACACATGTACGACATCATTCCCGAACTGCCCAACACACCCTATGTCATCTACCGATACGACGGTGCTGCGCGTGCTGCCGGAAATTTCAGCAACACGTGGGTGAGGGTGAGCAACGACGAGATGCTGCGTGCCGGACAGGGCTATGCCTATAAAGGGGATGAGACTATTACGAAAAACGACAAAGGAGAGTGGAAGAAGGAATGGAGCACCCTACACTTCCGCTCGCATCAGGGGGGCACCGACTATCTGACCACCGCTGGCGACATCACCCTGCCGCTCAACCACTATCAGGGCGAGTTCGCCCACAACCGCAATTGGAACTTCATTGGAATGCCATATGCTGCCTTCTTCTACATCCGCGGACTCGATTTCGACGGCCCCGTCATTGTGTGGAATCCCATCTATAGCGACTGGGACATAGTGACGGCACTCGACGACGACTATGTCATCCACCCCATGTCGGCAATCTTCATTCAGGCTCCCGACGGCCTCAGCTCGCTCACTTTCGATGCCGACCGCCGTCAGTTTGGCAACCAGTTAGCCAAGGGCAACGAAAGCAACAGTCGCCGCGCCCTGCACCGTGCCGACAAGAATGCCCACCGTGTTGTGTTTAACGCGATACTGTCGCGTAACGCGGAGGCCACCGAACAGGCGGAGGCTCCTGTGACAGCCACCACCCGCTTCGTCATCAACCCCGAAGCCACCACTTGCTACGACATTGGTCGCGATGCGCCGGCAATGGCTGCTGACAACGCTACCTTGCTTTACACTATGGCTGGCGGCGTGGCCTATGCAATCAACGAGCGACCATTGGACGATGGCCTCATCCGTCTGGGCATGCAGTTGCCCAAAGCTGGTTCCTATAAGATGAGTCTTGCCCTGAAGACAGGAACCCTCTATAGTAGTGTTGCTGAGGATGTTTGGCTCGTTGACAACGAAACCAATACCCGCAGGCTACTGCTCCATGCCGATGGCACACCAGCTGAGCCTTATACCTTTGAGGTTGCTGAGGCAACCACGCTCTCTTCTCGCTTCCTGATTGCTATTGGCAATGCCGATCCAACTGCTATTACCGATATTGACGAAGCCCAGCCGCAACGTATGGAAGGTCTTTTTAATCTGGCCGGTCAGCGCATCAGCGCTCCTCAGCGTGGCATCTATATTAATAATGGTAAGAAAGTATTGAAGTAAAACATCATCAACGCTAAAAACCGAACGATTATGAAAAAGCTATTCAATATATTCCTACTGTGCCTACTGACCCTCACGGCCACCGCACAGAGTCCGAAAACACACCGTCTGAGCGTGGAGACACTGCCAGAAGGTGTAGTGTCGGTCACCGTCTCTTTCTTTGCAGAAGTTGTTGACGACGGCGGTGTGACGAGCTCAACACAGTTTTATTATTGTACCGACACACTCAATAATGTGCAGGTTCCCGTAGGTGCTCCGGTCGTATTTTATATTAGCTATAGGAGCTATGACTTTGCTCTGAAAGAATGGACTCTCAACGGTCTGCCATACACATTTGAAAACCAGACACCGACGGCTTCAATTTTAAGTTTCACCATGCCCGATGAGGATGTGAAACTGAGAGGATTCTTTGAGTACGACCCAGAAGCCCCTGGCTACCAGCCCGGAGCCAACTCGTGGGATCCTGAAACAGGCACACTCATCTTGGATTACGATAGCAGATACCCGGCTGGCTTCACCGAAGACGACTACGACAAGGTGATACGTTTCATCTCACAGAGTTTCGGCAATATCTATGACTTCAAGAACTGTCTGGTCTACGACCTCAGCCGCTCAACCATAGAGACCATCAATGGCGGAAACTATGGAGGGCCCATGAGCGAATTGAGCATTAAAGAAGTTCTGTTGCCCTCAACGCTGAAGAAGATTGAGCGCAATGCTTTCATGGGTACGAAACTGCAGACCTTCATCTGTTTTGCTATGACCCCTCCAGAGCTGGAATTCGATAAAGAATACAACGAGGTGACCGAAAAGTGGGATCTCGTGGAGAGCGGAAAGTGGGCCTTCCCCGACTGCCCCGACATGGTGGTGCGCGTACCGGCTGAGTCGGTAGAGCTCTATAAGCAAGCCAAAGGCTGGAAAGACTTTACCATTCTGGCCATGGACCAGAACTACGTGAACCTGACGGTGAAACTGATGGACAACGCCACCGCCGCCCAGTTGGCACAGTATAAGAACATGTCGTTAGAGCTGACCTCGCTGAGCAGCGGACAAGTGCGCCGCCTGCTGATGAACGGACGAAACGAGTATGCCTTCACCTACCTGCCTGAGAACACCAACTACTCGCTGGCACTGGTCAACAGCCGTGGTGCCGCAGTGGCCCAGATAGACAACATCTTCGTGCAGAGCGAGCACCTCAACGTCACCTTCCCGCAACTGAAAAACGTGCACGCACTGTCGCTCACCATCAAGGCCGACGGTCAGACCATGCCTGAGGATAAGTTCAGCAACATGTGGCTCGCTGCCGACAACAGCTACCTGGCTCGCGGCACCAAGCTTGTCGATATGCTCGACGGACAGACCGTGAAGTATGTGGTCTCGCTGGAACGCCAACTGGCCAGCCAGTATGAGCAGCCCGACACGACAGTCATCATTGTGGGACAGAGCGGACAGCCCGACAACATCGTGCTGCCATTAGAGCCGCTGAAGAACACAACGGTGACATTCAGCGTCATTGACGAAGCAACCCATGCGGGCATTGAAAATGCCACGGTGCAGGTGTCACAGATACTGCCATCGGGAGTCACAGGAAATTCCACATCGCTGACCACTGGCGGTGACGGACGGGCTGTAGGAGAGGCTCTGGCCACCTGGAGCCACATTACCGTGACATCACCAATACACGGCTCGAAGTCGTTCAATGTCAACCTGGCCGACAGCACAGAGTTTACCACCGCCTTTACACAGGCCGACGGCACACAGCTAACGCTGAGTCACACCTATCAGGCTGCTGTGGCAGAGGACGTGACTCCAACGGTGATGCAGGGCTATACCGACGGGCGCAGCCTGAACTATGAGTTCACCGCCCATCTGCCCAATGGCAAGGACTCGGTCATCACGCATTATCTGTCTAGCTATCCGCGCTATACCTTCTACACCCAGTTGCCCGAAGGCACACGGCTGACGGTTGCGGCCAGCAGTGCCAAGAACGACATCGACCCCGTGGAGGCAAGCACCGTGGTAGGTCAGCAGAAAGAAGTGGGCGTGACGCTGCCCATCGTTCAGCGCGGTTATATCGAGGCCTCCTACTACATGTCAAGCAGCAGCCACCCCGCTGTGCTGTTGTTCAAGGCCGAGACGGGCGAACTGGTGAAGAAACAGGCTTTTGGTAATGAGAGCTTGCTGCGCTTCGAAGGACTGCAGGCAGGCGACTACCTGCTGGCTGCCATGTCGCAAGGACCGCAGTATGCCTCCATCAATAGCAAGAGCCAGTTAGAGCAGTACGTTGAAGACACCGACTATGTTACCGAGCAAGTAAGCATCAGCAATGGCCATTCGGCCAAGACACGCTTTACCCGTGTGCCTCTCACCATGACCCAGCTTGAAAGTCACTTGACGGAGCGCCGCGCCAGGTTTGGCAATGGCACGGGCGTTGTGGGCCAGAGCATAGGCATTACGGCGAGAGTGGCCTTTAAAGGTCTGAAAGAGCGCGTCTATGGCAGCACCTATGATGAGTCGCTCTATCCCACCGATTGCCGACTGGAGATGTACGTACCCGAAGGAATCAGCAAGCCTTCGGCCTACCGCAGCTATCGCATGTATTACCGAACAGTATATGTCCATTCCTCATCGAATGGCAGTGGTGGTGGAGGAATGTATTTTCCCATTGGTACTGTTGAGGATGTTATCGCATCGGGATCGCATGTAAGCAAGAGCGAGATACAGCTCACCGCTGCCACCACGACTTGGGATGAGGTCGAGCGTAAGCTCACCATCGAATGGCCTCACTACGACGAAGGCGGCAGGATGCAGCTGAGCATGATACCACTGAAGGCTGGAAACTACACGCCCGAGATCTACTTAGTATACACCCTCAACGGCAAGGAGGAGCGCGAGATTCTGGAGACCACGAGCATCGCGGTCAGTCGTTCGGGCATTCAGGCTCCCGACATGATTGTCAAACCTACCTTCAACGTGAAGGGCACAGCCATGTACTTTGAACCGGAAGAGGACGAGACTGAAGACTCTACCGCCACTGCCAGACAGGGAGCACCGCGTCGCATATCTTATGGACTTGCTCAAAGTAAACCTTGGGTACAAGAATACTACGAGGTGACGGTGATGGCGGGCAACCAGCCCATCGGTAAGGCACAGATCAACAGCAAAGGTGAGTGGAAAGCCACGTGCACCCTGCCCAACGCCCTGGCCATGGATGTCTATGACGTTTATGCGAAGATTACCTACAAGAATGGTGTGAGCTATCAGACTGAGAGCAAGAAGGTGAGGTTCGACCCCAACGCTGTGGTGCCTTTGTCGGTGAAGATGTCGTTCTTCAACCACCACCCGGTGCACTTGCAGGAGCAGGTGGTAACGTTCGACCTGATGGAACGCGAGACCAATCCTCACTCCTACGGTTACTCTAACGAAGAGGGCTATAACACCGACTTCACCTTCGAGATCAATCTGTCGAACAACGACACCACGAAGGTCTATGCCGTAGATCTGTCCATCTTCACCGACGGACCCGATGCTGAGCATTTCATAATTCCTGCCCACTACAACGCACGCAAGAACCGCTGGATTGCCTACGAGAAGTTCAACACCCGATCGATGCCCTGCAACGTGAACGTGACGCCCTATTACCACAGTGACATCATTGGTTCGCGAGTGAAAGTGCAGAATGCCGTCAACTTCTATAAGAATCTGCTTACACCCGACTTGATTCCACAGCAGCTCATCGACCAGGCTACACCCCTGCTGGAGCAGCTACAGGCTGCTATCGACAATAACGACCAAGAACGCTGCAAGGCCATTGACGACCAGCTGTACAACATCTATGTTCAGGTTTTGGGCTACTATGGCATGCAGATTGACGATGAAGACATCAGCGAAAGCGACGAGTCGGCACTGAACATCGACATCGACAATATCATTGCACAGAAGACTTATTTCGAACAGGCCATTACCAAAGACCTGAAGGACATGAACAGTTTGGGCGAAATGTTCAATGGCATCATCACGGCTCCTGCCACGGGTATGACAGAATTGTCGCTACAGTCGGAGGGCTACCAATGCTTTATGATGGATGACGGAAGTGCTCTCTACATCCGCTCGAACGATGAGGACAATACACTCACTTTAGTGAGCCTGAAAGACAATCTCGTAGTAACGTTCAAAAATGATATTCCAGCCACCAGCCGCCGTGTCAGCTCATACGACATCCAAGCTCTAAAGGAAACTATCGAGGCGATGTGGGAAAAACTGAGCGGTATCAGCGAAAAGATATCGGAATATCAGGAATACCTGAGTGTGGCCATCGATGTGATGAGCAACTACATCGACGACATTGCCAAGAAACAGAGCAATATCATCAAGCTGATTAATAAGACCAAGGGTATGGGTACGCTCACTCCGCGAGAGATAGCCGAATTCAACAAGGTGCGCTATGATCGACTGAACGAACTGGCCAAGAAATCGACGCTGGCCTGCAAGACACGCAATGCGCTCAGCTACCTGAAATTCGGCGACGCAATAGGCTGTGTAGGCGGCTTCATCTCGTTGGTGAACAACCTGAGAGAGATGGTACAGAACTGTCAGACGATAGTTGATTTCTACTTTAGCATTCCAAATCCGTGTCCGAACGATCAGTTCAAGGCCACTCAGCTGAGGGAAGATGCCTTCAACCTGGCATGGTGGGCCGCTGGCTACAGCATGAAGAAGATTACTGCCGACATAATAGGCATCACAGGAGCTATTGCCAGTCTGGTGGGCTGCACCACAATTGTGGCTGCACCTGAAGGTCTCATGGGCTTAGGACTGTCGGTCGGCAGTATGGCACTGACCAAGATTTGTGATGAATACTTCGGCATGCGCATTACAGAGGAATACTGCGATCTCATCATTGAGAGAAACGAATTGGAGTGCACAGAGACAAAGAAATCTAAAAAGAAAGACCCGAAGGAGTGCACCAGCAACTGCGGCCCTTGCTGCCCGGATTCGCCACCAACACTCGACCCTTCTGGCTTCGTCTATGAGGGCGTGGAGAGCAACCGCTTGGAGGGTGCTACGACAACCGTGTTCTATAAGAAGGTGACGAAGAACGAGTTTGGCGACGATGTGGAGAAGGTCATCGTATGGGATGCCGAGAATTACGGACAGGTGAACCCGCAGGTGACCGACGCGAATGGCGAATACGGATGGATGGTGCCTACCGGACTGTGGCAGGTGAAATATGAGAAGCAGGGCTATCAGACCGAATACTCGGAATGGCTGCCCGTGCCACCACCACAACTCGATGTGAACCAGAGCATGACGCAGTTCTCGCAGCCTGTGGTCAGTCAGGTCAAGGCTACGCAGAACGGTGTGCAAGTCACGTTCGACAAGTACATGCTGCCCTCTTCACTGAGTGCTGAGAACATCAGCGTCACTATGAGCGGTGAGGCCATTAGCGGAAGCGTGGAACCGGTATTCAACGGTGCCGATACGCTCTATGCACAGCGTGCCGACTTCATCCCCGAGACCAGTCTGCCAGTAGGCCAAAAGCTGCTGCTCACCGTGAGCGGCAACGTGGAGAGCTATGCAGGTGTGACGATGGGTGATGCTTATACGCAGGATTTCGACATCACGCAAACTATCAATGCACTGTTGGCCGACTCAGTTGTTCACGTCGTTTACGACAAGACTACGCCTGTCACCATCCAAGCCATGCCTGCCGATGCAGCTGCCGGCAAGAAGGCCAGCGTGAAGATTCTCTCTGACATGATAGTAACAGCTGAAAGTGACGAGCTGACCTTCAACGAGCAGGGCTTTGCCACACTGAACCTCACGGGCGAGGCTCATGGCACCACCGCTGCCATCATCCAGATGCAGGATGACAGCGACATGAAGAAGGTGGTGGTGGTCAACGTGAAGGACGAAAATGACTTCATCTGCCCAATGCCTGAGTCGAACTACATGCCGGATCAAGCCTACGCTTACGGCACGATGATTGAGCTAACCTGCGAACTGCCCGAGGCAACCATCTACTACACGCTCGACGGCACCTGCCCATGCGCAGAAGGCAGCAGCAGCGTGAAGAAGTACGAAGCGCCCATTCCTTTAACCAGCGACTTAGTCATCAAGGCGTTTGCCAAGGCTCCTGGCTATGCTGACAGTGATATTGTGGAACTCTCATTCCTCGTCACAGCTATCCGCACAGTGAACTTCGAGGTGAAGCGTCCCGCAGCTACCTACACCCTCTCGGGTCTGAAGGTCGAAGATGGCAAGAAGCTGCCAAAGGGCATCTACATCCACGACGGTAAAAAGGTAGTGGTTAAGTGAGAATAGAGCAGAGCTCGCTCATGCTCTATCGAACGTGAACGAGCTCGAGCTTTAGCTCAAGGTAGTGGTTAAGTAACGAACTACACATAGAGAGGACGTGTCATAATTAACCACAACGGATTTCACGGATTAAACGGATTTTCTAAGTTACTGATTATCAGTAGGGCTTTAATCCGTAAAATCCGTGAAATCCGTTGTTTTTAATTAAATCTTGTGTTTTGACACACCCTCTTTTGTATTCACTCCCCTCGCCCTTTGGAGAGGTTCTTTGCCTTGCAAAGCGGCAGAGCCGAGCGAGGAGAGGTCCTGTTTTTAGCGTAAGCGGTGTTTTTATAAAAAACTGCAAACATCGGTATTTAAAATGGGACTGAAGGTTACAGAATTGCGATGTGTTATAGTCAGGGGTGCGATGTGGTTCTGACAATACCATTTTACAAACTCGTCGAGTTTGGTGACCAAAGTCGACGAGTTTGGTCACCAAAGTCGACGACTTTGGTTTTCAGGGTAGTAAAAACAAGAATACGAGGATGTCAAAACTATATTATAGAACTGTCAGAAAAGAGGGTGTATCAGTTTTGACACACCCTCTTATATATGTCAATTAACTTTACATGAGGTTCAGTTCACGTAGGATGTCATTCAGGTTGGCAACGACCATAAGGAGGATGACGACTCCGAAGCCAAAGTATTCAGCCCAAATCATGAACTGCTCGCTTGGCTTGCGACGAGTAACCATCTCGTAAAGCAGGAACAGCACATGACCACCATCGAGCGCAGGAATAGGCAGGATATTCATGAAGGCGAGGATGATGGAGAGCAGTGCCGTCATCAACCAGAACATGTGCCAGTCCCATACTGGGGGGAACATCTTACCAATAGACCCGAAACCTCCGAGCGACTTGGCACCATCGCTTGAGAACAGGTAGCGCAGGTCACCCACATAGCCCTTCAGTACATCCATTCCATACTCAATGCCGGCAGGGAAGCTGGCAAAGAAACCATAGGTCTCGTGTACCGGCTCATAGAGATTGAAATAATGTTTTGCAGTGAAGCCAAGACGAAGGTCTGACGTAAGCACTACAGTGGCAGTATCAACCTGCTCACCGTTAGCATAGACGAGCGTGGTGGTACGCACCTTCAGACTGTCTTCAGGTGTCTGTGCTGCGGTCATCATGTCCTTCAGACGACCAATCTCAAAGAGAAAGCTGTTATGGGAATCGACATCGTGTCCGCCTATGGCAAGCAGCTTCGTGCCATGCTTCAGTCCCAGCTCTGCAGCAGGAGTATTAGGACTAACGCTGTCAACGACAGCAGGCATGAATGGGAATACGAAGCGTGGCTCGTCTTTTATCATGTCAAGCAGGTTGAGGTTGCCAGGCAGACTGAGAGACACGTTCTTGCCGTCGCGTTTCACCGTTACTTCGGTAGCATCGGCAAGGTCACGATAGGTGTCAACATCGAAAGCATCGAAAGCTGTACCATCGTGGCTGATGAGTATATCACCGTCCTGGAAGCCAAGAGCCTTCGCCTCGTCGCTGAACTTCATGCCGTAGGTCATGTCTTTCACATCGTAATAGGTGTTGCCCCACGTGAACATTATCATGGAGTAGATGAACAAGGCGAGCAGGAAGTTGACGAGCACACCGCCAGTCATGATGAGCAGGCGCTGCCATGCGGGCTTTGTGCGGAACTCCCACGGCTGTTCGGGCTGCTTCATCTGTTCGGTGTCGAAGCTCTCATCAATCATACCTGATATCTTACAATAGCCGCCCAGTGGCAGCCATCCGATGCCATACTCGGTGTCGCTCTTCTTCGGCTTGAAGCTGAACAGCTTACCGCTCCACTTACCTATTCCGAGGTCGAAGAATATGAAGAATTTGTCAACTCTTACGCCAAAGAGCTTTGAGAAAAAGAAATGTCCGCCCTCATGCAGCAGTACAAGCAGTGAGATGGCGAGAATGAACTGTAGTGTTCGAATTAAAAAAACTTCCATTTGTCGTTATTATAATAATTGTGATGCTATGCGACGTGCCTCTGCATCGGTCTGCATATAGTCATCGAGTGTTGGTGTCTTGATAAAGGTGGCTTTCGCCATGGTCTCGGCAATGATGTCGCCCATCTGCAGGAAGCCGCAGCGGTCTTCGAGGAACGCACGGTTTACAATCTCATTGGCTGCATTGACGATGCATGGCATGTTGCCGCCTCGCGCCAATGCCTCATAAGCCATAGCCAGACAACGGAACTTCTTCAGGTCGGGCTCGAAGAACTCCAGCTTCTGTGCAGCAAAGAGGTCGAGCTTATCGCCGCTGAGTGGCAGTCGGTGGGGGAAGGAGAAGGCATACTGTATGGGCAGGCGCATGTCGGGAACGCCGAGCTGTGCCTTCACCGAGCCATCCTGAAACTGTACGGCAGAGTGTACGATTGACTGTGGGTGTACGAGCACTTGAATCTGCTTTGCATCGACGCCAAAGAGCCATTTTGCCTCGATAACCTCGAAGCCCTTGTTCATCATCGATGCCGAGTCAATGGTGATCTTTGCTCCCATGTCCCATGTAGGATGGCGCAAAGCATCGGCCTTGGTCACATGGCCTATCTCCTCCATGCTCTTCGTGCGGAACGGTCCGCCAGAAGCAGTGAGCAGAATCTTATCTATCGGGTTCTGGTCTTCGCCCACGAGACTCTGGAATATGGCAGAATGCTCGCTGTCAACAGGCAGAATGGCTACATGGTTCTCTATTGCCAGTCGGCATATCAGCTCGCCTGCCACGACGAGTGTCTCCTTGTTGGCAAGACAGATGGTCTTATGTGCCTTGATGGCATGTATCGTGGGGTTCAGTCCTGCGAAGCCCACCATTGCGGTGAGCACCATGTCGATGGGCTGTGACTCTACAATCTCGTCGAGGGCGCGTGCTCCGGCATATACCTTCACGTCGGGCATGTCGCTCATAAGCTGTTTCAGTTCGTCATAGCGCTGTTCATTAGCTATGACCACAGCTGCAGGGTGGAACTTATGTGCCTGCTCTGCCAGCAGTTCAACCTTGTTGTTGGCCGTGAGGCAATATACTTCATAGAGATCGGAATGCTCTTCTATAACCTGAAGAGCCTGTGTGCCGATACTTCCTGTTGAGCCGAGAATGGCTATTTGTCGTTTCATAACAGAATCATAAATTGAGCAGTCCTTCGGGCAGCTCCATTATTATTTGACGTTTATCTTTATCTATCGAAGTGATGAGGTCGTCGTTGGCGGGGATAAGAGTGCCGTCTTCCAGTTCGAAAAGCAGGTTTACGGTAGAGTCATCGACAGAAGCGATAGTGCCAACGGTTTTTCCCGTGCCGGCATCAATAAGTTTGAAGCCAACAAGGAAGGCTACAGAGAGGGGCGCATCATCTTCATCGGGCACAAGCGACAGAGGGAAATAGACGTCGCAACCCGTAAGCTCGCGTGCTCGCTCCTGGGTATCAACATCGCAAAACTTCACCAGCGCGGTACTGTCACTGCGGAAGCGATATTCCTCCATGAAGAACGGTACGAGTATGCCCTCTACCTCAAGCACGAGGAAGTCGGCATCTACGCGGTCGAAAATATCGTCATCGAACTGAAGTGTCACCTCGCCCTGAATGCCGTGGGCCTTACCAAGGCGACCAATCCTAAAAACCTCTTCTTTCCTTATCATACCAATCACTATTTAGGTGGCTTACACACGTGTTATGCAAGCGCCAAGAGCATTCAAGCGGTCTTCTATGTGTTCGTAGCCGCGGTCTATCTGCTCAATGTTATCGATGCGACTGGTTCCCTTAGCACTCATGGCAGCGATAAGCAGGGCAATACCTGCACGAATGTCGGGACTCGACATGCGACCGCCACGAAGTGGAATCTTACGGTCATGACCTACGACGACAGCACGGTGAGGGTCGCAGAGGATTATCTGTGCCCCCATGTCTATGAGCTTATCGACGAAGAACAGACGGCTCTCAAACATTTTCTGGTGGAACAGCACCGAACCGCGGGCCTGTGTTGCCACGGTGATTAGCACCGACAGCAGGTCAGGTGTCAGTCCTGGCCATGGAGCATCGGCAATAATCATGGTCGTACCATCCATGAAGGACTGTATCTCGTAGTGGCGCTGTGTCGGAACGATGAGGTCGTCGCCCTCAGCCTTCACCTTGATGCCCATACGGCGGAACACATCGGGTATGATGCCCAGATTCTTCAGCGACACGTCTTTTATCCTCACGCCGTCGCCTACCATGGCTGCCATGCCTATAAACGAGCCCACCTCAATCATATCTGGCAATATGGCGTGATCGGTGCCGTGCAGCTTAGTAACGCCTTCAATGGTGAGCAGGTTCGAACCAACGCCGCTGATGCGTGCCCCCATGCGGTTGAGCATGTTACATAGCTGCTGCAGATAAGGCTCGCAGGCTGCATTATATATAGTTGTGGTACCTTTGGCCAGTACAGCTGCCATGACAATGTTGGCAGTACCTGTGACTGAAGCCTCGTCAAGGAGCATGTATGTTCCGCGGAGCTTCTGCGTTGCTATCTTATAGACGCTACGTCCTTCTACCTGCTCGAACTTTGCCCCGAGTTTATCGAAACCGAGGAAATGGGTGTCAAGACGACGACGGCCTATCTGGTCACCACCAGGCTTGGCGAGGTAAGCCTTGCCGAAACGTGCCAGCAGCGGACCAATCATCATGATGGAGCCGCGCAGCTCTGAACACTTGCGCACGAACTCGTCGCTCTCCAGATAGTCAAGATTGAGGCTGTCAGCCTGGAAGGAGTAAGACGTTACCGACGAGCCGTCAGCACGCGTACTGATAATCTTCTCTTCTCTCACGCCAATGTCACGCAACAGCTGTATGAGGTTGTTGACGTCGCGTATGTCGGGTATGTTACTAATGGTCACCTTTTCACCAGTGAGCAACGTAGCACATATAACCTGTAGTGCCTCGTTCTTTGCGCCCTGCGGCTGGATGGTTCCTTTCAGCGCATGTCCGCCTTCTATTAAGAATGATGCCATCGTTATTATTCGTTAGGTGTTTCTACGTAGTATATCTATCTCGTTGAAGCACCGCTTACTTACGCTTCTTGCCTTTCTTTGTCTGCACAGGCTCGCTCTGGGGCTTGACCTGTTCAAAACGGAACGTGTGGAGATCTAACTGCACCGCACCGTTGGTCAGGCGTGCCATGTCATCAGCCACCTTCTCATCATCAATAGAGCCATGACCCCACTGTACGAGGTCACGCTTCATCTGGTTGGCAGTGAGACGTATAAGCTCGTCGCGCTCAGCACCATCGGGCATCTCCGTCAGGCGCTGCAGGGCTTCTTCAATCATACGACCATAATGACGCAGATGAATCTTTCCCTTTGGCAGGGGCACAGGTGTGGGCTTGGTATGCATCTTCTCGGCATTGCTTACATCAAAGGGCCAGTCGATGTCGAGTTCTCCACGACTCATAAGGTAGAGATGATCCCAGAGTGTCTGCTTGTAGTTTCCGTTCTCACGCATCTGAGGCACCTTAAACTCCATCTGCTTTACGATGGTCTTGGCGCAACGAAGACGCTCTTCACGCGAAGGGATTGTCATGGCGTGGTCAACCATGAGCTGTATCTCGCGACCATACTCGGGCATGAGCAGCGGCTCGCGCTGTGTGTTGTAGTCTAATCCTTTAATATCCATAAATCAAATCAGGGGGTTCTTTGGCATCTTTGCCACATAGTCTTTAAGATAGAACGGCTCAAAATAAGCCACATCCTCGGTCTGGCCGTTAATCAAGCGGCGTTCTGCCAAGGGCTGCATCCAACGAGCGAGGGGCTCCACATCAGGTATGAAACGCGCGTTTGAAACACACTCTTCGGGCAGACCGGTGCGTATTGTCTCCATGCATTTCTCAGCACCGTTACCGAAGAAATAGACAGGGCGCTCCATGAGCCACTCACGATAGGTGTCGCCATTGACCACATCAGCCTGCACCTGACGTACAGGACGGAGGGCACGATCGTAGAGACCTGCATAGACCTCCATTCTACGGGCATCGAGCATAGGACAGAGCAGCGGTTCTTTTTGTGATGTTCCACCTTCTTCGGATGGGTCGGGGCATTCTACCTTCTCACTCAGCAGCACCGGCACACAGAGCAGTTCGAGCGTTGGTACGGCAAGTAGCTTCAGATCACGGCCGAAACAGATACCTTTTGCCATAGACACGCCAATACGCAGGCCTGTATATGAACCAGGTCCGCAGCTCACGGCCACAGCATCGAAGGGTATGGCATGGTTATCGGTGAATGAAAGAGCCTCGTCAACCATAGTGCCAAGCTTCTCGGCTGCGCTGCCCTTCTCACCCGTGTGTTCCTCGGCATGATAGATGACGTGAGAATCTTCGCTCACAGCCACTGAACACACCGAAGTGCTTGTTTCAATATGCAAAATACAAGACATAGTCAGTTCCTTATATATTAAATAAGGTGCAAAGTTAAACATTTTCCATGAAAAGACACACCATTAACGCAAAAAAGGGAACAAAAGAGGCGAAAATGCTACAAAATTTTATACTTTTTAAAAATTTCTTTAAAAAAAATTGTTTAATTCAGAAGAAACCCATATATTTGCCGCAGTTTACACAATAAACTTTTTGTATAATTAAATCTTAAACGCAATGAAAACAATCGTAAAGTTCGCAGCAGCTGCTGCTTTGATGCTTGTATCAACAAGTGCAATGGCCCAGTATACACCTGAGGCAGGAACCATTACTACTGAAGTTCAGTTCAACCCATTTGGCAACAACTACAACCAGTTCCGTATTGACGGTCTGAAGGTTCGTTACTTCTTTAGTGAAAAGAGCGCTCTCCGCGTTAACCTTGGATTCAGCATTGGTGGCGACAACAACACTGTTAAGGAAACCTATAATAACAAGTTCGACAACGATGTAACAAGCTACATCATTAATAACAAAGAGACAGAGACAACAAGAGCTGACGCTTCATTTAAAGTTGCTGTAGGTTATGAGCACCATATCGTTAACAATGGTCGTATGAACATCTATATTGGTGGTGAGCTGGGGTATAGAGGAGAGTTCTATTCAGCTGAAATTGAAGAAAAAGGCAATTCTGATAACTATAACCTTACAACAACGGGCGCATTCAACACAATTACAGAGACGAAGAGCAATTATACCCAAAAAACGGAGTGGACTGATGGTGACGACACAGGTAATGCGTCTAACCACTCTTTCTTCGCTCAGGCATTTACCGGTTTGGATTTCTACATCTACAAGGGTCTCTATGTAGGCACAGAGCTTGGCATCCGCTTCAGCGCAACCAGCTATGTTAATCCAACATACAAGACCACTTACAACGAGAACCAGGACAATATCACAAGATATACTGGTACTGTACCTGCTGGTCTGACAGCCGTTACTGTTAACACCAAGACCAACTGGACAGAAACATCTGAAGATGGTCGCAGAATCGGCAAGATGGTTGTAAACAACCCAACAACAACTCCTGTGGTAACAGAGACTGACATCAAGACAATGACCATTACACCTACAGCAGGTGCTATTGACAACACAAGAACAACTGCAAGACTCAATGTTTACATCGAGCCAGCTATCCGTCTTGGTTGGAAGTTCTAGTTTCGATTATTCAACACAATCTGATAATGGGTGTTTCGCCGAAAGGCGAGACACCTTTTTAGTTACAGACAGGAAAAGTGGAAAAAAATTTGGCATTTTAATCACTTAATAGTACCTTTGCAACGAAGAAACAATACACAACAAATATCATGATACAATCAATGACGGGCTATGGCAAAGCTGTTGTAGCCTACAAAGACAAGAAAATCAACGTTGAAATCAAGTCATTAAACTCAAAGCAGCTCGACCTGCAGACACGCATCGCTCCGCTTTTCCGTGAGAAAGAGATGGAGATAAGGCAGATGGTTGCTGCTGCCGTGGAGCGCGGTAAGGTGGACTTCTCACTATGGATAGAGAAGGAGCAGGGTGTCGACGCCACTCCTGTCAACGCTGCACTCATGGAGATCTACTACAATCAGCTAAAGGATGCTGCAGGACGTATAGGTATCGCTGAACCATCAGAGTGGCTGCCACTGCTTACCCGTATGCCTGACGTGATGGCGAAGACAGACCAAGAGGTGCTCACCGACGAGGAATGGACAGAGGGACGCAAGGCTGTCACACAGGCTATAGATGCACTTATAGACTTCCGCAAACAAGAGGGTGCAGCACTTGAGAAGAAGTTCAATGAGAAGATAGACAACATAGAGCGTCTGCTGGCAGAGATTGAGCCTTACGAGAAGTCACGTGTAGAGAAGATTCGTCAGCGTATTGTTGACGGGCTACAACAGATTCCCGGAGTGGAATATGACAAGAACCGCTTAGAGCAAGAGCTGATATACTACATCGAGAAGTTGGATATCAGCGAAGAGAAGCAGCGTCTGACCAACCACCTGAAATACTTCCGCGAGACCATGGCCAACGGTCACGGACAAGGGAAAAAGCTCGGTTTCATCGCGCAAGAGATGGGACGCGAGATAAACACCACCGGTTCAAAATCGAACCAGGCCGAGATGCAGAACATCGTCGTACAGATGAAGGACGAGCTCGAACAGATTAAAGAGCAAGTGCTGAATGCACTGTAACCTCCCCCGCCCCATCCAAGGAGGGGAGTAAAAACAATTCAACTTCCTATTTCTTTAAACAACGAATTTTACGAAGTATGAAAGGTAAAATGTTTGTTATCTCTGCTCCTAGCGGCAGTGGTAAAAGCACAATCGTGCAGTGGCTGATGAAGGAACACCCTGAGCTGCACATGGCATTCTCTATTTCTTGCACATCGCGTGCACCACGCGGCACAGAGCAAAATGGTGTGGAGTATTTCTTTCTAACACCAGAAGAGTTCCGCGAAAAAATTGCAAAGGACGAGTTCCTGGAATATGAAGAGGTCTATGAAAACCGTTTCTATGGCACACTGAAAGAGCAGGTGGAGCGTCAGCGCGAGATGGGGCAGAACGTGGTATTCGACGTAGATGTGAAAGGTGGTATAAACATAAAGAAATACTATGGTGACGAAGCGATGAGCCTGTTCATCCAGCCACCGTCGGTAGAAGAGTTGCGCCGTCGTCTCGAGGGTCGCGCCACCGATACAGCAGAGGCTATTGCAGAACGACTTGCAAAGGCAGAATATGAGATGACCTTTGCACCACAGTTCGACCATATCGTAGTGAACGACAACCTGGAGGAGGCAAAGGCAGAGACACTGCGACTGGTAAACGATTTTCTTAAGGAGGAATAATGAAAATAGGTCTGTTCGGTGGCAGTTTTAACCCTATTCATGTGGGACATATTTCTTTGGCACGCCAACTGCTGACACTGGGCGGGCTCGACGAGGTATGGCTGATGGTTTCGCCACAGAACCCGCTTAAACAGGGAAGGAACGATCTCCTTGATGACAAACTCCGCTTTGAGATGACGAAGAAAGCATTGGAAGGCGAAAAAGGGATAAAAGCATGTGACTATGAACTGCGCCTTCCCAAGCCTTCCTACACATGGACCACACTTGAGCATCTGAAACAGGACTTCCCTAACGACACTTTTGTACTTCTTATTGGCGGTGACAACTGGGAACTATTCCCACGATGGTATCGCAGCGAAGACATTGTAAAAAAACATCAGATAATTGTCTATCCTCGTCGCGGAAGCGATATTGACCTCACGACACTTCCTCCAAGCGTAAAAATCGTAGATACAGAGCTGATGGACATCTCAAGTACAGAAATAAGAAATCGCATAAAAACAGGCGATTCTATCGATAATCTCGTCCCCAACTCCATAATTGAAGACGTCAAGAAAAATTACCGTCTATAGTCTAAAGCCGTACTTTGTCAGTAAGGCTTTTTCTTTTGCCTTTGCTTCAGTCAAGAACCGCTTATATTCCTCGCTATCGGGATTGAACGGTCGGTGACCAAGAGCCTCTTTTATTGGCTTCCACTCTTTGAGGAATGTCTGTGCAGCAGGCGACAGATAATTATCCACAAGCTGTTGCCAGATATACTCAACAGCCTGTGCTGACGGATGAAGCATATCCTCTTTATAAAACCGATAATCGCGCAGTTCGTCGAGAACAATCTCGTAGGCCGGAAAATAAGAGACAGCCTCATCGCTTTCCTTCAACAGTTTGTCAACAGCCAACAGAAGTGTTGCTTTCGACAACTGGCTCTCATGGTATCCATATTTCGCATAGCGTATGGGGCTCACGGTCAGCACAACATGAATATCAGGGTGATGACATCGCAACTTTCCTATCGCTTTTTTTAAGAAATAAACGATTTCATCGACAGCAAGCACCTCTTCAGTAAACAATCGCTGAGGACGCTTCTGACAGTTGTCAACAATCTCGCCTGTCGCATTGAGCCGATAGACATGATTAGTGCCCAGCGTAAAGAACGCAACGCGGGGAAACTCGCCGTCAACAGACTCTTCACAGAAACGCTCCACGGTATGAAGTATCGAGGCGGGATTATACATTGTACCGTAAGGATTAACAGTTGCGCGGAACCGCTCTTCCACAAACTTCTGTCCGATTCCATCGGCAAAACACGATCCAACAAAGAGCATTCGCTCCAGCGGTTCTATCTGGAACGACGGTTGGGGGATATTAACAATAGTGCGGAACTCCATAAAAAACTATATACACTCCCCCTCCCCTAGGGCGCTCGGCGCTTGCGACGCTTTGCTTGCAAAGAATGGGTTGGGGGTGGGTTTTTAATAAGATGCAGTACAAGATATGCCGGCGGCGATTACGCGGTCACGAATACCGTCAAGTTCTTCATGAGTAGCTTTCGACAGCGTCTTGTCGGGAGTCTCGCGGTCAACGGTATAGACCATCACCTGCTGTGGATGAATCGCCTTTACCGCCTCAAGCCACGGAGCAACATAATCCTCGGAAGTGTTTGTCACCTCAGGTCCATGGAAGAATATCGTCTGAATGATGATATGTCCATTGAAAGCCTTCATTCGTTCAATGATGCGGTTGACATCATATATGCCTGCAGGACGATCAACGCGCTTGATATAATCAGGCGAGACGGTATCGAGCTTAAGAATATTGTTATCAACCTTCATCAAGGCATCGTGAACACGCTCAACATGTATGAGGGTCGAGTTGCTCAGCACCGACACCTTAGCATCAGGACAATAACGGTTGCGCAAGGCAATCACATCGTCAATGATCTCAGGGAAATGCGGATGACATGTCGGTTCGCCATTACCGGCAAAGGTCAGCACGTCAGGCAGGCGCCCTTCAGCTGTCATCAGTTGCAGACGTTCTTCAAGCTTCTGAGCCACCTCTTCACGAGAAGGCATGGATAGTTTGGGACGGTGATCTTCATTGAAGCCACACTCACAATATATGCAGTCGAAGCTGCACACCTTACCGTCGGCCGGCAGAAGATTAATGCCGAGCGACAGACCCAGTCGGCGACTATGAACAGGTCCGAAGATGGGTGAAGGATAGATAACTGTACTCATAGCACGGGCAAAGGTAATAGTAAACTGCGAGAAAAAGACGGCGAAGCAGTTTTTTTTAGACTAAAAGTGTTAAATATACATAACTCGCGCATGTAAACCAATTATATACAAACTTTTATAGTGAAGAAATTACTAACTTTGCACAAAATTTGGTGTAAACGTTCCAATTAGCTAATGGAAAAACGACAAAAGACGACCCGGCGCCATCAAGGTATGCAGGCCGTGACATTGTGTATCAGCACCACCATGGTGCTTACTCTTTTAGGGCTTGTAGTACTCACTGTATTCACCACCCAGAATCTTTCTAATTATGTGCGCGAGAATCTCACTGTTACCGTGATGCTGGGCGACAGCGTTACGGCTAAGGAGAGTGTCAGCTTTGCCAAAGACCTGGGCAAGAAGCCATACGCAAAAAAGGTGGTCTATATAAGCAAGGAGCAGGCGTTGAAGGAACAGACCGAGGCGATGGGAAGCGACCCTTCAGAGTTCCTTGGTGTAAACCCCTTTGTGGCGACTATCGAGCTTAACGTAAATGCAGACTATGCTAATGCCGACTCACTACGACGCATATCGAAACAGCTGAAACGCAACAAGAGGATTGTCACCGACGTTGCATATCAGGAAGATCTCACTGAAAGCGTGAACAACAACCTGCAGAGGGCTTCGGTAATACTCCTTGCACTGGCAGTATTGCTCATCATAGTGAGCTATTCACTTATATCAAACTCAGTACGTCTGGACATCTACTCACGCCGTTTCTCCATACACACCATGAAACTGGTGGGAGCATCGTGGGGATTTATTCGACGTCCGTTCCTTAGCCGCGCCATAGGCATCGGCCTGGTGGCATCGCTACTGGCATGCGGAGTGCTTGGCGGAGTGCTATATGCCCTCTACCGCTATCAGCCAGGAGTAGAACAGGTTATCGGCGTGTTTGAGATGAGCGTCACTGCTGCAGCTGTGTTCGCCTCTGGACTGGTGATAATGCTGTTCTGCACCTTCCTGTCGGTAAACAAGTTCCTACGCATGAAGGCAGGAGAGCTTTATAAGATTTGAGAACTGAGAATTGAGAACTGAGAATTGAGAATTGAGAATTATATAAAAGACAATGGATAAGAGAAATTTTGCATTTGGACGAATGAATTTCATTCTGTTGGCAATAGGAATGGCTATTGTCATCATAGGGTTCATACTCATGGGTGGCGACGGCTCAACAGAGTCGGCCTACAATCCCGACATTTTCAGTGTACGCCGCATAAAGGTTGCACCTATAGTGTGCCTCATCGGTTTTGTGTCGATGATCTATGCTGTCGTTTATAAGGCTAAGGATAAGGAGGACGTAAAGAATGACATGGATTGAGACAATCATCATTGCCATTGTTGAAGGACTGACAGAGTTTCTGCCCGTTTCATCGACAGGACACATGATTATCACACAGAATCTTCTTGGCGTTCCACAAGGCGATCCTTTCGTTCATGCCTTCACATTCATAATACAGTTTGGCGCCATACTATCAGTGGTTTGTCTCTACTGGAAACAGTTTTTCCAGCTCGACAACTCACCTGCGCCTGCCGGCAGCAACACTTTCCAGAAACTGAAGCATAAGTTCAGCTTTTATTGGCTGCTGTTCATTGGCGTGCTTCCTGCTGTTGTCATAGGACTGCTGGCAAAGAAGTCGGGACTGCTCGACTGGCTTCTGGACAGTGTAGAGGTGGTGGCTGTGATGCTGGTAGTAGGCGGTATCTTTATGCTGTTTTGTGACAAACTGTTTAACAAAGGCACCGATGAGAACAAACTGAGCGAGAAACGTGCTTTCAACATTGGTCTCTACCAGTGTATATCGGTAATCCCGGGTGTGTCGCGCTCAATGGCAACCATCGTGGGCGGTATGACACAGGGACTGACACGTAAACGCGCGGCAGAGTTCTCGTTCTTCCTGGCTGTTCCCACTATGGCTGGAGCAACACTCTTGGACTTGCTCGACCTGCTGAAGGAAGATGCTGCATGGGCTACTACTCACAACATAACAATGCTGATACTTGGATGCGTGGTGGCTTTCATCGTGGCATTGCTGGCTATGAAGTGGTTTGTGGCTTTCCTCACTAAATACGGCTTCAAGGCGTTCGGCATATATCGCATCGTTGTAGGCAGCATAATAATCATACTGCTGCTCACAGGCCATTCTCTTGCAATGGTAGATTAATACGGACATCAACACATAACCAAACCTTAAGTGAGTGAAATGAACTTCCACGAAGGCGAATTTATCTACATAAACAAGCCATACCGCATGACATCGTTCGGCGCGTTGGCTTTCGTGCGTACACGACTGTCGAAAAAGCTGGGCGTGAAAAGGCTGAAGACAGGTCATGCCGGCACGCTCGATCCTTTGGCTACAGGAGTGCTGATACTATGCACCGGCAAGGCTACAAAGAAGATAGAAAGCCTTCAACTGCAAAGCAAAGAATACACAGCAACACTGCAACTGGGCGCAACGACGCCTTCCTACGACAGGGAGCACACCGTTGACATGACCTACCCCACAAAGCATATCACACGGGAACTGATAGAACAAGTGCTGCATCAGTTTGAAGGCGATATAATGCAGGTGCCACCGCTTTTCTCGGCTGTAATGGTTGACGGATACAGAGCATACAAACTGGCACGCAAAGGTGCCGACGTGGAACTGCAGGCAAAGCCCATACATATTGACGAGATAGAGCTGACCGACTTCAACCCAGAGACCATGCAGATGAGCATACGCGTGGCATGCGGCAAGGGCACATACATACGCTCATTGGCCCGTGACATAGGTGCAGCACTCGGTAGCGGTGCCTTCCTTACAGCACTGTGCCGCACACGTCTTGGCGACAAGCGCATAGAAGACTGCCTCACTCTTGACGGCTTCAACGAATGGCTTGAAACAGTGGACACTGAAGACGAGATGCCAGCAAAGGCAAAAGCATGAACTGCTAAGTAATGAATAAAACAAAATTATTATACATAGATGAAACTATCACAATTTAAATTCAAACTGCCAGAGGAGCTGGTGGCACTCTACCCTCCTCACCGTGCCTTCAAGAACGAAGACGGAACTGTGGACAGAATCTATAATCGCGACCAGTGCCGCCTGATGGTACTTCACCGCAAGAGCGAGAAGATTGAACTCTTCAAGAAAGATGCCGATGGCAACGACACCGAAGAGTATCTCACCTTCCGCGACATAGTGAACTACTTCGACGAGGGTGACACATTCATCTTCAACGACACGAAGGTGTTCCCAGCGCGCCTCTATGGCACAAAGGAGAAGACAGACGCGAAGATCGAGGTATTCCTCCTGCGCGAGCTTAACGAGGAGCTGCGCCTGTGGGACGTGCTCGTTGAGCCTGCACGCAAGATCCGTATTGGCAACAAGCTGTTCTTCGACGGCGACGGTCCCATGGTGGCAGAGGTTATTGACAACACCACCTCACGCGGTCGCACACTGCGATTCCTCTACGACTGCGACCACGACGAGTTCAAGCACGAGCTTTATTCTCTTGGTGAGGCACCACTGCCACGCTATATCGTGGAGCGCCGTGCCACCGAGCCCGATGACATGGAGAACTTCCAGACCATCTTCGCGAAGAACGAAGGTGCTGTCACCGCTCCATCAACAGGTCTGCACTTCAGCAAACAGCTGATGAAGATCATGGAGATCAAAGGCTTTAACTTCGCCTACCTCACCGTTCACTGTAGCCTTGGCTGCTTCGACCAGATAGAGGTGGAAGACCTATCTAAGCACAAGATGAACTCTGAACAGATGGTCATCAATGCCGACTGCTGCAACATAGTTAATGAGGCAAAGGCAAGAAACAGCAAGATATGCGCAGTAGGTGTTAGCGTTGCCCGTGCCACAGAGACATCAGTAGGCACCGACGGCTTGCTGAAGGAGTATGAGGGATGGACCAACAAGTTCCTGTTCCCACCTTACGACTTCGGACTCGCCAACAGCATGATTGCCAACTTCTATCACCCCGAGTCAACAATGATGATGGCAACAGCTGCCTTCGGAGGCTATGACCTCACCATCGAAGCCTATAAGCTGGCTCTGAAGCATAAGTACCAGTTCGGTTGCTTCGGCGATGCCATACTGATGCTCGATGACTAAGAGAATGGAGAGTTGAGAATTTGACTAAGCATAAAATATATTTAGGTTTAGGCTCCAACCTTGGCGACCGCCAGGGAAACATAAGCAGAGCCTATGCAGAGATAGAAAAGCTGATTGGCACCATTGTGCGCCAGTCAGCTTTATATGAATCAGAGCCATGGGGTTTTGAGTCTGACAACTCTTTTATCAACAGTGTCATCTGCTGCGAGACAACACTCTCACCTCACGAAGTGCTAAAAAAGGCCCAATCCATCGAACGACTGCTTGGCAGAACACAGAAATCTGTTGACGGCCACTACCACGACCGCACAATAGATATTGACATACTTCTCTATGATGACCTCACTGTCAACAAGCCCGATCTGAAGATTCCGCATCCGCTGATGCGTCAGCGCGACTTCGTAATGAAACCGCTATCAGAGATATTCAAATAATTCGTTTTTTAATTCGTTGTCTAAAGAAAAAAGAAAGGTTAATGAACGAGACGAGAAAAGGTTTTATACAGCTTCACCTGAGTGTGCTTCTGGCCGGTTTCACTGGACTTTTCGGCAAGCTCATCACACTTAACGAAGTAGATATCGTGTGGTACCGCATGCTGTTCACCACGTCAATACTCCTGGTGTTCACCGGCTTACCCAAGGTCACACTGCGTAAGTTCATACAGTTGAGCGGTTGCGGAGCGCTTCTCGGCCTACACTGGATGCTCTTCTATGGCAGCATAAAGGCATCCAACGTGAGCATTGGAGTGATATGTTTCTCACTCGTAGGTTTCTTCACTGCCATCTGTGAGCCGCTGATACTCAAGCGGCGCTTCTCTTGGATGGAGCTGCTGCTGTCGTGCATCACCGTGGCTGGCGTAATGTGCATCTTCTCTTTCGACACTCGCTACCGCTACGGCATAATGATTGGCATAGTGTCGTCGCTCGTATGTGCGCTCTATGTCATATATAACAAGAAAGCCAGCGTGGGGGTGAGAAGCCGCGATGTGCTCATGTCACAGATGTCGGGCGGTCTCATTGTCGTAAGCTGCATAATACCACTCTATCTGATGGTCTTTCCAAGCAGTCAGGCTGTAGTGGTTATCCCCGAAGGCAACAACCTGTGGTTCATGCTCTGCCACGCGCTGTTCTGCACTGTAGGCATGTACCTCTTGCAGATTCAGGCATTGAAGCGCCTTTCTGCCTTCACCGTGAACCTCAGCTACAACCTCGAGCCGTGTTATACCATTATCCTCGCGTTCCTTATCTTCGGTGAAGGTCGTGAAGTTAATTTCTCGTTCTATTTAGGCATAACACTAATAGTTCTCAGTGTCTTACTGCAAACACTGAGAACTACAAGATAATACAACTACACCGCGATGCTTGTCGGTGAGTATTTGTATTCCACCACCTTACCACGCTTCAGCGATGCCGGCACATCTATCAGCCGCTGGTTACGCGAGCCACGGAAACATAGTGTCTCGTCGCGTTCGGCCTTGACGAAAGGGCCGTCAACGAGTACATCGAGCTGTTCGAGCAGCGCACGCTGACGAGGATTTGTCATCAGAGCCTCAAAGGTAAATCCCGTGTAGCACCATATCGTTTTCTTCGTTCGTTTTCTTATCTCACGAGCCAGCTCAGCAAAGCCTTCCGGCTGATACATTGGGTCGCCACCGGAGAAGGTGACGTTAGCATAGGGGTCGGCCTCGATGACTCTCATTATATCCTCTGTTGACATGGCATGTCCGCCATCGAAGTCCCATGACTGTGGATTATGACATCCCTTACAGTTATGGCGGCATCCTGCACAATAGATAGACGTGCGGAAACCTGGTCCATCGACCATCGTATCCTCTATTATCGACAATACTTGTATCATTTCAATATTTTCTTACCATTCTTTATTACTACTGCATGCTGCATATTGTCGGCATCTACCTCACGACCGAGAAGACTAAATGCTCTGTCATCATCGCGGTTATCCGACTCTGTTGCATTGATGGCTGCTGATGCCGACTTGTTCTTCAGGAGAATATAGTCTATATCGGGCATCCAGTTCGAAGGATTAGACAGTCTTATCACATTACGTCCTTTCTCCAACTGAATGGTAATGTTTCGTGTGGCCACCTTGTCCCAACCACCAGAGTTACAGGAAACGGTCTGCACCTTCTGTCCGTTCACGCTGATGGTAATGTTTCTGTTCGCGCCACATATATAAGCTATGGTAAGCTGATAAGTGCCACCTTCAAAACTATACACATCGCGCCACTGTAGGTCGTTCTTTTCGCTAAATCCCAGCCATCCTGCTTTCAGACCCGCAGAGCAGTAAGAAGCATACTCATATATTCCCGTCTTCTCTGACTGGTTATTCTTTATCTCCTGATAGTCGCTTATATAGGCAGTCTCCGCCTCATAGCGCGTGCGCTCCAACCGCGTTTCAGCATTCGCAACATAGATACGGGTACCATGGGCAGGCACCGTCACCTCATAGCTATCAGTGAACTCGCCGAGGTCTTTCTTCTGGAACACGTCGCGCAGGGTCACCTGTCCTGCCAGATCCAGGGCTTTGAAACTAACGTTCACCGTCTTGCTTGCGTCAGTAGAGTTATAGACGGCAAAGGCACGCTTCGTTCCGTTACGCTTTTCTATGTCCTTCACCAAGATATAGCACTCATTGTTAAGGGCTGCTACATAAGCCTGCTGGTAGAGGGTGTCCTGGTTCAGTGCTATTAGTTCCTTGTTCTTCAGCAATAAGAGTGCCGATGACTTTATGTTTGTCATGTCGCATCCTATGAGCAGCGGTGAGTTCATGATGCACCACATGCCAAAATGGGTCTTGTCCTCCTCAGTTGTCATGGAACGTCCCACCTCAAGCATATCCATATCGTTGAAGTGCCCCTCGCTGCTATAAGCCGCGAGATACAGGTTCTCAGCAAGTATTCCCTTTACTGAAGCCCATCCGTCGTAGATGTCGCCAGTTGTACGCCAAGAGAAGGCAGCATCGTCAACCCATGTGCCAGGATAAGCCCAACGGCAGGCGTTCATGCGCACATCCGTTCTACCAGTATTGGCAATAGCTTGTGCAATGGATGTATATCGAGCTTTCTCGTCAAGCACCAGATGGTCCTCGTTGTGATAGTACGAACCACCACAGAAGTCCACCTTTATAAAGTCGAATCCCAGCTCCTTGAAGAAGAAATCTGCATCTTGCTGGTCATGTTCATAGAGTCCCACTCCCTTGCCTATCACATCGCCATTGAACATGCTGCCACAGGTGTTACGGCCTGCATCGCTATATATGCCTGCCTTCAAGCCCTTGCTGTGGATATGGTCAACGATGCCCTTCAGACCGTTAGGGAAACGTGTCGGGTGTATCAGCAGCTGACCTGTCTCCTTATCCCTGCCTCCAAAATAGCCGTCGTCAATATTTATGTGGTTGAAGCCAACGCTCTTCAGTCCCTTCGACACCATTGCGTTAGCCTGGTTACGTATGAGCTCATCATTGATGTTCACTCCGTAGGTATTCCAGGAGCTCCACCCCATAGTGGGACCGTTCTGCGCCGTCACAGGCATGACGCAACAGGACACGACACCACACAAAAATGCAGCAAAAACAGTTCTTTTCATGATTATTGATTGTCTCTTTTTCAATGATGTTGCAAAGGTAGGGATATTTTTCTTTCCCAAGAAAGATTCTTTGCAAAAGAAAATATAAATAATGTAAACATCGCTGTTTAACACTTTTTCCTTCTTTTTCTTTGCGAAAAGATGCCATCGTAGGCGTCGATATAGACTACGAAACCATTGGTGCCAAGGGTTCTATGCTCATGGTCGCTGTCAGCGGCACTGCCGTAGTAATCTGATTGCTGATTAGCGGAACGATTCCGCTGATTCGTAACAAAACTGTCCAAAATCTTGCCGGTATCGGCAAAAAGTAGTACATTTGCAACAGAAAAAGAACTACGAACTTGCCGATAGAAGAAAAAGATGGAGTATATATCAGTCATACAATTTGCTGAGAAGTACGGAATTTCTGAACGAACTGCCCGCAATTACTGTGCGAGCGGAAAAATAGAAGGTGCGTTCTTAACAGGAAAAACCTGGAATATTCCAAGCGATGCCATGCTTCCCAAACGAAGAGCATCCACAGGAAAGATCTCGCCCCTGCTGGCAGCCCTAATGGAACAAAAGTCTTCAAAGCTGAAAGGCAATATCTATCATCGTACGCAGATTGACTTGACCTACAACTCAAATCATATTGAGGGTAGTCGTCTGACTCACGACCAAACACGCTATATTTATGAAACAAACACTATAGGCGTTACTGACAATGCCGTCAACGTGGATGATATCATGGAAACCGTCAACCACTTCCACTGCATAGACTATATCATAGACCATGCAGAGGAGAAAGTGACAGAAGCGTTCGTCAAGCAACTGCATCTATTGCTTAAGACAGGAACATCCGATAGTCGAAAAGATTGGTTCACTGTTGGTGACTACAAGCGATTGCCAAATGAAGTAGGTGGACAGGAAACATGTCCACCAGAACAGGTTCATCAACAGATAAAGGCATTGCTTAGCGACTACAATCATAATAACAATAAGACGCTGGAAGACATTCTCAATTTCCATGTACAATTCGAACGCATTCATCCTTTCCAAGACGGTAATGGCCGAATAGGCCGTTTGTTGATGTTCAAGGAATGTCTGGCCAATAATATCGTGCCATTCATTATCACGGACGAACTCAAAATGTTCTACTATCGCGGCCTACACGAATGGGGGCATATCAATGGCTATCTAACAGACACATGTCTGACAGCCCAAGACCAATACAAAGCCCTGCTCGAGTATTTCAAGATAAGGTATTAAATCACTAAACATTATCCGTTAAAGCGAGACGCCCACCACTACACTTAGCACATGGCGTCATCAATTAGAGAAGATTTCCTTTAGTTCAGCATTTGTGTGAACAAGCTCTACGGTTTTGTCAGTCCCCTCTGCATAATAGCAATATCCGAGATTCTTTTTCTGCATCAATAATCATCTGAAAGAAGGCTCCGAAAATCACACTTTTTCTCATACTCGTTTCGTTTTAATGGTTATTGATGTTATTTTTTTCACCGGATTCTAGAGCAATTATATAAAAGCAATTGCTGCGATAAAGATCAATGCATATAATGCCAGTATAATGATAGTTAAGATACCTATAAATTGAAAGAGTGATTGTAACCCTTCAAAGCCTTGCGCCAAATCTTCTTTCTCGTTGTAAAGACAGGCAGACTTCGTTGAGTTCGCAAACTGGAATCCCTTCAGAATCGGATAAATGTAAATAGCACCAAGAATTATATACGCAAAACCTGCGGCACTCGCATACGGAATAGTGCTAAAACTGGATCCCCCAAATAATATGATAATTCCAACCAACAGAATAAGTCCTGCACTAATACTACCAACAATGCACAGGAACTTTGCCCAATTTGCAGCAGAAATCAGGTTAGCTTTCATACCCTCATCGACAGTCATTTCAGTCATTTCTTCATTTAAAATTTCCTCATTCATAGTTTTATTGTTTTAGTTAAAGATAATATAATATGTTGCAAAAAAAGTAAAAGGAAGTATTTGCCCCTCTTTATTGTTTTTTAGTTGTTGGAATATATCATTTTCAAGATTACATCGGCAAAATTACAAATATTATTTGGTTCTGCAAGGAAAATACAGTTTTTTTATTGTTATCTATCATTGATTTCGCCTTCTCGGCCCATCAAGCGCATGCTAATTGAGAACAATTGTATTTCGCATTCAGAACAAAGCAAAAAACTCCTAAACAACTTTAATACGCTTTATAAATAAAACCGTCGATATCTATTTGAGATGTCAGCGCCTGTCCCTCTGGCATCATTGAAACGAATTTCCATAATTGGGTTTAATTTGAGCTACGAATATGGCTATGATGAATCAGGGTGACGGTTCCACTGACTCATTACTTTTTTTATTCACAAACAAGTTTTTCTCTGAATCGCTTTGCGGTTCGGTTTTTTCTTTCTATCTTTGCCACGTGCATCTTGGTGCACAGACATTTTATTTGCTCATTTGAGTTCGATAGTGAAAAATGAAAGGACTGGAACATGAAGACTAGATCGGAAATAATTCAATTGCTTGGAACATTTAAACCGAGGGCAGTAAACCATTACGGACTAACTCGAATTGGTGTTTTTGGTTCTGTGGCACGTGGTCAGCATACGGAGAATAGCGATGTAGATGTTTGTTACGAAGGCGCTCCATTGTCATTACTTACAATAGACCATATGCAACAAGAGCTACAACATCTTTTAGGATGTAATGTAGACTTGGTAAGGATGCGTGACAATATGAACGCATTATTGAAACAAAGAATTCAAAAAGAGGCGTATTATGTTTGATTGCGAATTAGTTCTTGATAGTTTAAAGAAGAAAAATGGGGACTCCGAATTCTATTTATCTTAAAGAGTATTAAAAAGAATACTTTTTTTGATGATTTGTTTGCAAAATGGTATTCTTTTTATTACCTTTGCACCAACATATAGTACAAACATGAAAGCATATAAGGTTATCGAAGTCATCAAAATGCTTGAAGCTGACGGATGGGTCCTTGTAGCCACCAAAGGTGACCATCGACAATATAAACATCCTCAGAATAAAGGCAAGGTGACTATCAGAGGACATAAGAATGAGGTGTTAAGCCAATTTCTCTTGAATAGTATTTGGAAACAAGCAGGTTGGAAATAATAAAAGGAAAGGATATGGAAAAAATTATTGTAAATGTTTCATGGTGTGACAAGAATTTTGGTGCAGCTCTGAGCGAGAATGTACCTGGTGCAGTAGTTGTTACCGCTAAAGCGTACGACGAACTGGTTGATGAGGTGCGCGAAACCCTCAACTTCCATATAGAAGGAATGATTGCTGATGGCGACGATGTACCTCAGTGGCTTCGCGATGGCGACTACGAATTCGAGTACCATCTGGATGCAGCTGCATTGTTGCAAATGTGCTCTCCTTATGCCTCCATTGCTGCTATCAGCCGTGTGTCTGGTATCAATCAGCACCAGCTAAGCCACTATGCTAACGGCATTAAGAAGCCTCGTCCAGAGCAACGCCGTCGCATTGTTGAAGGTCTACACAAAATAGGCCGTGAACTTATTGCTATAGAATAATACTTATCCATAGAAAGACAACGGCAGGCTCGTCACTTGAAGCCTGCCGTTTATTATCAGCAAAACACCCATCCCGTGCTTCCTCTCAGGTGCTTACCCGATAACTTGCAATGACACAGGTAAGCGCGCTAAAAAAGAGTGCAGGGATGGGTGAAAAGTTTGAATCTATCAGTGGTTATTCTTCGTCGTCCCAGATGCTACTGTGACCTTTGCGAGAGAAGAATTCACCATTATAATCATCAGTATTTGTAACGATGATGGTGGCATTGCTTTCGCCGGTTTCAATTTCGTTACCTGATGAGCCTGACAGTATGGTAGTACCTTTTATAAAAACGATACGCAGTTCGGGTTGTATATAGTTCTTTTTCATAAGTTATCCTCCTTCTGATTATTTTACCACTATCTTTTTCCCATTCACTACATATATGCCTTTCTTGCCATTGCGCACCTGCTGTCCTTGCAGGTTGTAAGCGCGAGGTGCTTTAGAGCCGCCCTTGCCAAGAATCTCATCGTCTACTATCTGTGCCAGTCCGCCAATGTCTGTTGTTTCATCATCACCATCTATAACAATGATACGTGCTTGGGCTCCTGTAGGCAGTCCTGTGAGGTAGGCTCTGTAGCCTTTCATCCATGCGCCACTACCACCCTTTGCCAGTTTACCGTCAGAAGTGACACCGTACTTTCCTACCAATGAGCCTGCTGGCATTGGAGCATAAGTGCCTTGGAAAGTGATGCCATTGGCTGGAGTTGAAGGATTTGCGGAGTATGTTACTTCAATATTTGTAAGGTTTAATGTCACTTGTTCACCGGAAGCATTAGGTGCGTTAACTAGCATTGGGGTATTTGGTTGAATATATCCCGAACCAGATATAGCCGTAAAAGTCAATGTGTTTGAAGAATAGCTAGAAAGTGTATAAGCAGACCATCCTGTCCCAAAGATGGAATTCATATGATTTACACTCCAAGTTCTCAACTGAAATGGCATACAGATAGTATTCCAACCATTTTTTGCCGTGTATTTTACAGTAACAGTTGGGATAGAAGTCGCTACCGTTAAAGAAGAAAAATCGGTAGGAGTCCCTTCATCCAGAGTTAACGAAGTAATAGGATCCAAAATCTCTATCTTCTGTATTGCTGCATAACTACCAGTAATTTTCAGATAGTACGTATTGGCACTTGTGTTTCTATAAATTAATTCATAAGCATTGTCCGTGTCAACACGTATTTCTGATGTATATTCTTTAGCAACCTTATCAAAAGATCCAGTCGAAGATGTATAAATTTGTATTCTTGCACTGGTTGTTCTCGTGCCTCTAACAGTTAATACTAATGTTTGATTTGGAGCAAAAATGGCAGATTCTGATATCAGATTATAAGGTGTCCATGTGTTGGTTCCTACAATTTCATTATTAGCTATTTTAGTATCCGAACCAGTCCATCCTGTAGGAATAGTCCCTTCGCCATTATAAATAACATCATCTGCCTCCGCAGCAATTCCTCCCCAGCTCATCAGGGCGGCAACAAGAGCAATCTTAGTGAGAAGGCTCTTAGAAAGTAAGTAAAATTTTTGTGTCATATACATAATTGTTTAGTTAGTTTTCTCAACATTCGCTTTTTAAGCTGGAAGGGAAAGCACTTGAAGTGTAGAGACACAAAAAACGCAGACCCAACCAAATTCCTGCCAGGCCTGCGACAGCCCCTATACATTTATGGTGAAGTCTGCGTATAAACGCAGCTTCAACAATGTATAGGTTCTTGCTCGTAAAAATCCCTTTCGAGGTCGCAGTTCGGCAGGAAAATTGAGCAATTAAAAAGAGATGTATTCATCACAATCGACCCTTAGGCCGCTTTTGCACTCCGTTGGTACTCAGGCGTTTCACGGAGCCTTTGCAAAGAATACGCTCGCAAAGTTACAAATATTTTCTAATGTAGCAACATTTTTAGTGAATAAAATCCAAAAATACGCGATTTTTTGCCTTTTGAAAAACGGGGACGGTTCCGATTATCCACTTAGACTATCAGAAATAGAGCGGAGTAACGGTTAAAAATGCTTCTTAGCCGGATTAAAATAGTTAAATCTGCGGCACGGATTACATAATCTGCGTCGCAGATTTAATAATCTACGTCATGGTTTTATAAATCTGTGACACAGATTTAAGAATAATAGTCTGTCTTGATGAGAATTTCTGACTGCATCCGAATCAATAACGGTCAGAATCTGAAAATAATTGTGACTATGTTAAGCTGCTATAACGGAAAAGTAGTATCTTTGAAAAAATGGGGACTCTAATTTTGCGCTCTGATAGAATATATCAGTGAAGAATTTGCTTTATCACGGCCAAATCCTTACCTTTGTTGTCAGAAGGAGGAAGAGGCCGACAGGAAAGGGAAACTATCCGTGGGACAACAGTCCTTTAGAGTCTATGAACCGTCTTAGTCCTTCCTGCTTAGTTGCGAAGTCCAGATAGAATGCCAGCGGCATAATAGCCTATTTAGAGTCCAAGACCAGACAACTATTGGCCAATTCCTTCATTTTAACGGTACAAAGGTATGAAAAAAATCTTTATTGGCATCGATTTCTCGAAAGAAAAGTTTGATGCGACCCTCATTCAGGCAGAGGGACTGAAGGAATGTGCCCCTAGCGTGCACGAAGTGTTTGACAACAAAACATCAGGCTATCGTCGTCTGGCGAAGTGGGTGAAGGCTCATGCAGAGGGCTTTGCGGCAGATTCCTGGCTCTTCTGTGGGGAGAATACCGGTGGGTATAGTATCGGGCTTAGCAACTATCTTTATGCCTCGGGCTATGACATGTGGCTGGAGTGTGCCTACAAGATCAAGCACTCTGCAGGTATCCAACGTGTAAAGAACGACAAGGCTGACTCACGGGCCATCGCAGAGTATGCTATGCGTAACTACGACAAGATGATACTGCACAAGCCTCAGAGTGCCTCGCTAACTTGTTTGAGAGAGATATTCCTTTATCGTCACAGCCTTGTCAGGCAGAAGGTAGCACTGACGGTCAGAAGAGACGAGAAACGTCTCACACAGGAGAAGTCGGATGCCAGAGCTTTTATGTCTTTTACCAGCAAACACCTTATTACAGAGGTAAACAAAGCCATCGCGAAATGTGACCAGAAGATTAAGGAAATCATTGCCTCTGATGACGAACTCAGGGAGATCTTTGGCATCATCACCTCCATGCCAGGCATTGGAGTGCAGAATGCGACGTGCCTGATGGTCTATACGGACAACTTCCAGAAATTTGACCTAGACTCAAGGAAGATAGCCTGCTATTATGGTATTGCTCCATTCGGACGACAATCGGGCACTAGCGTCAACAGCAGGCCTCAGGTCAGTCCTTTTGCCAACAGGAGGATTAAGTCCTTACTCTCGCAAGCGGCACTGGCGGCAATTAAGTTTGACATAAACGTACACAGCTATTATCAGCGGCTCATAGAACGAGGCAAGCATCCGTTGCTGATACATAATAACATCAAGAACAAGATGCTGCACATCCTCGTGGCAATGGTCAGAGATCGGGTAAAATACAATCCCGATAACGTGTATAGAACGAGTAACGAGGTAAGCCTAGCTCCTCAAGTGTTAAATATATAGTTAAATATCAATCAATGTTTGGAATTTAGCATAGAATGCGGTTCCGGAAAAAAATGGGGACGGTTCCGAATTATCCGAATTATCCATCAACAACAAGTGCTGTGTCGCCTTCCATATGTGCCGACACTTGCCGAGGCTCTACGGCAGGCTTCTCTCCGATGCCATAATGCTGAATCATGTGGCCTATATCACTGCGGCGCTTTGCCCAATCGGCAAAGCTCGCCACGCCCTCCAGCGCATCAGGCAGTTCTCTGATGACTGGCAGCTTCTCCGGCTCTGGCATCAGTGGCTTTGCGAAGTTGCTTCCTGTGTTTTCTACGTCATACACGAGGGGACACTTCGCTCCCCCATCCTGAGCCATAGCAGCTGTCGCTAACACTGGCAGCAACAACGCAAAGAGAAACCTTTTATTCAACATAGAATCGAAGGAGCTGACAAAAAGCTTATAACCAATTAGAACAATGTCTGCTCACCGTCGTCAATGTGAGTAACGCGGTCATTGAGCTCAGCCAGCTTGCCACTGTTCCAACGGTCGGTCGTTCCTACGAGGTAGCCGGTGATGCGCTGCAGCTTGTCGATGTTTGTTGAGCCGCACTTCGGACAAACCTTAAGGCCTGACTGTGCATTCTCATAGCCGCAGTCCATGCAGCGGTTGCGGTTGTGGTTAACAGAGCCATAGCCCATATTAAGACGGTCCATCATGTCAACAACACTCATTATCACCTGTGGATTATGAGTTGCGTCACCATCAATCTCTACATAGAAGATATGTCCGCCGCGTGTGAGGTCGTGATAAGGAGCCTCAACCTCGGCCTTATGGCGTGCAGAGCACTTGTAATAGACTGGCACGTGGTTAGAGTTGGTGTAGTAGTCACGATCGGTAACTCCTGGGATGACACCGAACATCTTTCGGTCGCGCTTGGTGAAGCGGCCTGCCAGTCCCTCTGCAGGCGTAGCCAAAACAGAGTAGTTGTGATGATAGCGCTCGCAGAAGTCGTTGACGCGGTCGCGCATATAAGTAACGATCTTCAGACCTAACTCCTGTGACTCCTCGCTCTCACCATGATGCTTGCCTGTCAGAGCAACAAGACACTCTGCCAGTCCGATGAAGCCTATTCCGAGGGTGCCCTGATTGATGACGCTCTCTATGGTCTCGTTTGGTCCGAGCTTGTCGGCACCTATCCACAGGCTTTTCATGAGCAGTGGGAACTGCTTCACAAGGGCTGTCTTCTGGAACTGGAAGCGCTCGTCGAGCTGCTTGGCAGCTATCTCAAGCATGTCATCGAGGTTTGCGAAGAACTTTGCTATGCGCTCTTCCTTGTTCTCAATATTCATACACTCGATGGCAATCTTCACGATATTAATAGTAGTGAACGAGATGTTACCACGTCCGATGCTGGTCTTTGGTCCGAAGCGGTTCTCAAACACACGTGTGCGGCAGCCCATCGTTGCCACCTCGTGCAGGTAGCGCTTAGGATCGTCAGCCTGCCATTCTTCTGACTGGTTGAACGTTGCGTCGAGGTTAAGGAAGTTGGGGAAGAAACGACGTGCAGTAACCTTGCATGCCAGCTGATAGAGGTCGAAGTTGCGATCCTCGGGCAGATAGTTCACGCCACGCTTCTTCTTCCAAATCTGTATGGGGAAGATGGCTGTCTCGCCACCGCCTACGCCTTCGTAGGTAGAGAGCAGCAGCTCGCGCATGATGCAGCGTCCCTCGGCACTGGTGTCTGTTCCGTAGTTGATAGAAGAGAAGACTACCTGGTTACCGCCACGAGAGTGAATGGTGTTCATGTTGTGGATGAAAGCCTCCATGGACTGGTGAACACGGGCAACGGTCTTGTTGATGGCATGCTGACGCACACGGTCAACACCAGTCAGTCCATCGAGCGGCTGCTTCAGATAGTCCATGAGGGGCTCCTCGTAGAGAGCGCTGTAGTCCTCGCCATTGAGGTCTTCAAGATTCTTCAGTTCCTCAATGTATGACAGACGGACGAAAGGTGCCAGATAGAAGTCGAAGGCTGGTATGGCCTGTCCGCCATGCATCTCATTCTGTGCGCACTCCAAAGAGATGCAAGCCAGCACAGATGCTGTCTCGATGCGCTTTGCAGGGCGCGAAGCACCATGTCCGGCAATGAAGCCGCAGTTAAGGATATTGTCAAGTGGATGCTGAACACAGGTGAGTGACTTCGTGGGATAGTAGTCCTTGTCGTGGATGTGCAGATAGTTATGCTCTACTGCATCGCGCACATCCTGTGAAAGAAGATAATCGTCAACAAAAGGCTTTGTAGTCTCTGAAGCGAACTTCATCATCATGCCGGCAGGTGTGTCGGCATTCATGTTCGCATTCTCACGAGTGATGTCATTGTTCTTCACGTTAACAATGTCGAGGAAGATGTCACGAGTCTTTGCCTTTCGTGCTATAGAACGCTGGTTGCGATAGGCAATATACTTCTGTGCCACGTCCTTGCGCGCACTCTTCATCAGCTCTACCTCCACGAGGTCCTGAATAGCCTCAACGGTCATCTGTGACTGTCCGCGCTGTGCAATGTGATCTGTTATGGTGTTGAGCAATCGCTCATCCTCACCTTTCTCTGTTGCCATCATGGCTTTACGAATTGCTGCCATGATTTTTTGCTCATTAAAGCCGACGACGCGACCGTCGCGCTTTACAACTGTCTGTATCATAATAAATTAAAGGAATATTTGTTTTTGTATCGAAATAACACTTGTGCAAAGGTACTAATAATCTCGCAAAAGTTGTTAGTTTTGGACAACTTTTTTGTTGTTAAGAAATGTCAAACATCTGATTATCAACAATATAGAAATAATTTTGGAAAACTTAACAAATTACAAGGTTTCCAAAAGAGGGAAGCGGACACTCAATATCACATTGAACATCCGCTTCAAAATATAATAGATAAGTAGTTGATTTTTACTTCACAAAGAACTTCTTTCCATTGCGAACATAGATGCCTTTTGAAGGTGTTGACACTACTCGTCCGCTGAGGTCATAGATGCGATTGTCACCCTTCTCCATGTAAGGTATCTCGGCATTCACATCTTCTATTCCTGTTGCCACGATGGGCACTTTGGCAAAATCCATTCCATAACCGAGATAGTAGCCACCAATGTTTGTTGGCTGGTTATAGCCTACCTGCTCGTGGATGCATTGCATGTAGTAAGTATGGTCGCTCATGAGGTAAGGCAGCTTATACTCCGTAGGATACCAGGTAGAGAAAACCTTTATGTTCTTCAGCTTCGTCTGGTCAGGCACGATTACCTCTTCACGCCAGTCGCCAATCATGTCTCCATACCAGCCAGGATTAGACTTAGTGCTGTTGTTGAAAGATATGTCATAGCGATACATAGTGAACGTGCGACCGTGACTGTAGCTATTGATTATTCCGCCATCAATCATCTGACGGTTCAGATAGCCGTCGAACCAGATGCCGGCATTTGCCGAGCTCTCCTTGGCACGAGCGGTTCCCTCGCTGTTCATTATTTCATTGCCGTTCATATCGAACAGCTCATTGCCGTACATCCAGAACTCATAACCGGCTTTTCCTGGATCAACATCGGCCGTCATGCAGCGTCCCATATCATTATCTGAGGCACCATATTTTGCCCACAGTATCTTTCCATCCTTAGCATCGTGGAGCGCCACCTGACAAGTGCCGTTCTCAAGACAATGGAACACCTGCAAGCCATCGCTGTTAGGCAGGAAACGTCCCACATGGCTGGCATCGCCATGGCCGAGCCCCGTTGACCACAGTCCTGTGCCGTCGTTGTCCCAAGCACACGAGCCATACATCACCTCGTCAAGTCCATCACCATCGAGGTCAGCCACATTAAAGGCATGGTTGCCCTGACCAGCGTAGGCCTTGAAGGTCTTTCCGTCTTTGTTAACATCCTTACCGCCAGCATCGTCAGTATCAAGTTTCCACAGGCGAGTCATTTCCTGACCTTCGCCATTATACTGCCATCCCTCTACGACCGTACGGCCATAGACGCCACGACCAAGGAATATCTGCATGCCCTCGCCAGGCTGGAACTTAGCCACACCCAATCGCAACGAGTTAGCCAGCTTCCATATATATTTATTTGAACGAGGATCCCACTTCCAGTCGTTTGCCTCCCAGTTGGCTGCCAACTGAGCAGGCGTCTCGCCTTCCTTACCACGGCAGATAAAGTTAGCACGTGCCAGCTCCCTACCCGTCTTACCATCGATGACAGAGAAGAACTCCGGTCCGCCATAACCTTTGGGGCCGTCACCTATATAGTGACCTGCAGGCCAAACATCGCGGTAGTCTGTCTTATTATCGCCATCGGTATCGGGAATCTCATAGCCATCGCCGAAGACAGTACCCTCGCTGGTCTTTGTAACCACCTCTGCACAGCCATCGCCATCGAGGTCGGCCACAGCGAAGTTGATAGAGTTGCCTGGGGTGATGTTTGGTCCAGACTTTACGCGCCAAAGGAATGTGCCGTCAAGCTTATATGCATCAAAAAGAGCGATGTGGCGTGCACGTGGGTCTGTGTCGCCAGCAGACTCTGCATTACAGGTCTTCTCTCCTTTGTCATTATAAGCATTGATCAGTCGCTTAACCACTATCTCCATCTCGCCGTCGCCGTCGAGGTCGCCCACTGAACAGTCATTGGCTTCATAGGTGATAGCTGAAGGGTAGTCACTACAGTCTGCAGTCGATTTAAGGTCTATCTGCACATAGGGCAGTTTGTCTCTATAGATACGCTCATCAATGGTCAGCGAGTCAACAGCTGCAGCACGAAGGGCAGACTTCTCATCGTCATCCATAAGGAAGATGGGTAAATCGCCGTCGAAGTGTTCTGCAGGCACAAGATAATATGTCAATGCATAGCCTGGATTACTTGTCTGATAGCAGGTAGAGTTCTTCACAGGACTAGTTGTCACACGATTATAGATAAAAGCATTGACATCGTCGGCCGAACGACTGTAGATAGCAAACGATGATTCCCATGTGTCTGTAGGGAGCATGCGCCAACTGATGAGGAGCTTGTTGGAGTGGTTTTTGTATTCACCAAGAGAGATAGCACCACTCGATGGGTCAACAGCTATTGATGCCCACATGCCACGCTTCTGTCCGAAGTCCTGTATTGGCAGTTGTGCCACGGCTGTCGTCATGGTAGCAGCCAAAGCCATTGAAAGTATCAGTTTCTTCATCATTTGTTTAAGAGATTAGTTTTTAGTAATTGTTTTGCTGCAAAGGTACTGGCATATATACACAAAGAAATCGGACAATCGTTCATCATTCAGTACGATTGTCCGATTTTTGCATTGTCAGATTATTTCTTGACCTTAGTAGCTATGATAAAGTAGATTATCAGCAGCAGATAAGCAGCAAGAGCGCACCACTCTGACAATGGGTTAGCCCACCAGGCATCAAAGTCAAACTTCACCTCGCAGAATCTAAGAATGGCGCTCACAACACCCATCAGCGCACCGCCGGCGATGAATCCAGATGCGATGAGATTACCCTTCTCGCCACGTTCCTCGTTGACAGCCTTGTCCTTCGAACGTGTGGTAACGAACCAGTTAATCAGTCCACCCACCACAAGAGGAGTATTAAGCTGAAGAGGTATGAACATGCCAAGAGCGAAAGGCAGTGCAGGCACTTTGCAGAGCGTCAGCACCACAGCCAGCACGGCTCCGATACCATAGAGCAGCCAAGGGGCGCCTACTCCATTCATAAGCGGATCGATGACGGCAGCCATAGCGTTAGCCTGAGGAGCAGCAAGCTGTCCAGAAGCGAAGCCATAGGCTTTGTTGAGTATCATCATCACACCTACGACGGTAGCTGCCGACACCAGTGTGCCGAGGAATTTCCACATCTCCTGTTTCCTTGGCGTTGTGCCCATCCAGTAGCCTATCTTAAGGTCAGTGATAAACGAGCCTGACACCGATAGTGCCGTACATACCACACCACCCATGATCAGCGCAGCAATCATACCGCCCACGCCCTTCAAACCTACAGCCACCATCACTACCGAAGCAACGATGAGCGTCATCAGCGTCATACCACTAACAGGGTTTGAACCCACAATAGCTATAGCGTTAGCCGCAACAGTGGTGAAGAGGAACGCGATGATTACTGTCAGCACGATGGCCACAGCCGCAAAGAGGAAGTTGCCTTCCATCACGCCGAGCCAGAAGAACAGGAATGTGCAGATGATAGCCGTCACAGAGGCAATGCCTATGAAACGGAAGCTAAGATCTTTGTCTGTGCGCTTCTGATTAGCCTCATCAACATTTCCGCTGCCTTTCATTTCCTTGGCAGCCAGTCCGACAGCACTCTTGATGATGCCCCAGCTCTTGATAATACCAATGATGCCTGACATTGCTATTGCGCCAATGCCGATAGACTTGCCGTAAGCTTTGAAGATGGCTTCAGGTGACATCTCTCCAACAGCCGTTGTTATTGTGGGGTCCCACTGGTTAAGTACAGTATCACCAAATATGATTGCCATCCCTGGCACCAGCAACCACCATACAGCCAGCGAGCCAATACATATAATCAGTGTGTAGCGCAGTCCAATGATATAACCCAGGCCGAGCACAGCAGCTCCAGTATTAAGCGAGAACACCATCTTTGCCTTGTCTGCAAGCCATTGGCCTCCAGCAACCATACGTGAGGTAAACACCTCGTTCCACAGTCCGAACGTGGACACCACAAAGTCGTAGAGACCGCCCACGAGACCTGCCAGCAACAGAGGCTTTGCCTGACTGCCACCCTTCTCACCGCTCACCAACACCTGTGTGGTAGCAGTGGCCTCAGGGAAGGGGTACTTACCATGCATATCCTTAACGAAATATTTTCTGAACGGTATCAGGAACAAGATGCCCAGAATTCCGCCAAGCAGCGAGGCAAGGAACATCTTGTAGAACGCAACATCGTCAAAACCATATTTCGCCTGCAGGATATAGATGGCAGGTAAAGTAAAAATGGCTCCGGCAACGACAGCGCCCGAACAGGCACCTATAGACTGGATGATAACGTTTTCTCCCAGCGCCTTTGAACGTTTCATCAGCGTGCTCATGCCTACGGCGATGATAGCAATGGGGATGGCGGCTTCAAACACCTGACCCACTTTCAGTCCGAGATAAGCTGCTGCTGCCGAGAAGACGATGGCCATAGCCACACCGACAGACACGGACCATGCGTTAACTTCAGGGAATGTGCCCTGTGGCGACATCAGCGGTTCATACTGCTCGCCATCTTTCAGCTCCCGAAACGCATTCTCAGGCAACTGACTTTTAATTTCCATTTCTTCCATAAATTATATTGATATTTTGATTATTTACGGCTTTAGAATTGAGTTTATCCCTGCAAAAGTACGCAAAAAGGCACATAAAGCAAAAAAATACTGCGAAAAAACGTTGTTTGTCAATTATTTGTCATATATTTGCGGAAACTAACAATAACATGTGATAAAATATGGAAGAAGAACTTAACTATCGCGAAGAACTGGAGAAAGCCCGCAAGGCAGCTGCCGGCATTGAGCTACATGGTCATGAAGGCGAGATTGACGCCTATTGGGAAGTTGTATGCGGCACCGTACTTCTGGCAGAGCATGACCTGCACGAGCAAGAGAATGAGTGGGAGATAGCATCACTGGCAGAAGAGATGCTCCGCTATGCTGAGCCTCTCGAAGGTTACGACCACATGATAAACAAGCTCTATAGCGCAGTGAAGCGCATGGCTGATGCACTGAGCGAGCACCCACGTCTGATGGTTCGACTGCTGAAGTTCGAGAAACTCGTACTACGACGAACAGAGGCAATGGAGCAGCACGAACTCACTATTACTGAAGACGTAATCGAAGAGATAGAACGCCTGGAGCGCAACATCAAGCTGGCAGACGAAGGCAAACTAAATGAGATACCACAGTCGGGCGGACTGAAGCACGACCCAGTAGAGTGGACAGCACGCTGGGAGGAGATTATCGACGAAGCCGACCGTAAGGTATATGATAACCTTGCCGACACTCCACGCGGAATGGGATTCTGCCATGCTTTCTGGCATGAGCGCGCTACAGTTCTACGCAAAGACTACCAATTAGAATGGCGCAGTCCCAGCGTTATGAACCCACGAGTAATGTTCGATTGAGGCTCAGTAAGAGGCTTCGCGCGTGTTCTATTATAAAAAATTAACTCAATCAGAGTTGCCGTCTGCTTGTAATTTACTAATTTTACAGCCGAAAAAAGCGTAAACACATGAAATGTGCATATTGCGGAGAGGAACTTAGAGGCATGTTCAAGAAGGACTTGCATGGCTTCGGAGCACATCCGGAGCACGCTTTCCAATGCTTCAGCTGTCAGCGCTTCGTGGCATCTACAGACCACAGACTGCCCGATGGTCGCTACCAGTGTGCCGACTGCATGCAGAAGGAGGTGAAGACCGACAAGCATGTGGAATGGGTAGAGACGAGAGTGAAGCAGATGCTCGCTGCCCACGGCATTGACAAATGGCCTAACTCTGTACCCATACGCCTTATTCAACCACGCTACACCCCAGGACGTCCTGCCACACAAGCCCACAAGATGGGTGAGACCAAGGTAGCAAAATCTATATTCAGCAAGAGCTACGAGGTTAACATGCTCAACCACATGCATCGCATAGTGTTCGGCGGAGTGCTTGCCCACGAGTTGCTTCATGTGTGGCAATACGAAAGGAACATATATCTGCGGTCAGAGCTGACAGAGGGTTTCTGCAATCTCGGCTCATGGATTGTATATAAGCACATGGCGACACCTGTGTCACAGGCCATGATGACAATCCTGGAGCGTGACCCAACGCCTGTATATGGTGATGGTTTCCGCATAGTAAAGGCTGTATATGACAACTTAGCCAACGGCAGCCTGCCCGACGTGATGAGCCAACTGAAGAAGATGTAACAAACGGAAGATGAAACGAAAGAATTTATAACAACCAATAATATAGACCAAAAAAACTACAAAGACTATGAAACATCCAAAGTATGACGGAATGGTGATTGTGGCCTATTGCTCGCGCAACAAACAGCCCTATGGCATCACCGCCATCAAACAAGGCAAAGACTATGTCTTCGACTGGTCCTTCAAACTGACGGAGAAAGCCGCCAAGAGCGAAGGATTCACCGAGAACAAGGTGCGCGGCAACATATTCAACGGAGACAAGTTCCCAGGCTGTCCCCACTGCGGCAACCAGAGCTGGGTACAATGCGGCCAATGTGGAAAGATAAGCTGCTACGTAGGAGAAGGAACCTTCCATTGTCCTGTATGCGGCAACTCTGGCGAGGTAACGACAAGCGATGACTTCGACCTCAGCGGCGGAGGCTATTAAACAATGGGAAGAAAGGCGGATAGTCCGCCTGAACAACAGTAAACAACAAAAAAAACGATAACGATATGTCAGAACTATCAACTGGAACAAAGGTAAAATTTACCAACGGCGGCAGCTGTACCGTAAAGAAAGAACTCGGCCGAGGCGGTCAGGGTATCGTTTATCTCGTTGACTACAACGGCAACGACTATGCTTTGAAGTGGTATCATCTGCCTTACCCCGATGCTTTCTATGCTAACCTGAAGAAGAACGCTGAGGCAGGTGCCCCAAGCGAATCGTTCATCTGGCCACTGGCAGTAACTGAGCGTCAGAACGACAGCTATGGATACATAATGAAACTGCGTCCGAAAGGCTATGAGGAACTGGGCGCGTTCATGCTTGCCAAGGCTCGATTCAAGAGCGTAGAGTGCGTGATAGACGCTGCCCTGCAGATATGCACAAGTTTCCAGAAGCTCCACATCCGTGGACTGAGCTATCAGGATATGAACGATGGTAACTTCTTCATAAATCCCGAGACTGGCCATGTGCTCATCTGCGACAATGACAACGTTGCTCCTAACGGCGTGAACATGGGTATTGCCGGTAAGGTAGGTTTCATGGCGCCTGAGATTGTTGAGCACCAGTCGCTGCCAAACCGTAACACCGACTATTTCTCACTCGCCGTTACGCTGTTCATACTGTTCTATCTGAATCGTCCGTTCGAGGGTGCCTTCGCACTGTCATGCCCATGTATGAACGAGGATGCCGAGCGCAAGCTCAACGGCAAGGACGCCATCTTCATCATGGACCCAACAAACCCCAAAAACCGTCCAGTACCCGGTGTCCATAAGAACGTTATACGCCGCTGGGGTGCCTACCCAAAAATGCTGCAGGACGAGTTTATCAAGACTTTCAGCAGTGAAGCTATGCACGACCCAACGAAGCGCACTATGGACCGCAAATGGGAGCAGCTGCTCGTTCAGCTCAGAGCTTTCTATGTACAGTGCCCGATATGTGGCAAGATGACCTTCGTCAACGATGAGACGCCTACACAGTGTATCGAGTGCGGCAAGCCACTGACGAAGCCCGTCCTCGTGAAGTGCGGCAAGTATAACGTGCCACTTGTACCCGGACAGAAGTTCTATAAATGTATGACCACCTTCGAGGAAGACCATGATACGGTTGTGGGCGAGGCAGTACGCAACAAGGTTGACCCAAAGAAATGGGGACTCGTCAACAAGTCGGGTCAGCCCTGGACGGTCACTCTGCCCGACGGCACCGTGCGCAACGTGGACAGCGGCTCAGGCATGCCTATGGTCATCGGAGCAAAGATTCGCTTCTCGAAGGACATCACAGGCGAAATCGTGAAATAATAATCAATAATTGAAACCAAAATAAAAAACTAAAAAAATTACAACTATGGGAGCATTTGATGAGGTTGACGCCACCCCGAGGCGTACAATGGTACTTTTCTTCATCGTTGACACATCAGGCAGCATGAAGGGAGAGAGAATAGAGAGCGTAAACGTGGCAGTACAGGAGGTATTGCCCTATGTAGATGACATCTCATCGACAAACCCTGACGCACAGATCAAGATTGCCGCACTGGAGTTCTCAAGCGGCTGTGAGTGGATGTATCCACAGCCCATGGATCCAGGCGAGTTCTCTTGGCGTACCCTCGAGGCTGGTGGTCTGACCGCTATGGGCGACGCATTCAACGAGCTGAACGCTAAACTATCAAAGAAAGCATTCATGCAGGAGGCTGTAGGCTCGTTTGCACCCGCTTTCATCTTCATGTCTGACGGTGAGCCTACCGATGACTATAAACACGGACTGGAAAAACTGAAGGGCAACCCTTGGTTCCGCGCCGGCATCAAGGTAGCCATTGCCATAGGCGAAGATGCAAACCAGGATATTTTGGCTGAGTTCACCGGCACAAGCGAGGCTGTGCTCACCGTTCACAACAAAGAGCAGCTGAAGAAGATTATCCGCTTCGTCAGCGTCACCTCTTCACAGGTGGCCAGCAAGAGCTCATCAGTGGGCAGCGACGCTCCCCAGACCAAGCAGGAGGAACTGTCGGAGAAGATTGCCGAGCAGGTGAAGAGCGACGACCAGTTCGACGGCGTTGATGTTGGTACCGAGGTAAGCAGCGGCACCGATGACTGGGGCTCATGGGGATAAACAATAATCAATTGAACAGTAACGCCACACGATATGAGTGAAATCATAGTATTCAATGCCACACGACGCGGTGCTTCCCATGTGAAGAAAGACATCGTGTGTCAGGACTATTCGCTCAGCTATGAGAGCGACGACGGCTCACTGCGCGTGGCCATCGTATGCGACGGACACGGAGGCGACACCTACGTTCGTAGTGACGTAGGTTCGCGTCTGGCCGCCGAAACGGCACTGGCCAACATTCGCCAGTTTGTGGAAGAGACTCCTGCCCGTCTGTTTCTCGGAAAGAAAGGAGCGGTGACCAGCCATCCTAAGGATGAAGACGCCGCCGTGGCTGCCACAGGATGCGACACCTCAAAGATGACTGAGGTGGAACTGCAGCGCCATGAGCAGGATCAGCAGTTTCTGAAACAGGTGGCTGACATACGTGACCAGGACCTGCGCTTCACAATGCTCTTCGGACGCATCTACATGCAGTGGCTTCAGGCCATCGAGCAGCATGCTGAGGAAAATCCCTTCAACGACCATGAGCAGACAATGCTCGGAAAGTATTACCAGCAATGGCAGAAGGAGAAGCAGAGCGGACTGCGCGACAGCATGTACACGCCAATCGTCAAAGCTTATGGCAGTACGCTGATGGCTTTCGTGCGCACGCCGCTGTACTGGTTCGCCTTCCATATTGGCGACGGAAAGATGATGGCATGCGATGCCTCGCTGAACTGGTTTGAGCCAGTGCCTTGGGACTGTCGCTGCTTCCTGAACCTGACAACATCGCTCTGCGACGGCAGTCCGGTGGGTGAGTTCCGCTATGCCTTCAGCGGCATGGGCGACTTCCCCGTAGCAGTAATCCTCGGCAGTGACGGACTTGACGACTCATGGGGCAACTTCGAACGACTGGCCAACTTCTACTCGCAGACGCTCGGCATCTTTGATAACCTAGGCAAGGACAAGGCTGTAGAGGAACTGGGTGACTTCCTGCCGAAGTTGAGTGCAAAGGCCTCACAAGACGATATGTCAATGGCGGGCATCATTGATCTGGCACTTATCAAGACAGGTCTGCAAGCATACAAAAAGGAACGCGAGATACGCGAGCTGAATGCCGAACGACAGAAGCGAACAGCCGAACTTGAGAAAGTCAAGAAGGAGGTGCAGGAGTTAGAGGCTCAACTAGCCGAACTGAAGAAAAAACGCGATGATGCGGAAAGGGAACAGAACAATTTCCTCAACCTGCTCAGAAAACATGAGGACACGCTACACGAGGTGACAGAAAAGCTCAATGCCACTCAGACAGCAAACGAGCAAGCTACTGAGAATCTGAAACAGGAGACAGAAGCCTACAACGAGTGGATGGCTGCCAACGAGGAACGCTTCAATACGCTCAAGGTTGAGGTGGATGACATACGCAAGAAAGCCAGCAACGATGAAGAGGCAGCCCGACTGTTGTGGCAACAGCAGACCGCTGACTACCACACCGCTGACAGCAACCGCCGTATGGAGGCACTGCAACAGAAGCAGCAGAACATGGAGGCCGTCTCACAGCAAGCCCTTGAGGCTCTGGAGAGAGTACCGGTGGAAACACCAGAGGCTATCGAACAAGAGCCAGAAGAAGCGACTCTCAGCAGCATGCTGTCAACAGTGGAACCTCAAGAGACAGAAGAGCCTCAAATATCTGAAGAGCAAAAACCTCAAGAGCCAGTAGAACAAGATTCTCAAGAGTCTATAGCTGAAGAATGAGACAAGAAGAGATGACACTTTACACCGCCATGCACGAGCTGGTGGAACAATTCGGACAAGATGTCGTTGGTGAGACGCGACTGCGCGGTCTCATCAGCGACTATCTGCCTGGCGACGCTGTCAGCAACCGCATCATACAGTGTGCAGTGAACAGTAACCTTGGAGCGCAGCTCTTGGAGCTACAGGGACTTGACGATGACATCTATTCTCTGCGACTGGCAAACATCAAACAGGCGTTCCAAGAGCGTAACTTCCTGCGCCACGGAGTAGCCGACTATATCGTAGATTGTTTCCTCTACTCACTGGAGTGGACAGACGAGATGCCGGAGGAACTGACCGACGATGGCAACAACGAAGGGGGACCTAAAGGAGAGCTCTCGTTCGAGGAAGAAGACAACGGAAAATTCTACTGCGGCAACCGCAGCAAGGAGGGCGAACGCTCAGGCTTCGGCGTGGAGCGCTCGGAACTTAACGACTACTATGCCGGCGAATGGAAGCTGGACATGCGACAGGGCATAGGCATGGAGGTCGATAAGAACATAAACAAATATGCCGGCGAGTGGAGCATAAATCGCCAGAAGGGCGTAGGCGTGAGCATAGGTGCTGACGGCTACCGATATGCTGGCGAATGGAAGAACGGAAAGCAGAACGGAGCAGGTATCCTCTATCTGCCCGACGGCAAACAGATCTGCGCCCGTTTTAAAAATGGCGTCATGCAGGAAGGCGAAGGTATCTGCTATCTGCGCGACGGCTCTTACATCACTGGACGAATGACACCGGAAGGTCCTGACGGACTATGCCATCACTATTATGATGACGGAGAGGTGGAAGACGAACGGTGGAACAAAGGACAGAAAGAAAGATAACAACAAATACATACAGCTATGGAATGGAGTTGGAAAAAGAAAGAAGAAACCCACTCTCAGGAGGAACAGAAGCCTACTGAAGAGACAAAGGTAGAAGAACAGTCACAGACTGTCATTGAAGATAAGGCTGAAGAACAAGTGAATGACAGCCAAGAGGCGAAGGCCACAGAGCAGGTGACTACTGCTGAGACAGAGCAGCAGAAGCAGACTGCAGGCAATGCCGTGCTCCAGAACATAGCGTTCTATCTGCAGCAGATGAACGCCCGCATGGACAGCATACAGCGTTCGGCAGAGAAACAGCAGAACGAATATGCTGAAGCCCAGAAACGCTTCGACGCACAGATAGAAGAGAAAGAGAATATCATCCAGCAGCAGCACAACCAACTGCTGAAATTCCAGGATGATGTGATATACAAGACGCAACACGGACTAATAATGGAGCTTATAGGTCTGGCAGACAACGTGCGCACCATCCTGGCCAAGCAGAAAGAGGCTAAGGACTATGACGACTTGCTTGATGACGTGCGCCGACTGGAGCAGTGGATTGACTCGTCGCTTGAGGACAATGGTGTGCGCCGCTTCGCCGAAGCCGGTACACTGGAGTTCAATCCTAAGCGACAGGCCATCACCGACACCGAGGAAGCTCCAACGCCAGAACTCGCAGGCACCTATCGCACAGAGCAGCCTGGATATGAGTGGGCAGTACCCTATGTAGTGGTGCGCTCCGACGTACAGCTGCAGAATATCATGGCAGACAACAAAGTGCCAAAGAAGTTCAGCTATGTCATCCGTCAGGAAGAGGTGGTCAAGCTGAAATAACACGTGAAGCAAAAACAAAAAAGAATCATAAATAAAAACAACAGAACAATGAAAGAAGTATATGGCATTGACCTGGGCACAACCAACTCTTGTATCGCTGTTATCGGTGAGGACGGACTGCCACAGGTCATCAAGAACCTTGAGGATGCTGCTACAACGCCATCAGTTATATTCTATGACGAGACAGGTGAGCCAGTAGTGGGCGGCGAGGCAAAGAGTATGATGGGTAGTGATATCAAGCGTACTGTGGCTTTCATTAAGCGCGAGATGTCCAACAAGAACTACGAGCTCGACATCGATGGCACTACAGTCACTCCTATCACAGCATCAGCACTCATACTGAAGAAAGTTGTTGACGATGCCAACGAGCAACGCTCCTATGAGGGACTGCCGCCCATTCATAAGGCAGTCATCACCGTTCCCGCCTATTTCGGCAACGACGAGCGCGAGCGCACTAAGCAGGCTGCGCAGATAGCCGGACTGGAAGTGCTCGGACTGCTCAACGAGCCTACAGCGGCAGCACTTAGCTATGGCACAAAGGGACTGAACAACAAGACATTTATGATCTACGACCTTGGCGGTGGCACCTTCGATGTGAGCATCATGCGCATGGAGAACAACGAGCTTGAGACACTCGCCAGCGACGGCAACCACCACCTCGGCGGCGTGGACTGGGACATCGCTCTCATAGACTATGCCCTTCAGAAGGAAGGACTTGACGTAACTTATGATGACATCAAGGACTCGAAGGAAGTCGGTAAGATGCTCGTCAATGCAGAGAACTGTAAGAAGAACCTGTCTAAAGCTGATAAGGCTGCCTTCAAGTTCATGTATCAGCGCAAGATGCACTTTATAGACATTTCTCGCAGTGTGTTCGAGGAACTGACTGAAGACCTCGTTGACCGCACCATCAACATAGTAGAGAAAGCGAAGAAGCTGGCTCTTGAGCGTACCGACAATCTCAACATCAGTGATATCATCCTCGTTGGCGGCTCATCATATATGCCGATGATTAAGAAGCGCCTGATGGAGGAATATCCAAACTGCAACCTCAGACTGGACAACCTTGAGCCAGACCGTGCTGTAGCTAAAGGTGCAGCCATCCATGCCTCAAGCTTAGAGGGCGAGAAAACCAAGGTGACGCTCGGCGACGACCTCGCCACACGCTCTTATGGCATCCGCTGCTACGGTTCTGAGGACCGCCTCATCGTGCAGAACGTCATTAAGCGTACCGACTCACTGGTCTATGAGGGCTCTACAGGATTCACAACCCGCGAAGACGGAAGCACAAGCGTTAACCTTGCTCTCTACGAGAACATCAGTACCGACGAAGAGGTGGAGCTGGAGAAGTGTACACTCATTGAGGAGTCTGAGCTCGAATGGGGCTTCCCCGTACCTGCAAAGACAGAGATCACTGCTTTTGTTGTACGCGACTCTAATGGTATAGTAAATATTAAGGTGGAGTGTCAGGGTAAAACAAAGACATTCACCATCAAGGGCGAGGGCACGCTCAGTGAACAGGAGATTGAGCGCGAGCGTCGCCGTCTGGCTAACAAGCACGTGTAAAGTAATAATAAGGAAGAAACGAACAGGTAAGCATGGATCAGATCTTAGAAGGGCAGGCGAAGAAATGTCAGAAAAGTCTGCAAAAGCTGCGTAAGCATATAGAAGGAATCGGTGGTGTAGAGAAATGCGCCACCGTCCACAATCTTATCATTGACATCATTGAGGCACTGGAGAACGGCAAGTCGGTCGACGACCTGCACAACATCTGTGAAACGCTCGTTTCCGAGGTCAGTGACTATACCGACCTTGATCTGAAGCAGCATGCCGAGACCTTTGCATCAAATGTCAAGAAGCTAAAGCAGAAAGCAGACTATCAGGACTTCATGCAGGTGATGACCCTGGATCAGACATCAGAGGACGCTCTCTTCTGGACACGACAGGATCAGAAGCAAGACCAGGGTTTGGACTTTGATACGCTTTGGAACGGAGCCGTTTATGCCTTCCAGCACAATGAAGACCTGGATATGGCATACTCGGTCTTCGAGTCATTCGCAAATCAGGGATATAACCCCGCATATTACTATCTGGGACGCATGTACGAGTCAGGCATGCACGTTACGAAGGATGCCTCTAAAGCATTCGAGTGTTACATGAAAGGTGCCCAAGATAACAACAGCTTCAGCGCCGATACCGACTGTATGGTGCGTGTTCACTACTGTTACGAGAACGGCATTGGAGTAGCCAAAGATCACAAGAAGGCGTTGATGTGGCTTGAGAGTGCTGTTGATAAGGGTTCTGCATCAGCTATGCACCTCATGGCAAACCATATCCTATTCAATGACACATCACGTGCACAGCGTGGTGTTGAACTGGCTAAGAAGGCTGTTGACCTCGGATACAATCCTGCAAACCTGTTGTTATGCTATGCATATATTAACGGTGTCGGTGTAGGGCGCAACCTCAATACTGCAGAGACTTATCTGCGTGCAGCAGAGAATGCGGGTGTTGACAACTGCAACATGTTCCGCGACATGTTGGCTCAAGCTCGTCGTAGCGGTTCACAGCAAACGACACAACAGACCTCATCATCATCGAGCAGTTCTTCAAGCAGTAGTAGCAGCGACTCGAGCAGCAGTAGCGGCTGCGGCTGTCTGATAACTATTGCGCTCATCGGTCTGGGTTGGTACTACGGATGGTTTAACTCTGCGTGGAACTGGGTTTCTGACATCTTCGATGGCTCAAGCGAGAAGATGTATGTCATCTCTGACAAGACCGACGTGCTCCTTGATGACAAGAGCAGTGCACAGGTCATCGGCACTGTCAAGTATAGCGATGAAGTGAAAGGCTATGAGAAGGTAGGCGAGCTGTATAGAGTGAAAGCCAACGGTGAAGAAGGTTATATTGCCGACAGCTGTATCTGCACCGAGGAGGAGTGGAGCCTGCTCGAAAGTATGTGGGGCGATGAAGCTGCAAAAGAGAAGATTGCCAAAGCCAATTACAGGAAAGCCCTCATCGAATTCCGCAAGAACATTATCACCGACAGGACGATGAAGATCTACGGAAGCGACTCCGACGGACGTAATATCTACACGAGTAAGAAGGTTGGTGAAAATGGATGTCTCGCCTTTATTGTTGAGAGCCGTGAAACGGAAGAGCGTCTTGCTGTGCTCTACCTCATCGACTCTAACGGTAACTTGACGATGGACACCAACGACGACACCGTACGCCCAGGACAGTACATCAAGTCTATTGGCAAGAACAAGAAGGGAGTCTATTACTTCCAGTATGGCGGAAAGGCAAGAGCTGCAAAGAAGACTGAAACAAAGCAACAGACGGAAAAGTCTGAGCAGACGCAGCCTTCTCAGCCAGAGACCGCACCGAAACAGGAGACAGAGCGCACTAAAGAAGTGACAAAGCCTGTACAACAGGATAACAAACAAGAAAAGAAGCAACAGAAAACACAACAAAAAGAACCAGAGCCCGAGCCTGAGAACAAGGGTACCGGTTTCTCTTTGCAACGAGTAAATAATATTCCGGAATAACAAAAATTGAAGATTTAAAAAAGATTGATGAAAAAACTATTTATTGAAACCTATGGCTGTCAGATGAATGTTGCTGACTCCGAGGTTGTAGCGTCAGTCATGAAGATGGCTGGTTATGAAGCATGTGAGAATGTAGAAGAGGCTGACGCTGTGTTCTTGAACACTTGCTCTGTTCGTGACAATGCAGAGCAGAAGATATATCACCGTTTAGAAGCATTAAACAACCAGAAGCGCAAACGCCCGCTAATCATTGGCGTGCTCGGCTGCATGGCAGAGCGTGTTCAGCAGGACCTGCTTGAGAATCATGGTGCCGACCTCGTGGCAGGTCCCGACGCCTATCTGTCACTTCCCGACCTTGTAGCACAGGCAGAGCTTGGCCACAAGGCAATAAACATTGAGCTTTCTACGACCGAGACCTACCGCGACATCGTACCTCAGCGCCTGCATGGTGCAAAGATAGGTGGTTTCGTGAGCATCATGCGTGGCTGCAACAACTTCTGCCACTACTGTATTGTTCCCTACACTCGCGGACGTGAGCGCAGTCGCGACGTGGAGAGCATCCTGCGCGAGGTACGTGACCTTCGCGACCGTGGCTACAAAGAGGTCACGCTGTTAGGACAGAATGTCAACTCATATAATTTTGAAGGCTTCGACTTCCCGAAGCTTCTTAGAGCCGTAGCTCATGAGGTTCCCGAGATGCGCATACGCTTCACCACCTCTCACCCGAAGGACATGAGCGACGAGACGCTCCATGTCATTGCCGAGGAGCCCAACGTATGCAAGCACATCCACCTGCCAGTACAGAGCGGCAGTGACCGTATCCTGAAACTCATGAACCGCAAATATACCCGTGAATGGTATCTGGACCGTGTTGCCGCCATTCGCCGCATCATACCCGACTGCGGCCTTTCCACCGACATCTTTGTGGGCTATCACTCCGAGACAGAAGAGGATCATCAGCTGAGCCTGTCGCTTATGCGTGAGGTGGGCTACGACTCTGCCTTCATGTTCAAGTATAGCGAGCGTCCTGGAACCTACGCCTCTAAGCATCTTCCCGACGACGTGCCCGAGGAAGAGAAGATTCGCCGTCTGAACGAGATGATTGCCCTGCAGACACAGCTCTCGGCAGAAGCAAACAAACGCGACGAAGGCAAGGAGTTCGATGTGCTCCTTGAGAGTTTCTCAAAGCGCAGCCGTGAACAGCTCATGGGACGCACTGAGCAGAACAAGGCCGTGGTCGTAGATAAAGGTTCCCACCATATTGGTGAGACGGTACGTGTTCGCATAACAGGGTCAACAAGTGCCACACTATTGGGTGAAATAATCTGACCGCATGAATTTCAGAAGTCTAAGACTCTTATCCCCACTGACGGCTACGCTATGCAATCTTGTCATAGCCTATGCCGTCTATTTTCTGGCACGCATCATCTACCTGTTGGAGAACCTAAGCTATTTCTCGCAGGGTCTCACGTTCAATCACCTGATGGAGCTGTTTGGCGGTGGACTGATGTTCGACACTTCGGCCATCCTGCTTACCAACAGCCTCTATATCGTCATGATGCTCTTCCCGCTTCATCTGAAAGAGGTCGCCTGGTATCAGAAACTATGTCAGGCCCTGTTCCTGACTGTCAATGGGCTGGCATTAGCTGTCAATCTGTGTGATGCCGTCTATTTCCGCTTCACGATGAGACGAACCACAACGACAGTGTTTAGCGAGTTCTCTAACGAAGGCAATCTGGGAAGCATCTTCCTAACAGAGACAATCAACCACATATATCTTGTCGTTATCTTTGTGGTTATCATATGGGTGATGTACCGGCTATACAGGAAGCCTGCCATCAAGCCAAACGACTTCTCATGGCTTCACTATAGCGGAGCCGCACTGCTATCACTACTCCTCATGACGCCATTGGTGATTGGCGGTATAAGAGGTGGATTCACAAAGGCCGTGCGCCCTATAACCATCTCGAATGCAAACCAGTATGCCGCGCGTCCCATAGAGGCAGCATTGGTATTGAACACACCTTTCTCGCTCTACCGCACCATCGGCAAGTCTGTGTTCGTCGTACCAGAGTATTTCTCCGACGAGCATGAGATGGCATCTGTTTATTCTCCCATCCACATACCTGCCGACAGCATCACGATGACAAAGAAGAACGTCGTGGTTCTCATTGTCGAGAGTTTCGGTCGCGAATATATCGGAGCACTAAACGAGCATTTGGAAGATGGCAAATACAAAGGCTACACCCCATGCATAGACTCTATCATAAGCCGAAGCATCACCTTCCGTCACTCTTACTGCAATGGTAGGAAGAGCATCGATGGCATGCCCTCTATTCTGGCATCCATTCCCATGTTCGTGGAACCGTTCTTCCTTACTCCCGCCTCAATGAACCACGTTGATGGCATAGCATCGTTGCTGGCAGCCGAAGGCTACAAGACAGCCTTCTTCCACGGAGCACAACGCGGCTCCATGGGATTCATGGCTTTCGCCAAGAGCATCGGCTTTCAGGAATACTACGGCCGTGAGGACTTCAACGAAGACAAGCGCTTCGGAGGTGACAATGATTTCGACGGAACCTGGGCTATCTGGGACGAGCCGTTCCTGCAATACTATGCTACGAAGATGTCTGAGATGAAAGAGCCTTTCATGACAGCTGTCTTCACCGCATCGAGCCATCATCCTTACGTCATACCAGAGAAATACAAGGATGTCTATCCAGAGGAAGGCATCGAGATACACAAGTGCATACGCTATACCGACATGGCGCTGGGACGTTTTTTTGAGACTGCAAGTAGAGAGTCGTGGTTTAAGAACACAATCTTCATCATCACCAGCGACCACACTAACACCAGCGACCATGCCTTCTATCAGACTGACCTCGGGGGATTCTGCTCACCTATTATTATATATGAGCCAGGTAATGCTGACCTTATGCCTGAGATGCAGGACAAGATTGCCCAGCAGATCGACATACTGCCAACGGTCATGGGCATGCTCCATTATGAAAAGCCATACTTCGGCTTCGGCATCGACTTGCTTAGCACCCCTGCCGACAGCACTTGGGCTGTTAACTACATGAACGGCATCTATCAGTATGTAAAACACGGTCATGTGCTACAGTTCGATGGTCAGAACACACGTGCTGTCTATGCCCTCAGCGACTCACTCATGCAGAACAACCTGCTGAACAAAGTAAGCCATCAACAACCAATGGAAAAAGAGTTGAAAGCTATCATACAGCAATATATGGAACGAATGACACAAGACCGGCTCACACCGTAAGTGTGGGTATGTCAAGCACTAACAAAGTGCTAATTATAAGAATTATTCCTTTTTTTAATACATATTAGTTTTTTATTCGTACCTTTGCACGCAAAACATAAAATGATATGCTGAAACAGTTTCTATCTATCATGGCACGCTACCTCAAGCCATATCGTAAATATTTGGCTTGGTCAGTGTTGCTGAACTTTTTCTCACAGTGGATGAATGTGTTCTCGTTCGTAGTGCTCATCCCTATTCTCAACATCCTTTTCAAAATCGACACGACAGTCTATGAGTATAAGCCCATTGACTGGTCACACATCCATAAGGACGATATCATAAACAACGGCTATGCATGGGTGCAGGAGATGATTACCAATCACGGCGCATTCATCACCCTTGTCATCATGGGTATAGCTCTTATCGTAATGACAGCCATCAAGACCGCAGGCTATTTCGCCTCTTCAGCCGTGATGGTGCCTCTACGTACAGGTGTTGTTCGCGACATCCGCATACAGGTCTATGAGAAAGTGCTGAAACTACCACTGAGCTTCTTCTCCGAAGAGCGCAAGGGCGATATCATTGCCCGTATGTCGGCCGACGTTCAGTGTGTCGAGGGATCTATAACCAGCTCTATCGACATGCTCATCCGTCAGCCCATCGCCATCCTCGTGTGTTTCTTCACCCTGTTCACCGTGAGCTGGCAGATGACCCTTTTCGTGCTCATCGTAGCCCCTATAGCCGGATGGATTATGGGCGTCGTGAGCCGTAAGCTGAAGAGCCAGTCAGCAGCCGTTCAGGGACAGTGGGGCGACATCATCGCCCAGCTTGACGAGACCCTCGGCGGATTGCGTATCATCAAGGCTTTCATTGCCGAGCACAAGATGGCCGCACGTTTCCGTTTTGTCAACGACGAGTTCCGCCGCGGCATGAACTCCATGATTATCCGTCAGAATGCCGCCCACCCGATGTCGGAGTTCCTCGGCACCATCATCATCGTCATCGTGCTCTGGTTTGGCGGCTCACTCATCCTTAGCGAGTCACATCTTATCGATGCCTCGACATTCATCTTCTACATGGTGATTCTATATAGTGTCATCAACCCATTGAAGGAGTTGTCTAAGGCTACCTATCAGATACCACTTGGCTTGGCATCAATGGACCGTATCGACTTCATACTGAAAGCTGAGAACCCCATCAAGGAGCCAGAGAATCCAGAGCCCATGCCTTCTTTCGAGAAAGAAGTTGAGCTTCGCGATGTGTCGTTCAGCTATATCGCTGACCGTCCGGTGCTGAAGCACATCAACCTCACCGTTCCGAAGGGCAAGACCATAGCTCTCGTAGGACAGTCAGGCTCAGGTAAGTCAACGCTCGTTGACCTCATACCTCGCTATCACGACGTGAACAGCGGCGAGGTGCTCATCGATGGTAAGAACATAAAGAATGTGCGCATATCAGAGCTCCGTTCGCTCATTGGTAATGTTAACCAGGAGGCTATCCTGTTCAATGACACATTCTATAACAACATCACGTTCGGTGTAGAGAATGCAACTATGGAACAGGTTATCGAAGCTGCAAAGATTGCCAATGCCCATGAGTTCATCATGGAGAGCGAACACGGCTACGACACTATGATTGGCGACCGTGGCGGACGACTCTCAGGCGGTCAGCGTCAGCGCGTGTCTATTGCCCGTGCCATCCTGAAGAACCCGCCAATTCTCATTCTTGACGAGGCTACCTCTGCGCTTGACACAGAGAGCGAACGCTTGGTACAGGAGGCTTTGGAGCGACTGATGAAGAGCCGCACCACCATTGCCATCGCCCACCGTCTGTCAACCATCAAGAACGCTGACGAGATATATGTGCTCTATGAAGGCGAGATTGTTGAGCGCGGTCAGCACGAAGAGCTTATTGAAAAGAACGGCTACTATAAGCGTCTGTATGACATGCAGCAGCTGTAACAGCAGGCTATAAGGGCTATGAACTTTTATACCATCTGTTCACACTCTTCGGGTAATCGCCTTTCCAAATAAGATAAGCCGCCAACATAACGGCAACAAAAACATAGTATAGTGCCACTTGCACCATTGAGGGATGAAGCCCTTCGATGCTTGCAAGTGGCATTCGCGTTATCATGGTGAGTATTGTGTTCAGCGTGTTCACCGTCCACACTAGTACTATCGACAGCGGCGGGAACAGCAGTGTCAGGAAAGCGCCACAGATTATGGCATATGCCGCAGGCACCACGACAAGATTCGTAAGCAGGAAATAAGTGGAGAAGCGTCCGAAGTGATAGGCTATTATAGGTGCCACTCCCACCTGTGCTGCCAGCGACACCGCCATACACCCCACAAGAAAAGACGGGTTACGTTCATCAAAAAACATTGGCATAAGCACCACTATACTCATCACGGCAGCAAAAGACAGTTGAAAGCCCACGTCATAGACAGCGTAAGGGCTACACAACAGTATTATCACAGCAGCCAGACACAGCAGGTTCACCGACATGTGTGTCCTGTAACCAAGCGAGAACACTGCAAAGATACTTATCATCAGTGCCGAACGAACTACACTTGTAGGCAACCCTACAAGGAAGGCAAAGCCCCAGATGCCAATGACGAGTAATATCTGCGACAGCACGCGTGGTCGACGTCGACTCATAGTGAGCATCAGCAGCAGACAACAGATGATGCCGAGATGCATTCCACTAAGAGCAAGCACATGTGACGCACCGCTAATGGAATAGGTGTCGCGCAAGTCATCGTTAAGCATTGTCTTGTCGCCAAGCGTCATGGCAGCCACCACGGCATAGGCATCACCAGAGACATCTGCCATACGGTAACGTTCAAGCAACTGATGGCGCCACTGCAAGAACCTTATCTGGGCACGAATGACAACCGACAGTTTGTCAAGTTTCAACCTTCGACACTCCCAATGCTCAGCCTTAACGAAGCAACGTCCTGCATATCCTTGCCGGAGAAGGTATCTGTCATAGTCGGAAGTCTTTTCGTCGTCAGAAAGTCCCTCTATGCGAGCCATTATCCTCAGTCCGTTGCCAGGCATCAGCTTCATAGAAAGACTATCCTTCTGAACATAGCACTTCAGCTTCTCCCCATTATCCACATTCACCGCGTCCACAGCCACCGTCTTGCGTTTCTCCACAAGCTCCGATGTTATGACCACGTCGCACATTCTTTCATGCCCATCGTAGCCATAGCCATGACTAATCCTATGTTCCCTCTGTGCAATAACCATACCCAAAAGCATTGTCGCGATGACTATCGTCAGTGTATGGGCCACAGGCTTTTTTCGCAAAAAGAATGCCAGTACAGCCATCACCACCAGAAAGGGGTAGCTTATACTGGCATCAATATTGAATCCTGTCAGAATGCCTGCCACAAGGCTTATTGCGATAGGAAGAAGAGGTGCTTTTTCTATGGACGGTATTTTCATCGCAAGATGTCGAGCAGTTCACCAAAGTGAGTAATGTTTCGCAGACGCGGATGCTCGAAAGGCTCGCTATGCTCCAGCTCCCATGTCACTTGGAATGGAATATGTACTGCCGATGCTCCTATGGCAAGCGCTGGTGCTATGTCGCTCTTCAGCGAGTTACCCACCATGAGCAGCTGTTCGGGCTTGTGCCCCACCCTCTTACAAAGATTCAGGAACTCACGCTCGGTCTTGTCACTCGTTATCTCCACATGCTCAAAGTAGCCATCCAGTCCTGATCGGCGCAGCTTGTTCTCCTGGTCAAGCAGCTCACCTTTTGTGAAGACCGCCATATGCCAGCCCTGTCGGCTCAGCTCGTCCAGCGTCTCCTTCACCTCAGGCAGCGGTGTGGCTGGCAGTTCAAGCAATGTATAGCATTCGCGCTGAATCCATGCCAAACGGTCGCCGCTCATCTTGTGGTGCGACACTCTCAGCGCTGTCTCTATCATCGAAAGAGTGAAGGCCTTCGTACCATAGCCCAGCAGAGCCATGTTCTTGCGCTCGGTGGCAAAGAGCTCGCGTGCAGCAGTCTGGCGGTCCACCCATGGCTCCAGCAACGTGTATAGTTCCTGCATCACCCGCTCGAAATGTCCCTGACAGTCCCACAACGTGTCATCGGCATCGAAAGCTATATATTTAATATCCTTAATCATCGGTTTTTTTCTTGCTAAGCAATTAACAGCCTACAAAATTAGCACATTTTTTATCAAAACGCTTGTTTTAATCATGTTTTTTAGTACTTTTGCTCCAAAAGAGAGTTTCATGAAACAAACCGCACTGTCACTGTTGGCGCTGTCAGCCATAGCATCACCCTCGGATGCACAGAAAGCCACACCCCAACGTCCGAACATTGTTTTTATTTTAGCCGACGATATGGGCTATGGCGACCTCTCGTGTTTTGGAAGCAAGCATGTAAGCACGCCAAACATCGACCGTCTGTCCAGCCAAGGCACCACGTTCACCCACTGCTACGCCGGCAGCGGCATCTCATCACCCTCACGCTGTTCACTCATGACAGGTCTGCACACAGGCCATTCGCGTATTCGCGACAATCAGTGTCCTGTTGGCGGTCGCGTAGGCATCAAGGTGAACCCTCGCGGCGACACCACCTATATCCACCGCACCAACCTCATGCCCTGTGACACCACCATCGCCACAGTCCTTTCCTCAGCAGGCTATCGCACTTGTCTCATTAACAAGTGGCACCTCGATGGCTATGATCCGCAGGCAGCGCCCAACCACCGCGGCTTCCACGAGTTCCATGGCTGGACCATCTCTACAGTACATTCCAACGCACCATATTATTATCCGTACTATCGCTTCGACGGCGACCAGCTCGTAAACATCAAGGCGAACCGCAACGACCGTCATGTGCGTCACAATACCGACATCTCCACCGACGACGCCATCGCCTTCATAGACCGTCAGCAGAAGAAAGACGAGCCTTTCTTCCTCTATCTCGCCTATGATGCGCCCCACGAGCCATACATCATCGACCAGCACACTTGGCGCTGGCACGATATAGACGAACCGTTCACTTCGCCAGAGGCAAAGGAGAATGCACAGCGCTATGCAGCACTCATTGAACACATGGATGCAGCCGTAGGCCGGCTTATGGAACATCTTGAGAAACGCGGACTGGCAGAGAACACTCTCGTCATCTTTGCCAGCGACAACGGTGCCGCCGTTCAGGCACCACTGCCTCAGCTGAACTGTAATGCGGGGTTCCGCGGACGTAAGGCACAGCTCTACGAAGGAGGCATCCGTGTGCCGCTCATCGTTTATCAGCCAGGTCGTGTACCTGTGCGTCGTCTTGACAACCTGGTCTATTTCCCCGACTTCATGCCCACGCTCGCCAGCATTGCCACAAGCAAGGACGATGGCTCTACTGATGCAAAAGCCGCTGATGCCGTCATGCCACAGAATACTGATGGCATGGACATCTCACCACTGTTCTTCGGTAGCGATGCCGACACCAACCACCGCATGCTCTACTGGGAGTTCCCTGGCAAGCAACGTGCCGCACGCCTGGGCAAATGGAAGTGTGTTACAATAAAGAAAGGTGCACCACTCGAGCTCTATAACCTCGATGAAGACCCTGCTGAGCAGAATAATCTGGCCAAGGACTACCCCGAAATGGTGCAACTCTTCGACGAGGCTATGCGACGCATGCACACGCCCTCGGAATGCTGGCCACTACCTGAAGACAAATAAAAGGCTCAACTTATTAATCCAATACTGGCAATTTTGTAATTCAATACTGGCAGTTTTGTAATCCTGTCCTGACAGTTCTGTAATCCAGAACTAACTAAGCTGAAAACCAAACTCGTCGAGTTTGGTGACCAAAGTCGACGAGTTTGTAAAATAGCACATTAAGAACTGCATCGCATTATTGTTTCCGCTATGTTACAGTTTAGTCAGAGCTGTCCCGCCTCTACCATTAGAACAACACGCTCGGTGAGACGGTCAACTCCTTCTGGGTCATAGTCTTTCTTCAGTGAAGCACCGAACATCCAGGCAAAAGCCTGCCACATGCCGGAACGCACAGGACCGATGAAGGCCTGGATAGCCTCAAAAGCAGTGGAGTGACACTCGCGGTCAACAAGTTTAATGAGAAGCTTGCCTTGTGAAAAGGTGAGCTTCTTCATTTTGGGCTTATACTCTGCCACTATGGCTGCCTCCACACGCTTCAGATGTTCATCGCGTTCTTTCTGAGTGGGCAGCGTCTCTATATACTCCGCTGTCTCTATGAGCATCTGTCGCGCCTGCTTGGCTATGGGCAACACCTTCTTCACATTGCGTACCAAGCGCATATATGCCTGTTGCTGGCGCTTTGTCTTAAACGTGGGTTCAGGATATACATAGACGTTCTGCATCTCCATGTACTGTATAGAGTCGCCATCCACCAGCACCTTTCCTATTTTCAAAGAAGGTGTGAGCACCGTCTCCTCCTTCGCATCGTCCTGAGCGAAGGCTACGGTCACTGCCAACAGAAACATAATAAAAAATGCAGAAAGTCGTTTCATGGGCGCAAAGGTAAAAAAAATATGGCCATAATCGCTTGGACTATGACCATAATTAACTATAATTTCACTTAAAACATTATTTTGCTTCTATAATACCAAAACAGAGTAATGCTATTCTACAGTAACTGACTTGGTGTATGAATCAATCTTATTGCCCTTCTTGTCGTACAGAGAAAGAGTAACATTATAAGTGCCACTTGAAGCATAGTAGGTATTTACCCCATTGTATTTAGAGTCTGAATATTGGCTATAGGTAGTGCCGTCTCCAAAACTCCACTCGGCACGATAGAACTCATAATATTGGGCAACGAAGGTATAAGTCATTTTTTTTGTGCCAGAAGTTTGTTTTATAGTAAAATCGGCAAGGGGAAGAACTTCCACCTCAACAGAACCTTCATAGCCATCAATCTCAGCAGTCACGATGGACTTTCCTTGAGCAACGCCCTTAACACTGACGGAATGTGGAGCAGATGAAGATGACAAGGTGAAATCAGTTATTACAACATTGTCATTGGATGTTCTCCAATTGACTTTCTCACCTCCGAAATTCCACGTAGGATAAATGGTTTGAGTTCTGTTTACTCTCAGTTCCGACCCTGTTCCATAGGATATCTCTATATTGACTTTAGGCTCTGGCAGTTTCTGCGTGATTTCTTCAACAGTCATTTCTTTACCGCAGGAAGCTATTGCTAAAGCAACAATTGACAGGAAGATGTATTTGATATGTTTCATAATGGATGTCTTTTGGGGGAATAAGTTATTTATTTAATTTCACGCCAATACGCAGGCAAAGGTTTCCAGACAAGCCACTGTGCTTAACCTCTTCAGCCGTAGTTTCATAACCATCGTAGCCTGAAAAAGTGGTATGGTTTCTATATTGGATTTTTGCCTCTTCTTCTGCAAATTCGATGAAGCCTTGACGATAAGAGAGATCCACACTGATGCGCTTAGCTACCCATAGGCGTAGTCCTACATTGATGCCTGCATCGACTTCTGGAGTACTTGTGTGGCTGTTTATATATCCTCTTTCTCCTAATTCATACTTTCCCTCATTATGTACGTAGTTGTCAATAACATCTATTGCGGCAAAGGCACCGATATGAGGTTCTAACCAGATATTATTATTTGCTCCCAGTCCCATACGGTAAACGTAGTTAATGGGTGAGAGGAAAACTGCCATACCTGTTGACTTATGGCTTGCATAGAATTGGTCATATTCCCATCCGCGACTTGTGATACCAGCCTCAATGCCTAATTGTGCCCCAAGTTGTGTGCCACGTTTCATGGCCCACTGGTAGCCTAATGCTGCCTCGTAGCCAATGACGGGCTTAAAATGGCTTTCCGTAACGCCATTCAACTGTCCGCCAGCGGCAAAATAAAACGTTCTGTCACGAGGTACTTTGATTACATTCATGGTGTTCGAAGTAATCTTCTTCGAAACGACCGTACCAAATTGAGCGCTGGCTTCAGAGACATAGGTGCCTAATGCCAACAGTAAAATCAACAGTTTCTTCATAAGGCGATGTGGTTATTTTTGTTCAGTAGCTCTGGTGTAGGGTACATAGCCCTGTCCTTGTATGCGTGGATGCTCGCTTTCAATTCTAATCCAGGGAATGTCACTATCCTGCATCGTGCGCCAGTTGATGTAGTTTGCAGTGAATCCCACAAGGGTGATGGTACAGCCTTGGGCGAGGTTCTTCGTGCTGATGTTAATGATTGGCGAGACTATAACATCGCAGTTGTGTTTCTGGCTCGACATGAAGGTGGCATAGTCGCGCAGGCGCTGCATCTGCTGGTCGCTGTAGCCGCGGTCGCTTATTGCACCGGCTATGCTTGCAAACTCCTCGTAGGTAATTTCCCACACATCCTTTATGCGGCCCTTGGTTTCATCAATCTTCAACTCTACGGTGACTGGGCGCACATAGGAATTGCTGATAACTTCCAATGAACGGGCTTGTGAACTCTGCAACTGATAGATATTCTTCTGGGCACTGGCAGTTAATGCCAACATGGTCACGCAGACCAACATGAGTAGTTTTTTCATAACAGTAGTAATATTAATAGGGTTCAACTTACAAAGGCCAAAAGTACATAATTATTAGCTTTTTATCTTTATCTATAAGTTAAACTGTGTTAAACAACGTGTAATTCTTCCGTTTCTGTTACATACTTTGTAATTTTGCTTGCAATTTTACGTAAAACTAACAAAATGGCTTACACACGTATGACCGCTGCCGAGGCTGCAGCACTTATCAAAAACGGAGATAACATTGCCATGAGCGGCTTTACGCCTGCTGGTGTGGCAAAGGCTACAACGAAAGAACTTGCCAAGATTGCCGTAAAGGAGCATGAGGCAGGACGCGAGTTTAAGGTTGGCATCTTCACCGGTGCATCAACAGGTCAGTCAACCGATGGTGACATGGCAAATGCACAGGCCATCAAATACCGTGCTCCCTACACCACAAACCCCGATTTCCGCAAGCACGTCAACATGGGTGAAATTCCCTATAACGACCTGCACCTGAGTCACATGGCACAGGAGCTGCGCTATGGCTTCTATGGACAGGTGGACTGGGCAATACTTGAGGTGTGCGACATCGAAGAAGTTGGCAACGACTACCACGTTTATCTCACAGCAGCAGGCGGCATCTCGCCAACAGCAGCCCGACTGGCAAAGCGCGTCATACTGGAGCTCAACTCGTTCCACAACGCTAACGCGAAATTTATCCACGACGTTTACGAGCCTCTCGACCCTCCTTATCGCAAGCCCATCATGATTGAGAAGGTGAGCGACCGCATCGGTGTGCCTTACGTGTCAATACCCAAGGACAAGGTTGTTGGTGTGGTAGAATGTAACATCCCCGATGAGGCACGTGCCTTCAAGGATAATGATCCTGTAACCGACAAGATTGGATTCCTTACCGCAGAATTCCTCGTTGAGGAGATGCACAAGGGTCGCATTCCAAAGGAGTTCCTTCCACTGCAGAGCGGTGTAGGCTCAACAGCAAATGCCATCCTCGGTGCGCTGGGACAGGATAAGCATGTGCCTAACTTCAACATCTATACTGAGGTTATCCAGAACTCTGTCATCGACATGATGCTCAACGGTCGTGTAAAGGATGCTTCTGCTTGTTCTCTGACAGTTTCTAACGACTGCCTTATGCAGGTCTATGATAACATGGACTACTTTAAGAACCACCTCACCCTGCGCCAGAGCGAGATATCCAACTCGCCCGAGGTTATACGCCGACTGGGCGTCATCGCCATCAACACAGCTATCGAGGTGGACCTCTATGGCAACGCGAACTCTACCCATATCAGTGGTACAAAGATGATGAACGGTATTGGCGGTTCGGGCGACTTCATCCGCAACGCCTATCTGTCTATCTTCACCTGTCCATCAACGGCAAAGGGTGGTCTCATCTCGTCTATAGTGCCATTCGTGAGCCATCAGGACTCTTCAGAGCACGATGTGAACATCATCGTAACAGAGCAGGGCGTAGCCGATCTGCGTGGTAAGTCTCCTGCACAGCGTGCAGAAATCATCATCGAGAACTGCGCTCACCCCGACTACAAGCCATTGCTTCGCGAGTATCTGAAGCTGGCAAAGATGGGACAGACACGTCACGAGCTTACAGCTGCCTTTGCCATGCACGACACGCTGGCTCGCAAAGGCGACATGCACCTCACCGACTTCTCTGAATACGTAAAATAAACTATACTTTTCGCGAGCCTCACTATGAGAAAACGCATAAAAGGTGAACTCGTCTGCTGTGGCGACCCCAAAGGAAACATCACCAACATGGATGCCCGAGAGCTCTATGAGACAGTGAAATGGGGAATGAAAGCAGTAGAATGTTCACATGGAGGCGACGAAAGGGCAAAGCGTGGCCTGCATCTTGGCAAGATTTGCGAAGATGCAGGTCATCCTGTTTTAGCACTGCGCGTGTGGACTGACACCTTCTCAATGGTCAGCGGCGACAATTGGGAATGGTGTGACGAGCCCATCAACACCGCAGTCTATTCTTTTGACAGCAAGGTCGCCTCTACTACGCTGGAGGAGTTGGCACGTAACATTGACCGCCTGTGGCGCAAGCTCGGTCACGACGAGCAGGCGCGATACATGAAAAAAGCCAAAGACGATTATCGCAGTCTTTGGCTATGGAAATATCAAGAACCTTATTGGGAGTAATCAGTTCTCATTTCTCCGAGAACACCACTTGCACAACGGTCTGTCCTACGGCACGGAGCGTTGAGGCATCTATATGGCTCATATCGTCAATGACTGTATGCCATGTAGGTCCGAACGAGCTTGCCTCACAGTCAGGATAGTAAGGTATGATGTCTATACATGGTATGCCTGCTACTTTGTTCACTGGCACATGGTCGTCGGTGATGGCACCACCCTCCAGTCGGGGGAAGAAACTGCCATAGCCAGCTGTCTCAGCAGCTTTCCACACTCGGTTGACAATGCTTGGCGCATAGTGCTTGGAATAGAGTTCCTGATAGAAATGAGCACCTCTGCCACCCACCATGTCAAGCAGTATGCCGAAACGAGCCTTGTAGCCGTCGCGATGAGGATTGGCTGCCCAGTACTGTGCTCCCAGCGCCCATGTGTCGCTATCATCACCCTTCGATTCAGCCCACTGCGGAGTGCCCCAGTCCTCAGCATCGAAACAAACGAAGTCAATGCCGATATTCTCATTGAGAGCAGCGCCTGCATTTGCAGAGTCAACCGAAATGCCTCTCTCGGTAAGCGCAAGCAGACGAGCCACCTCGAGCATCACCGCCACACCGCTGGCACCATCGTTGGCTGCCATGACGGGCTTGTGCCAGTTAGCCTCGTCAGGGTCGTTGTCGGCCCATGGACGACTATCCCAGTGGGCGCAGAGCAAAATGCGCTCGGTCTTCTCCGGACGATAGCTCGCAATGATGTTCATGCTGCGGAGCTGTGTACCGTCATAGCCATGTAATGTTGCCTGCTGAGCCTCAACACTCATGCCATAGCTACGGAACTTCTCCATTATCCACTCGGCACAACGGTCGTGGGCTTCGCTGTTCATTACTCGTGGCCCGAAGTCGCACTGCTGTTGACAGAAGCTATAGGCAGAGTCAGCAGAGAACTCCACTCCAACGGGTTTTTCTTCTGCCGCCGTCTCCTTTCCGCCCTGCTTTGTGCCGCCACAAGAAACAAGCGTCATTAACAGACAAATAACTGAAATATATAATATTTTTTTCATCTCATTGCTTTTCTCTCACCTCTCACTTCTCACCTCTCACTTCTCACCTCTCACCTCTAAAGATACTCCAGCAGCACATCCCACACAGCAATGATGTGGCAGATGCTTCCTGCAAGAACGAAGAAGTGGAACACAGAGTGCATGTATTTTGTTTTGTTCAGAGAATAGAACACTGCTCCGGTTATGTAGCTCACACCCTCGGCAACTATCCACACGAAGGCGGCAGTGGAGACAGTATCTATGAGCGGTTTGAAAGCTACCAACACACTCAGTCCCATGCCTACGAAACACAGTGTCTCGAAATTGGAATGTTCCTTCAGATGGATGAAGCTCACGATGGTGCCCACAATGGCACACAGCCATACAAACGAGAAAAGGCTCCATCCCCAATAGCCTTCGTTGCGAAGGGCTACAAGCGTTAGTGGCGAGTAAGAGCCTGCTATATGCCAATAGATGGCAGCGTGGTCCCACCGGCGAAGACGCTCCTTCCATTTCGAGCGTAATGGCAGAGCATGATAGACGGTAGAGGCGATATAGCTCCCAAGCATTCCGAAAAGATAAAGCGACACGCCAATGCTTGCCCATGAGCTCTCAGCACCTATGGTCATCACCAGAAAGATGATGCCCACCACCACGCCAAGCAAGATGCCGCCGGCATGGGAGAACGTGTTCCAAATCTCTTCTTTATGAGTATAGCGTATCATTTCTCTTTCTTACTACGACGCGCCTTAAACTTATCAAAGCCCTCGCCATAGACACCTATGACAGCACTCTGCGACACGAAAGCGTTGGGGTCAACATCGTTGATTATATGGAAGATAACGTCGCTCTGACGGCGATTTGCCAACACGAACAGCATCTTCACCTCGTTGCCTGAATAAAAGCCCTGTGCATCAATGACCGTACAGCCACGATGTGGTTCACGGTTTATACGTTCGCCAATTTCACGATACTTGTTAGAAATAATGAAGAACTGTACTGACGAACGCTGTGAGTTCACCACCTGGTCAATACAGAAAGCCGTGACGTAAAGAACCACATAGCCGTAGATAACTTTTTCCCAGTCTTGCAGTACAAGATAGCTCGACGAGATGATGATAACGTCACACATCATTATTACTCGTCCGAGCGATATGTCACGGTATTTGTTTATTATCGCAGCCACGATATCTGTTCCACCTGTGGAGCCATTGCTCGAGAGACCCAGTCCCACACCGCATCCGCAGAACACCGCACCAATTATTGCTGCCATGAACGGCTGGTCGGCAAGCAGATGACCGTGATAGTTTGCGGTGGTGAAGGCTACGCCAAATGTCAGTACGGCAACAGCGTAGATGGTCCTCAGACAAAAACGTATACCAAGAATCCTCAGTGCGGCAAGCAGCAGAGCACCGTTTATCACGGAATAGCTCACCTCAACCGGTATGCCTGTTCCCCAGAAGAGAATTGACGACACACCTGCCACTCCACCAGTAGTGATATTGTTTGGCAGAAGGAACACGCCCCATCCTATGCAGTAAGACAGCATACCGATGGCGATGACCAGATAGTCACGCACCTCAGCTAATATTCCTGCCCTTGTTATCTTTATCTTGTTCATCTCTTTTTCTTTTGCGGCTGCAAAGATACGATTAAGCGAGGGAAAATGCAAATAAATTTGCAATTTTCCGAGCGAGAGTATCTTAGAGACAAAGTCTCAAAGTACGATTAAGCGAGGGAAAAGCCAAAAGATTTTTGAGCTTTTTCGATACATTTGAAACATTTTAAAAAGCCAAAGCAACATAATCTTTGCGCGTTTTTGATGTATTTATTGTATCTTTGCACCCAGATAACCACAATAACTAAATACAGAATCATAAACATAACAGAAATGAAAAAAGCAATCCTTGTCCTGCTAACAATGCTGTCAGCTGCACAGCTTTTCGCAAAAAAAGACAACAACACCGAACGTCTTTGGTACGCACAACCTGCCGCCCACTGGCTGGAGGCACTGCCTGTAGGTAACAGTCACATGGGTGCCATGGTTTATGGCGGTACCGATGTTGAGGAGATTCAACTCAACGAAGAGACATTCTGGAGCGGTCAGCCTTATAGTAACAACAGCACTGAGTCACAGGAGTATCTATCAGATGTGCGCAGTCTGATTTTCCAAGGTAAGGAGGGCGAGGCTGCAAAGCTTATTGACCAGCATTTCGTGAAAGGTCCTCATGGCATGCGTTTCCTGCCTATGGGTAGCCTGAAGCTGTCGTTAGGTCATAAGAATGTCACAAAATATGAGCGTGCCTTGAATCTTGGTGATGCTACTGCCACAACTTCTTACGTTTATAATGGTGTTAAATACGAACGCACGGTGTTTGCTTCGCAGGCTGACAATGTGATTGTTGTGCAACTGAAGGCCAACAAGAGAAAGCAACTGGAGTTTGACATGGAATTCACAAGCCAGTTACCCTCAAACGTCTTTACTGTTAAAGAGCATGAAGGTATCAAGGGAACGGTCAATGAACTGGCAGCCGTCATAGATGGCGTAGGACAGGAGGGTATCAAGGCCGGACTGAAAGCCGAGTGTCGTGTATTGGTGGAAACTGATGGCGAGGTGGAGCTCAAATCCAATGGAATCAGCGTGGATGATGCTACAACTGCTACGCTCTATATCACAGCAGGTACTAATTTCGTAAACTACCACGATGTGAGCGGCAATCCTGTGAAGAAGAATAATGAGGCGTTGGCAGCTGTGTATGGCAAGCCCTACAAGCTAGTACTGGCCAATCACATTAAGAAATATCAGGAGCAGTACAATCGTGTAAAGCTTATTTTACCTAAATCGGATGATTCTTCATTAGCTACAGATAAGCGTTTGGCGGCCTTTGAAGAAAAATCCAATCATACCTCTCAGTCCTCAACTCTAAGTTCTCAGTTAGACCTTGACATGGTAGCGCTGATGATGCAATATGGCCGCTACCTGCTGATTTCTTCAAGTCAGCCTGGCGGACAGGCAGCAAATCTGCAGGGCGTATGGAACGACAAGATGAATGCCCCCTGGGACTCGAAGTACACCATCAACATTAATGCCGAGATGAACTATTGGCCGGCACTCATAGGCAACCTCGCCGAGACGCAAGAGCCCTTCTTCTCAATGATAAAAGATCTGAGTGAGACGGGTGCGAAGACTGCCAAGGAAATGTATGGTTGCCGTGGCTGGGTGGCACATCACAATACCGACCTGTGGCGTATTGCCGGTCCTGTTGACGGCACACCTTGGGGTATGTTCCCCACTGGTGGAGCCTGGATGACCACGCATATCTGGCAGCATTATCTCTATACAGGCGACAAAGAATTCCTGAAACAGTGGTATCCTGTGATGAAAGGTGCTGCTGACTTCCTGCTCGATTATATGCAGGTGTATCCTGCTGCCGGTGAGGTGAAGCAGGCTGCTGGATGGCTGATGACTGTTCCTACGGTTTCACCCGAGCACGGACCGAGGGGGAAAGGCACTAATGTCTGTGCAGGTTCCACTATGGACAACCAGATTGCTTTCGACGTGCTGAGTCAAACGCTGAAGGCAGCCAAGGTACTTGGAAAGGACACGGATGCGGCAAGAGATTCTTCACTCTCCACTCTTAACTTTTCACTTAAGAACCTCCCTCCCATGCAGATAGGACGTTACGGCCAACTTCAGGAGTGGATTATCGATGCTGACGATCCCAAGGACGAGCATCGCCATATTTCTCACCTCTATGGCTTGTATCCCTCGAATCAGATTTCTCCGTATTCACATCCCGAACTCTTTGCCGCTGCTGCTAACACCTTGAACCAGCGTGGTGACATGGCTACGGGATGGAGCCTGGGATGGAAGACGAATTTCTGGGCACGCATGCTTGATGGCGACCATGCCTTCCGCATCATTAAGAATATGCTGCATCTGTTGCCCGACGATGGTGCTGCCCGTAAGTATCCCAACGGCCGCACCTATCCGAATCTCTTTGATGCCCACCCGCCTTTCCAGATTGATGGTAACTTTGGCGTGTCGGCAGGTATCTGCGAGATGCTGCTGCAGAGTCATGACGGTGCCGTCCATCTGTTGCCTGCCCTGCCTACAGACTGGAAGAAAGGCCAGGTAAAAGGCTTGCGTGCACGTGGCGGATTCATCGTGGACGAGGAGTGGCGCGAAGGTAATCTTATATCAGCGAGTGTGCGTTCTACCATTGGTGGCACGCTACGAGTACGCTCATACGTTGAATTGGAGGGTAAAGGCTTGCAGCCTGCCCAAGGCGATTGTCCCAACGAGCTCTTTGCCCCTGCACAGATAAAGGAACCGCTGCTGTCCAAGGCGCTCACCTCGAAACCCCAGATTCAGCTGAAGAAGGTGTTTGAATATGACATTCAGACGGTGCCAGGTCAAGTTTGTGAGTTAAAAGCTAAATAACAGCAACAGCCGGAGGCGAGAAAACCTCCGGCTGTTTGTATTATGCGTCAGACAGGATTACTGACGTGTTTTTATGTTTATTTTTTGTAATATCCTTCGAAGCCCTCGATAGCGTTGTTATACCAGTTCAACACATCGCCAGTCATACGCTTCACGACAATGTCACGCGAGTTACTCTCCATCTTAATAGTAAGGATATCGCCGTTAATAGAGTACGTTCCTGTGGAGGTACCACCTTCGTTAGTCCAAGAGAACTTCTCGCCACTGACAGTATAATCATAGGTATGGCGAGTCCACTTGTGCCACTTCTTATCGGCACCATTATTGTCCAAATTGCCAAAACTGACATGGCCTGCATTGTCAAAGATGTAGGTAACATAGTTTAGGAACTTACCATCCATAGTCTGTTCCTCATACCATTTTGTGTCTGCCAGTGTAGCAGTGGTAGCTTTGGGAGTGGTGTTGTTGTCGTCATCATCATCGCCGCAGGCAACGAAAGCCAGCGAACCGAACACTAAGCCTAACAGAAGGCTAAAGAATTGTAGTTTTTTCATACTCATAGTTTTGGTTTGTGAATAAAATTTGGACAAAGATAAGAATTGTTTTTGTATTACATCTTCATTTTTGCGAAAAAAAATAGAAATTGCTGTGGTTCTATGTTCTTTTCGCCTGATTTTTGCCAAACGGTGTAGCTATTCATAGAATAATTATTACTTTTGCACGCAAATATTTGCAAAATCAGTTCTTGACTATGGACGAACTCACGAAACAGGCATGCGAGCTACTGGAGCGGCTCATTGCAACACCAAGCATAAGCCGTGAAGAGACGGCTGCGGCAGACCTGCTGTTCACACAGATGGAGCAGTGGGGGCTACAGCCTCAGCGCAAAGGCAACAACATATGGGCGCTGTCGCCCTACTTTGACGAGTTGCGACAGACCATTCTTCTCAACGCCCACATAGACACGGTGAAGCCTGTGGCAACGTGGACTAAAGACCCATTCACACCACAGTGGGAGGGCGACCGACTCTACGGACTGGGCGCCAACGACTGCGGTGGAGGACTGGTGTCGCTGCTTACAGTTTTTAGACTACAGGCAGAGGACTATAGACTACAGACTAGAGACTATAACCTGGTGTTTCTGGCTTCTTGTGAGGAAGAGGTGTCAGGAAAGAGCGGCATAGAGATGGTGCTGCCACTACTGCCACGAATTGACGTGGCCATAGTGGGAGAACCTACCGGCATGCAGCCAGCCGTGGCAGAGAAGGGACTAATGGTAATAGACGGCTATGCTCACGGGGTAAGCGGCCATGCGGCACGCAACGAAGGTGTGAACGCCATCTACGAGGCTCTCGACGACCTCGTGTGGTTGCGAGACTACCGTTTCGATAAAGTCAGTCCGCTGCTTGGTCCTACGAAGATGACCGTCACGGTGATAGAAGCCGGCACTCAGCACAACGTGGTGCCCGACACGCTGCATTTCATACTCGACGTGCGCACCAACGAGAACCATCGTAACGAGGATGTCTATGAGTTCCTGTGCAAGAACATGAAACACTGTGAGCTGAAGGCACGCTCCTTCCGTCTGCACTCTTCGGCCATAAGTCTTGACCACCCATTAATAAAGAGATGTGTAGCTATGGGTCTCAAGCCTTTTGGCTCGCCTACCCTGTCGGACCAGGCACTGATGTCGTTCCCATCGTTCAAGCTGGGACCAGGCGAAAGCAGCCGCTCTCACTCTGCCGACGAATATATCTGTCGCAGCGAGATAGCGGCCGCCATAGAGAAATACTTAGAGATTTTAGAGGTGAGAGGTAAGAGGTGAGAGCACTCCCAACTCACGTCCGACCTTTATGAATGCTGCTATGCAGCGGTCGAGCTGTTCGCGGTTGTGACCTGCTGAGATCTGTACACGTATGCGTGCCTGTCCCTTCGGTACCACGGGGTAGTAGAAGCCTGTGACATAGATGCCCTCGTCCTGCATCTTCGCGGCATAGACCTGCGAGAGCTTCGCATCATAGAGCATCACGGCGCAGATAGCACTCTGCGTGGGCTTGATATCGAAGCCGGCAGCCATCATCTTCTCGCGGAAATACTCCACGTTCTCTACCAGACGGTCGTGAATCTCATTGCTCTCGCCAAGCATCTTGAACACCTCGAGCGAGGCACCGATGATGGCTGGCGCGAGTGAGTTAGAGAACAGATAAGGACGTGAGCGCTGACGTAGCAGTTCGATTATCTCCTTGCGGCCGGTAGTGAAGCCGCCGAGGGCACCGCCAAATGATTTTCCAAGGGTACCCGTGTAGATGTCAACACGTCCGTAAGTGCCAAAGAACTCGCTGACGCCATGGCCTGTCTGTCCAACGACACCAGCCGAATGGCTCTCGTCAACCATCACCAGTGCGTCATATTTCTCTGCCAAGTCACAAATCTTATCCACTGGAGCCACGTTTCCGTCCATAGAGAACACACCGTCGGTAACGATAATGCGGAAGCGCTGTGCCTGAGCCTCCTGCAGACAGTGCTCCAGCTCCTCCATGTTAGCATTGGCATAACGGTAGCGCTTTGCCTTGCACAGGCGTACACCGTCAATGATGGAGGCGTGGTTCAGCGCATCGCTGATGATGGCATCCTCCTCGGTGAACAGCGGTTCGAACACGCCGCCGTTGGCATCGAAGCAAGCGGCATAGAGAATTGTGTCCTCGGTCTTGAAATAGTTAGAGATGGCCTGTTCCAGCTCCTTGTGTATGTCCTGCGTGCCACAGATGAAGCGCACGCTCGACATGCCGAAGCCTCGGCGGTCCATCATCTTCTTCGAGGCCTCGATAAGGCGCGGATGGTCACTAAGTCCTAAGTAGTTGTTGGCGCAGAAGTTAAGCACTTCTTTTCCGCCCACCTCGATGGCAGCGCGCTGTGGACTCTCTATAAGACGCTCTTGCTTGTAGAGTCCTGCCTCGCGAATCTCAGCGAGCGTCTTGCTGAGATGTTCTTTCATTTTTCCGTACATAGTTTTAGGGTTTTATAAGGGTTTCGTGTTATTTGAATTCCAGTTCCAGTTGTCCGTCGCCCAGCAGGTTGAACGTGCGGCGATGGTAGGGCGTGGTGCCATAGAGACGGATGGCCTCGCGGTGCTTCTTCGTGGGATAGCCCTTGTTCGACAGCCAGTCGTACTGCGGATATTCCTCTGCCAACTGGTTCATATAGTCGTCGCGGTAGGTCTTGGCTAAAATGGAGGCGGCAGCAATACTGAGATATTTGGCATCGCCCTTCACAATGGTGGTATGGGGAAGGGCGGTGGCGGATCGCTGGAGAGTGTCGGCGGCAATGCCGCTGACCACAGGACGATAGGGCTTAAAGCGGTTGCCATCAACAATAATGGCTTCAGGACGCACCGAAAGCTGGTCCAAGGCGCGGTGCATGGCCAGTATCGAAGCATTGAGGATGTTTATCTTGTCTATCTCCTTAGGACTGACTATGCCCACGGCCCACGCCACAGCATCGCGCTCTATCTCCGTGCGCAGCAAGTAACGGCGGCGCTCGGTGAGCTGTTTGGAGTCGTTGAGCATCTCGTTGTGATAGTCCGGTGGGAGTATGACGGCAGCCGCATAGACAGCACCTGCCAGACAGCCGCGACCGGCTTCGTCGCACCCCGCCTCAATCATGTTTTTATAGTAACAGTTTTTTAACATGAGGTTATAATCATTCGCTTTGTTTGCAAATGTAGTGAAATCCTACAAAATAACGAAAAGAATGAACAGCGAATTAAAAAATAATTTCATTTTTTTAATGAAGTTGTTTGTTTATTGTAATATTAACACTAACTTTGCAAAGTAGAATATACCTTAACTTTTTAATACATTATTCCAATAACTACCATAAAAATGATTACGCTTCTGAAAAAGTCGCTATTCTTCATCGTGTTCTTGTCTGTGTGTGCTGTTTCAGCTCATGCCGTTGACATGGACTCGCTGCTTATGAGGTTCAGCAAGCAGACAGATATGGAGAAGGCTAGAACCGGCTTTATTATATATAATGAGTACTACAAGCGAGGACAGATAGACAGCTCGCTCAGTTTTCTGGACAGTCTCATCAGCATCTACCAGCAGACAGACAGCTTGAACAAAGAGGCTTCTATGCGCTGGACGCGTGTGGCCATACTGAACAACTCAGCCCGCTTTGAGCAGCTGGAGCAGGAGGCCGTAATACAGATGGAGTGGTTTAAGAAACACGAGATGTGGGACCGCTTCTACCAGACATGGCAGCGCAAATGTTCAGCCCTCCACGACAGAGGCAAGGTGAAGATGGGACTACAAGAGTCGCACAAGATGTTCGATGATGCCACGAAGCGCGACAACAACATAGGCCGCGCCATGGCCTACAAGCAGATGGGCTTGTCCTACTATGACATGAAGCAGTATGAAGAGGCTTCCGATGCCTTCCTTCGCGGCATATCACTGATGGAGAACGAAGGTGAGAGACGCGGCATGACAAGCGGTTTCTATGACTTCCTGTGCAAGTCGTATGACAAGCTCAAAAAATACAATGAGGCCCTGGAGGTAAGCAATCGCTGGCTGGCCTATCTTAACGAAGTAAAGCAGCAGCGTGGAGCAGCAATGGTTGACGGCCCGCTTTGCTCGGCATATATCGCCCGCACATCGGCACTCCTCGGACTCAACCGCGACGAGCAGGCCAGGGAGGCACTTGACAGCGCAGAGATGCACATCAGGCTCTCGCCCAACGATCTGGGACTATACTATATCTACCTGTTCAAGGCTTCCAACAGTCTGCGGCAGAGTCATTATGCCGAGGCGCTGGCTTGGACAGACAGCATTGTCAAACTGGAGGATTTTGTTGACCATCAAGGCGACATGCTACGCGCCGAGGCACTGGTTCACCTTGGGCGTGCCGACGAGGCTGCCAGCCTCTACAAACAGATTCTCGCTGACAACGACTCCATTTATGGTCACGACATGCAGGTGCAGCTGAGCGAGATGAACACGCTGCTCCATGTTGACGAGCTGAAGATGCAGAGCAAGCTGCAGCAGTCACGCTTCATCATCGAGATTGGTGTGATTATCATCGTCATGCTCATACTGCTCTTCGTTGTCTATTATCACAGTGCACAGCGCCTGAAGAAAGAGCACCGGCTGTTACTTGACAGCTTAGATCAGCTGGAGCAATCGAACGCCGAGCTGACCATTGCCAACGCAAGGGCGGAAGAGTCGTCGAAGATGAAGACCGACTTCATTCAGCAGGTGAGCCACGAGATACGCACACCGCTCAATGTGCTGTCGGGCTTTGTACAAGTGGTCACCACACCAGGGATGACGCTTGACGAAGACACGAAGAAGGACATATCGAAACGCATAGTCACCAACACGAACCGCATCACCGAGCTTGTGAACAAGATGCTGGAACTCTCGGAAATCAACAGCCGCAGCGTCATAGACCGCACAGACACTGTATATGTGGCACAGCTGGCAGCACAGGCTGTATCACAGTCGTGCATAGAGGAACAGGAGGGACTGAACTTCGATATGAGCATCTCCAACGCTGCCGAGCAGACCATGCTGCTCACGCAAGAGAGTGCCGTGATTCGCATTCTTGTACTGATGCTCCATAATGCCCGCAAGTTTACGATGGACAACCACACAAAAATGATGCTGCCCAACGCCATGGCCCGACTGCTGGTAGATAGCGACGGGCGCAACGTAACATTCACTGTTGAGGATAATGGAAAGACTATTCCCGCAGAGGAGGCGGAGCACATCTTCGAGGAGTTTGTACAGTTGGATGAATATGCCGACGGAATGGGCATAGGTCTCACCGTAGCCCGTTCGCTGGCACGACGTCTGGGTGGCGACGTGACGCTTGACACAAGCTACAATCCTGGCGCACGCTTCGTGCTGACCCTGCCGCTGTAACAAGTTGACATCAAGAAGTCAGACTATAGGCAGCGATATTCCACAAATTTTCTGATATACATCGAGGGCGTAGACATCGGTCATTCCACTGATATAGTCGATGACCGCCATGACACGTGTCTCAAGGTCATCGCTGTTGATGTCATACTGGCTGCTGACGCGGCCTATTAGCTGCTGTGAGTAGTAGCGCTCAGGATGCTCGATGGCTTCAATCATCAGTTCCATCAGCGTAGCCATGATGCGATAACCGGACAGTTCCACATCAAGCACAGGACGACTGCGATAGATGCGTGCCTTGGAAATCTTTGTACACTGCTTGTAGGCATCGCGCTGAAGTGGAGAGATATGGTCAACGAGCGAGCCCTCGAAACGTCCTTCCAGAATGAGCTGTTCGTTTTCGATGAAGGTGTTCACGCACTCGTTCTCTAACCTGCCAATGACACAAGCGCGAAGATACTGCACCCGTTCGTTGTTATCGGTTATTTCCTCATCTACGATACGCTTCATGATATGCTTCTGAGTCTCTTCGTCGAAGAAGCTGAGCATCAGCTGAGATGTCTCTTCATAAGAGAGGATCTTCAGCTTGTGGGCATCCTCAAGGTCCATTATCTCATAGCAGATGTCGTCGGCAGCCTCAACGAGATATACCAGCGGATGACGGGCGAAACGCAGGTGAGAGGTGAGGGGCGAGAGGTGAGAGGTAAGAGGATTGTCTTCTTCTATTCTCAGTATTCCCAACTCTTCGGCAATGCGCTGATAGATAGGTGCCTCACTGTCGAAGAAGCCGAACTTGCCTTTCTTGCCGGCAACAGACGATGAGAAAGGATACTTCACTATTGAAGCCAGGGTGCTGTAGGTCATGACGAAGCCACCAGGACGACGGCCACAGAACTGGTGGGTCAACAGGCGGAAAGCATTGGCATTGCCCTCGAAATGGGTAATGTCATCCCAGAATATTGGCGACACCTTCTGTTGCAGATAGGCGCCCTTGCCCTCGGTGAAGAATGTCTGAATGGCCTTTTCACCTGAATGGCCGAACGGTGGGTTGCCCATGTCGTGAGCCAGACAAGCCGTTGCCACAATCTGACCTATCTCTGCCACCAGCGGACTGAGCTCTGAGCCATAGCGCTCATGCAGGTGCTGATAGACATCATTGCCCAAGGACATGCCCACAGAAGCTACCTCGAGCGAGTGGGTCAGGCGGTTGTGGACGAAGACGCTGCCCGGCAATGGGAACACCTGCGTCTTGTTCTGCAAACGGCGGAAAGGGGCCGAGAAAATCAGGCGGTCATAGTCGCGTTTAAACTCCGTGCGGTCATCATGGCGCTCAAGACGGCGATGCTCCTGACCGAGACGACAATTAGATATCAGTTGGTTCCAGTTCATCATAACAGCTGCAAAAGTAATGCTTTTCAACACAAAAACAAAAATTTATTTGTATTTTCGGAAAATTACAAAATAATTTGCATTTTCGCTCGCTTATTCGTACCTCTGAGCTTTGCTCGAAAGTACTTTCGCTCGGAAAATTGCAAATTTATTTGCATTTTCGCTCGCTTATTCGTACCTTTGCAGCCGCAAAGTACGCATTTATTATTTGTATATATACATTTTCAAGTTTTTATGATTAACTCACAAGACATTAAGAAGGGCACCGCCATTCGTATGGACGGCGCCATTTGGGTTTGCATCGACTTCCAGCACCGCAAGCCAGGTAAGGGAAACACCATCATGATTATCAAGTTGAAGAACGTCAGCGACGGCCGCGTGCTCGAGCGTCGTTTCAACATCGGTGAGAAACTGGAAGACGTCATCATCGAGCGTCGCCCATACCAGTATCTCTACGAGGACCAGTCAGGCCGTATCTTCATGAATCAGGAGACCTTCGAGCAGATTCCCATCGACAACGAGCTCGTTATCGGTCATGAGTACATGAAGGAGAGCGACATCGTGGAGGTTGTTTCTGACACCACCGACGGCACTATCCTCTACGCTGAGATGCCTGTGAAGACCATTCTCCGCGTTACACACTCTGAGCCCGGCATCAAGGGCGACACCGCTACCAACACTCTGAAGCCAGCTACACTTGAGACAGGCGTTGAAGTGCGTGTTCCTCTGTTCATCAACGAGGGCGACCTCATCCAGGTTGACACTCGCGACGGCAGCTACCTCGCTCGCGCTAAAGAATAATATGAAATACAGCATCATCGTTCCGGTCTTCAATCGTCCTGATGAAGTTGATGAGCTCTTAGAGAGTCTCTGTCAGCAGGAGGTAAAGGATTTTGAAGTCATCATCGTTGAAGACGGATCGAGCATACCATGCAAGGATGTCTGCGACAAGTACGCAGGCATCCTTGATTTGCATTATTACTTTAAGGAGAATAGCGGCCCAGGACAGAGCCGCAACTACGGTGCCGAGCGCGCCAACGGCGACTGGCTCATTGTGCTCGACTCTGACGTTGTGCTACCCGAAGATTATCTACATGCCGTAGATGAAAGATTAAAAATGAAAAATGAAAGATATGATTACACCTGCGGTAAAGAACCCGACAGCAAAACCGACCATATCTCTCATCTATCATCTATCATCTCAAGCATCGACGCCTGGGGCGGTCCCGACGCCTCTCACCCGTCGTTCACCCCTATCCAGAAAGCCATCTCTTACAGCATGACCTCATTCTTTACCACTGGCGGCATTCGCGGTGGCAAAGGAAAAAAGCTCGACAAGTTCTTCCCACGTTCCTATAACATGGGCATCCGTCGTGAGGTCTATCAGGAACTGGGCGGTTTTTCGAAGATGCGCTTTGGCGAGGACATCGACTTCTCCTATCGCATAGTCGAGGCAGGCTATAAGACAGCCCTTATCCCCGAGGCGTGGGTATGGCACAAGCGCCGCACTGACTTCCGTAAGTTCTTCCGCCAGGTGAGCAACAGCGGTCGCGCCCGCATAAACCTGGAGAAGCGCCACCCGGGCACCATGAAGCTTGTTCACCTGTTGCCCACCGTCTTCACACTTGGCGTCATTGGCTTGCTGTTGTGCACAGCCATCCTACTCTTCCTGGCTCCCTGCTTGTCGCTCCTGGCACTATCACCTATTATATTATATAGTCTCATTATCTGTATCGACTCCAGCATTCTCAATAAGAGTCTTTGGGTAGGTGTTCTCAGCATCCCTGCTGCCTTTGTTCAGCTCATGGGCTACGGCCTCGGTTTCATAGAGCAATGGTGGAAACGCTGCGTCTTGAAGCAGCCGGAAGCACTACCTGCCGACCTCTCAGAGGCAGAACGCCAAGCTTTGGAAAAGAAGTTCTATAAGTAGATACACGACACAAAATAAAAACACGAGCAAAATAGAAATGCATGTTTTGCTCGTGTTTTTTGTTTTAAATCAACATAATAGTTGGTGTTTCAATTTTTATTCGTAATTTTGTCGCCATGATGAGAAATGACGAAGAAAAAACGATGACGAAGCTGAACATTAACCAATGGGCAGAGGAAGACCGTCCGCGCGAAAAGATGGAGCGGCTGGGGGCACAGTCGCTCAGCGACGCAGAGTTGTTGGCAATACTCGTCGGCTCTGGATCAACAAAGGAGGATGCTGTCAGCTTGATGAAACGACTGCTGGGCGACTGCAACAACAACCTGAACACGCTGGGCAAGAAGACCATTCACGACCTGTGCCAGTATAACGGCATAGGACCAGCGAAGGCCATAACCATCATGGCTGCCTGCGAACTGGGCAAGCGTCGCCAGATGGAGAAGCCTGAGGAACGCCCTGAGCTGACCACAGCCACTCGCATTTATAACCACATGCACCCACTGATGCAAGACCTCGACACAGAGGAGTTCTGGGTGCTATACCTGAACCAGAGTCAGCGACTTATCAAGAAACAGCGAATAGCACGCGGTGGCATATCAGAGGTGAGCGTGGATGTGCGCATAATAATCCGCGAGGCTGTGCTCTGCAACGCCACAATCGTTGTGGCATGCCACAACCACCCTTCGGGCAACATCATGCCCAGCAAGGCTGACAACGACCTGACAAAAAGTCTCCTGCAGGCCTGCAACCTGATGCGCCTAAAGTTCATGGACCACGTCATCGTTGCCGATGGACAGTACTACTCTTATCATGAGAGTGGGAGAATATGAGAGGTGGAAAGTAGCGTTTGGTAAGAATACTAAGAGCGTTTGGTAAGAACGCTTCGAGTGTTTGGTAAGAACGCTATTGTAAAGCCGTATAAGAGGCAAGAGGTTAGAGGTTAGAAAATAAAACTATAATAATAAGAAATATGAAGTTGACAAAAAACATTATGACACTTGTTATCACATCAGCCATGATGATGCCGTTTAGCGCCTGTCAGAAAGAACAGCGCGAGAACCCACTGTTGCAAGAGAGCGCCCTACCCTATGGTGCTCCAGACTTCAGCCAGATAAAGACAGAGGACTATCTGCCTGCCTTCGAGGCTGCCATAGAGCAGAGACGCGAAGGCATAAAGAAGATTACCGAATCAGCTGACTCAGCTACGTTTGAAAACACCATCCTCGCCTACGAGGAGAGCGGACGACTGCTCGACCGCGTAAGCCGTGTGTTCTTCTCCATTGTTGAGGCCGACAAGACTCCTGAGATTGGCGAGATAGAGAAGAAAGTGCAGCCCATGCTTACCGACCTTGAGAACGAGATTGCCTTCAACATGTCTCTCTTCGAGCGCATAAAGAAGGTATATGACAACGAATATGAGTCGCTGCAGGGCGAAGAAAAAAAGCTGACAGAGGAGATATACAAGGAGTTCGTACGCAATGGTGCCCTCCTGCCAGAAAACAAGATGGCTCGCATGAAGGAGATAAACATGCGAATCTCTGAGCTGCAGCAACAGTGGGGCGACCAGCTGCCTGCTGCTACCAACGATGCCGTGGTGTGGGTTGATAAGAAGGAGGACCTCGCAGGACTCTCAGAGGCTGACATTGCCCAGTGCCAGAAGGATGCAGAGAGCCGTGGAAGCAAGGCACCATACGCCATAGTGATAGTAAACACCACACAGCAGGCCATACTGGCAAGCCTCGACAACCGCGAGTTGAGAAAAAAGGTGTTCGAGTCATCAATACACCGCGCCGACGGAACAAACAATCACAACACCTTTGCCATTGTCAGCGAGATGGCGAAACTGCGTGCTGAGAAGGCAGAAATCATGGGATTCCCCACATACGCCGCCTACTCACTGGACAACACCATGGCGAAGACTCCAGAGAATGTCTATGCTTTCCTGAAGAACCTCATTGCGCAATACACCCCGAAGGCCGATGCTGAGACAAAAGCCATCGAGGCCTTTGCCCATGATGCTTCTCTAACCTCTAACCCCTTGCCTCTCACCTCGAGCCTCGAACCCTACGACCGCTTCTACTATTCTGCAAAGATGAAGAAAGAGAAACTGAACATCTCTGAGGATGAGGTGAAGCCTTACTTCAATGTGGACAGCGTGCTCATCAACGGTGTGTTCTATGCTGCCAACCGCGTCTATGGACTCTCGTTCAAGGAGCGCACCGATATTCCCACCTATCATCCTGACATGAAGGTCTTTGAGGTTATAGACAAGGACGGCAAGACAAAGGCGCTGTTCTACACCGACTACTTCCGTCGCCCAACTAAGCGAGGCGGCGCATGGATGGACAATTTCATTGAGCAGAGCAACTACTGGAACCAGATGCCAATAGTCTTCAATGTATGCAACAGTGCAAAGGCACCTGAAGGAAAGCCATCGCTACTCACATGGGACGAGGTGACAACAATGTTCCATGAGTTCGGTCATGCCTTGCACAGCATCCTCTCCAACTGTAAGTATCAGAAGCTCGCAGGTACTAACGTAGCCCGCGACTTCGTGGAGATGCCATCACAGTTCAACGAGTCGTTTGCTTCTATACCAGAGATCTTCGATAACTACGCACGCCACTGCGAGACAGGCGAGGCCATGCCAGCCGACCTGAAGGAGCGCATGCTCAACAGCATAAACTTCCACTCTGCCTATGCTCTTGGTGAGAACCTTGCAGCCACATGCCTTGACCTGGCATGGCACATGCTGTCATCGAAAGAGGTGCCATCAGCAGAGGATGCCGCAAAGTTCGAGACTGAGGCCCTACGCAAGATTGGACTGCTGAACAACCAGATTCCACCACGCTACAGCACCAGCTATTTCAACCATGTGTGGGGCGGTGGCTATGCTGCCGGCTACTATAGCTATCTGTGGACGGAGGTGCTGGCAGTAAACATTGCCGATGTATTCGCACAGCGCGGAGCACTGAACCCTCAGACAGGTCAGGACATGCGCGACAAGATTCTCAGCCGCGGTAATACGGGCGACCTGATGCAGATGTTCACTGACTTCACAGGCATGCAACAGCCAGACGCCACAGGTCTGCTCAAGGCAAGAGGACTGTGAAAGTGAAGAGTGAAAAGTGAAGAATTAATATAATAGTTGTGTTATGACACAAGAAGAGAAAACACTGATAGAAGAGCGCATCGTTGATGTGCTGAAGACGGTTTACGACCCTGAGATACCTGTTGACATCTACGAGCTTGGCATGATATACAAAATAGATGTCAAGGACGATGCCACCGTTGACATAGACATGACATTCACTGCCCCCAACTGTCCCGCTGCCGACTTCATCCTCGAAGACGTGCATACGAAGGTGGAGAGCGTGGATGGCGTCAAGACAGCTAACATCAACCTCGTCTTCGAACCAGCATGGGATCAAAGCATGATGAGCGAAGAAGCAAGAATTGAATTAGGCTTTTGAGCCTAATTCAAGATGAGAGATGAAAGATGAAAGATATGATTAGTTCTGCTTTTATCAAGATAAAATATGATAAACAAATTATTATATAAATAGCATGAAAAGAGAGCCAAATATATTATTAGAGAAATCTGACGCTTTTTCTGCTAGAATAATAAAAATGTATCAATATCTGAAAGATTATAAAAGAGAGAGTATTATGTCCAAACAAGTGTTAAGAAGCGGAACGAGTATAGGTGCAAATCTTTCTGAAAGCAAAAATGCACAGAGTACTCCTGACTATTTGAGCAAACAGAATATTGCTCTTAAAGAAGCCGATGAAACTCTCTTTTGGCTTAAAAAGCTTTACGAAGGGGGGTACTTGAATGATAAAGAGTATAATTCCATCAACCAAGACTGTACTGAGTTAGTAAAAATGCTGGTAACTTCAGTGAAGACCTTGAAAAGAAAAATGGGAATAACAGAACTCCAGAACTAATCATATCTATCATCTTTCATCTATCATCTAAAAAATTTTATGAAACCGATTTTTTTCCTTTCCGACGCTCACCTTGGCTCACTTGCCATTCAGCACCGCAGGATGCAGGAGCGACGCCTGGTGCGCTTCCTTGACGACATAAAAGACAAGGCGCAGGCAGTGTATCTGCTCGGCGACATGTTCGACTTCTGGTACGAATATAAATATGTGGTGCCGAAAGGCTTCACCCGATTCTTAGGTAAGCTGTCGGAGCTTACCGACATGGGTGTGGAGGTGCACTACTTCACTGGCAACCATGACATATGGGCATACTCGTATCTGGCAGACGAATGTGGCGTCACGCTCCACAAGAAGCCAGAGACGGTAGAGCTCTACGGAAAAGTGTTCTATCTCGCCCACGGCGACGGACTCGGCGACCCGAACAAGAGCTTCAAAATCATTAAAAGCATCTTCCACAACAAGACATGCCAGGTGCTCTTCTCTGCACTGCACCCACGATGGGCCATGTGGTTCGGGCTGAACTGGGCCAAGCACTCACGCATGAAGCGTCCTGACGGCGAGGAGCCTCCCTACATGGGCGAGAACCGCGAACATCTGGTGCTCTATACAAAGAAGTATATCGAGTCACACAACGACATTGACTATTTCATCTACGGACATCGCCACATAGAGGTAGACCTGCAGCTCTCGAAGAAGTCGCGCATGATAATACTCGGCGACTGGATAAGTCACTTCAGCTATGTGGTATGGGACGGACAGCATCTGTTCATGTCACAATATATCGAAGGCGAGACAAAGTTATAAAAATAAAGGCACATCTTCTATGAGGAAAATCGTCGTACGCATCTTTGCCATCATAGGCGCCATTGCCACAACAGTGATCATAATCGTTGTGGTGGGCGGACTGTTGCTCAACACCCAGTCTATACAGAACAAGCTGCTGAAGAAATCTACCGCCATGCTGTCGGAGAAGCTCAACACTGCCGTTGACATAGACAGTGTGAGCATAGACCTGCTGACACAGGACATCCACTTCAACGGCGTGTATATTGAAGACCAGCAACAGTACAAGATGCTACAGATAGACGAGATGAAGGTGAGCCTTGACCTGTTCCAACTGGCTCAGAACAAGGTGAAGGTACAGTCGGCAAAGATCTCGGGTCTGGAAGCTGAGCTTTACAAGCTCTCGCCCGACGACCCGCTGAACCTACAGTTCATCATTGATGCCTTCAAGAAAGACAAGAAGAACGAGAAGGCTGCCGCAGAGATAGAGGAAGAGATGAAGAAAAACAAAAAGCTCGAACTCGACATCGACGAACTGGACCTCAGCAACATAAAGGTGAAATACAACGACCTGGAGGCACAGTTCGAAAAGCTGGACTATCACACTCAGCTAAATGGCGAGAAGAAAGGTGTGCTGCGCGGACTGAAGACCACATGGAAGCGACAGACGAAGAAGGGAATGGAAGACTGCGAGGCAAGCATAGACCTCGTGAACTATACACAGAGAGGCGACAAGCATGAGGCCTTTGTCCACGGACTGCACTTCGCCAACGACAATCACCTGCCACGTAAGAATACTGGCAGACCGAAGCGAGGGGCGTTTGATGTAGGACATATAGACATGACTGCCGACCTGCAGGTGTTCATTGACATGCTACAGAAAGACTCCATCATTGCCACGGTAAGGAATTTCAAGGGCACTGACTCCATAGCCGGCATAAACATCACCGACCTGTCGTTCAAAGTAAACACAAACAAGAAACAGGCCCACCTTACCGACATCATAGTTAAGCTCGACAGCACAGTACTCGAGATACCGAAAGCCTCCATACAGCTGCCAAGCAAGAAAGAAGGAAGGGAGCTGACCTATTCAACATCGACCTTCAACGGATATGTGATGCTTAAGGATATCGCCAAGCCGTTTGCACCTGTGCTCTCAAAGTTCGATGTCCCACTGACCCTCAACGCGAAGATGCGCGGCAACGACGACTCAATGGCTTTCTCAGACATCATAATAGCCACACTTGACAAGAAGCTGAAGATTGCTGCCTATGGCGGCATCATCAACCTGAGAGACAAATATAAACTGCAGGTGCGCTTCCATATCAGTAACATGACGGCAAAAGGTAGTGTCAAGGAAGAAATAATAAACCAGTTCCCCGTCAAGAAGCTCATGATGAAACAGCTGCACACCCTTGGCACTATAAACTATCAGGGCGACATGGCTGTACTATGGAAGAAGGAGGCGTTCAACGGAAAGCTATACACTGAGCAAGGCAACGTGGACTTCAATTTTGCTATCGACGAAGCCAACAAATACCTCAATGGCACGCTGAAGACAAACAGTCTCGAGCTCGGTCATGTGTTTGCCGTGGATGATCTGGGGCCTGTAGGATGCGAAGCGGACTTTAACTTCGACATCTCCAAGCCGCGAACAGCACTCATGCGTAAGCAGAAAGGCGGCAAGCTGCCTATAGGACAGGTGAAGGCAACAGTCAACGAAGGCAGCTACAAGAAGCTCAAAGTAAAGAATCTGCTTGCCGACATACAGAGCGACGGTGCCGTGGCTGATGGTAAGCTGACGCTGAAAGGTCGTCATACCGACATCATCTGTAACTTCTCATACATGAGCACTGACTCGGTGAAGAACAAGCTGAAGGTAAGGCCTGGCATAAGGTTCCACGGACTCTCCGAGGAAGATAAGCAGGCAAAGGCTGAGGCAAAGGCAAAGAAGAAACAGGAGAAAGCCGAGGCTAAAGCCCTGCGCAAACAGGAGAAAGAAGAGCGCAAGCGCAAAAAGGCAGAGGAGAAAGCAGCTCAAAAAGCTGCTTAAAAAGTCTGTTATTTCAGCAATCGGCGCGAGAAGTAGCGCACAGGATACCACACCGAGAGGAATCCTACCACCACTACGGTGAAGAACACCAGTATCACGTCAGTGGGATGAACGCTCACCGGATAGGAGTCAACGATGAACGAGCCTGCACTGCTGCCAAGGGCAATGATGCCAAACGTCTGCTGCATCCAGCATAGCAACAATCCTACGGCTATGCCGATGACTGCTCCCATCATCGATATCAGTCTGCCCTCAAAGAGAAACACCTGGGTTATCTGTTTCTCCGTGGCACCGAGGTTACGCAGCGTCACCACATCATCGCGCTTGTCAACGATAAGCATAGACAGCGAACCGATGATATTGAAACAAGCCACCACAAGAATAAATGTAAGGAAGATGTAAGCCATCAGCTTCTCAATCTTCATTATGCGGAACGTGTCGTCTTGCTGCTCGTAGCGATCCTTGACATAAAACCGTCCTGCAGCAATTTCCTCAATCTTTCGCTTCACGGCATCGAAGTTACTGCCGCTCTTCAGTCGGAGCTCCAACGACGACACCATGCCCTGCTGGTCGAACAGCTGACGCGCAAAGGCTATCGGGGCTATGACATAGTTACGGTCATACTTCGCCTGCATCACAGAGAAGAGCACTCCTGGCGAATAAAGCTCATCAGAGATAAAACCGTCGGCAGGGTCACCCATAGCCAGCTGTCCTTCGCGACGCGGAGCATAGACCATGAGCGGCTCATTGAATCGGTAGCCAGTACCCAGTCTCTCAGCCAGTCCAATGCCAAGAATGCCGTAGCTGAGGTCGGCAGCATGAAGCTCAAACGTGCCATCGCCATAGAGAATCTCACGGATATGTGTCAGCTGGTCAAAGTTATCATCAACACCTTTCAGCGTCACCACCGCCTGACGACCGTGAAAGGCCACCAAAGCCATATCCTCCACACACTCTGTTGACACTTCCACCTCGGGCAGCTCACGTATAACCGTCAACGTGGAATCGTCGGCAGCCACGGTCTTGCCCTCACACGGTGTTACCTCTATCTGTGGGTCAAAGGCGGTAAAGAGCGATGCCACAAGGTCGCTGAAACCATTGAACACCGACAGCGTCACCACCAGTGCCATGGTAGCCACAGCAACGCCAATGACGCTGATGCCGCTGATGACATTGATAACGTTTGTCGACTTCTTTGAGAAGAGGTATCGTCGTGCTATGAAAAACGGGAAGTTCATCTTCCAGAGGTAAAAGGTGAGAGGTTATTTTCCCAACAGTTCGTCTATGCGGTCAATATAGTCGAGCGAGTCGTCAATGAAGAATCGCAGTTCGGGCACTATACGCAGCTGATGGCGCACGCGTTGTCCCAGTGCGAAGCGTATCTGCTGTGTGCTACGCTCAATGTTCTTCAGCAACTCTTCACCACGTTCTGACGGGAAAATGCTAAGGTAGGCAGTGCAGATGCTGAGGTCGGGCGACACCTTTGCGCGGGTTACGCTAACCATCACTCCGTGCATGCTGCGCGTCTGCTCCTGGAATATCATGCTCAGCTCCTTCTGTAGCAGCCTTGCTATCTTGTTTTGTCTTGTTTCCTGCATATTATTCTTCTATCTATTTATAAATCAGCTGCAAAGGTACGAATAAGCGAGCAAAAAGCCAAAAAGTTTTTTGAGCTTTTTCGAGCGAGAGTACCTTAGACGAAGTCAGAGGTACGATTAAGTGAGGAAAAAAGCAAATTATTTGCAATGTTTCCTTTGCCGTTTCACAAATAATCCTTATCTTTACCGCGCACCATCTTGGTGCACGGACATTTTATTTAACATTTATGATGGAAGAAAAGAAATATCCCATAATTGAAGAAGAGGACGGCAGTTGCATGACTGCCTCTGAGCCTGCGGTGGCGTATGCTACGCAAGACAAGAATTCTTCTGATATCGAATATATGGATGAGGAAACCGAGAATATTGACAGAACACCTCTCGGTATGTTTGGTTTCTATACCGATGACCCAGAGGTTTTTGAGCAAAGAGTTGCGGAGATGGAGGCCGATATGGATGAGATAGATGCAGGTATAGAAGACCCCAAGAAATGGATTCAGATTGATGATTTTTGGGCTGCTATGAGAAAGGAACATCCATGGCTGTAATCAAATGGCGGAAGCAAGCATGGTCTCTGTTTAATCAATATGTGGATCATGCCAGAATAGAATATGGTGATAAGTCAGATACCGTATATATCCGAGATGTTTGGGATACGAAAATGAATCCGATATCATTAAGGAACAGACTGAAATAATTAGACTTTTTCTCCGAATCGCTTGGCGGTTCGGATTTTTTGTTCTATCTTTGCCACCGAGAGCGAAAAGGATTCGCTCGGCAGAAGAAGCGTTATGCTCCAAACTTGCGAGATGAGAACCTAGGAAATTTTAAAAGCAAGGCTAATAACCTATATACAAACTATTGGAATAACGATTATTATTACAAGTTTATGAGAAAGTTTTTTTTATTTTTATGTTTGTCCATTACATTTCTGATGATAGGAGGAAATCTCTGGGCGCAGAAAATTTCTATGGATGATGCGAAACAGCGCGCATTGCAGTTTTTTACAAAGTCATCAACATTAAGTAAAGGAAAAAAGAAAGCACCCCGAAAGGATCCGCGGATGGTGACTGCTTTGAGTAGTGATGCTTATTATATATTCAATGATGAGTCTAATGGTGGTTTTGTAGTCGTTTCGGGCGACAGTCGTACCAGGTCTATATTAGGCTTTAGTGAAAGTGGAATCTTCGATGCGACCGCAATGCCAGCCAATATGTATGCTTGGCTACAGGGCTACGCTGACGAAATCTCATGGTTGCAGCGGCAAGACGAGGATGGGCGGTTTGCTATGGTCACAGTCTCCAATCAGATTTCTGATTCGGAGAGACTTCCCATTGCTCCCCTTGTGGCAACGACATGGAATCAAGGAGTGCCGTATAATAATAAAACGCCCCAGTATAAGAGCGGCAGCTACTACTATAGGTCGGCTACAGGTTGTGTGGCTACGGCAATGGCACAAGTCATGAAGTTCCATCAATGGCCACAGTCTGAAACCGCAATCATTCCTGGATACACGACCTCGTCATATAACATGAGTTTATCTTCCCTCACGGCTACAACCTTCAACTGGGAAAATATGAGAGACAGTTATTCCGAAGACTATACCACGGAAGAGGCTGATGCCGTTGCTACGCTGATGAAATACTGCGGCTGGTCCGTAATGACGGATTATGGTCCACAGTCTGGTTCCTACACCGACCTTGTAGCTGATGCGCTCAAGAATTATTTTGATTATGATTCTATTACGACACAATATATCTCCCGCAGTTACTACACTTATTCCAAGTGGGTTGACTTGATTTATCATGAACTGAAAAACAGACGTCCAGTAGTCTATGGCGGACAGTCGTCTGGCGGTGGTCATGAGTTCGTCTGCGATGGCTATGTTTATGAGGACGGTACAGACTTTTTTCACATCAACTGGGGATGGGGTGGCGTGAGCGATGACTATTTTGTGCTTTCAGCCTTAGACCCCGAAAAGCAGGGAATTGGTGGTAGTACGTCAGCAGATGGCTTTCATTATGGACAGGATGCCGTTATTGGTATTCAGAAACCTTCTGATGGCGGTACGGTGGCAAACATCTCACCAAATGTCCTTGACCTCACATTGAATGCCATGAATCTAAGCAGCGATACCATTTTTATGGGCGAGTTGGTGTCTATCACACTGAATATCACCAATAATAGCACAGACGACTATGATGGTGATATATATATAGGCCTAAAAACAAATTATAACGGACAGTCCAGATACTCTTTATTAGAAGGCAGTGACTTCACTATTCCTGCTGGACAGACGAAAGATTGTGTCTTTACATATCGGCCTGAAACGTATGGTGTCATGAATTTTGTGTTTTTTTTGCCCAATACTATAGGCTCTTATACTACTGATGGGGAAGTTGCAGCCACACTTACAGTCGTTAAGAGAGAGACAAACAGCTATGTACCGGTGTATGGCTCGTATTGTGATGAATATATAAAAAGTCAATTCATTGTTCCTGCTGAGAATTTGAAAGATATTCTTTATGCGCAAATCAATGGCTTGACGTTTTCTTCTTCACTGTCGGCTGTCAGCTGGGGGGAAGCTGAATTCGATGTATATCTGAGTGAAGTGGGCGATACATTCTTTTCTGACACTATCTCCTATGATTGGTCTTTATTAGAGAGAGTCTATGCCGGTAATCTTATTGTTAATGATTACCAGATGAAAATTGACTTTGATGTGCCTTATCAATATATGGGCGAAAACCTCTTGGTAGGTATCAGACAAACAAAATCGGGTGATTATGCCCCAAGTAAATGGTATGGTACGAGTGCCATAGGTGCCTCTCTGGGCGGGCGTGAGTCGAATATCCGGATATATAATTTTTTGCCTACTGTCGTTTTCGACACTACTCCTGACGTTGCTCCAGTTGGCTTCGCCACGGATATCACTATTGACTATGTTGGGGGACAGGAGGCAACTGTGACATGGACGTGCGATGTCGCCACATGCGACATCTGTATAAACGACTCCTTGATAGAAAACGTCAGCAGCCCCTATGTACTCACAGGTCTTGAATATGCCACGAGATATATAGTAAAGGTGCGTGGAAGAACGGATGATGAGACTAGCCGATGGTCAATACCTGTGAGATTCAACACAGAACTGGCTGAAGAATATTGTCAGATTACGTTAATGCTTACTGATACGTATGGCGATGGATGGAGTGGTAACGCCATCAAAATTGTGGATGCGTTGAGTGGTATTGAAATTGGCACATATACCAATGAGAACCTTAATGAGACCAAGGGGTCTTCTGAGAATGAGCAGAATATTCATTTAGTGCGGGTACCCAGCGGTAGGGACATTCAGTTCCTATGGGTAGCAGGAAGTTATCCATCTGAATGTATGTGGTCTGTCTCCGATGTCAATGATGAGGTTCTCTTTTCAGGAAATGGTTCCAAGTCGTTAAATACTGGTGATATTTTGTTTACTTATCATGTCGATTGTACGCTAACACCGTGGAGAAGGCCCTCAAATCTCAATATAAAGGAGATTGGTTCGCACAGTGTGGTGATAGAATGGACTGAAAACAGTCTTGTTCCTGCCACCGAATGGGTGGTGGCCTATAAGACCGATAGCATGGATAGCTATGCAGAAGTCACAACCAGTAATAATCCTTTTACGTTGGAAGGTCTAAAGGATGAGACAACGTACATGGTTAAGGTGAAACCAGCTACGGATGAGGTGGAAAAATGGAGTGATTTGGTCATTTTTACTACAGAAGTTATATGTCCAATCCCCATCATTGTTGACGTAACTCCAGCCCCGACAAAGGCTACTATTTACTGGACTGGCAAAGGTGATGTTTACAATGTGCGTTATAGAAGGGCTACTTCTGTACCTGTCGTCTTCAGTGATGACTTTGAGAATGGACTTGATCATTGGACAATATATACTGAGGGCGGGGCTCCGCAAACAGATGGATGGGTGTCGAATTCTTCATCCTCTGCGCATAGCGGAACCCATTCTGCCATAGCATGGAGTTGGAAAAGCTCAAGTGCATATAATGCGGACAACTGGCTTGTCACGCCACAGGTGGCTTTTGGAAATGAACTGAGATTCTGGGTGCGTACAAGGATGGCTTATCCTGATAGTTGTGAGGTCCTTCTTTCTACTAGGGGCAATGTCATAGAGAACTTTACAGATACATTACGGGCAATGTGTGCGGCATCGGATAACAACGACTGGACAGAAATTAATATAGACCTTAGTCGTTATTCCGGACAGCAGGGATACATTGCCATTCACCATGTGAGTAGCAACTGCTATAGTCTTGAAATAGATGATTTTGCCATATATGGCGAGCCCGATACGGTAGAATGGACGAATGCGTCAACTGAAGAAACGAGCATAGAATTGACTGGGCTTTCTCCTGAGACTACATACGAATTTCAGATGCAGGCAGTTAACTCAGAAGGTGATTCAAAATGGACGGATATGCATTATTTCACCACCATGGTCAAGAATCCTCAGCCCGCCAATATTCGCTCAGACTTAATGGCCGATGGTGCGACACTGAGATGGACGGGTTATGGCGACAGTTATAACGTGCAATACCGGACAACGGCTAATGATGATGTGCTCTTCTTCGAAGGTTTTGAGGAACTCAAGAGCTCTTCTCTTCCAGAAGGTTGGACTACAATAGATAATGATGGTGACGGGAATAACTGGTTCCTTTTCACGCCGAGTGATATTAATGATATTAAAGGTGTTCCTACTGTTATGGGTAGGAGTTGTGTCACATCGGCCAGTTACAATAAATCTGCTCTTACGCCAGACAACTGGCTCATTACGCCGCTCCTCCATCTTCAGGGGACTATGCGTGTATATCTGAGATCGCAGGACCCAGAATGGCCAGTCGAAAATTTTGCCATATACCTCTCTACTTCGGGTACTTCTGTTGAGGATTTTTCTACAGAACTGGTGCCAGAAACTACTGCTACTAGCAACTATGTGGCATATACCGCAGACCTGAGCGCTTATGCCGGACAGCAGGGATATATTGCCATCCGTCACTTTAATAGCACAGATCAATTCCGCCTAAATGTTGATAATTTCGGTCTTTACGGAACATCATCTGCTCCCGCTGGGGAGTGGCAAGAAATTACTGTCACCGATACAGTAGCTACGCTGAGCGGCCTGCCGACTAATAATGGATACGAATATCGCATACGCAGTATTGTAGACGGAGAACCAGGCGAATGGACCGAGAGTGGGGAATTCGCTTTGATTACCCTTCGTGACGAGGGTGTAAACAGCAAGGTGATTATCAATAATCAGGGAAGGAAGGCTCACGTAACCCTTGCGGGACGTACGCTAAAGAAAGACAAAAATTGGAATACGATTACCTTACCTTTTAACTTGACACTAGAGGGGAGTAGTTTAGATGGCGCTGTGGCTAAGACGCTTAACAAAGCTACCATGGACGCTTCTTGTGTGACTATGACTTTCAGTGACTCGTTGACATATATTCAAGCCGGTGTGCCATATTTTGTAAAATGGGATGAAGGCGAGGATATCGTGAATCCTGAATTTTCGAACGTCGTCATCTCCTCTAAAGAAGGTAGCCACCTCAGTTACGCAATGGGCAATGTGAAGTTTGTTGGTAACTATGATGCTTTCAGTGTTGACACGCTGGTTAATAATGGTATTTATTATATGGCTGGTCGTGGTATAATGAGACATGCGGACAATGGTTATGTACAGAAAGCCTGTCAGGCATACCTGGAATTCTCAGATGAAGCGACAAAACGATGGCTAACGATAGATTTAGACGATCCCATGCCATTGGGAACCATCACAGGCAAGAATTACACCCGTGAGTATGGCGATGTCAATCCTGTGTTTGAGTTTACAACTGAGGGCATCACGCTTGAGGGAACCCCTGAGATTTTCTGTGAAGCAACAGCTACATCTCCAGTAGGTACCTATGACATCATTCTGAGAAAGGGAACTGTTGAAAATTATTATAATGTGAAGTGCGTGATGGGTACGCTAACCATCACCAAGGCTCCTCTGACTATTGCCGCAGGCACCTATACGAAGGAGCAGTGGGAGGAGATGCCCGAGTTCACCCTGACCTACACGGGCTTCAAGAACAATGAGACGGAAGATGTGCTGATCAAACAGCCGACGGTGAGTTGTGAGGCAACAGTGGGGAGTGTACCTGGTGAGTACCCTGTTACAGTGTCTGGTGCCAAGGCTCAGAACTACGACATCAGCTATACAAACGGAAAACTGACTGTGTTAGAGGGTCCAGAGCCTTACGCCGCACTAAGCAATGGCAATACCGTGCTGACTTTCTACTATGATAAGAAGAAGGCAGAACGAGACGGTATGAACATCGGCCCGTTTAACCATGACGCGTTTGGTTGGGATGATGAACGAGGATGGAACGATGTTGCCTCACTCATTAAGCGTGTAGTCTTCGACGAGACATTCGCTGAGTATAAAGGTGTGACAAGCACAGTATTATGGTTCGATGGTTGTGAAAAACTTACCACTATTAATGGTATAGTAAACCTGAACACTTCGAATGTGATCGATATGTCCTGTATGTTCCGTGGGTGCTCTTCACTGGCGAGACTTGACTTGAGTAGCTTTAATACTTCGAATGTGACCGATATGAATACTATGTTCTCTGGTTGCACTTCGTTGAAGAGTCTTGACTTGAGTGGCTTTAATACTTCGAATGTGACCTATATGACTTCTATGTTCTCTGATTGCACTTCTTTGAAGAGTCTTGACTTGAGTAGCTTTAATACTTCGAATGTGACGTATATGAGCTGGATGTTTGAAGGCTGCTCTTCTCTGACGAGTCTTGACTTGAGTAGCTTTAATACTTCGAATGTGATCGAAATGTCTGGGATGTTTGAAAACTGCTCTTCTCTGACGAGTCTTGATGTGAGTGGCTTTAATACCTCGAATGTGACCGACATGTTCTGGATGTTCGAAGGTTGTTCTTCTCTGACGAGTCTTGATGTGAGTAACTTTAATACTTCGAATGTGGAGTATATGAATGCGATGTTCTCTGGTTGCACTTCTCTGTCGAATCTTGATGTGAGTAGCTTTAATACTATGAATGTGACCGACATGTGGAGTATGTTTGATGGCTGCTCTTCTCTGACGAGTCTTGATGTGAGTAGCTTTAATACCTCGAATGTGACCAACATGTATGCAATGTTCTATGGCTGCTCATCTCTGACGAGTCTTGATGTGAGTGGCTTTAATACCTCGAATGTGACCAACATGCAGTCAATGTTCGCTAGTTGCTCTTCTCTGACGAGTCTTAACTTGAGTAGCTTTAATACTTTTAATGTGACCAACATGGGCTGGATGTTCTATGGAAGTTCGACTCTGAAAACAATCTACGTCAGTGAGGAATGGAACACTAAGAATTTGACTAATAGTGAGGATATGTTTACAGGCTGCAAGAAATTGGTTGGCGGCATGGGAACAGTATATTCCAGTGCTCATACCGATGCAACCTACGCCCGTATTGATGGTGGTTCGAAAGCTCCTGGCTATTTTACGGAATATAATTTGATAGGTATTACCAACATTCTTGCCAATGACGAACCCTTCGATGTCTATACCATAAACGGACATATGATTCGCAGTCACGAAACGTCGCTTAAAGGATTACCCAAGGGCATTTATATGGTGAAGGGAAAAAAGATAATTGTGAAGTAAAAAAGAATGCTGTCCGTTTTTTCAACGGACAGCATTCTTTTTATGTATCACCATTTTCCTGAAGAATCAGCCAATCTTCCACTCTGTCAAGCGACGGGTGTCAGAAGAGAAGTTGATACCAATTTTTATGATGTTACGCTCATCGCCATCAAAGGCCTTGGCATATTGTTTAATGTTGAATATAGTTCATATATCTATTTTCCAGACCTTCTTTAACTATATGGTTGGGAAAGTCGAGAAAAAAAGTCTTAAACTCATTGTCATACTCCTTAATGGTCAAGTAACCACTTTGATAGAGCTGCTGAACAATACTATCGTGCCCTTTTTCGAGGATATGAAGTTGGAAATAGAAAAGCGGCTCGTTGGCAACCATGTCCAATGAATAGTTTTGGGATTTCATTTGTCTAAAGATATGATTAGTCATACCTGTTTCAAACCAATAATCCTTGAAACGCTGGCTGGACAGGGTATTCAACACGCTGAACGGGTTGTACATTCCAGGTGCATCCACATCGAAATGGTAACCATCGAAGTCCTGGCGTAGCCGCTCATAACATTCGTCAACAGTCATGCCATTGGCTTCTGCTAAAGCCTTGACATCAGCATCGAAGTTGTCATGCAATTCTTTTTCAGTGATTCCACAGACAGCTGTAAACCGTGGTAGCATTGATATGTCTATCAGATTATTTAAATCTGAGAATACACTAATCTTCCCAAACTTTGTGACACCCGTAAGGAAGGCAAACTTGATATAGCGGTCACAGGACTTTAAGACTCCATAAAAAGCCTTAAGCGTTGAGCGATATTCTGACTGCAATGTATCGTTACCTATCACCTGTAACAATGGTTTGTCATATTCATCGACGAGAATTACGACCTGGCGACCAGTCTTCTCATAGGCCAAACGCAAAACTTGCAAAAAACGTTCTTCTAGGTCACGCTCACCATAGGGGCTTTCGTATGTCTTCTCCCACAGCTCAAGATGTCTATTGAGCACCTTTTCAAGATCAGCCTTCGTCTCGTATTTCTTAACGTTCAGGTCAAGATGAAAGATGGGGTACTGTTGCCAGTCCCACTCCACGGTATCGGCGTACAATCCTTTGAACAATTCGCGCTGACCAGAGAAGAACGCTTCAAGCGTGCTTACCATCAGTGACTTGCCAAAGCGACGCGGACGAGAAAGAAAGTAGTAGCTACCTTCTGATATCATCTTCCACATCCATGGCGTCTTGTCAACATAGACATAGCCATCGCGACGAATCTTCTCAAAATTCTGTATGCCAATAGGGTACTTCATAATATTTTCAGTTTTCTACCGGCAAAGGTACGATTAAGTGAGGAAAAAAGCAAATTATTTGCAATGTTTCCTTTGCCGTTTCACAAATAATCCTTATCTTTGCTGCCGATCTAAACATTATGAAGACAACGGAAGAGTACATAAGCATCATTCGCAAGAATGCCACCGAACTGCAGAAGCGATTCGGAATAACTTATATGCGCCTGTTTGGATCTGTTGCTCGTGGTGAGAATCATGAAGGAAGCGATGTCGATCTATTTGTAAGGATGCCTGCGAAATTTTATAATCATATCTTTGCTGCTCAATTTTTGGAATATCTGCTTGGATGTAAGGTAGATCTTGTACAAGACCATAGTGGTTTACGTCCTTTCTTCAAAGAACAAATTGAAAAAGATGGCATCGATATCTTTACAGCAGCTTAGAATCGTACACCACTCATGGTTATTTTGACATCAACACTGATTTGGTATGGGATGTTGTAAAGAATGATTTGCCTGCACTCAGAGATGCAATAGATTATTTCATAGAGCATCTTTATGAAATAGTCGCCTATACAGACTGAAATAATTAGACTTTTTCTCCGAATCGCTTGGCGGTTCGGATTTTTTGTTCTATCTTTGCCACCGAGAGCGAAAAGGATTCGCTCGGCAGAAGAAGCGTTATGCTCCAAACTTGCGAGATGAGAACCTAGGAAATTTTCAAAAAGCAAGGCTGAATAAAGCAGGAGGGCACGACTGTTTCACGCGTTACGCGTGGGGCTGTATCTCCATTTTCTTTATTCAGGGTTTTCCTAGGACCTTCATCTCGGAACTGGCAAAGACAGTCCCGCGCTTCTGCTGTGTGTTGCTGCGAAGCAATAAGAGAATATAAGATATCAATAACTTAAAAATTATTAACGCTTATGAAACAGAGATCTTTTCTACTTTGTATGCTAACGGTGTTGAGTAGCCTCAACGTGTTGGCTTACGACTTCGAGTCAGATGGTATTTATTACACCATTACGGGTTCCAACACCGTGAGTGTAGTTAGTGGCGATTATGCTTATGATGGTGATGTTACAATTCCGCAAGCCGTAGGACTGAGCGGTAAGACCTATCTCGTAACGGCTATTGGCGAGAATGCCTTTAAGTCTGCTGCAAACTTGGAAAGTGTTACACTTCCTGAAGGACTAATCATAATTGGTAATCAGGCCTTCTATCAGTCAGGAGTAAAGACTGTCAGCCTGCCTTCTACGTTGAGTAGCTTGGGCGCTAGCGCATTCCGTGAGTGTAAGAATTTACAGGGTATTGTGTTACCAGATGCACTGAAAGATGTTGCAGAATACTCTTTTTATGGCTGTTCTAATTTGAACACTGTGTCTTTTGGAAATCAGACAGTCTCTATCGAAAAAAACGCGTTTGAGAATGCTGGTGTTGAAAATGTATTGATTCCGAATTCTGTTAAAACAATCGGAGCTGGAGCTTTCCAAAATAATTCAAAACTAAAATCACTAGTTATTAATAATGCTTCCGCAGCAATCGGCGCATATTCATTTTTTCAATGTGGACTTTTGGAAGAAGTTGATTTGGGTAATGCTGTCTATGACTTAGGCACTATAATAACCAGATCAGGCGATCCTGGCCGTGTTTTCTATGGTTGTAAATCGTTAAAAACCATAACACTGCCTTCATCACTTCTAAAAACAGGAAAATATACATTTGAAGGTTGTACTAAGTTGTATGACGTAAAATTACCTAATACGATGACAGAGATTGAGGACAACGCTTTTTCTAGTTGTGCTATTACAGAAATCGAGCTACCTTCTTCTTTGACAAGTATCGGAGTGTCTGCATTTAGCAATAATCCTTTGTCTTCAATAACATTTCCTTCTTCATTAAAAATTATTGGAGGTCATTCCTTTGCTCAAACTTCGTTGAAAGAAGTTATTATTCCTGCTTCTGTTACTAATATGGATGATGGCTGTTTTGGAAACTGCGAAAGCCTGAAGAAAGTTAAAGTTGAAGATGCGAATGTAACGCTAAAAGCTCCTTTCTTTGGTTGTTCTTCATTGGAAGAAGTTGACTTAGGGAATTCGTTAGTTGTTCTTAATACATTTTGGTTAAGCTCTACTCACGGGTGTTTTGAGAATTGTGTAAAACTTACGTCTGTCCATCTTCCAAATACAATTACAGATCTTCCTGGTATGACATTCTCTGGCTGTTCTAGTTTGGAAAGCATATCACTTCCTAATACATTAATATCTATTGGTGAAAGTGCTTTTGGGAGATGCAACAATTTGAAATTAATTGCTTTACCAAATACTTTGCAATCAATAGGTGGCCGTGCATTTGAAGGATGTTCAAAATTACAGACAATAAATTTGCCCCCATCATTGTCTGCTATCGGCAGTAGAGCATTTTCTGGGTGTACTTCTTTAACGGATGTGTTTATCCCTGAATATGTAACGAGTTTAGGCAATTATGCTTTTTCTGATTGCATAGGTTTGGAGTCTGTAGTATTTGACAATTCTGTATTGACCATTCAGAGTAATACGTTCGATAATTGCACAAATCTAAAAAATGTTGAATTGGGAAAGGTTACTTCTATTGATAATGGCGCTTTTCAAAATTGCGTTAAGTTGGAAAGTATTGACATTCCAAATAGCGTCGAGACTATGACTTCAGTTTTTAAAGGATGTTCATCTTTGAAAAAGGTTATAATAGGTACTGGGCTTAATTCTATAAAAACATCCAATAGTAAGGGATGCTTTGAAGATTGCGTAAAATTAGTCGATGTTGTTATTAATAGTAATGTACTAAATACAATCGGTGAAAATACTTTCAAAAATTGCCGTAGTCTAAAGAAGATTGCGTTTCCTTCATCTGTAACTTCAATTGGCTCGAATTCCTTTGCGGGTTGCTCAGTTCTTTCAAATATTTATATGAACGCTACCACTCCTCCAACCATTCAAGCAAACACTTTCACTGACTATACTACTCCCACTTTGCATGTTCCTTCTTCTGCTAAGACTGCCTATACGAAGGCTGACAACTGGAAGCAGTTTACGAACGTGGTGGCTATTGGCAGCGAACCGAAGGCTACTGCTGAGGAGATTGCCGCCCTTGAGACTCTGCTCGGTGAGGCTCAGGCACTCTACAATGCTGCTGTGGAAGGTACTGAACCAGGTAACTATCGCCCAGGTGCCAAGGCTGCTTTGAAGGCTGTAATCAATGAGGTAAGCGCACGCATCGTTGACAACATGCTCAAAGAGGATGTAGAAGACTGTACCGAACTGCTGAACACCGCTATCCGCTCGTTTAAGAACAAGCAGGTGAAGAACGAGTATCAGACCGACAACACACTGGCTTTTGCCAGCAGCTTGAAGGCTTCACGTGGTGCGGAGTTCCGTCTGCCTATCGAGATGAACAACGTGAATGAAATTAGTGCAGTTCAGTTCGACTTGTATCTGCCAGAGGGCATGCTGCTGAGCACCGATGAATATGGTGACTATCAGATAGAGCTGGGCGACCGTACTACTACTCGCCGTCACTCTGTGTCTTCTCGCGTGATGAGCGATGGCGCACTGCGTGTGGTTGTTTCATCCACTCAGAATGCCACCTTTACAGGCAATAGCGGTACCCTGCTTTCATTGGTTCTCTTCCCGCAGACCACAATGGAAGCTGGCGACTATGATGTGGAACTGAAGAATATCGTGCTCACTGATCCGCAGGCCACTCGCTATGCTGCGGCTGACATGAAGAGTGTGATTACTGTTTCTGCCTATACGATGGGTGATGTAAACAATGATACACATATTGACGTGGCCGACCTGACGGGTGTGGTTCTCTTTATCCTTGAGAATGCTGATGCCAGCCTCGTGTTCAATGCCGCCGATATGGATGGAAACGGAGTTGTAGAGGTGAACGACTATGCCGCACTGGTGAATGTGATCCTTGCACAGAATGCTCCTGCCGGTAGTCGTATGTTTGGTCAAATGGAGATGTATCCAAACATCATCAGTCTCTCTGATATGACAGTAAATGCAAATGGCGAGGGCGAACTGATTGTAAACCTTATTAATAAAGATAGAAGCTACACGGGCTTGCAGTTCGATTTGTATCTGCCAGAGGGTATCCAGCTGAATACCGAGACTGCCGAGGCAACAGACCGCCATCATGGTGTTTGGGCTCAGAAGCATGCAGATGGATATTACCGTGTTATCTGCTCTTCGATGATGAACGATGAACTGAACGAGGGTGCTGTGATGCGTCTGCAAGTGAAGGCTGCAAACGACATGCAGGGAGCCTATCGTGTGCAGGCTGGCAATGTGGTTCTCTCTGATGTCAATGCTCAGAGACACGAGGCAGCTAATGCTGGCGCTCAGCTGATGATTGGCGATGAGGCTACTGGTATCGTTTCTATTGAGACTGCCAAGCAGCTGAAAAACGTTTACGATATGCAAGGTCGTCGCGTGAATGCCGTGAAGAAGGGTATTTATATGGTGAACGGAAAGAAGGTCGTGGTTCGTTAAATATAAAAAGAGACGACTATGCTAAAACGAATAATTGGTATCATGATGCTTGCTGTGGGAGTCATCTCCCACAGTCAAGCGCTTGCCGCGAACGAGCCTAACCGGCTGGCGTTGCAGCAAGAAATAACCATCGAGACTGGTACTACAGAGGTCGTCGTTCCCGTGCAATTGGAAAATGAGAATAATATAACGGGATTTCAATGCGACCTTTACTTGCCAACGGGCTTCTCTGTAGCAACCGACACGTATGGAGACTATCTTATTGAGATGAGCCGCACCACTACCAGACGGCATAATCTGGATACTCGTATCCTTGATAATGGTTGTCTGCGTATTCTGTGCAGTTCAATGTCAAACGCCACATTTACAGGTAATAGCGGCACAGTGCTCAGCCTAACGCTGTCAGTTGCTACAAATGTGGAAGTGGGAAGTTATCCTGTCAGTCTGAAGAACATAGTGCTGACCGATCCGCAGGCCGTTCGTTATACATCAGCAGATGTAACAGAAAATATTGTTGTGAAATTGCCTGATCCCATAACGATTAAGGCAAATAACCTGACGATGACGTATGGTGATGAGGTTCCTGAACTGACATTTACAACAGAAGGTGCTGAGTTAGTGGGAACACCACAGTTGTCGTGCGAGGCAACAAAGACTTCGCCTGTTGGTACTTATCCAATCGTCGTATCAAAAGGAACGGTAGAGAACAAGCGAGTCACTTACGTTAATGGTACGTTGACCATCACCAAGGCACCATTGACGATTGCTGCTTGTACTTACACGAAGAAGCAGGGTGAGGCTATGCCTGAATTTACTCTGAGCTATGAAGGTTTTAAGAACAACGAGACGAAAGACGTACTGACAAAACTGCCAACGGTAAGTTGTGAGGCAACAGTAGCCAGCGCCCCAGGCGAGTATCCTGTGACGGTATCAGGTGCTGAGGCACAGAACTATAACATCAACTATACCAATGGTAAGCTGATAGTGACGGAAGCAGACCTCATCATGATTAAAGCTAAGAGTTACACCCGCGAGTATGGTGAAACCAATCCTGCGTTCGAGTTCACAACAGAGGGCGCAACACTTGAAGGCGTACCAGAGATCACTTGCGAAGCCACGGCCACTACTCCTGTAGGCACCTACGATATTATAGTGAAGCAGGGAACAGTAACAAACTACAACGTGACCTACGCGAAAGGTACACTGACCATTACAAAAGCGCCGCTAACAGCTTCAGTAGGAAATTACTCACGAGAGTATAAACAGAAGGATCCCGAGTTTGTAATTAATTACAGCGGTTGGAAAAACGGCGAGGACGAAAGCGTACTCATTGCGAAACCTGTTGCCACAACAACAGCCACAAAGGAATCACCCATAGGTGAATATCCCATTATCGTGAGCGGCGGTGAGGCACAGAATTATGAGTTCAACTATGTCAACGGCGTACTGACAGTAACAAAGACCACAGACATCGGTGACGCTGCAAGTATGAACAAGAAGAAAGATAGTAAAACTGTTTATGACTTGCAAGGGCGCAAGGTAACCAACATGAAAAAGGGACTCTACATCGTAGGAGGCAGGAAAGTGGTGAAGTGAACCATCACATTCTCAAACAAAACATGGACAAAGCAGTTTTTTTTCGCTTTGTCCATATTTGTTTACTTACTATTATCCTTTTTATAAATTCTTTCCTATCAGCCAATCTTCCACTCTGTCAAGCGACGGGTGTCAGAAGAGAAGTTGATACCAATTTTTATGATGGAACGCTCATCGCCATCAAAAGCCTTGGCGTATTGCTTTTCTTCAATCTGCTGAAGGGCAACATCTGCACTTTGGTCTATCTTTATTTCGAGAATATAAATAAAATCCTTGGTTTGCATAAGGATATCCATACGACCATCAGTAGTGTGGCGTTCGACATCAACATACAGTCCAAGCAACTTAAACAGTGCCCACAGGGTGTTCTGGAAATAAAGTTCTGCCTTTCCTGCCACCTGATAATCGCCACCGTCAAAGAAACGTTCCACGCGCTGCATGAATGCCTCGGCATTGCCACTCCTTATTTCTTTCACGAAGTTGCCAATATATGTCAGCGGCTGGTCAGCTTTGCTGGGACTATAGAATGGTACAAGATATTTCACAAAACCAACCTCTACCTCTCGATTGGGGAAACCTAACAGATAGGTGTTGAACTCTTTATCATAGTCCTTAATGGTAAGATAGCCACTCTGGAAAAGTAACGGTAGCGGGTTAGTATCCATGATGTCGATACTGTTCAAAACATCAGTTGTCAGTTCAGCAGTGGTTATAGACTCCAGGGGAAAGTTAGTTTTCTGTAATTGATAGACAAGGAATGAGGGCGTCCCTGTCTCGAACCAGTAGTCCTTGAAAATCTTGTAGGAAAGAGTGTTCAACACACTGAATGGATTGTAAATCCCTTCATTGATATATTCGTTGAAACGATATCCGTCAAAGTCACGACGAAGACGCTCGTAGGTTTCTTCCTTGGTCAAACTGTTAGCATCAGCAAGTTCTGCTATACCTTCGTCAAAGCAGGTGTGCAATTCTTTTTCAGTGATTCCACAGACAGCAGTAAACTGTGGTAGCATTGATATGTCTATCAGATTATTTAAATCTGAGAATACACTAATCTTCCCAAACTTTGTGACACCCGTTAGGAAGGCAAACTTGATATAGCGGTCACAGGACTTTAAGACTCCATAAAAAGCCTTAAGCGTTGAGCGATATTCTGACTGCAGCTCATCATTACCAATGGCTTGCAATAATGGCTTGTCGTACTCATCAACCAGAATTACCACCTGCCTGCCAGTTTTTTCGTATGCAAGACGCACAACCTGTAGGAAACGCTCTTCCAAATCACGCTCACCATAGGGGCTGTCGTATGCTGTTTCCCATTGTTCAAGATGTCTGTTAAGCACCTTTTCAAGATCAGCCTTCGTCTCGTATTTCTTAACGTTCAGGTCAAGATGAAAGATGGGGTACTGTTGCCAGTCCCACTCCACCGTATCAGCATACAGGCCTTTGAACAATTCGCGTTTGCCTGAGAAGAAGGCCTCAAGCGTACTGACCATCAGCGATTTGCCAAAGCGACGCGGACGAGAAAGAAAGTAGTAGCTACCTTCTGATATCATCTTCCACATCCATGGCGTCTTGTCAACATAGACATAGCCATCGCGACGAATCTTCTCAAAATTCTGTATGCCAATAGGGTACTTCATAATATTTTCAGTTTTCTACCGGCAAAGGTACGATTAAGTGAGGAAAAAAGCAAATATATTTGCATTTTTCCGAACGTAGTACCTTCGACCAAAGGTCAGAGGTACGATTAAGCGAGCGAAATACAAAAGGAAAACGCGTTTTTCTTTTTATTTCCGAGTGTAAGTACCTTCGAGTTCTACTTTCTCATGTTTCGCGGATGATGCTCGAGGATAGTCTGGCGAAGGGTCTGGCTGGAGATGTGGGTGTAGATCTCGGTGGTGGCTATTGACTCGTGACCGAGGAGGGCCTGGATGACGCGCAGGTCGGCACCTCCCTCGAGAAGAGCGGTGGCAAAGGAGTGGCGAAGGGTATGGGGAGAGATGGTCTTCTGGATGCCCGCCTCCTCTGCCTGTTGTTTCAACATGATGAGAATCATGGTGCGAGTGAGGTGGGCACCACGGCGGTTTAGGAAGAGATAGTCTTCCTCACCAGGCTTTATTTTCAATTCCTCACGCCACGACCAGTAGTTGTCTATCTCGCGAAGGGCGGTAGATGAGATGGGCACGAGACGCTCCTTCGAACCTTTACCGAAGACGCGCACGAACTGTTCGTCACGATAGATATCCGACAGCTTCAGGTTCACCAGTTCCGACACACGCAACCCACATGAGAAGAGCACCTCGATGATTGCACGGTTACGATGGCCCTCGGGCTTCGACACGTCTATGCTGTCTTTCAACTGGTCCACCTCAGCAGGGGTGAGGAACTCGGGCAGATGTTCACCAAGCACTGGCGACTCCAGCAGTTCAGCGGGGTCCTGCTCAATATAACCGTCAAGAACGAGAAACTTATAGAATGTGCGCACACCGCTTAGTATGCGGCACTGCGACCGTGGGCCTATGCCTATGTCATGGAGTCCGGCGGCAAAATGCTGCAGGTCCGACAGCTCCACATCGAGGACATGCAACCCTATGCCGTCGAGATAGTTGAGCAGTTTGTCAAGGTCACGCGCATATGCATCGAGCGTGTTCGGAGACATGCCACGCTGCAGTTTGAGGTAGCGCAGATAGCGTTTTCGAATATTCTCTATGTTTTTTTGGGTCACTTCCATTATTTTTTCGTAATTTTGCCACAAAATTACGAAAAAAAATAATTAATAGATGAAAATTCTAATTATTAATGGTCCAAACCTAAACTTATTAGGACAACGCGAGCCTGGCATCTATGGAAGCTCATCGTTTGATGACTATCTTAAGAAACTGCGTCAGGCTTATCCTGATGTGGAGATAGACTATTTCCAGAGCAACATTGAGGGTGAGCTTATCAACAAGTTGCAGGAAGCTGGTTTTACAAGCTGTCCTGTATGCGACGGCATAGTACTTAATGCCGGTGCCTACACCCACACGAGTATAGCACTGCACGACTGCATACGCTCGCTGAAGTCGCCAGTGGTGGAGGTACATATATCTAATGTACACACGCGCGAGGACTTCCGCCATCACAGTTACCTGTCAGCAGTGTGCCGAGGTGTCATATGCGGCTTCGGGCTCGACAGCTATCGCTTAGCAATAGACAGTTTCCTCAGCACCAAATGAACTTAGACAGATACATAGAAGACCACATTGACCCGGAGCCTGACTATCTCTACCGGCTCTACCGTGCTACGAACATACACCTGCTGCATGGGCGTATGGCAAGCGGTCATCTGCAAGGGCGTCTGCTGAAGATGCTGGTGAAGATGATACGCCCGAAGAACATACTCGAGGTGGGCACATTCAGCGGTTATTCCGCCATAAGCATGGCAGAGGGACTGGAAGATGACGGACGGCTCTACACGTTTGAGATAAACGACGAGCAGGAAGACTTCACACGTCCGTGGATAGAGCAGTCGCCAGTAGCCGACAAGATAGAGTTCATCATCGGCGATGCCATCACCGAGGCACCACGACTGGGCATCACGTTCGACATGGCATTCATCGATGGCAACAAGCGCACATACATGGAGACCTACGAGATGGTGCTCTCAGTGCTACGTCCGGGCGGCTTTATCTTGGCAGACAACACCCTTTGGGACGGACATGTGGTGGACGAAGCCTACAGCCGAGACCAGCAGACGCAGGGCATAGTGCACTTTAATGACTTCGTAGCAGCCGACGAGCGGGTGGAGCGAGTCATACTGCCTCTTCGCGACGGGCTCACACTGATAAGGAAAAAATAAAGCATAGATCAAAACTATGAAAAAATTACTAGTTTTTATCATTACGTCAATAGCTATTATAGCCATATTCCTCACGTTGCTGCCTCCGAGCAACACACTCACGACACTACTGACCCTGAACAGCTGTTCAGACGTGAAGGCAATAAGACTGCCAAGCCTCTATCAAGACGGCGAACACAGCCTGAAAAACGGAAACATTGACGAGGCACTCAAGACAATAACGAAGGGAAAGGCATCGGCAAAGGACAGCAACGAATACTACCGATACGAAATACTTCAGGCGAAATATTTCTTTTATACCATGCAGGTTGACTCTTTTCTGAAGTCAAACCATAAGTTGTGCCAATATATCAGGCGTTGTGAAGAAGCTATCAGCAATGGCACCGACAAGAAGCAGAAAGACGATTCAAACAGCATAGCAACGAGAGAGCTTAAGCTTCTTAAACTGGACTGCGAGATGCAGAAAGGTGTCTATGAGGCTAAGATGACCGGACGCATGGATTCTGCCCTAACGCACGATATCACCACACTGGAGCTATCGGAAGAGTTCCCCGAGCTGCCCGACTATCGTCTGCTGGCTCTTACTAACCTTGCCGACGTATATAAACAGCTGGGACAATATGACAAGAGCGTAAACTATTACAAGGAAGCGCTTCTGCTGGGTGACTCACTCGGCATGAGCAGCGCCACACGCATAAACGTAGCCATAGGCATAGCATCGGCCTACGCTTCGATGGGCAGCTTCTGCCAGAGTGCTGACTGGTGGAAGAAAGCCGAAGAACTAAAGGATGATATGCAACCTGTTGAATTGTTCCACTATCTGAACAACCGCGGCAATGACTATTACCTGCAAAGCAAATATGAGGAGAGTCTTCAGTGTTTCCTTGAACTCGACTCTATGCTCTCAACGGAAAAGAACATGGTGTGGGAGATGATGTTTGAGCGAACTAATCTTAGCGATGTGTATATCAAGTTAGGACAGATAGAGAAAGCCCTGCCACTTCTAAAGCAAACGGAAGAGTTCTTTACCAATCAGCAACAGCACCTGCCACTTTTCTACCTCGCCACTCAGCGCATAGAGCTGGCCATAATCAGCGGCAATCTTGCCGAAGCGAAACGACTCGTCAAAGAGAATCCTATACCCGAATGGATTATTCCCGAGCAAAAGCAGTTACGCCGTTTAGTGCTTCTGCGCCTCTACAAGGAAGCTGGCATGTGGAAAGAATATGCCGACGTAGTCAACGATTATACAGAACTCTACGACAGCATCTCCAACGGCAACATGAAGATGCGCTTCTCAGAGAAGATTATGAGCTACGAACACGAGAAGCAGATGCTCAACAAACAGCGTGAGCTGGAAGCCAAAGACCTCAGTTTCAGATGGGCGCTGGCACTGCTCGTGGCAACGGTTACGATACTGGTAATGCTTGTCATCATCTTCTATATGCAGAATCGTGAACGCAAGTTCCGCGAGCGAGAGGTAAGAAACAGCATTGCCCGGCTGCGCATGGAGACCATTCGTAATCGCATAACGCCACACTTCATAAGCAATGCACTGACAGTAGAGATTAATGCCCAGATGGAAGGTAAAGAGACCTCGCTCGACTCGCTGGTTCAGTTGCTCCATCGCGGAATAGAGCTGACTGACGTGGAAGAGTCAACGCTGAATGACGAGCTGGCGTTCATACGCTTCTACTGCGAGGTGGAGAAACGCTCTGTGGGCAGCGACTTCCGTCTTGATATTGACCTTGGAAAAGACATCGATACCGACAAGGTCATGCTACCATCGATGGCAATACAGATAATGGTGGAGAACGCCATAAAGCATGGCTTAAAAGCTAAGAAACCACAGGAAGGCAAGCTGCGCCGAGTAGTGGTAAAAGGTACCAAAGTCTGCGATGCGGTGCTTATAGAAGTGATAGACAACGGCATAGGACTGCCATCGGGATCAAAACCGAAGGAGCACACCGGACTGAAGGTCGTACGCCAGACCATTATGCTGCTCAACGAGCAACACCTGCAGGCAGCAGGAGCAAAAGCACAGCCTCTCATGGACTACGGCATAGGCAACTACACCCATACAGACGGTGACACCGGTTGCCGTGCATGGCTGCTACTGCCCGACAACTTCAAATATACGTTTAACAACTACTCACTCCCGCAATAGTCAAGAATGACTTTGAACAACTACCAATAACTGAAACACAAAACTAATTCTGAGATGACACAAAACCAAAGACTGGTACGCGTATTCATCGTTGCCGATGATGCCAACTCCATAAATCTGCTGGAAAAGCTGTTGCAGAGTTACTCTGTCAGCGTGGTGGGAAAAGCCTATGATGCCACAGAAGAGACGATGACGCAAATCATCAACGAACAGCCAGACATGCTGTTCCTCGACGTAGAAATGCCGTCAATGACAGGTCTCGAGTTCTACAGCGAACTACGGCCACTGGTAAACCCCGACATGAAAGTGGTGTTCTATACAGGCTACGACAAGTACATGATTGATGCACTGAGACGGCAAGCCTTTGACTTCATGCTCAAACCAACGACTCGCGAAGAGCTGTCAGTCGTGATGACCCGCTACTACGAGTCACGCCTCAGCACACTGCAACAAGCAGTACAGGAGAACATAAGCAACACCCAGCACGTGATGGTAGTCAACGCCTTCAATGAGCATACCGTACTACGCTTCGACGACATTGCATTCTTTCGCTTCGACAGTGACCGTCGCATCTGGGAGGTGGTCACCTCGCAGGGCGAATGCCACCAGCTGCGTCATCGCACCACGGCAGACATAATAATAGCATATTCCAGTTATTTCGTTCAGATACACAAACGCTATATAGTCAACGTGCGCAAAATCAGTAAGGTGCTTGACAACCTGTGTGTCATGCAGCCACCGTTAGACAACATCCGTGAACTACACATAAGCAAGAACTACCGCCGTCAATTCATGGCAACATTCTATGCCATGTAGGAAAACTGGGCAGAAATACAAAAAATCTTTAATATTTAGCCTTTTTTTATACTGTTACTGTAAAAAGTAGGTAACTTTGTCGGGTTTTCGGGCTTTTTCCCCGACTGACATCAACTGAACACTTGCATTTCAAGACCAAACAAACCCTTATTATAATTAAAACGCATGAAACATTTTCGTTTATTCATGATTGCAGCAACACTCCTCATAGGAGCAACAGCTGCAATGGCACAGCAGATGCCTCCCATTCCTGTAGATAAAGACGTGAGAATGGGTAAACTGGACAATGGACTGACTTACTACATCCGTTTCAACAACTGGCCGGAGAACCGCGCCGAGTTCTACATCGCACAGCGCGTAGGCTCTATTCAGGAGAACGACCAGCAGCGCGGTCTTGCTCACTTCCTTGAGCACATGTGCTTCAACGGCACAGAGCACTTCAAGGGCAACGACATCGTGAAGTGGTGTGAGACCATCGGCGTGAAGTTCGGACGCGACCTCAACGCCTACACCTCTATCGACCAGACAGTCTATAACATCTCTAACGTGCCAACAACACGCGAGGGTATCATAGACTCATGTCTGCTCATCCTCCACGACTGGGCCGACGGTCTGCTGCTCGAGCCAGAGGAGATTCAGAAAGAGCGTGGTGTCATCCACGAGGAATGGCGCATGCGTACCAGCGCACAGATGCGTATGCTGGAGCGCGACCTGCCACGCCTCTACCCTAACTCAAAGTATGGTCACCGCATGCCTATCGGTCTGATGGAGATCATCGACAACTTCAAGCCACAGTTCCTGCGCGACTACTATGAGAAGTGGTACCGTCCCGACAATCAGGCAATCATCGTCGTAGGCGACTTCGACGTTGACAAGGTTGAGCAGAAGATTAAGGACCTCTTCGCTCCTATCAAGATGCCTAAGGACCCAGCACCTGTTGTGGCTGAAGCAGTGCCCGACAACAATGAAGCAATCATCGTTGTCGATAAGGACAAGGAGATGCAGTACTCTATCGTTGAGCTGATGTTCAAGAGCGATCCTATCCCCACAGAGATGAAGAGCAACATGCAGTATCTTGTTATCGACTATATGAAGGATGCTGCCATCGGCATGCTTAACGACCGTCTCGCTGAGCTGGCACAGAAAGCCGACTGCCCATACCTTCAGGGTTCTGTAGGCTACGGCAACTACCTTCTGTCAAAGACCAAGGATGCCTTTGAGGTAAGCGTTCTGCCAAAGGAAGGCCAGACCGAGGATGCACTGAAGGCTGCTCTCATTGAGGCTCGCCGCGCACGCGAGTTCGGCTTCACCGCCACAGAGTACAAGCGCTATCAGCAGAACTTCACCAGCGCACTGGACAAGCAGTATTCTAACAAAGACAAGCGCTACAACAACCAGTTCTGCCGCGAGTATGTTAAACACTACCTCGACAACGAGCCTATCCCATCACTCGACGACTACTATCAGGTGATGAAGCAGCTCGTTCCTGCACTGCCCGTTGAAGCTGTCAACGAGCTTATGAAGCAGATGTTCGAGGACACCGACTCAAACATGGTTGTGCTGAACATGAACCAGGAGAAGGACGGTGCCGTATATCCTACAGAGGCTTCACTGAAGAAAGCCATTGACGAGGCACGCGCCACAACGCTCGAGGCCTACGTGGACAATGTTAAGAACGAGCCACTGATTGCAAAGCTTCCAAAGCCAGGCAAGATCGTGAAGGAGGTTGCAGGCAAGAAGTTCGACTATAAGGAGCTGACACTCTCTAACGGCGCAAAGGTATTGCTGAAGCACACCGACCTGAAGAAAGACCAGGTCATCATCACCAGTGAGGGCTTCGGCGGCTCTTCACTCTATGGAGAGAAGGACTTTGCAAACATCAAGATGTTCGACGATGCCATCGAGGCCAGCGGACTTGGCAACTTCTCTCACACTGAGCTCGAGAAGGCTCTCGCAGGAAAGATTGCCAGCGCAAGCATGATGCTTGGCACTACACGTGCAAACATCACCGGCTCATCAACACCTACCGACGTGGAGACAATGTTGCAGCTCGTATATCTCTACTTCACCAACATCAAGAAGGATCAGGAGAGCTACGACAACATGATGAAGACCACAGAGCTCATGCTGAAGAACAAGCTGCTACAGCCAGAGGCTGTGTTCAGCGACTCACTGACTCTCACTTTCCAGAACCACAGCAAGCGCTTTGCTCCGTTGACAATGGACGGTCTGAAGAATGTAAGCTATGACCGCATACTCGAGATGGCTAAGGAACAGACTGCAAACGCTGCCGCCTACACCTTCACCATCATCGGTAACTATGATGAGGAGACCATCCGTCCGCTCATCGAGCAGTATCTGGCTTCACTGCCTGCACAGAAGAAGGTTGTGAAGGGCAAGGATGTTGACGAGAACTTCAAGGGTCAGGTGAAGAACATCTTCACACGCAAGATGGAGACACCGAAGGCTTTCTCTGTCATGGTGTGGTACAACGAAAAGATGAAATACTCTCTCGACAACATCATCCGTGCCGACATGGTTGGTCAGATTCTCACAATGATCTACACTGAGAAGATTCGCGAAGAGGCATCAGCAGCCTACAGCGTGATGGCACAGGCTGGTCTGCAGCGCGACGACTACCGCACTACTGGTCAGGTGCTCGTTTACTGCCCAATGAAGCCTGAGAAGGGTGACATCGCCGTTAAGATTATGGACGAAGAAGTTCAGAACCTCGCCAAGACCGTTGACGCAGAGAAGCTCGCCAAGGTCAAGGAGTACATGCTGAAGGCTATCGATGACCAGGCAAAGACCAACAACTACTGGATTCGCCAGATCAATCGCTTCCGCGAGTGGGGCATTGACACTCACACAGACTTCAAGAAGGTTGTAGAGGCTCAGACTCCTGCTACCATCGCTGCCTTTGTTAAGGAGCTGCTCAAGAGCAACAACAAAGCTGAGGTGACAATGCTTCCAGAAGAGTAAGTAAGAAACAAATACAAAAGAAAGCCACCAAAACCGTTACTTCTCGGTTTTGGTGGCTTTCTTTTATTGTTTTATGTGATCTATAAATCTTAGTCCTTTTCGAATACTGCACCAACCCAAGCTGTGTTTGGAGCATCTGTAAACGTAAGCTTACCACTGCTGTAACGGAACTTCAAGTTTGCTGATGTTGTCTCCGTCTTGTCTTCATCAGACATTACACGAGTACCCTCGCATACTACTTCACCATTTGACTTGTAAGAGAATTTGAAAGCGAATGCACTCTTACTGATGATGTTGTTATGACTTACATTACCCGTACCTGTACCTGCGGAAGTGAAACTAAAGCTCATGGAATACTTACTTGCGCCTGATGTCTTATACCATGTTCCAACAAGGCCACTTGGAATAGCTACGCTGTCATCGTCATCATCCTTACTGCAAGAGACCAAACCAACACACAAAACTGCCATCAACATGATGGTCATCCAACTCATAATGTTCTTTTTCATAAAAATAACTGTTTTAAATTAATAAATTTATAGATTTCATTTTCTATCGTGCAAAAATAGGTATTTTTTCAAAAATAGTGAATACTTTCCATAAAAAGTTTCATTTTTTATTCTCATAGAATAATAATTCAGCGTTTTTTCGTAACTTTGACTCCGTCTTGCCCTGAAAAACGTTGAATGAAAAAACAACGTTTTAAAATGGAGAAAACAGAAGATTTAAAGTTACAAGAACTAGCGTTTAACAAGCGAGTGAGTACACGACAGAAGACATTGGAAGAAAAACGGATGATAGTCAGTTCCCATCTGTTAAATCATGTACCAATTAGTCAACTAAGTGCTAATTTTGGTGTCAACAAGGTGACAATTTACAGATGGATTCGTACCTTTGCAGACGGAAAGGTGCCTATTAGAAGAAGTGAAGGCACTCCAGAAGTCAAACCAAATCCGTCTAGTATGTCTAAGAAGAGTCAGAAAGCAGTGGAGACGGAGGCCGAGGAACTGATCCGTCTCAGGGAAGAGAACAAGCGTCTGGCGGAAGCATTGAAGATGTCTGAGTGGATGAATCACGCTAAGGACGTAATGATCGATGAGGCCGAAAAGACATTCAATATTCCGATCAGAAAAAAATCTGGTGCCAAACAGTAAAGACGCTTGCCGCAGAGAAGGTCAAAGGCCAAACCATGGGCCTTCTCTGCCGGCTGTTTGGCAAGAGCTGGCAGGCATATTACCAGCACAAGGAGACGTTAGGCAAGCAACGACTGACGGAGGAAATGGTCATCCAGTTCATTAAGGATATACGCGAGCTCGACCCCGGACTTGGTGGTGAGAAACTTCACTACATGTATCGCGAGCGCTTTGGAGCTGATTATGAATATATGGTGGGACGTGATAAGATGGAAGCGATAATAGCCCGTAACGGATTGAACGTGAGGCTCCCCAGACGCCATCCCCGCACGACAGACTCCACTCACGGGCTGCCTACGTATCCGAATCTGGTAAAGGATTTCATACCGATACGCAAGAATCAGGTGTGGGTGACAGACATCACCTATATCCCTATTTGGAATTATGACGGCAGCTATGATTTCTGCTACCTGTCGATGATAACGGACAGCTATACCAAGGAGATCATCAGCTGGTATGTTGGCGAGACGATGGGAGCCTGGTGTAGCGTAGAATGCCTCATGAAAGCTCTTGAGAAGCTACCCGTAGACGAGGTTGTTAATCTCATCCATCACTCAGACAGAGGCGTACAGTATGTCAGTGCTGCATATACATCACTGCTTATCGAGGCTGGTATCAAGATTAGCATGACGGAGAGCGGCGATCCCAAGGACAATGCAGTGGCAGAGCGCCAGAACAACACCGTCAAGAACGAACTGCTCAAGGACATCAAATTCCACTCTATAGGCGAAGTGAGGAGGGCTATGGAAAAGGCTGTGGCCTTCTATAACAATGAACGTCCACACATGTCGCTGAACAACATGACGCCTCGTCAGGCAGCATCTTGTACGGGTAAAATACAGAAAAAATGGATCAGTTACAGAGAAAAGTACCTCGAAAATTTGGAAATTCAAGAAGGGGCATGTACCTTTGCACCGCAAACCCTGAATATGATTGAACGGCTTTCCGCGGAGCCTATTCAACAAAAACAAGGGTTAAGGGAGAATCATTCAACTTCTGCCAGGGGTTAGAATTAAGGTACCCAACAGGCATTCAACCTATGGCAGGGTTAAGGTAAAAACCATTCAACTTTTTCTAGGGTAGTACATAATGGTGCAGAACATCCTGAACATACAAAAGCGGATTATTGTGTTTATGATTATATGAATCACAACTATGGATATACTCAAAAATGGGTGGATTTCCTGATAGTTAAGATGAAAGATGAAATAGAATACCAATCATTGTACACCTAAGCAAATGTGCAAATTTAGTAAAAAGTATATGTATGGTAAATTCACAGAAAAAATAGAAAAGTGTTTTTTTGAGAAACAGACTCTTTCATCAAGAGTAAAGGCAAGCATTGTGTCTGAGTATTTTCCCAAATATTGCAAAATAATTGTCAAAAGACATGTGCCAGAGCGTATTGGCTATTTTGATTTATTTGCAGGACCTGGAAGATATGAAGATGGAAATGTGTCAACACCATTGTTGATTGCAAAAAAATGCAATAATGACAATATGCTTAAGCAAAAAGTGTGGATGGTCTTTAATGATAAAGAATATTCAGAACAATTGAAAGAGAACTTTTTAAAACTATATCCAGAAGGGACGTTTTACTATAAACCCCATTTTGGACATAGTGCAGTAGGAGAATGCGAAGCGATAAATGAATTTATCACTCGTAATCCCATGAGAAATGGTAAGAATGAATGCCCGTCAGTATTATTTATTGATCCATTTGGATATAAAGGAATTGATACGAGTATTTTGTCTCAATTCTTGAATTATTGGGGGAACGAACTTTTCATTTTCATAAATACCAAAAGGATAAACCCTGCGTTAGAAAATGAAAAGTTTGAGCCTCTGATGCGTTGTCTGTTTCCGCATAGTTTTGATAGCCTTAAGGTTCTTGTAAGAAATAAAACTAGGGTTGCTGAAAGATTGCAATTTATTATTGACAATCTAGGTAAAGAATATGATAAAATACTTGGAGGTAACGTCTATTACACAGCATTTAAGTTTCAAGAAGAAGACGTAGAAACGACAAGTCATTTCATCCTTCATTTGACAAAATCAAAAAGAGGGTTTGATCTAATCAAGCAAATTTATAATGACTTTGCTAATGTAGGAACTATTTTTGACGGTGTAAACACCTATACTTTTGATGTAAAGAAAATACTCAATCCTGTTGAAGATTTGTTTGATATCGCATCTGAGAACATTGATGCGCTTAAAGACAAATTGTTTGCTGCTTATAAAGGGAGAAGAATATCTGCATTAGATGTTTTCGAAGAGCATCAAAAGAAAGAACTTTATTGTCGTAGTCATTATACAGAAGCATTAAGAAGACTACATAGTGAAGGCAGATTGTCCTCTGTTTATCAGGACAACAAACAACACACGGTTAGTGTTTTGTTAATAAAGGAATGTATATTAAATTTTAAGTGATGGCAGAAACAAAAATAGAGTGGACAGATAAAACATGGAATCCTGTTACTGGCTGTACTAAACAATCAGATGGTTGTGCTCATTGCTATGCGGAAGTGATGGCAAGGCGATTAAAAGCAATGGGACAAAAAAAATACATAAATGGGTTTCAACTAACAATACATGAAGACGATTTGGATGAACCATATAAATGGAAGGGAAGCCATAATGTGTTTGTGTGTTCTATGGCAGACATCTTTCATAAAGATGTTCCTTTTGAGTTTATAGACAAAGTGATGGATGTAATAAGGGATACTCCACAACATCGTTATCAGATACTAACTAAAAGAGCTGAGCGAATGGAAGAGTATTTTAAAAACAGAAAGGTTCCAAATAATGCATGGTTAGGTGTTACTGTCGAGAATAAAAAGACGAAATATCGTGTGAATCATTTGTCCATGATAGATGCAAGAATCCATTTTTTGTCCTGTGAGCCTTTATTAGAAGATATCGGGGAATTAAACCTTGAAAATATCCAATGGATTATCGTTGGAGGTGAAAGCGGTTTTCTGGCAAGACCAATGAAAGAAGAATGGATATTAAATATTAGAGAGCAAGCAAGCCAGCATAATATACCATTCTTTTTTAAACAATGGGGTACTTGGGGACAGGATGGAACTAAGCGAAATAAAAAAGCGAATGGGAAATTGCTACAAGGAGAAATTATACAGCAGATGCCAGAAATAAAGACAATCGCCACTGATTAATATGTGATTCTGTAGAATTAACAAGCAAAGGAATCATATTTAGCAGGCAACAAGCGTTATATATAAGTCGGATTAACAAACGTACAAGATATGACAGAGCAAGCATTACAACAATATCTCATCAAGCAATACCCCAAAGAGGACGAGGGTTGTGAGTGGAAGGAGTTCAAGAACTTGAAGAATGACTTCAGCGGTCATGAGAAGGATGATGTCATCTCCTACGTGTCAGCACTGGCTAACATGGAGGGTGGGCATCTGGTTGTTGGTGTTGAAGATAAGACTTTGAAAATAGTTGGGACGGATACATACAACTATACAACTCAGCAAGCGACACTTCGACTGACTAATCTGTGTGCCAACCTGTCAAGCGAAGGTCTGGATATAGAGGAGTTCATCACGGAGGACACCCATAAGAAAGTTTGGGTGATTCATATTCCAAAACATCTGCCGAAGTTACCTGTCTATGCCCATAACAAAGCATGGCAACGGATAGAGGACTCGCTGGTGGAACTGACACCGGAACGTCTGAATGCTATTTTGGAGGAAACAAGTCCAACATACGACTGGTCTGCAGAAATCGTCGCAGAGGCTACACTTGATGATTTGGAGCCAATGGCTCTGCAAAAAGCTCGTGAAGAATATAAGTCTGTTCATCCGAAGTTAGCAACCGAGGTTGATACTTGGGATGATATGGAACTGCTTGGCAGGGCTGGTGTTGCGGTTAAGGGCAAACTGACGAGGGCTGCCATCTTGCTTCTTGGTAAGCCTACAGCCGTCCATTATCTGGCCCCATCCGTTGCCACTATTACATGGGTACTGATTGATGGGCAATATGAGAAGAGGGATTATGAGCATTTCACTATTCCGTTCCTTTTGACAGTAGATGAAGCCCTTGCCAAAATCCGAAATCTTAATCAGCGGATATTGCCTGGTGGAACACTATTCCCAGACATTGTAAAACAATATGACGAGTATAGCATCCGTGAAATCTTACATAATGCTATCGCTCATCAGGACTATACCATGCAGGAAAAGGTGACGATGGTTGAGACTCCTGACTCTGTGACATTCTCTAATGGCGGTTACTTCCTGCCTGGTTCTGTACGCAATGCCATTGAACAGACGGGACCACAGAAGTATTACCGCAACTATGCACTTTGCCAAGGAATGGTGAACTTCAATATGATCGACACTATCGGTCGTGGAATACGGAAAGTGTTCACTGAACAGCAGAAACGTTTCTTCCCCATGCCTGACTATCAGATAGACCAAGCCAAGAAAGAGGTAACGGTTAAGATATACGGCAAACTTATCAATGAGCAGTATTACCGCTTGTTGAAAGCCAATCCAGATCTGTCGCTGTACGACTGTATTGCACTTGACATGGTGCAAAAGCATGAAAAGATTGACAAGGATATTGCTTCACGTTTGCGCAAACTACATCTTGTAGAAGGGCGATATCCAAAGCTGTTCCTATCTGCTTATACCGCCAAAACTGTCGATGACAAGGAATTAAAGACAGAGTATATTCGGAACAAGAGTTTCAATGACCTCCACTTCAAAGACATGATAATTCAGTATCTGCGCTCATTTGGCGGAGCCACAAGAGCAGAACTTAATACGCTGTTGCAATCCAAGTTGTCTGATGTGCTCACCGAGGAACAAAAGATAAGGAAGATTGGTAATATGCTGTCTGCACTGAAGAAACAGGGAGTCATTAAACTAGTAGAAAAGAAGAAGTGGGTTTTAGTCGAAGTTTAGTCGAACTTTTAGTCGGAGTTTAGTCGAACTAACAGCTTCAACATGGCTGAAATGCTGAAAACAAAGGAAAATCGACGCATCACTATATGCCCCCATTTAGTCGAACTTATGACTTGGATTTAAGTCGAAGTTATGTGGTGTTTATGTACAAAAGATCGCTAAAAGTAGTCGAAACCTTTTGACTATTTGGGAAATGTTTTGTACCTTTGCAACCAAGATGAGCGTTCTTTGGTTTGGTGAGAAATGTGTAGGAATATGTAAGTCCTCTCGTTTCTAAAGTGTTACCAGTCTCTTTCTTATTCAAATGTAACTCACTGATATTCAAATCAATAATAGGAGTTCTACTGTTTTGCAACTGTACTCAATTCCACATTCTGCTATGAAATGCACTCAATGAACACCCGATGATGTGTCACCAGCCGTTTTATGGCCCATCATCGGGTGCAAAGCTAATCATTCTTTCTGAAAGAACAAAATCTATTCACATCTTTTTTCCTGGGCCTGTTCTTTTTTATTATCTACAGCCTTTCCTTTTACTATTTATTCATCTGTTGTTTATAAAAGTCCACCACTTCTCGCATTGACATGATGTACATTTTGAGCCTCTTACCGTCGAGAGGTGTGCGACTGCCGTCCATCCAACTGAGTTCCTGGAATTCTATGCAGAATGTGTAGTAGTCAATCCTGCCCTGTTGATACCATAGCAGCGCATCGGCATAGACGGAGTAGTACAGGTTGCAGAAAGGCTTGAAAAAGATGAAATGCTCATCGTCCTCATACACCCTCTTGCAGAACTCCTCCACGACGGCAAGCACAAACACCTCGTCGCTGTACTCTTCCAGCAGCCGCTTATATGCCCTGTAGGTATCGATGGAGTCGTTCACCCTGTCATCTGGTGTGTCGAGGAAGTCCGCAGCCGAATGGTGGACGATAGTTATCTGATTCATCATCTCTGCCTGCCGCTCTGCCTCCTGATACGTCATTTGGTGCATGCTCATAGCCAACTGTCTGTAATCCATCATCAGGTGATACTTGACATACGTCAACGTCAGCTTGCAGGCCAGCGTAATGTCAAGGCTTCTCTGGCGACGATGGGCAGACATGCCTTGTTGTAGACGTAGGTTGTTGAGCGTTTCTTTGGAGAAGTAACTCATAGTATTTGGGGCTCATTAGTTATGTTATGCATTAGAGATTGGCGATGTCGTAAGAACACATCTGGCATCGCCAATCTTAATCTAACCATCACCTTACTTCATCTGGAGAAAGTTTTCTTAGTTGGTTCTTCAAGGTAATGGAGAATAAGACCCTACTTAGTAGGATGGTTTGGTCGCCATTGACCAACTTCCAGCCTGAGAATTCTCTTATGACACCTATTCGGACAGTCTTATCTAATGCTGTAATATCGTCTATTTGGTTCTCCTTAACCTGGGTGTTCATAAATTCAGCCAATCCGTTAAACAACTCGTCGCGATGAAAATTGACGGCTTGGGTAAATGGCACCATCTCTGAGCTTACCATCTTATTATTGGCATCAAGAATCTTTCCGTCCGCCAAATCAACACTGCGCCCTGTAGTGTTGAAATACGTCGGCACAATGTCAATGATGGAACTCTCGTCTATAAAGGATGAATACCAAACGATTCTACCACCCTCATTGATTCCTATCTTCTCATATTTCACTGACCGCATATCTGGTGCCAATCGCCCTTTGATGACACATTCCAATTCGAGATGCTTGTCAACAAATTCAGGTTTTAGAGCGATGTTTACTTCATCTGATCCACCTGCTGCAACACTTGGATAGGCAATGCCGTCATAATGGGCCTCAATTTTGTTTCCAACAGAGTCTTTAATAGAACCATTGGCTGAATATATACAATTGGCAATGAACGAAGAACCTAAATATTTCCCAGCATCCTCGTCTGACATCATTAAATAGCCCAACCGCTTCAAATACAGTCCCAACTCGCAATTCACGATGCATGGGTCTGTTATCGTAAAAGTGCTATGAGCATCATTTGTTGTACTTATCCCCCATGCTGGTGTTGTGCGATACAGATGCATGTTCGAGTTGGGCTTGATTCTCCATTTCGCCATGTATGCTTCGTCACCGATGTTGCTGTCTTTGCTTATCTCCTTGAAGTTGGTCTTTATATGTTCAGAAGCATAGAAGATGGACTGACCTTCATAGTTTGCCCTCCCTATTTTGGGCTTTCCGTATTTGTTCAAAAATAGGGGAACATAGGAAAATGTTGCAGGACTTGACAAATCCTCATCTAAGCCGACGTCCTCTGCAAGTCGACCACGAAAAAGGTACGTTGAGCCATTGAAAACACACGGAGCGTTTAGGATAATCGGTATAACCTTACCCTTATACTTGTTTTCAAACTCGGTTTTGTTAAGAGTTTTGGAATCACCAATAACTCTATCAAGAAGTTCTATAAACTGTTTCATATAAATAGTTATTATATGTCATTAGTGACTAATGACTTTCAAGAAATCTTCAATCAATATATTTATGTCACCCATCTTTGTATATGGGATTTCCAATAGCCTTATATTATTGTCTTTACAATACATTCTTACTGTTTCGTCTCGATTCTTTTGTTTCTGAAAAACTTTTTCTCCACCCCAAAAATCTACAGCCCCATAGTGCTGTAGGCCATTAAATTCAATTATAATAGAATCATTTGGCAAAAAGAAATCGACGTAGATGTATTTATTCTCGCAGAAAGAATAATTATTTGTAAAACGATATTGAGGAATATACTTAATACCATGCTTCTTTAAAAAATGAGCAATTGCATCTTCTCCTTTAGAGTTCTTACAATAAGGACATCCGCTACCTGTTAGGTGTACATAACTATTTTGTTGAAAGTCCCCATGTTTAGGACAAGTTATATGAACTTTCTCATTGAACCCTTTGTATTCAGTCTTCGAATAATCGTATCTGTCACCATGAACTTCTTTAGCCATTTTTATAAATTCTTCAGTTGTTCTGAATTTACCAATACACTTTGGACAACCATGGCCTTGTAAATGCATGTGTGGAGTTTGCCAAAAACTTCCATGCTTGCGACATATTATTTCTAATTTCCTTCTCATCCCTTTATAAATGGATTTCGAATAATCAAACGAATCTCCATGAGTATCTTTAGCTCTTTGGATAAATAATGATTGATCAAATAATCTCCTACGACTATTCTTTTCATCATAACATTTTCTGCATCCACTTTTTTTTAAATGATGAGTGGGTAATTGCTCGAAAATGCCATGTTTCGGGCATATGATTTTTACATTAGTTCGATCATTGACATAATCTACAAGTGAATAGTCATATTTGTTACCATGAACCTTTTGAGCCTCAATAATAAACTCTTCTGTAGTCTTTTTATGCGTTTTATTACACATAGGGCATCCGCTACCCTGCAAATGTTTTGTCGGTGTTTGTAAGAACGGCCCATGCAAAGGACAAATAATTTCAACGTGAGAATCACAACCGTTATACTTGACTGAATCATAACAGTATGATTCTCCATGAATAAGTTTTGCTTTTTTTATAAAATCTTCAGTAGTTTTTCTATTTGATTCATTTCTACTATCTATAGCGCATCGTGGACAACCATGTCCTGCTAAATGTATTGAGGCTCTCTGATAATAAGCCCCATGGACAGGACATATAATCTCAACATTTAAATCACCTCTTTCGTATATAACATTATCGTAACAATATCTACCTTCGCCGTGCTTTGCAATAGCACGACTAATAAACTCTTCTGTGGTTAATTTCTTAGGCATAGGGCATCTATTTAGGGAATGTTTGTTTATACTTGAAAACCATTGTGATATGGTTCAATTTAGGATGTCTTTCGTTGAAAAATTCCATCCAAATTTAAATTCTTTCTCATTGTTTTGTATCAATATTTTCTTGTGCAAAATTATAATCAACTATGTATGACACCAAAATCCGACATTATGTCAAGGGACAGGTCATTCAAATATCTTTCTTGCTATCCAAGCACATGCTTCTGCATATGACAACGCATTTTGGTAGTTCTCGGATTGATAACCACAGGCAGCAGCAACGGTGTACAGCTGATGGTATGGTAAATCGGGGAACTTTTGTTTCGAGGCGATGAGGGTGTCATAAAACTCATAATTAGGATATTCCATTTGATAGGCACAACTGGAACGCAGGGACAGGTACTGTTTCACTCCCGCAATTCAATGTTTAATCTTTTAATGTGACGAGGGTCACCCCTTGTCACTTTTTTAGAATACCGAATCCCCCACGTTACAAGTTAAAGCTTGAGGGTAATCTATAGACAAATAATATCGGGAGAGCATCAATCTGTTATCTGAAGAGTAATAGCATGATACTCTTTAAGATATTTCACTAAAGGCTCATAGGCTGAAAGACTACGTGAAGTTTTTCGCGGCAACAACTTTGCCAAGTCTGCCAAAGATATGCGGTATGTTCCGGCATCAGAAAATTGGTCGAAGTATTTGCTTAATGCCTCATATGAATTTAAATAGTTTTTATTGATATTACTTTTCTCCATTAGAAAACGTAACTTTACTTCAATAGTCCAGGATTTCTCATCAACAATAACGTCTTCGACGAATCCAGCAACTTCTGTTTTTTTGTATTGGTTAGCTATAAACGAATCGTCTATATACCCCATAACAGAGTGCATATCAGTATAGATGGCAACAAGATTGTTTTCGGTAGATTTATAAAATGTCACCGAATGACCAATATTGCCTTTAATGAAATCTGCCGCTTCTCGAAAATCATAGCGGAGATATTTGCCTTTTAGTATAACATCTGTTTGGTAAGGAAGAGTGTATGTATTATGGTAACTCTGTAAATATGATATATTTATTCTCTCCCATCCCATGCAAGTACAATCTAAAGTAGCCCAATATCGTTTGTAAACATTCATAATGCGCCACACATCACCTGTATCATCTCGCCCTATATAACCAAGTTTGTGCCCTAAAAGATAAATTGCTATAGCGTTAGGGTCATACTCATTCCATGGCTCTTCTTTCAAATCCAACTGAAAGCCATTATAATGATTATCCCCCAAAAGGTATAAGTCGTTCCTATAATAGTGAAAATTTATACCTGCTATCTCAAAAGATTCCTTTCTCTCAATAGCGAAGTCTCGTTTAAACTCTTTATTGGATGGCAATAAAGGCCCAAGATAATGGTGTTCGAAGACTATGTTTATCTCACGTTCTTCTAAAAGATCTGCATTAATAATGCTTGAATTATGCTCGTGCCACATATTAATAATGTTTAGGTAATTGAGAAAAACATCTTTTCTTCTATTGATTATTCTGGCGCTACCACTGAATGCCTAGTTTCTTTAATGCCTTGTGGGTGTACTGTAAGGTTCCGTTTCCCACACCATCCAAATCGAGTAATTGGCCTGGTGTCAGGGCAAGGAACTCGCCCAAAGTATTTACGCCTCGCTTTTCAAGTGAGGTGCGTAGTCGAGTAGCGTAAGACTGCTTGCTTGGACCAAATGCCTCGTACAAATCTTCCAACGTGTATTCCAACTTTAAGTCTTTAGTTCTATTGTCGGCATTGATAAATGTAATCATGTTTTGAGCGAGATATTCGCGCACCTCCCTCAACTCGTTCTCAATATTTTCCAGCTTCTGAAGTATGCTGGTAGGACTTATTCTTATCTCTTTCATTGTGTTGCTGTCTTTAATTCTTCTTGGTTTAGAGATATGTGATTTTCGCAATGTGGCCAAAGATCCATTTTCAGTCCCACCACGAAAACATATTATATTCTCTGATTAGGTGATAAAGGTGAAGGGCTTTCTGCTGGCGCAGACTCACTATTGAGAGGATGGCCTTGTCCCTATTGCCCTCCAGCTGTGCATCCCTGATGGGAGCGGAACGGAAAAAGCGCCGCTCATTCCTCACATTCACATAAACAGGGTAGTCGGCAATAGGCTTTCTGTTCGTATCGTCAAGTTCGTAATTCCCATCCTCCAGTTTGCGGAACTTCATTTCACCAGAGAAGGATTGGTGGAGCCAGGTATTGAAAACGGCATCCTCCTCCATGAAAATGTCAATGAGACGGATGCAGATGCCGATGTCGCGCACCACGACAGCATTATTCGCCAGATGCCCCTCGCTCTTGATGCAGTCACGCATTCTTTGGAGTTTCTTCTTCTCCAGGGCGATCAGATAGGCATAGCTCCAGTCTTGGTCATTTGCCAACAGCCGTTTGTAGGCATGTATAGGGTTCTTATGTTTCATTTGTCATTTCTTATAGTTCTTCTTGCAAAAATCATGCCAGCACCACCTCGGTGGAAATACGCCATTTTGAATACTGTCAACCGTCATAGTGAAGGGGAAAGGGATAGTTTTTATTGCAAATTCCTTTGTCAATCAGCAAAAACCTACTTTCATTCTTCAACCAAGCCTCTTATTCTAACAGAATACCTATTGAAGTTAATTCCTTCACAATAAGGGTGACTTCTTAGGCGATTCCAGGCCAACCACGCATTTGAGCGTACAAACTCCAAAGTGAGAGTGTTGGCAACCAATACGTCATCAACAGGTCTGTTCTCATAATACCATCTATTACCTATATAATATGCCAGGGTATCAATCGCATTATTCGCTGCGTCATAATCGTTATCAGCGATTATCCTAAGATGTTTATCTTCATAGGGATTGTCAAGCCATATTGTCATGTCGTAAGTATAAAAAGGCATTTTGTCGGCAAACATTAGCCAATCGACATCACGTATGTCGAATTTGCTATACTTGCTGGAGCTATCTTCTAAGAATGTTTTCCTGATAAGGGCTGCAGGCACACGAACCAATTTGTCTTTTGTCACGTTATCCAGCCTAAGGTTATCATACTGGTAACGGTATTTACTCTTTTCAAGTTCAGGGTTGTCGAATATAAATTGATATAACAGCCATTCTACAGCTTTTTCGGCTGCAACAGAGTCGTTCTTAGCAACGAACTTGTAAGTTCGCTTCCATGGGTCATAGTTTGGATTGGTTTTCTTCTCGTATTGCAAAACATATTGGTTGTTAAACACATTGAGATATGCATAATAACCACCAGCTGATACCGCTGCTATTGCGATTATGATGAGGATGATTTTCTTAACCATATTCATTATTTCTTACAATAATTATATAGAATCGCAGGATAACATGATAAAAAATCTATTCCCTGCTGTCATATACAATTTGTTTCTCTGTCAGGATTTTCTTTGTACCATCCATATAGGTGATAACCATTTTTGTCACCCAAAAAGAAGTGACATCACGAGCGACATAATATGATGTGTTGTCCCAATCCCATGAGCCTGATTCCCATTGTTTAACTGGTCCAGTTCCTTTGAAAGAGCCTCTATTGCGAACATCGCCTACTGCGTTTTTGGTTTGCCAAAATAACTCTATGTATTTTATGGTCTTCTTATTGGTATTAACATATTCCATTGAAAGGGATAAATTGCGATAATCAAGTCTCCAAGACCTCTTACCAACAAAGCCATAAGGAGCAGTTTTCTCTACTGCACTCAAATGATCAATGTATTTCTTAGAATTGTATATTTCTATAACTTTTGAAGTCGTTTTGAATTTTTGTTTCAAACTATCCTCAAAAGCCATATAATGATATTTATATTGATCGTAATCCTTCAGGCTCTTAGGAATTTCAGCCTTATGGAGATGGGGGTAATAGAGACCTATCTTCCCTTTTAATTCCTCCATCCATATAATGGTATCGTTGTTTGCTCCAAGGCAAATAAGATTCTCAGGGATATCAACAAATTTTTCACAGTATTTGCAATAAAGACTACCTAAATCCGTTGGCACAATGCTGAATTCATGGGTTCTGCAATAGTCCAATTTCTTTTGTCTGGCTATTGAATCCTCTTTTGCCTTACGTATAGAATCTTCTCTTGCTTTTTGCGCCAATTCAATTTCTTTTTGGCGAATCATCTCGTCTGCTTTGCTCTTGCTAACTTGGGATCGCAGATAATCAACCACGTTGATTTCTGTTGGGGTGCTTGATGTCACTCTACCAGATAATAGCAACAGACCACCATGATTCTGACTTGTTGTTGTGGTTACGCGAATATTGTTACAGTAGAAAGAAGCAAGATTAGGAACCTTTGTGTTAAATGAAGAAGGCAAAGTCCTCTTATATTTGGTCTTGTCAATATATAAATGTCTATTAAGGAACTGCTGCCTGCATTTCTGTATGTAGCCATCAACAAACATCACAGGGGAAGTCGTGTAGTTGAGAAGAGCATCAAGGTTGATATACACTACGTCATCAGTCTCTGTTAATCGAGTCTTTAGTAGCGGTGTAGATTTCGTAATGACTTTCTCTATCAGGTAATGCTTGTTCAGGACATCATCGGGAGTACTGTATTTAGGATACAGAGCCCAATCTGGGTGTGGCTTGTAAATTTTCCCAGACTTGTTTGACCAAAACAGGTTTCTAACAATCAATTCACCCTTGGGCGCATACAGAGTCTGCCCAACCAAATGTGTGTAATTGTTCTTGTTGATGTTCTGTAAACTATCATAACTCACCTCCTGTGAATAAGACAAGCAGGCTACGCAGAACAATAGGAAAGTAGCTAAGTATCTCATATTTTTTTTCGTATCAGCTTGGAATGAAAGAAGCGTGAACTTACTTCATCCTCTCCGAGGCCGTGGAAATTGCCTGCAACACAAGATTAAGTCCGCCCACGCTATCACGTGAGCGCTCACTTCATCTTTCTTCTGTGTTGCCTAAGCAACTTGTCTGTTGAAATTTTCCACGTTTCGGAGACAAGAAGATATAGCGAACGCTAATTCATTGCCAATATGTCTTGTGCCTCTTTCGAAAACACGTTACAAAATTACGAAAAGTTTTCGATTTTAAATACTTTTTACTCGTATTTCAACAAAAAATCTTCAGAATTGTTTGTATATTTAAGAAAATGCACTATCTTCACACTGACAAATCCCGCCCGCTTCCCATAAGAACAGCGTACCCAGCGGGACATTTTTTGTATATAGACATGAGATATACCAAACAAGCAATGACACTGGCACAGCAGATTCTGACACTGCAAGGCAGAGGTCTGATGATTGCTGATACCAATAAGGCAGGACAAGCTCTTGATGCTATCAGTTACTTCCGAGATCCGACCATGATGGAGTTCCCGTCTAATTGGAGACAGGCCCCCATTTGGCAATTGTAGAGTCAGTAGGATAGTGAGTTAGCATTAGTAATCAAGTCATGGATGATTTGAAAACTGATTCGTACCGGATTCTTGTGCTGGTTGGGTTACGGATAAAAAACCTAACTACTTCTTTATTCCTCCCAAATTTGCATATCCCTGCATTATAGCCGCCCCTTATCAAGGGGCTCTAAATCCCCGTATTGCCTTTATTACAGGTCGAATTGCGTTCGCTCGGCCTAAAAGGACGCTTTGCTTGCAAAGAATTTCCAAAATAGCTTCGCTTTTACAAGCTTTTTTCGTAACTTTGACTCCGTCGAAGTTACTTAGCACTCGGAATAGGAAAGAAAAATAAACTTTTCTTTCGCTCTTCTCTCGTTTTTTCGTAACTTTGCGACAAAGTCGCGAATTTACTTCGTCTCGGAAGAAAAAACAAACGCGTTTGTTTTGTTCTTCTCTCGACTTTTCGTAACTTTGCACCCGCTTTAGAGTTTATTTTATTTGTACAAACAAAAATAAGATTCTTTTTATGTCATATCTATTTTCATCAGAGTCGGTGTCGGAGGGACATCCCGACAAAGTTGCCGACCAGATAAGCGACGCTATTCTCGACCAGTTCCTAGCCTATGACGACAAGGCTCGTGTGGCATGCGAATCGTTTGTTACGACAGGTCAGGTTGTCATCATGGGTGAGGTGCGCAGCGATGTATATATCGACCTGCAGACCATTGCTCGCAAGATCATAAAGAAAATCGGCTACACAAAGGCAGAATATCAGTTCGACGGTGACTCATGCGGCATTTTAACTGCCATTCATGAGCAGAGTGCCGACATAAACCGCGGTGTTGACCGTGAGGAAGACGAGAACCAGGGTGCCGGCGACCAGGGAATGATGTTCGGCTATGCCACCAATGAGACCGAGAACTACATGCCTGTAAGCCTCGACCTTGCTCACCTCATTGTAAAAACACTTGCCGACATACGTCGCGAGGGTAAGCAGATGACCTATCTGCGTCCCGACTCTAAGAGTCAGGTAACCATCCAGTATAGTGACAACGGCATCCCCGAACGCATAGATACCATCGTTGTCTCTACTCAGCACGACGAGTTCCTCGCAGGCGGCAACAGCGAGTTTGGCGAAGCCAACGACGAGGCTATGCTGGCAAAGATCAAGGACGATGTCATCAACATCCTCATCCCACGAGTAAAACAGCAGATCCACTCACAGAAGGTGCTCGACCTCTTCGGTCTCGACATCAAATACTATGTCAATCCTACGGGTAAGTTCGTCATTGGCGGACCTCACGGCGACACCGGTCTTACAGGTCGTAAGATCATTGTTGACACCTACGGAGGCAAGGGAGCCCACGGCGGTGGTGCCTTCTCTGGCAAGGACTCATCGAAGGTGGACCGTTCTGCAGCCTATGCCGCTCGCCACATTGCAAAGAACATGGTTGCAGCAGGCGTGGCCGACGAGATGCTGGTACAGATAAGCTATGCCATAGGCGTGGCAAAGCCAATGAACATCTATGTCAACACCTACGGTCGCAGCAACGTACAGATGAGCGACAGTGAGATAGCACGCAAGATTGAGAAACTCTTCGACCTGCGTCCAAAAGCTATTGAGCGCTCACTGAAGCTGCGCCAGCCCATGTATCTCGAGACAGCAGCCTACGGACACATGGGACGCAAGAACGAGGTTATCAGCAAGACCTTTACCAGCCACTACCACGAGACAAAGACCATCGACGTGGAGCTGTTCACCTGGGAGAAGCTCGACCGTGTTGACGACATACGCCGTGAGTTCGGATTGTAACAGTCCTCATCATTTGTAAGCTACCCCTCGGGGCGTGTGCCACATGATTATGCAAAATCCTTTTTATAATCAAAGCGCATTTTATAATGACACAACCACCTTCCACACCAGCCGTTATCATACGGAGCAAGGTGTGGAAGGTGAGCTTATACCCTACTCTGTTAGCAACGACGACTTCATAACCTCGCTGCTGCTGATTTGCTTTGTGGTATTCATCGTGTCAATAGCCCACTCCCACAGGTTCTTAAAGAGACAGGCAAAGAACTTCTTGTTCGCATCGTTCAACGAGCCGTTCCTAAGCAGCGAGACAACATCGGAAGTTCATTTCCAGACCTTCCTGTCAGTCCTCGCAGTATTGCTTTCAGTAACTGTAGGCTTTCAATATACCATGGTCATGGTGCCAGATGCCTATTGGATAGAAAACGAGTTGGAATTGCTGTCAATGGCTTTTGCCATCCTCATGGCATATCATTTGTTCAGAGTTTTCCTCTACACAGTTGTCAACCGAGTGTTCTTCACAAAACGACAAAATATCGTCTTTCTGAGGAGCCTGTTATTCATCTATGCAGCACAGTCAATACTGCTTTTCCCCGCTGTTCTAATTGTCATATATTTCAACATTCCGCTCTCAAAAAGTGTATATTTTTTCGCAATTTTATTCATTTTCTCAAAAATTTTGTCCTTTTACAAGACTTGGAGTATCTTTTTCCAACAAAATAAGCTATTTTTTCAAATAATTTTGTACCTTTGCGCCCTCGAAATCGTGCCCCAAATCTGTTTGGCAGGCGTATATGTGGCACTGATTAACAATTTGAAACTCATTTTTTAGGATAAAGAGAGATGATTAAGAAAATTTTGGTTTCGCAGCCAAAACCAACAAGCGAAAAGTCGCCCTATTATGACATTGCGGAGAAATTCAACGTCGAACTTGTATTCCGCCCATTCATCAAAGTTGAAGGTATCTCAAGCCGCGATTTCCGCGCACAGAAGGTGAACATACTCGACTACACAGCAGTAGTCTTCACTTCACGCCACGCCATTGATCATTATTTCACATTGGCAAAAGAGCTTCGTATCAACATTCCAGAAGACATGAAATACTTCTGTGTGACCGAGACCATTGCCCTCTATATCCAGAAATACGTACAGTATCGCAAGCGCAAGGTGTTCTTCGGCAGCACTGGCAAGGTTGACGACCTGATTCCCACAATGGTGAAGCACAAGACCGAGAAATACCTCGTGCCCATGAGCGATGTTCACAATGACACACTCACCAATCTTCTTGACTCAAAGAAACTCAACCACAAGGAGTGCGTGATGTACAAGACCGTCAGCAACGACTTCACACAGGAAGAGATTGACTCGTTCGACTACGACATGCTCATCTTCTTCTCACCCTCAGGTATCGAGTCGCTCACAAAGAACTTCCCCAACTTCAATCAGGGCAAGATAGCCATCGGCACCTTTGGTCCTTCTACAGCGAAGGCTGTTCATGATGCAGGACTGCGTCTCGACCTTGAAGCGCCAAGCGAGAAGTATCCTTCCATGACCAGTGCCCTGCAGCACTTCCTCGCTATACAAGAAGATTGATGGCAGACTATCATTTCCATAAAAACGAACGTATCACCAGCACCAAGCTGGAAAACGAAATATTCGGCAGCGGAGAATCTCACTCAATGGTGATTTTCCCGCTGCGAGTGGTTTTTATGGTTCGCCAGAAAGAAACAACGGTCTCTGCCGAGGATGCCAAACAGACGACAGAGGCTGCCCATCCGGCCGTTCAAGTACTTTTCAGCGTACCCAAGCGCCGTCTGCACCATGCTGTTGACCGTAACCGCACCAAGCGTCAGCTTCGCGAGGCCTATAGGCTCAACCGCCACATCCTCTCCGACATGGTTCCCACTGACAAACAAGTGGTTGTTGCCGTGGTATGGGTCTCCGACACTCTGCAACCCACGCATCTGATTGCTTCACGCATGAAGTCAGCACTGAACCGTATATCAAAGAAAATAAGCGAATAACCCTTTTCCGTCATCTCTCACCTTGCGCTCCCTTTGGTATTATATTTGTCTGCCCCTGAAGTGGTTGTTGCTACTACCCATACTGTTCTATCAACACTTCATCACTCCTTTTACTCCTGCGTCATGCCGTTTCACTCCCACATGTTCAGAGTATGCCCGCCAGGCTATTGTCAAGCATGGTCCTTTTAAAGGACTGGCTCTCGCCATATGGCGCATACTGCGTTGTAATCCATGGGGAGGCTCAGGCTACGACCCAGTGCCCTAAACTGTTAAACAAACAGAATTAGAGCGACAGAAAAGACGATTCTTTCTATTTGACATAGCGGGTAAAACAGTCAGAAATTATTAAATCTGCGACACAGATTATTAAATCCACGACGCAGATTATGTATTCTGTGACGCAGTTTATTAAATCTGTGACGCAGATTTAATTTTTTCCATCAGCTCAAGTGACAATGTAAGCCATTCTTCGGTGGTATTTGCAAAGCCATTAGCTACTATTTTCACAAAAACCACAAAAACCCTTTTTGAGGTTTGTAGTTACATGTAACTATTGCGCTTAGTGCTATGGTCTTGTCTTTAAGAGCGAGCTCTTACGACCAGGCCATAGCACTAAGCACATAACTTCGTTATTACAAACCTCAAAAAGCAAAAACACCGATTGTTATCACAATCTAAAAAACAAAGATTAGTGCAATAATATACTTGATTCATCGTTCTGTCAATAAAACATCTTTATAGTTATGAATTACAACATTTCAAAACTGGTAGATAGCAACCCCAATCTTGCTACGGAACTCAAAAACAAGTGTTACAAGGTCCCTATCCGTGACCAGTGTGAGAGATATTATTTGGACAAAAGCACTGGCCATATGTACGTATTCTAGGTTTTGCTAATGTTTGAATCGTTGATGTGCAACGTTTTTTTAGGCTTGAAAAGCCGGTGTTTTTTCTTTTCGATGTTTGTAATAACGATAGTTATGTGATAATGGCTATGGCTTTGGCTGAAGAGCTTGCTCTTAAAGACAAGGCTATAGCCCTTATCACAGGAGCTCTGCAGGAGCTACAAACATCGAAAAGTGTTGTTTCTGTTTTTTTCTTTATAACGATTTGCATGCAAATACAGGTATATACTTGCGAGTAATATTTGTCTATTACTTAGACCTTATGAAGTGCTTCGTTAATAATTCGGAGTTGTTACAAAGAAGCGCTGAATCGTTAAGAATATTAAATTTCTTTATATAAATAAGGTGAAAGCAAACTTTTTGCTTACTTTTGCAGCCCAAAATAATCAAATAAGATAAGAAGAATGGAAAAAAATCTTGTCATTGTGGAGTCTCCTGCCAAGGCAAAGACTATTGAGAAGTTTCTTGGTAAGGACTACAAAGTGATGTCAAGCTACGGTCACATCCGCGACTTGAAGAAGAAGGAGATAAGTATCGACAATGATACTCTGGAACCCGAATATGAAATCCCCGAAGAGAAGAAGAAGTTGGTAAGCGAACTGAAGACCCAAGCCAAGAACGCCGAGAAGGTGTGGCTGGCAAGTGATGAGGACCGCGAGGGAGAAGCTATTTCATGGCACCTGTGCGAAGTTCTCGGTCTTGACGAGGCGAAGACCAGCCGTATTGTCTTCCACGAGATTACCAAACCTGCCATTCTCGAAGCCCTTCAGCATCCACGTCATCTGGACATGAACCTTGTCAACGCACAGCAGGCCCGTCGCGTGCTTGACCGCTTGGTAGGCTTTAAGCTTTCACCGGTGCTTTGGAGAAAGGTGAAGCCATCCCTCTCAGCAGGTCGTGTACAGAGCGTTGCCGTGCGTCTCATCGTTGAGCGCGAGCGCGAGGTGCAGGCTTTCAACAGCGAGAGCTACTACAGCGTAAACGGCATCTTCGCCGTTACCAATGCCGACGGCTCACAGTCAGAGGTGAAGGCTGTTCTCTCTCAGCGCATGAAGACCGAGGACGAGGCACGCCAGTTTCTGGAGCTGTGTAAGGATGCAGTCTTCACAGTAGAGAGTGTCAGCAAGAAGCCAATGAAGCGTACTCCTGCTCCCCCATTCACCACATCAACACTTCAGCAGGAAGCTGCCCGCAAACTGGGCTATACTGTCAGTCAGACGATGATGATTGCACAGCATCTTTACGAGAACGGACAGATAACCTACATGCGTACTGACTCGGTGAACCTCTCAGGTCTGTGCATCAATGCCTCAAAGGATGAGATAACCACCCTCTATGGCGAGGAGTACAGCAAAGTGCGCCAGTATCACACCAGTACAAAGGGTGCCCAAGAAGCCCACGAGGCTATCCGCCCAACAAACATGAACATGAAGAGCATAGAAGGCACCCTTCAGGAGCGCCGTCTCTATGAGCTCATCTGGAAGCGCACCATTGCCAGCCAGATGGCAGATGCCGAGATTGAGAAGACTACGGTCAACATCACCGTTGAAAGCAAGCAGAGCCCTCTCGACAGTCAGTTTGTTGCTCAGGGCGAGGTAGTGAAGTTCGATGGTTTCATCAAGGTTTACCACGAGTCTAACGATGACGAAGACAACAATCAGGACACATTCATAGCCGTGCTCCCGCCGCTGAACGAAGGTCAGGAGCTGACACGCCGCGAGATAAGTGCCACTGAGCGCTACAGCCAGGGACCTCAGCGCTATACTGAAGCATCGCTCGTTCACAAGCTTGAGGAGCTGGGCATCGGTCGTCCTTCTACCTACGCGCCAACCATCTCTACCATCCAGCAGCGTGAATATGTTGTAAAGGGTGACAAGAAAGGCGAGGAGCGCAAGTACAACGTGCTGATCCTGAAGGGTAAGCTCATCACCGATAAGTTCCGCGTAGAGATGAGTGGTTCCGACAAAGGCAAGCTGCTGCCCACGGACATTGGTATCGTGGTCAACGACTTCCTCATGGAGAACTTCCCCTCTATCATGGACTATAACTTCACTGCCAAGGTGGAGCAGGACTTCGACCAGATTGCCGATGGTAAGGAGCAGTGGAAGAAGATGATGAGAGACTTCTACAAAGAGTTCGAGCCCATTGTTGAGAAGACCATCAACGCACGCTCAGAGCATAAGGCAGGAGAGCGCGAACTGGGTAAGGACCCACGCACTAAGAAGCCTGTGTTTGTCAAGATTGGCCGTTTCGGACCTGTGGTACAGATAGGCACTGCCGACGACAAGGACAAGCCTCAGTTTGCCCATCTGCCCAAGGAGATGAGCATGGAGACCATCACCCTTGAGCAGGCTCTTGAACTGTTCAAGCTGCCCCGCATGCTTGGCGAATATGAAGGTGAGCCTGTAACCATTGGCTCAGGCCGTTTCGGACCTTATGTTTACCATGCAGGCAAATACACATCACTGCCCAAGGATGCCAATCCATTAGCGTTCACCATCGTTGACGCAGTGAAGCTCATTGACGCGAAGCGCCAGGCAGAAGTACAGAAGCACATTAAGACCTTTGAGGAAGATCCGAAGCTGGAGATAATGAATGGCCGCTACGGTCCCTATATTGTTTACGACGGAAAGAACTACCGCATGCCTAAGTCTATGCACGACCGCGCAAAGCAGCTTACATATGATGAGTGCATGAAGGTGATTAATAAGTAAAAAGACTCTCCCCCTGCCCCTCCCTGTGAGGGAGGGGAGTAGATAGACTTACTACGGAAAACGAGGCTTAGATACGTTTTATTCAATATATGAGCTATAAGACAGCTGCTCCCGACCGATACGGACTCCTTAAGGAATTTGCACGGAAAAACAGAAAAGAAGCAACTTTGGCAGAAACCATTCTCTGGGAATATCTGAGAAAAGGTGTTGCAGGAGAGAAATTTCTAAGGCAGCATGTTATAGGCGACTATATAGCAGATTTCGTTTCAAGACACGGAGGCCTCATCGTAGAAGTGGATGGAGGATATCATTCAGAACCACGTCAGACCGAAAACGATGCAATACGCGAGGACTATTTAGAAAGCATTGGCTACCACGTAATGCGATTCACAAATGAAGAAGTCCTTAACGACCCTGATTCAGTCTTGACTCAAATAGAACATTATTTCAATATTGATTGAGATATTTAAATAATAATTATGATATCGATTGAGATGTTGATTTTAATATAGAAAAGACATTGATTTAGAACATGAATAATATCACTGAGAGCGGTCTAACCACTCCCCTCCCTCACAGGGAGGGGCAGGGGGAGAGTCTTTTTCGACGCATTATTCTTATCGGCTACATGGGAGCCGGCAAGACCACTGTCGGCAAGGCACTTTCAAAAGAACTGGGAATGCCGTTCTATGACCTCGACTGGTATATCGAGAGCCGCCGTCGCAAGACCATCCCCCAGATCTTTGCCGAGCTGGGTGAGGAAGGTTTCCGCAATATAGAGCGTAACATGCTCCACGAGGTGGCAGAGTTTGAAGATGTCATCATCAGCTGCGGAGGCGGAACACCCTGTTTCTTTGACAACATGGACTATATGAACCAGCAGGGACAGGTGGTCTATCTGCGCTGCGAGCCCGACGTACTGGAGAAGCACCTGCGCATGGGAAAGGTGGAACGCCCGCTGATAAAAGGCAAGAACGCTGAGGAGCTGACAGCCTTCATACGCGAACAGCTTGACTATCGCGAGCAGTTCTATAACAAGGCGCGCTACACCCTCGATGTCAGCCTCATGGACAACTATGACAAGATAAAGATAACAATAGAGAAACTTAAAGAACTTCTATCACTAGTCCCCTAACAGAGAACATGAAGAAATGGACCATTGACGATGCCCGTGAGCTGTATAACATCAACGGCTGGGGCACAAGCTACTTCGGTATCAACGACAAAGGCAATGTCTATGTTACGCCCTGCAAGGACGATACTCAGATAGACATTCGCGAAGTGATGGACGAGCTGTCGCTGCGAGATGTCACGTCGCCAGTGCTGTTACGCTTCCCCGACATTCTCGACAACCGTATCGAGAAGACATGGAGCTGCTTCAAGAAAGCTGCTAAGGAATACGACTACAAGGCTGAGAACTACGTGGTGTTCCCCATCAAGGTGAACCAGATGCAGCCTGTGGTGGAAGAAATCATCTCTCATGGACGCAAGTTCAACCTTGGCATCGAGGCCGGCTCTAAGCCTGAGCTCCATGCCGTCATAGCCGTACAGTGCCAGAGCGACTCTATCATCATCTGCAACGGCTACAAAGACCAGTCATATATTGAGCTCGCCCTCCTTGCCCAGAAGATGGGCAAGCGCATCTTCATCGTCGTTGAGAAGCTAAATGAGCTTGACATCATTGCCCGTGAGGCAAAGAAGCTCAACGTGAAGCCCAACATCGGCATCCGAATAAAGCTGGCTTCAAGTGGCAGCGGCAAGTGGGAAGAGAGTGGCGGCGATGCCTCAAAGTTCGGACTGACAAGTGCCGAGCTTCTCGACGCGCTGGAACAGCTCGACAAGCGAGGCATGCGCGACTGTCTGAAGCTCATACATTTCCATATCGGTTCACAGATAACAAAGATACGCCGCATACAAACGGCACTGCGCGAGGCTTCACAGTTCTATATCCAGTTGCACAAGCTGGGCTACAACGTAGAGTTTGTTGACTGTGGTGGCGGACTGGGCGTCGATTACGACGGCACACGCTCACCATCGAGCGAAAGCTCCGTCAACTACTCCATCCAAGAGTATGTCAATGACTGTATCTACACCTTCGTCGATGCAGCAAACAAGAACGGACTGCCCCACCCCAACATAATCACTGAGAGCGGACGCTCGCTGGCAGCTCACCACTCTGTGCTCGTCATTGACGTGCTGGAGACAGCTTCACTGCCCGAGATGCCCGAAGAGTTTGAGCCCGATGAGAACTCTCACCAGCTGGTAAAGGACCTCTACGAGATTTGGGACAACCTATCACCTCGCAATGTGCTTGAGGACTGGCACGACGCTGAGCAGATACGCGAAGAGGTGCTCAACCTCTTCTCTCACGGCATCGTTGACCTGAAGACACGCGCCGAGATTGAAGCCATGTACTGGAGCGTATGCCACGAGATAAACGCTCTTGCCAAGAATATGAAGCATGTGCCAGAAGAGCTGAAGAGCATCGACAAACTGCTGGCAGACAAGTACTTCTGCAACTTCTCACTGTTCCAGTCGCTGCCCGACTCATGGGCTATCGACCAGATATTCCCCATCATGCCTATACAGCGTCTCGACGAGCGTCCTACACGCAATGCGACCATACAGGACATCACATGCGACTCTGACGGTAAGATTGCCAACTTCGTGACCAACCGCCACAATTCCCATTCACTGCCCGTACATGCACTTAAGAAAAACGAGAACTACTACCTCGGAGTGTTCCTCGTTGGCGCCTATCAGGAGATTCTTGGCGACATGCACAACCTGTTTGGCGACACCACTGCCGTACACGTATCAGTGAAGGACGGTCACTATCACATCGACCAGATTATTGACGGCGAGACAGTAGAAGAGGTGCTCGAATATGTGCAGTACAACCCAAAGAAACTTGTACGCCAGCTGGAGATATGGGTAACGAAGAGCGTCAAAGAAGGACGCATCACTCTCGAAGAAGGCAAGGAATTCCTCAGCAACTACCGCTCAGGACTCTACGGCTATACCTATCTTGAGTAAAAATTTCCATTAATTTGGTTATTTTCTCTGTGATTTATTTGCATTTTTGAATTTTTATAAATATATTTGCAGCAGTTATGTGGCTTAGTCCCAATAACTGCTGTTTTTTTTATGAATATTAACTAACCTAATAACATTTTCAATATGAGGAAAATTACTGGTTTAAACCATGCCTTAATGGCACTTGGAGTATTGTTCTCCGGCACGATGTTCTTCTCATGTTCTACCGATGAAAACATCGACCTCAGTGACCTCGATACCACTATCGGTATAGGTTCCGACGGCTTTACGCTACCGACAAGTTCCACGAAGAACAGCCCTCTTGGCGATCTTCTGAAATTCGAGGAAGATGACTGTATTGACACGCTCGCCAATGGTGACTATCAATTCGTAAAGAGCGACAACATCTCGCCAGCCACTCCTAAGGTGAAAGAGGTTTCCTTCGTACAGGACAACCTTACCGCCCAAAACATTCCATTCGGTATCACCGCTGCTATGGCTTATGACAAGGCAAATAGCATTGTGAACAGTTACACCCTGCCCGAGACAGGTGTTCCAACAACCATTGCCACATTCAACTTCTCCGATCCAGCAGGCAATAGTCAGATAGTAAAGATCAACAAGGCCGACATCAATGGAGGCATTAGTCTTGACATCAACTTCCCCGACATTGCCAATATGGTAAACAAAATGTCGATGGACGTGTATATCCCTAAATTCTTCGCTTTCGACGAAACGGGTAAGGTCATAGACAAGACATCCGACGCTAACTACAACATAGTGAAGATAACTAACCACAACACTTCGACGGCATATCATCTCGCATTGTCACTGACAAACATTGAGAACATTGACACAGAGACGCCTGCCAAAGAGAGCTACGTGGTGGTAAATCCCAACACCATTAACATGCATGGACTTATAAAGGTCTTGATGCATTTCACCACCAATGACATCATAACAACGACACCAGGCTCAAAAGATATCACCATTGCCAACATGAACCTCGGTAATGCCAACCACGAGTTCGTCATCACCCGTGCTGAAGGTTGGTTCAACCCCGACATCAACATTGACGACAAGAATACCCAAATAAGCTCTGTACCCGGCTTCCTCACTGACGAGCGCGTGCACATAATGCTTGAGAACCCCACAATCAAGATTGAGATAGAGAACAACGTGGATATGGAGGCAATGCTTAAGGGTGTGCTCACTGCCAACTACAAGGACGGCACAAAACGCAAGCTAAACCTTACAAAGAACAAGGACATTGTGATGAAACGTCAAAGCATTACCCCCAAGACCACCATATATATCAACCGCAAGGGTGGAACTGACGATGCTACAACATCCTACATACAGGTGAACACTCCAGGCATCACCCCACTTGGCGGAAACCTCTATGAGGTGTTCGACATGGACTCTATCATAACAAAGATTCCTGAGAGCTTAGACTTCACATTCACTGCCGAGGCAAACCACGACACATCTAATCCTGTGGCCAACCCAGCAACAACAATTGACCTCTATGCCAATGATACCACCACAGTGAAGCGCGGACTGGGATATGAGATAAAGCCTTCATATGAGTTTACGGCACCGCTGGCTCTGGAGAATGGTTCCCTCATCGTCTATACAGACACCCTGGATAACATCAACAAAGATCTGAAGGACCAGGACATAAACCTTTACGAAGGCAGCCATGTCCTCATAGAAGCCGACATCCACAACAGCACACCGCTTGAACTGCTCATCACCTCACCAAAGGCTATCGGTGTAAAGGACAACAACGGCAACGCCCCTGTAATTACCGACTGCAAGGTGGAGCTTATCGACAACAATGGTAATGTGCTTAACGGCGGCCTCACCGTTTACAAGAAGGGAGACCCCAAGAACAAGAAACTGCGCCTGAAGGTTTCTGGTAACCTTAAGAACTTCGACGGCATAGTGCTTGAAGTGATGGCCAGTGCGAAACAGCCTACGGCAGAAACCCTCAATGCTAGCAAACACAGGGTTCAGCTGGAAAATATTAAGATAAACCTGAACGGACGCATATCACTTGACCTTGACAAATAAACGTTCAGTGTGACAGCAATACAATCATTAATACTTTCCCAAAAAATATAAGCACATGAAGACAATTAAGAGATATATACTTGCCGTGACACTGATTTCACAGGCAGTAACCATGATGGCTCAAGAGCTGAACTCGGCATATTTCGTCGACGACTATAAATACAGGCACATCATGAACCCGGCCTTGGCCAACGAGCAGAGCTATGTAGCTATTCCTGTACTTGGAAACCTCAACATGAGGCTACAGGGTAGCTTAGGCGTTGGCGACTTCTTCTTCAAGAACCCCGACTACGGAATAAAGAGCGGTGCAAAGAAGACCACTACATTCATGCATCCGGGCATCTCTGTTGACGAGGCATTGAGCGGTTTTGACAAAGGTGCCAACACCGTTCTCTTCGACATGGACCTGCCAGTCGTATCTGTAGGTTTCGCAGGCTTCGACGGCTATAACACCATCGAACTGAAAGAGCGCATGCATTTCGGTCTCTCCATGCCCTATGACTTCTTCAAGTTCGCTAAGGACCTGAAAAACCAGGACTACTCCTTCGATGATCTCGGAGCACGCGGATGGAGCTACACCGAACTGGCATTCGGACACTCTCGCCAGCTCTACGAGAACCTGCGTGTTGGTGCAAAGTTCAAGCTGCTGTTCGGTACTGCCTACGCAGACTTCAGCATGGAAGGTGTTCATGCCAACCTGACAGGCGACCACTGGCTCATCGACGGAAAAGCTCGTGGTGAGATAAACATGAAAGGAGCCTCTTTTAAAGAGAAGGAAGAAGAGTATAAGACACAGCCAGGAAAATACAAGCGTGTTGACGGCATTGACACCGATGGTGCTGGTATTAGCGGCTTCGGCATCGGAGTTGACCTCGGTGGTGTCTATGAGTTCAAGGACTGCTCTGTTGACTGGCTTAACAAACTGAAGGTAAGCCTCGCCCTGACCGACCTCGGCTTCATCAGCTGGAGCAATGGCATTGTGGCTGAATCGTCAGGCAAGACATTCCGTTTCGACGGCTTCAACGACATGGACATGAGCAGCGGAGAAGGCAAGAAGACCTTCGATGACGAGAAAGACAATTACGCCGACCGATTCAAGGACTTCGCAAACCTTGAGAACAAAGGCGACAATGGTGGCAGCACACACGCACTGGCAGCTACCCTTCGCTTTGGTCTGGAGTATCCTCTGCCTTATTACGACAAGCTCACCTTCGGCTCACTGCTCTCTCATCGTTTCGATGGCAAGTATTCGTGGACTGAGGAACGCATCAGCGCCAACATACGTCCGCTGAAATGGGTTGACGGTGGCATCAACGTGGCATTCACGTCTTTCTGCACTACCATGGGATGGGTGGTTAACTTCCATCCGTCAGGAATGAACTTGTTCATCGGCATGGACCACATGATAGGCAAGACAGGAGCATCATCTATTCCCCTCGACTCCAATGCCAGCTTCAACCTTGGTCTGAATGTGGCATGGGGTGGCAAGAAAAAATCATCACGCAATCTGTACCTGCTCACATTCTAACCTCTCACCTCTTACCTCTAACCTCTCACCTCTCACCTCTAACCTCTAACCTCTAATAATTGATACAACTCTGATAAAAAGGGAGAAAAGTTTTTGTTTCTCCCTTTTTCTTTGTACCTTTGCGCCCTGTAAAAAGGGCTCTAATAGTTCAATGGATAGAACAACTCTCTCCTAAAGAGTAGATCCGAGTTCGATTCTCGGTTGGAGTACAACCAAACACATCCTACTTTCAACTGAAACGATACTGCTAAAAAACAATGGAAAAAATCTCCCTGCGTCTTTATGTCCTTCTTTGTACTGCTATTATGTGGTTGCAATCGTGGGCACAAGGCAATGTCGAGAATGATGACATGACAGGAAGGCGACAGATTGATTCAAGCGAAGAAAGTATAGATGACTTGCTCGAGTATCAGCAGATAGACATTAATATTTCAGACGTAATAACTATTCTCCTGGTAATTCTCGCATGCTATGTCTTCGGCAAGATATGGAGAGGCTGTTCATACTTGATTATAGTTATTGCCGCCATATTCTACTATCTCGCACGATAAATACAACACAAAAACGAGCCACAAACCATGAACAGATTATTATTAGTCATATTACTTCTTTTTACTGCCGTTGGCATTCAAGCTCAAGGACTTGTAAAAGGACGAATCCTGGACCGCCAGACCGACGAGGTTATGCAGTTCGTGAACATACGCATCACAGACAGCAACAACAAGCACGTCGGCGGTGCCATGACCGATGTGAAAGGCTCCTTCCAGATAGGCAACCTGAAAGACGGCAGTTACACGCTGCAGGTTACCTTCGTGGGCTACAAGACAGTGACACGCAAGTTCCAGATTACTCCCCAGCAACGTCGCGTACACTATAACGCCATCTATATCGCCGAGGATCAACAGACGTTGAAAGAAGTGCAGGTCGTAGGACAGCGCTCGCAGATGAAGCTCGAGGTTGACCGCAAGACATTCACCGTTGACGAGGTCCTGGCAGCAGCAGGTGGCTCAGTCACCGACCTGTTAGAGAACATCCCTTCAGTAGAGGTAACCACTGACGGAGAGATATCTCTTCGCGGCAATTCCAGCGTAGAGGTTTGGATCAACGGTAAGGCAAGCGGACTTACAGCCGACAATCGCGCTGAGATCCTTCAGCAGATTCCCGCTGAAAGCATAGAACGCATAGAGGTCATAGACAACCCATCAGCGAAATACTCGCCAGAGGGCACGGCAGGCATCATCAACATCATCCTCAAGCGCGACCGCAAGGCTGGCTACTACGGCTCAATGCAAGCAGGTGCCAACAACCAGAAAGGATGGAACGTGGGTGGTAACATCAACTACTCGTCAAAGACTCTTGATGCGAACATCAACTTAGGTCTGCGCCGTCGTCGCGGCAACGGTGGCAACGAGAGTGAGCAGCATTATCCTTTGCAGGACACTTTCATGAACAGCCACGGCGACAACAGCAACAAAGGACGTGGTCTTTTCGGACGTGCCGGACTGACATTCCACCTCTCTGACAACGACGACCTCTCGCTACAAGGCATGTTCCTCAGAGGAAAGCCATCAAACGATAATGTCAGTGAATATGACTACGGTGTGCTCTCAACTGGCGAGGTACTGAAACACATGACACGTTCCACCACATCGCCTGAAGGCAAGCACCGCATGTACAACGCTGAACTTTCCTTCACACATAAGTTCAACGAGAAAGGCACACACACCCTCGACGCATCACTGTCGTTCAACAAGTGGAAGATGAACAGCTCCACTATCTATCGCAACGACACCACATATACCAACGGCTCTCCTGCCACATGGAGTCTTCAAAACCGCCCCATGAACATGAACAACCACGCATGGGAAGCAAAGATAGACTATACCAACCAGATAAGCGAGAAGACGAAGCTCGAAGCAGGTTACAACGGGCGTATGTCTCATGAGAACACTCCACAGGAGTCGCAGATATGGAACCAGACGACAAACAAATATGATGATGAAGCCTTCTTCTTCAATCGCTTCATCTATGATATAGACATACATGCACTCTATGTCACAGCCAACATGAACTTCGGAAAGTTCGGCGTGATGGCAGGAATGCGCGGTGAATACTGGAAGGTTGACACAAAGAGCATAGACTATTACCAGAACGAGAGTCCATTTAAGAAAGACTACTTCCAACTCTTCCCATCACTGTTTCTCAACTATTCGCTGACCGAGACTGCCCAGTTGCAGCTTAACTACACACGTCGTCTGCGCAGGCCATGGGGCGGACAGCTCAACTCATTCAAGAACACCCGCGACGCGTCGATGATTGAGTTCGGTAACCCAGAGTTGACGCCAGAATACACCAACTCGTTCTCGCTCAACTTCATGAAGACATGGGAAGGACACACCCTGTCAATAGGCACCTACTACCGTCCTACGACCGATGTCATGCAGCGCATACGCTATCAGGGCACCTACAACGGACAGCCATCAATGTTTATGACAAACCTCAATGTGGCAAAGAGTCAGAGCTCGGGTGCAGAACTTATCTTGAAGAACAAGTTGTGGCGAATACTCGACCTTACCACCACGCTCAACGCCTACTACTACAAGCTTAACGGATTCCAGACCATGGTGGAGAACCAACTCGTGACAGGCGAAAGCGACGAGAGCTTTGCTTGGGACGGCAGACTGCTGGCATCCGTCATACTGCCCTATAGCATCACCCTTCAGGCAACAGGCAACTATCGCTCACGCTCAGTGATCACACAGGGTTACCGTAAGCCCAACGGTTCTCTTGACCTCGGCCTTCGTAAGACCTTCTTAAACAAGATGTTTGCCCTTGCCATCAACTGGCGTGACGTGTTCGGCACTCGCAAGTTTGAGAACTACACCGAGAGCCCTACCTTCTGGCGTCACCAGAAGAGCTGGCGCAAGCCTCGCTTCAACGTACAGCTGACCTGGAACTTCGGTAACATGACGAGTCAGAAGAAGCCTCAGCGCGAGGACAATCAGCAAGAATCCGACGAGGACAATAGCTATAGCAGCTTCGAACAATAATCATTATGGAGAACAGCACACTCATATCTGTTGTTACGCCCGTGTTCAACGGCAATGACTTTCTCAAAAGCATCTACAAATGCCTTTGCGACCAGACGTATGCCAACTGGGAATGGGTGGTCGTTGACGACGGCTCTACCGATGAAACATGGCTGACGCTGACGGAGATAGCTCGTGGTGACGAGCGCGTGAGATGCTTCTCTCAGCATAACAGCGGTTCGGCAAAGGCGGCCCGCGACCATGCCGTCTATGAGTCGCGCGGCGACATGCTCATACAGCTCGACGTTGACGACCGCATAGAGGAGCACTATATGGAGAAGATGCTCCTCAGACAACAACAAACCAATGCCGACATTGTCTATCCAGTCATGAAGTTCATAGACATGCTGACAGCCGACAACACTCAAAGCAGCTCTCTTCAGGACAGATGCACACGGACACTCCCTGTGGAAGGCTTTGATGCTTCACTCGTTTATAACGGCCGTGAGCTTGTGAAAGAGACCATGCCCGACTGGTCTATAGGTTGTAACGGCGGCCTCTATCGGCGAAAGGCGTGGCTGAACTTAAGCTACCCTCCACAAAAAGAAAAGCCTGCCGTCACCTCCGACGAGGTCGATGAGCGTCTCTTCTTGCTTGCAGCAGAACGTGTGGCATTTTCCGATGCCGTCTATTTCTATCAGAACAACGACAACTCCTACACCATAAGGGTGACACCGAAGTTCTTCCATTACAAGACAATGACACGCCTACAGCTTGCCGATGTCATTGAACAGAACTTTGCGCCTGACAGTATAGAGGTGTCACGTCTTCACAGCTGTCTATTCTACGGATGGCGAAGCATGATGGCATGCTATGCCCACAACTATGGAAACCTGACAGGAGCCAACGATGCCATCGAGGCAAAACTACAACAGCTGTTCCAGCGCATCAGCTTCCAACGTCTTACCATAAGGCAGCGCATGCATTTCCTGTGGCTCACGGACTACAAGCTGCTGTTCATGCTTTTCGCTCTGAAGTATAACCCCCGGATTATCTTCGAAAAACTGTTACAGCGCTATTATCCTATACTTTACAGATTGACCATCATAAGGAGACGTACGGAGAAAGAGATACTGAAACGCATAGCTCCCTTATACAAAGATGGCAATGAGACGGCTATGAAAAGTAGGGAAGATGCCAAGAGTGCCACTGCCGTGGTGTGCATACACACCCGTGGCACTGCCGACGGTGGTCTTGTCGATCGTTTGCGTGGTGCTGTGAGTGTCTTCCAGCAGTGTCTCAGGACAGGACGTGACTTCCGCCTGTTCTTTGACTATCCGTTCCCCTTGACAGACTATCTCGTGCCTGCGGAGTATGACTGGCAGATAGACAGAAACGACATCATATGGAACACTGAGAAGGCACACGTGGTCATCTGTGACACACAGACGACATCACAAATAGAGCGGCGTCAGCACCGCAAGCTCTTCTATAAGGAGTTCACCGCCAATAGCGACAAGCAGATACACTGCTACACCAACTCGCCCATCAGCTTTATTGATGGCTTTGCCGACAGCTTCAAGAAACTGTTCCGTCCTTCCGACCGACTGTCACAGCATCTTAAAGAGATAAGCGACGACATAGCTGCGCCCTACATAACTGTGTCAGCGCGCTTCTGCAACCTCCTTGGCGACTTCAACGAAGAGGTGTATAACGAGCCGTTGCCCGCAGCAGAACAGCAGCAGTTGCTCAACAGCAGTATTGAGCAGCTCATGGCCCTGAAGCAGCAACATGCTGACAAACGTATTGTTGTGTGTTCCGACAGCACCACGTTCCTTGAGCGCAGCCGTGAGGCCATAGGGGCGTATATAATAGATGGTACCGTGTCGCATATCGGCAACGATACCATCCGTTCCTACGAATACTACGAAAAGACTTTCCTCGACTTCTTTACTATTGCCCGTGCCGATGCTGTATTCCTTCTCAAGGGTCCTGGCATGTATCGCAGCAACTTCCCTCAGGCTGCTGCCCTACTCGGTGGAAAGACTTGTGAGGTCGTCGTTTTCTAAAGACATCACTCTACGGTGACTGATTTTGCGAGGTTACGGGGCTGATCCACGTTCTTGCCCTTGCACACAGCGACATGGTATGCCAACAGCTGCAGAGGAATGGTAGCCACAAGCGGCTCAAGACACTCTATGACATCGGGCAGCTCTATCACCTCGTCGGCAATACGCGCAATGGTGTCGTCGCCTTTAGACACAAGAGCAATGACACGACCCTGACGGGCCTTTATCTCCTGAATGTTTGACAGCACCTTCTCATACATAGCGTTGTGAGTGGCAATGACCACCACAGGCATATCAGAGTCAATAAGGGCGATAGGTCCGTGCTTCATCTCTGCAGCAGGATAGCCCTCAGCATGGATATACGAGATCTCCTTCAGCTTCAGTGCGCCCTCAAGAGCCACAGGATAAGAATAGCCGCGACCAAGATACAGGAAGTTGTGGGCATAGGTGAACGTACGTGCAAGGTCGCGCACCTTCTCGTTGGTCGTCAGCACCTCCTTCATTATCTCTGGTATTCGGTTCAGCTCACTCACCACCTTCAGATACTCGTCACGCTTTATTGTGCCCTTTGCCTCACCCAGTGCCAGTGCAAACATGGTGAGCACAGTCACCTGACCTGTGAACGCCTTTGTTGAAGCTACACCAATCTCTGGTCCCACATGGATATATGTGCCAGTGTCGGTAGCACGCGGAATGCTTGAGCCAATGGCGTTACAGATGCCATAGATGAAAGCACCCTTTTCCTTTGCCAGCTGTATGGCAGCCAGTGTGTCGGCCGTCTCACCACTCTGTGAGATGGCAATGACCACATCGCCCTTGCCTACTACAGGGTTACGATAGCGGAACTCAGAAGCATACTCCACCTCGCAAGGGATACGGCAGAAGCTCTCTATGAGCTGCTTGCCTATCAGACCTGCGTGCCATGATGTGCCGCATGCCACGATGACTATACGCTTCGCATCAAGCAGCTGACGGCGATAGTCTATGAGTGCCGATAGTGTCACGTGGTCGGCCTCGATGTTTATTCGTCCACGCATGCAGTTGGTAAGACATTCAGGCTGTTCAAATATCTCCTTCAGCATGAAATGGTCATAGCCACCCTTCTCTATCTGTCCGAGGTCAATGTCAACCTTCTTCACTTTCAGTTCCTGTTCCTCGCCAAGCAGGCTGAGCACCTTCAGCTCCTCGCCTAGGCGTATTACAGCAATGTTACCATCCTCAAGATACACCACCTTGTTCGTATATTCAATGATTGGGCTGGCATCAGAACCGAGGAAGAACTCACCATCGCCTATGCCCACCACCAGCGGACTCTGCTTACGTGCAGCAATGATCTGGCTTGGGTCGCGCTTGTCAACGATGGCTATGGCGTAGGCACCTATCACCTGATAGAGAGCCACCTGCACAGCCTCGAGCAGTGACAGCTTCTTCTTCACCATGATATACTCAACGAGCTGTACGAGCACCTCGGTATCGGTGTCGCTCTTAAACTCCACACCCTTCTCTTTAAGCTTCAGCTTAATATCGGCGTAGTTCTCAATGATGCCGTTATGGATTATTGCCAGGTTATGGCTCTGCGAATAGTGAGGATGTGCGTTGCGTGCCGAAGGCTCACCGTGAGTAGCCCATCGTGTGTGAGCTATGCCAATGCATCCGCTCACGTCCTTGTCACTGCAGTACTCCGTAAGGTTATCCACCTTTCCCTTTGCCTTATAAACGTTCAGGCTGCCGTCGGCATTGATGAGTGCCACGCCTGCCGAGTCATAACCACGATATTCGAGTC